>NZ_SZWW01000036.1:0-100 GCF_005280955.1 Citrobacter sp. wls717
TACTCGTCCTTTTCGACGATTCTCGCTGAGCAGTCGGGTTTTACTGATTAATGCTTTTTCGGGAGGAAGTGATACGGCAATGAGACGTGCCGGAAAGGGA
>NZ_SZWW01000036.1:346-496 GCF_005280955.1 Citrobacter sp. wls717
GTTCAGCGTCTCTGCTGTCGGTTAGCTCAAAATCAGTGAACTGACAGGTATGAGGATCATATCCCATATGTAGTCGCCATTCAGCGCTGCCGCCCCCGGGCGCACTGATTGCTGTTCCATCGACAAGACGCAATCTCTTTCCGCTTGTAC
>NZ_SZWW01000014.1:0-102105 GCF_005280955.1 Citrobacter sp. wls717
CCGCGGATGTCATACGCTTTAAAACAGGTCAGTTTTGTCATGATTTACCCTTTTTCAGGCAACAGGAGGCCCTGACTCTTAATGAGCCTTTTTAATAAGTGTTAATGCATTGCCCGGTGCGCTTCCCTTACCGAGCCTACGCTGTTGCAGGCCGGATAAGCGCATCCGGCATCAGGCGCGCCCGTATCTGTCCGCAAACCGCACCACATCATCCTCATCGAGGTAAGATCCGGAACGCACTTCAATCAGATCGAGCGGGATTTTTCCGGGGTTCTCCAGACAGTGGGTCGCTCCCAGCGGAATATAGACAGACTCGTTTTCAGCGAGCAGTTTGATATCATCATTAATTGTCACTTTCGCGGTACCTGCAACCACAACCCAGTGCTCAGCCCGATGATGATGCATCTGCACGGACAATCCCTCGCCAGGCTTGACGGTAATTCGCTTGACCTGGTAACGGTCTCCGGCATCAATGGAGTCATATTTGCCCCACGGACGATAAACTTCGCGGTGAATGTGGTGCTCATGGCGCCCGTCAGCTTTAATTTTCTCCACCACTTTTTTGACATCCTGTACCGCGTTGCGATCGGCAATCAGTACCGCGTCTTTGGTCTGCACCACCACCAGATCTTTCACCCCGACGGTCGTCACCAACCCGGATTCGGCATAGACGTAGCTGTTTTCCGTTTTGTGGCTAATGACATCGCCGTGATGCACATTACCTTCGGCAGTATGGGCGCTGATTTCCCACAATGATGACCAGGAGCCGACATCGCTCCAGCCTGCATTCATTGGCATCACCACCGCATCGGCCGTACGTTCCATTACCGCATAGTCCACAGACTCTTCCGGGCAGGCGAGAAACGCCTGTTCATCAACGCGAATAAAATCGAGATCGGGGTCGACGGTGCTCATGGCGTTTTCGCAGGCCTCAAGAATATCGGGACGATACTTTTTCAATTCTTCCAGGTAACGGCCTGCCCGGAACAGGAACATCCCGCTGTTCCAGTAGTAGTCGCCGCTTGCCACATACGCCTGTGCGGTTTCCAGATTGGGTTTTTCAACAAACTGCGCCACCTCAAAAGCCACCGCGTCAGTATTCGACGGTGAAACCTCGCCTCGACGGATATAGCCGTAGCCAGTCTCCGGTTGGTCCGGGACGATACCAAACGTCACCAGCTTACCCGCACTGGCATACGGCATCGCATTGCGAACCGCTTCGCGAAATGCCTCTTCGTCGGCAATCATGTGATCGGCCGCCAGCACCAGTAGCAGCGGATCGTCACCCGGACACTGACGTTTTGCCGCCAGCGCAGCCAGCGCTATGGCTGGCGCAGTGTTGCGTCCGGCTGGTTCGAGAATAATGTTCTCGGTCAGTTTGTGCAGTTGCCGTAACTGTTCCGCAACGATAAAACGGTGTTGTTCATTACAGATAACAACCGGGCTTTCGCACTCCACACCGTTCAGACGGCAAATCGTCGTCTGCAACATGGTGAGATCGCCTTTCAGACACAGGAACTGCTTTGGATACAGTACGCGGGACAGTGGCCATAAACGGCTACCCGAGCCACCGGCCATGACTACCGGAAAGAGTTTGTTTTGACTCATCATGTACCCCGAATATCAGCAATAAATTGATTCAGCACGTTTTCTTTATCCAACGAGCGTTCGGCATACTCACGTGCCACCGTGTTAACTTTTGGCATGGTTAGCGCCTGTTGAATCCCGCCAACCAGCGCATTGACTGATTCCGGCTCGACACACACCGCGATGCCAGGATGAGCGTCACACAACTGACCCAATTCGGTCTCAGGCTCAGCGGTAATCACCGCGTTACCGCCAACGGCGAGGATATTAGTCAGTTTGGACGGCAGTACTGCATCCGCCGCGCCACGCTTTTGTACGACCAGATGACAGTCCGCGAGCTTGAGCAGCGCAGGCAGCGCTTCATAAGATTGCAGCGGAAAGAACATTACGTTGCGCAGGTCGCGTTCGCTGACCATGGTCTCCAGTCGCGCTTTGCCCCCGCCCTGCCCGACGATCGCAAACAGCCAGGGTTGCTCACTCAATTGGGCCGCCGCGTCGATGACGCACTCAAGCCCCTGCTTTTCACCGATATTGCCCGAGTAGAGAATGATTTTTTGATCCGCGGGCAATCCCAGTTTCTGGCGCAACGCCAAAGCATCGGCGTCGGTCACGTCACGAAAGCGCGCCACTTCCGACCAGTTAGGAAAGAAAATAACCTTGCGTGGCGCAACGCCTTTTTCCATGGCTTTGCGCATCATGGAACGGGAAATCGTCGAAATATTGTCCACGCTGTGCAAACCACTGCGTTCAAACACGCAGGCCAGTTTCGCCACCATACCGCGCTTGCCTTTGCCTGCCATGCCAAGTCCCAACATGGCATCGACTTCATAATCCTGAATGTGCAGCAGCGTGCGCGCGCCGCTGAGTTTTGCCAGCAAGCGCATCCCCGGCGTACAAAACAGCGTCGGCACCACGCCGATGATGCGATCCGGCTTCCAGCGACGTTGCGCCAGCAGCGGGAAGAAGCTGCTCAGGGCGAAACTGCCCAAATGCAGCAGGCGCTTGAGCGTTGAGGGTTGCTCAGGCACATACAGCGGACAACGCCAGACGGTGGCATCCCCCTCCTCGCGACGATAGCGCCAGGATGAATAGCGACCATTAACTTTCCATTGCGGATAATAAGGCGGCGCGGTGATCACCCGCACGTCATGACCTTGTTGCGCCATCCACTCCACCATTTCACCGGTGTACTTGCCAATACCGGTCAGCTCCGGCGAGTAGTTAATGCCATACACCAGGATCCTCATAGCCCAGGTACTCCGCTCTGGCTTGCCTGGCAGAAGTAAGCCCGGCTGTTGGCGTGTACGCTGTCACTGGCCTGAATCTCTGTCGCCGCCAGCCAGCGGTAGGCATCATGTTGTGCATCAGGCAGTTGCAGGTCGTTTTCTGATACGCGCAGACGAAATCCCAGCACGATGTAATGCGTTGAGAAATCATCCCCGGAAAAGTTGTCGTCATAGAAGTGCTGCCAGACACCATAAAACTCAGCGGCGGACAGCGGTAGACGCAACCCCAACTCAGCTTCAGTCAGCCGTTCAAAAGCCGCATGTAGCGATTCATCTTTTTGCACACGACCGCCGGGAACGAACCAGTAGCCCTGCGCCGGACGATTGAGACGCTTACCGAGCAGAAACTCTCCCTCGGCGTTTTCCACGATCAAGTCGATAGAAATCAGCGGGGTTGAACGTACGACGGTGGCAAAATCCTCATGACGTAAAAACATGCTTACCCCCGATAACGCTGCTGGTTTTCAAGGAACCACTGCCAGGTGCTGGCAAGCCCTGCCTCAAGTGATATCTCGTGATACCAGCCCAACTGATGCAAACGCGTAACGTCGAGTAATTTGCGCGGCGTCCCGTCCGGTTTGCTGGCGTCAAACACCACGCGCCCCTTGTAACCCACTACCTTGGCAATGGTCTGGGCCAGTTCACGGATGGTGCAGTCCACGCCGGTACCCACATTGATATGCGACAGCATCGGCTGGGTATATTCCTGCCAGACTTCATGAGCCAGCTCCATTACGTGGATGCTGGCCGCCGCCATATCATCCACATGCAGAAACTCGCGCATCGGCGTGCCGCTTCCCCACACCACCACATCCGGCGCATTTTGCTCGCAGGCTTCGTGAAAGCGGCGCAGCAGCGCCGGGATCACATGCGAATTGCTTGGATGAAAGTTGTCATGCGGCCCGTACAAATTCGTCGGCATCACCGAGCGATAATCACGGCCATACTGACGGTTATACGATTCACACAGCTTGATGCCGGCTATTTTGGCAATCGCATACGGCTCGTTGGTCGGCTCCAGTTGCCCCTGCAAGAGTTCGCTTTCTGCTATTGGCTGGCTAGCATGTTTGGGATAAATACAGGATGATCCGAGAAACAGCAGTTTATTCACGTTATGCAGATGCGCCGCATGAATAATGTTGCTCTCAATCATCATATTTTCGTAAATAAAATCAGCGGGATACGTGTTATTGGCCACGATCCCACCCACTTTTGCCGCCGCCAGGTACACCTGGTCAATACGTTCAGCGGCGAAGAAGTGACGCACCGCGTCTCCATCCAGCAGGTTAAGCTCATCTCGGGTACGCAGCACCAGTTCGACATTATCTCGTTGGGCCAGCTGTCTTACGATGGCGGCCCCCACCATCCCGCGATGGCCCGCCACAAAAATACGTTGTTTCTTCATCCTCAGTACTCCAGCGCGATGGCAACCTCGTAACCGTGCGACTTCAGCAGGGAATGTTTCTTCGCTGCTTCAAGGTCGTTAGCAACCATTTCAGAGATCATCTGGCGCAGCGTAATTTCCGGTTTCCAGCCGAGTTTTTCATGTGCTCTGGCCGGGTCGCCCAATAGCGTTTCTACTTCTGCCGGACGGAAATAGCGCGGATCGACGGCGATTATCACGTCCCCAGGTTTCACGCCTGGCGCATCGTGTCCGGTCACGGAAACCACAATGCCTTTTTCATTCACGCCTTCACCTTCAAAACGCAGTTTGATACCCAGTTGCGCCGCCGCCATTTCTACAAACTGACGCACGGAATATTGCACGCCGGTGGCAATGACGAAATCTTCCGGCTGATCCTGCTGCAGCATCATCCACTGCATCCTGACGTAATCTTTGGCATGCCCCCAGTCACGCAGCGAATCCATGTTGCCCAGGTACAGGCATGACTCCAGGCCCTGAGCGATGTTGGCAATGGCGCGGGTGATTTTACGGGTGACGAAAGTTTCACCACGGCGTGGAGATTCGTGGTTAAACAGGATGCCGTTACAGGCATACATACCGTAGGATTCGCGGTAGTTAACGGTAATCCAGTAGGCGTAGAGCTTAGCCACCGCATAGGGCGAACGCGGGTAAAACGGCGTGGTCTCTTTCTGCGGAATTTCCTGTACCAGGCCGTAGAGTTCTGAGGTGGAGGCCTGATAGAAACGGGTCTTCTTTTCCAGACCAAGGAAGCGGATAGCCTCCAGCAAACGCAACGTACCTATTGCATCGACGTCCGCGGTGTATTCCGGTGAGTCAAACGACACCGCGACATGACTCATGGCGCCCAGGTTATAGACCTCATCCGGTTGGACCTCTTTTAAAATACGGGTCAGGTTGGATGAATCCGTCAAATCGCCATAGTGCAGATGGAATTTGGGGTTGCTTGAATGTGGATCCTGGTAGATATGGTCCACACGTTCGGTGTTGAATGATGAAGCGCGACGCTTAATGCCGTGCACTTCATACCCTTTTTCCAGCAGGAATTCTGCCAGGTAAGAACCATCCTGCCCGGTTACGCCAGTGATGAGAGCGACTTTTGACATGTTATTACCTCTTAAATGATCCCCTCAGGGAGTAACTTTCTCGACGCGTTCGCGCGTGACTACTGCGGGGTTTCCCCGACAAACGACATTTGCTGGCAGCGATTTAAATACGCTGCTGCGTGCTCCAACGACGGTGCCATCGCCAATCGTCACGCCAGGCGCGACAAAGACATCTGTCGCCAGCCAGCATTTATCGCCAACCACAATCGGTGTGGCGTTAATATCAAAATGTTGGCTGGCGTAATCATGACTTCCGGTACATAAATAACTTTTTTGCGAAATAACCGCGTGTGCGCCAATCGTAATATTACCCAACGTATATAAAACCGCGTCATCACCCACCCAGGCATAATCTCCCAGGGTTAATTTCCACGGATAAGTAATTTTTACTGAAGGTCGAATAACTACGTTTTTTCCTATTTTCGCACCGAATATTCGTAATAAAAACGCACGCCAGCGATACATTACCTGGGGTGACCAGCGAAACAGTGTCGCCTGTACCGCCCACCATAATTGCACTTTAATGACACCGCTACCGCGAAAACCTTTCGGCACGCTGAAGCCGCTTAAATCCTGCATAATGTGCCCTTACGTTTTGCCATATAAAGTTTTTGTTTTACCGGTTGTACGCAGCCGTAAATATTCAGAAACCCCAGTCAAAAAACCTGGCATATGTAATATCTGCCGCTGAACTTTTTTTGCATCGCGGCATAATTCCAGATTATTCGTCGTTGACACTCCGCCCATCGAAAACTCCGACACCAGCCCGTCCAGTTTTTTGAAAGCGTAACCAGATTTATATAGTCTGGCAGCCAGCGCGTAATCGGACGATATTTTATATTGCAAATCATAACGCCAGACATTCAGTCCAGAGAGCGGAAAAAAGATGGCCTGATGGCTGGCAGGCAGGCTGTGATAAATATACCAACCCGGCTTTGCCCGGCGCTTAATTTTGTTGCCATTGCCAAAATCCAGCAACGCGTCGCCGATAACCATGGCTTTATCACTCTGCGTTTTTAACTGGCGGATGAACTGAGCTGCATCGGCATGCAGAATATCCCCGGAATTGAGGAACAGCGCAAAGCGCCCGCACGCCATCGCAATGCCTTTGTTCATCGCATCATAAATGCCGTTATCCGGTTCACTGACAAACCGTAACCGGTGCTCTCCACCGAGACCTTCAAGAAACGCCGACGTACCGTCAGAGGAGCCGCCATCAACAACAATCCACTCAAAACTGATATCGCCTGCCTGCGCCAGGTGTGCCAGCGAGGCGTGAGTTTTGACGATCCCTTCCAGATTGCGAAAGGCGACGGTAATAATACTAAGCAGCATGTGATTTACCTCGCGATATTCAGCGCCTTGCGCAAAATAAACGGACACACAATTAAAAAAGCGTATTCCGGACTAAATACTGACCCTGTAAAAAACAGCGACAGCGGCGTAAAAAGATATAACTGCACCCGATAATTCTGATTATCACCAAAAGCAGTGATCATCATCTTCATAACTTTCCCCATGTACCACAGGGTTAATATCACGGCGAACCACGAAAAATAAATAATCAGCAGATACAAACCATTGTCTATCGTTTTACCCACATCCGCACCGTTAAAAATTCCGAATGACGCGACATATTCATAAAGCGAACCGAATCTTACGACGCCATCAACATGCATTAACGAATAACCGACCATCACTAGCGGTCCCACGATTCGATAATACGATGATGACCCCTCGGTGCCTAAATCCCCAAGGCGCGTTGCGATGTATGGAAACGCAAATATCACACCGACTAAAAAAACGCTTAATGAGATTATCGCCAGCGGCAACTTCTTTTTAATCGCATCCTTATTCAGGTACTGGAACGCCCACTCCAGGAGATAAAACAAAATAAACGTCATCACCCCGGAAAACGACCCTGATAATATTATCCCTGCCAGAATCATAGCATCGGACTTAGGCGTTTTGATACCAAACTGTTTGATACTGAGCCAAATTGAGATTAACGCCAGAGCGAAGAATGCCGGTTCGAAATAAAGCGCAGTGGTGCGTTTTCCGCCAAACTTAATAAAGTTCAGAACATAGCTGTTACTGTAAATAAGATATTTCGAAATAACTTCCATTAAACTGCTGCCGCCGCTGAGAATGATCTGCGCCATTTCAACTGCCGCTAACCCTACCACCAGCCCGACAACCAGCCAGAAAAAGCGCAGGATCTTAATATAGTTATGCGGCGAAATGGTTTTGAAGCGAATACTCCACACCATGCCAATAATCACCACGGTATAGACAAACAGCATCGCGGACGTGACGTACTTACTGGCATTCAGCGATTGACCGAACAGGTAGTTAAACGCCGTCAACCCTCCCCCCACGCCCAGCGCAATCATTAATTTTTTAATATTGATGCGCTCGACAAACAGCAACAGCAGAACGGGCAAGAATGTGACAATCGTTATCGGGAAGCTCTCGCCAAGCTGGGCAAGTTTGACGTTAACCAGCAGATAAAGCAGCGGTAGCAGCAGATAGCTACAGATTCTGATAGAACGAGACATATTCCTCCAGCATCTGTTGTCCACTGTATGCCACCCGGCTGCGCTGGCTGAACGCGGCAAGCGACGTGTCGAATACCGCCTGCGCAATGTCTGATTTTTTCAGTTGTACCAGCCGCAATACATCCGCTTCACTGAACGTTTTGCCGCCCGCTTTCGCCAGTACCTCTTGTGCCGCCTCGCTGTGCGTAGCAATCACCGGTACCCCGATGGAAAGCGCTTCGCACAGAATCAGCGGGTAATTATCAACGCGGGAGCTGAACACCAGTCCATCCATCTCGTTAAGCGCACTCATCAACGTTCGCTTATCGCTTTCGAAGCCATGATTGATGACATTATCGCCAGCAAAGGGAGAAAATTTGCCGAAGGTATGCAGCTCAATTTTTTCCCCGAGCGCCATCATCTCCTGCACCAGGCGCTGATTGGTTTTACCGTCATAGCGCAGGTCATGAGCCACCACCGCGATTTTCGGTCTGCCGTGTGGTTCATGTCTGGCGGGCAGTTCGGCAAGAATGGCTTCGGTTGCCACATCAATACCGTTGTTAATAATGCGGCAGCGCCCCATGCCATACAGACTGTTGAACGCGTCAGCCACATGCTGGCTGGGAGAGATAAACTGGCAGCCAAGCGCTAACATGTCGCGAAACCTCTGCCGCTTAGCGGGCACCTGCTGATGGGCTTTGTCGATTTTTACCGGCGGATAGTTGCTTAACGTCGGGCATTTCTGGCAGCCTGTTTTCCAGCGTTCACACCCGTCTGTGAAAGCGCAACGCCCGGTCACGCTCCAGTGATCGTGCAGCGTCCAGACAAAGGTGATGTCCGGTTTATGCGCCTTCACCTTTTCACAAAAGGTCACGACCTCTTCCAGGTTCAACCAGTAACTGTGCAGCACATGAAAATGCAGTACCAGCGGGCCGGATGTGCGGGTCACCGTACGATATAAACTGTTAAGATTGCCAAACAGGTCGCGGTTAGCGAAACGAAATAGCGCAATATTCGCCGCCGACATCAGGCGCGGCGTATGTTTGATAACATGCGGATAATTACCGTGGCTGGCGCTTTTCTTGCCGCCTTTGCCATAGCCGTACACAAAGCGTGACGTCAACCCTTTCGCCAGCGCGCGCAGATGCAGATCTAACGCCACACCTGCCGCTCCACCTTCTGCGAGTCGCACATTAAATTGTAAGATATTCATTTTGTTACCTTCACTCGTGCTTTCTCGCCCACCACCAGCGTGTTGTCAGGGATGCTATCCACTACCACGCTCCCGGCGCCAATGGTCACGTTATCGCCAATAGCGACATCGCCGAGCACAGTGACGTTGGCCCCCAGTTCGACACCGTTACCGATGACCGGACAGGACAAATCTTTGCCGCCAGGATTGCCAATGGTGACACCGTGGCGCAGGGTTAAATCGTCCCCTGCCACCACGTGTTTATTGATCACTACGCCATAACCATGATGGATAGTGAAACGACGACCGATAGATGCAGCGGCCTGAATTTCATAACCAAACAGGCATTCAGTGATCAGGCGATACAACACCAGCACCGGCGCAGCCCACAGGTTGTTCAAGATATTTTTTTTACGCCAGACGGAGCAAAAATGGGCAATCCGATAGGCCACTACCATGCAGCAGGGGCGCAGACTCCAGCCGTTCGCACGTAAATCTTCCAGCATACTTAGCGTCCTCGCAGTCCGTCGGCCAGACGCTTACTGTTGCGAATGGAAAGCAACGTCAGCAGCGTGCGCCAGTTCATTCGTTTATTGCGGATCTGATAGAGCGTAAACAGCTGATATTTCTTACTCGCCCGGTCAAATTTACCTTTGTGCTTACGATAGAACTGAAAGTAGCCGGAGAATTTATGCGGTGACGAGGTAATGCGCATCTCACCGTGGTTCACATGCAGGATCTGCGTCGCCTCTTTGACCTTCCACGGTTTGCCGTACGCCACCACCATCCTGAGAAAAATGTCGTAATCCTGCGCGGCTTTCAGTGTGGTATCGAACAGGCATGCTTTAAAACGCCATGCCCACGTAAACACCTGATTACCAATAATATTGCGCTTGTAAAACTTGCGTCGGGAGTAAACTGACTTCGGATAGAGCGGCAGACTGGCCGGTTGCGAATACACTTCGCCTTCACAAACATAATCATTGGCATACAGAAACGCGTGCGTAACCAGTTGATGACGATGCTGCAGAAACACGCTCAGGCGATTCGGCGTCCATTCATCATCATCATCAATACCCGTAATATATTGCCCATTAGCCTGCATGATGGCCTGATTGCGTACCGCGCAGGCCCCAGAGTTCGTCGCGTTATGCGTATAGCACACGCGTGGGTCGTTCAGTTCCTCAACGAACTGCTGTAGTTGCTCATACGAGGAAGAACAGTCATCCACGATGATCATCTCCCAGTGAGGATAGTCCTGGCGCAACACCGATTTAATCGCCCGAATGGCCAGCTGTTGGCGATTCCAGGTTGGCATATAAATTGAAATGAGTGGGTTTTCTGTCGTCATTTTCGTTTCCCAAATAAAGTTGCCTGATGGCGCTACGCTTATCAGACCTACATTCGATATGCGTTGCTGTTCGTTATCTATTTCGAATCCGACGTGTATTCGTATTCGTAGTAACCGTAATCCTGATAGCCACTGGCACGGCGGAAGATCGAGTTCAGAATCACCCCTTTAACCTGAATGCCGTTTTGCTCAAATCGACTCAGGCTGGTTTCCACCTCTTTCAGCGTATTGACCGCATAACGCGCCACCATCAGCGTGGTGCCGACATGGCGGCCAACAATTGCCGCATCGGTCACCGCCAGTATTGGCGGGGTATCTATCAGGACCAGGTCATAGTGCTCGCTGGCCCACGTAATCAGTTCGCCAAAGCGTTCACTCATCAGAAGCTCAGATGGATTAGGAGGGATTTGTCCGCGAGGGATCAGATCAAAATTCGCAATGGAGGTCGGTTTCGCGCTGGAGGAGATATCCCCCTTACCGACGAGGATCTCGGACAGACCGTTGACGTTACTGGTCCCCAGCAGTTCGTGGGTATAGCCTTTGCGCATGTCACAGTCGATCAACAGCACGCGCTTGTGGGTCTGGCTAATGACCGCCGCCAGGTTAGCGCAGACAAATGTTTTACCTATCGACGGGCTGACGCCGGTCAGCATCAACACGTTGTTGCGCGCCTGCATCATGGCGAAGTGCAGACTGGTACGCAGGCTACGGACCGCTTCTATGGCGAGATCCGTTGGATTCCCCACCGCCAGTAACTGGGTTTGTTTGTAACGCTTCACACCTTTAATCGTCTGAACGTTATCGCGCGCTTTTTGCCATTCTGAAAGCGGGATGCTGGCATAAACGCTGATGCCATGCTCTTCCAGCGCCTGCGGGCTTTCAATGCCGCGATTAAACAGGGAACGCAGCAATACGCCCACCACCGAAAGCATCAAACCAAGAATAATGCTACCGAGAATAATCAACGCCTTTTTCGGCTTCAGCACGCCTGGCTGGGCAATCGCGGGATCGACGATGCGTACATCTCCGACCGTACTCGCCTCGGTGATCTTCAGTTCCTGTTGCTTATTTAACAGCTGCATATAGACCTGCTGACCGGACTCCACATCGCGGGTCAGCCGGACAATTTCCTGCTGCGTTTTCGGCATTGCCGTAACACGCCCGTTCAGCTTGCTTTTCTCATCTTCCAGCGCCTGGCGTTTTTCCAGCAATGTGCGATACGCCGGGTGCGCTTTGGTGAATAACTTGGAGATTTCCGCTTCTTTAAAGGTAAGTTCGTTGAGCTGCGCATCGATATTTACCATGGAATCGAGCACCGCTTTAGCTTCCAGCGGCAAATCCACGGAGTCTTTATCCTGACGGAAGGCATTCAGCTTATTTTCGGCAACGTCCAGCCGGTTACGCACCTCAGGCAACTGTTTTGCCAGAAACGCCAGACTTTTAGCGGCCTCTTCTGACTTACGTTCTACGTTTTGTTGCAGATAGTTGCGGGTAATACTGTCGAGGATCTGGCGGATTTGTTCGCGGTCTTCGCCGGTAAAAGTCAGGCTCAATACGCCAGTATCTTTGCCGGTTTCTGTCACCATCAGGTTATTTTGCAGGGTGTTAATCATGCCCAATGTGGAAAATTTGCTGACGGTAAATTGGCTCTCAGGGCTGGCATGAATCGCCTCAACCAGCATCGTCACGCCATCGTGATTCAACAATTGCCCAACCTGACCGCGGGCGCTAAATCCCCCATCACTGACTAATTGATAACTTTTATCGTTCAACACGCTTAGCGTAAAAGTCTGTTCCTTCATCGCCTTTGGCAGCGTAAAGGTGGTGACATTAACGGTTTCATTCTGGCGCCCCATCAACCGATCCCAGCCTGCGCCAAAAATCGGAAATGTATCTTTCGTCACCGCGATATCCAGATTGAGATCGTCTACCGTTTTTCCCAGTACCAGCCGTGACTGAATGAGCTGAATTTCCGCTTCCGAAGCCGGCGGTTTATTCGACAACGCCGAGCCAATATCCTGCACCAGGGAATTCCCGGTATTTTGCTCAATTTGCACCAGCGCATCCGCACTGTAGATCGGCGTGGCAAACAGCGTGTAGACCGCCGCACATAACGCAAACGTCGCCGTAATACCAAGCACCCACCAGCGAGCTTCAACCACCGTTCCTACCAGACGACCAATATCGATTTCATCATTGCCCGTAACCGGCGCGGCAGACTGTTTTACTTTTTCTGTCATTGTTTTCCCTGCTCCGCGTTCAATGCCTGAGCCCACTGGCGGGCAGACCGTTCAAGTAATGCGTACACCGCGTCAAACGCATCCCGACTTTTACGGTATGGGTCGGGAATTTCACGTTCGCTGTCCCAGTGACCAAAAAGCATCACTTTGCCGCGCATCTCCGGCACCATTTCGCACAGGGCTGAAATATGGCGTTTTTCCATGGTCAGGATCAGGTCATACTCCCGGCACATGCGTCCTGAGATCTGGCGGGCACAATGATTTTCCAGTGACAGGTTGTGCGCCTGCGCGACGCTAATAGCACAGGGATCCGCACCTTTACCCACCAGCGCCCCGAGACCTGCAGAAGAGACCGTCAACGCCGGATGAAACTTCCTTAACAAGCGTTCTGCCGTCGGGGAACGGCAAATGTTCCCCACACAGACAACCAATATTTTGTTAAACATGACGATTACCAGTTGTGAAGGTCGCTGGCCGTGTCCGTCATATAGCGAACACCGCTAATGGTCGGCAGCAACTGATTGATCAAACGGTTCCAGCGGGCAACCGGCGCGGTCGTGACATACACCACATCGTAAGGCTGGAGTCGGAATGACGTCGCCATCACCAGCGAAGTCGCATCGGACATATCAAGCTGATAGATATTGGCGATCTTGCCGTTGTGCCCGCTTTCGCCTTTCAACGGACGAATAACGAAAATGCCGCTGGCGTTGGAGGTGGTCAGATCGATACCTTCCGCATTGCCAAGCGCTTCGGTGAGCGTCATACCGCTGAAGTCCATTTTGAGGGTGCTCTGCTTCTTCACTTCCCCCATCACGAAGACTTTCAAATCGTCATTACGCGGAACAAACAGAATGTCGCCAGGATAGAGCAGACGGTTCTGGCTCAGGTCGCCATTTTGCATCAGCGCTTGCAGTGAAATTCGTTGCTCCTGCCCTTTGTGAGTCAGTACAACATTGCGCCAGTCAGCCGCCTCGGTGAGACCACCTGCGGCGTTAATGGCATCAAGAATGGTAAGCGGTACGTTGGTGATGGCCTGCTGGCCAGATTTATTCACCTGCCCGGAGACATAAGCCTTCTGCGAGCGGAAAGCGGCGATATTAACGTCCACCTGCGGGTCAGCAATGTACTTCGCTAAGCGCCCGGTAATATCACTACGAATTTCTGCCAGCGTTTTTCCCACCACGCTGACTTTGCCAATGTAGGGGTAAAACATGGTGCCATCAGGCTGCACCCAGTTGCCGGTATCGCTTGAGCTACGATACTGCCCGGCCGGGGTTGTTAGTTCAGGATGATCCCAGACGGTCACATTCAGGACATCGCCTGGACCGACCCGATACTGATATCCTGCAATCTCCTGCTCCAGCGACATGTTAGGCTGTGCAACATTCGGACGAGGACGTAATTGCTCGACCAGTCGCGGGGTCAGTGGATAAACATTCACCATCCGATTGATATCAAAATCAGCGTCCTGCTGTTTAATCACATCTTTGCCCATCGTAGACATATTGCTGCCCGGAAGCACGGTACAACCGTTTATCAAGATTACCGATACCAGGACTGGTATCAATTTAAGTTTGGAGTTCATCATTGATTATTTATCACTTTGGCAGAGTAATTATCACGTGCGTTCTAAATAGTGGCTTCGCCTGTACACATTTACCTTGCCGTTAATTGAAAAGGAATTTAACTGGCATCAGTCCTAAAAATAATGGATTCATCTGCGGTCTCTTGACAGAATAATTTAGGCTTGTTTTCAGGTGACCAGACACGCTACCGCCCCTGGCTTCATTAGCTACCAATGCACTGATTAATTTAAATTTTTATCTTCTCCTTTATTTTCATCATATTCAGAACAGCAACGCATCGGGAATAACGTCACCGGTTAATGAGGAAATATTATCTTTTGATTATTACCGCAAGAATTGTTGCAGCTAAGTGAATAGCAGGCAAGATAACAAGCCTCCGTTCACTTGCTTTTAAGATTAATATTAAGCGTGGAATTTATATGTTTTTAGGATTTTATCGATATTGACAGCATGACTAAAAAAATACGCCACCTGCGATATTTCCTAAATATAGTTGGCTAAAGAAATTTATTTCCTGTAGTTACATTACGGCTATTATCCCGCAGGCATCCTGATATAACCGCCAGAGAAATCCCTTTCCGGCATTGCATTTTCCGCCAGTTTTACCCATGATCGAATTGTGACAATTGTCATACAACTATGGGTATAGCATTTACTATGGAATGGATTGCCGATCCGTCAATCTGGGCCGGACTCGTCACGCTAATCGTGATCGAACTTGTTCTTGGCATTGATAATCTTGTTTTTATTGCCATCCTCGCGGAGAAACTCCCTCCTGCCCAGCGGGATAAGGCGCGTATTACCGGGCTCCTGCTGGCGATGGTCATGCGACTGCTGCTACTGGCATCAATATCCTGGCTGGTGACGCTGACAACGCCACTGTTCAGCATTCGCGGCCTCAGTTTCAGTGCGCGCGATCTGATTATGCTGTTTGGCGGTTTCTTCCTGTTGTTTAAAGCCACAATGGAGCTAAACGAACGGCTGGAAGGCAAAGACAGCGACAATCCCACCCAGCGTAAAGGCGCTAAGTTCTGGGGAGTGGTCGCGCAAATTGTGGTGCTTGACGCCATCTTCTCTCTGGATTCCGTCATTACCGCCGTCGGGATGGTCGATCACCTGGCGGTGATGATGGCGGCGGTGATTATCGCCATCAGCCTGATGATGCTCGCCAGTAAGTCGTTGACTCGCTTTGTCAACAGCCACCCAACCATCGTCATTCTGTGCCTAAGCTTCCTGCTGATGATTGGTTTCAGCCTGGTCGCCGAAGGGTTCGGTTTCCATATCCCGAAAGGTTACCTGTACACCGCTATCGGCTTCTCGGTTATGATCGAAGCCTTGAACCAGTTGGCAATCTTTAACCGTCGTCGCTTCCTGTCAGCCAACCATACCTTGCGCCAGCGCACTGCCGAGGCGGTGATGAGGCTGCTGAGCGGTCAAAAAGAAGATGCCGAACTGGATGCCGAAACCGCTGCTATGCTGGCGGATCACCAGGAGGGTCAGATTTTTGCGCCCCAGGAACGGCGGATGATTGAGCGCGTACTGAATCTTAATCAGCGTACCGTCAGCAGCATCATGACCTCACGCCACGATATTGAACACGTCGATCTCAACGCACCCGAAGCAGAAATTCGCGCTTTACTGGAAAAAAATCAGCATACGCGCCTGGTTGTTACCGGGGAAGACGAGGAGGAAGAGCTGCTGGGCGTAGTACATGTCATCGATCTGCTGCAGCAGTCCCTGCGCGGCGAGGCGCTCGACTTACGCGTCCTGATTCGTCAGCCGCTGGTGTTCCCGGAAACCCTGCCGCTGCTTCCGGCGCTGGAGCAGTTCCGTAATGCCCGCACGCACTTCGCTTTTATTGCAGATGAATTTGGTTCTGTCGAAGGGATCGTAACGCTCAGTGACGTAATGGAAACCATCGCCGGTAATCTGCCAAATGAGGTAGAGGAGATTGATGCCCGCCATGATATCCAGAAAAATGCCGATGGTTCGTGGACAGCTAACGGTCACATGCCGCTGGAAGATCTGGTGCAGTATGTCCCTATTCCGTTAGATGAAAAACGTGAATATCACACCATTGCCGGGCTTTTGATGGAATATTTACAGCGTATTCCAAAAACCGGAGAGGAAGTTCAGGTTGGCGACTACCGACTAAAAACTCTGCAGGTAGAAAACCATCGCGTGCAAAAAGTCCAGTTGATACCGCTACACGGTGAAGAAGAGATGGATTACGAGGTGTAAATCACCCGCCGGATGGCGCATTAGCTGCCATCCGGCAATGTGAATCAGAGTTTATCCAGCAACTTTTTAACATCTTTACCGTTGCGGGAGTCTTTATTGCGATCGGCCCAATCGTTCAGACGACGTTTCGCTTCATCCTGCAGATGCTTACGCAGCAACTGATCGACCTGCAAGTTATAGTTCAGCGCCTGCCACTGGCCATAAACCCTGAGAGGAACCGGCGTGGCTTTCAGGAACTTAATCAGCTTGCTTTCGCCATCCCAACCGCCCAGCACGCGAATGTTAAACAGCGTGTCGCAATTCTGCTTCACCAGGTCTAACGTCCCCTTGCCAGTCAGCGCAAGCATCGCCGACTCACCGGCCATGTTATCCAGCGTAACCTCGCCGTTATCCAGCGTCATATCGGTGACAAAGCGATCCAGACGGGTGACGTTATCCAGATTTTGCTGTGATTTCACATCACCGCCGCTGCGTTCTACGGCTTGTTGTATCATCTGTTGGAAGTTCATTCCTTCCATTCGCGTATCACTCATTTCGACATGAGCCTGGCCTTGCCAACTATGGCGAAACGCCTGGGCGTCAATATCCGAGCCGGAAAAATCTCCCGCCAGTGACAGCTTGCCGGTCAGCGCGATGGGGTAATTGAAGGCTTTGAGGATAGCGCCTATTTCTACGCCTTCCAGCCGCGGATGAAAGACTGCTCGCGGCGCATCTTTTCTGGCGTCCAACGTACCGGGAAGCGAAACACGTCCACCGTTACTTTTGCCTTCCAGCTGTGCGATATTCATTAAGCCGAACTGGTTATTTATTTTTGCCGAGACATTCTCAAACGCCATTTTACGCCACAATACTTTGTCAGCCTGTAACGTGATGTCTGCCGAAAATCCCTTGAGTCCCTGGTAAGAGACGGCATCAACCTGCGAAGCAATGACGGGGCGCGCCAGCGTCGACTGACTCTGCCCTTGCTGAACCTCACCGTTTGTCGCCGCCACGGCATCGCGTTGCACAATCAGATTGTCCAGATTGAGCTGACCAAATTTCAGATCGACGAGCCATTCTGGTTTATCTAACAACGACACCTGGGCTTGCCCGGCGAGAGAGCTGTCGTTAGCGGTTAAATGAATCTGGCTAAACGCGAGCTGTTTTTTCTCTTCCAGCCACTGCGCCTGAAGCTGTCCCTCACCTTTAATGCCCTGCGACGGAAGATCGGCCCCCTGTAGCTGCCAGCTTAACTGCTCAATATTAGCGGACAAATTATGCGGGTAGTCGGAAGCATCGACGGTGCCGTTAAACGATAGCGCAAGGTCACGCTGATCGCGGTTCACACGCCCGGAGAAATCAAACGTACCGCGATGCTGGCTATCCTGTTCCATCTCCAGACGAATATCGCGAACCGTTACCTGCTCATCGTCTTCATGCTGGAATACCAGAACGCTGTCGGCGACGCGCAGACGGGCGATATCAAACGACCATCCTTTGTCTTCCGCCAGATCGGGCAACGTATTGTCTTTGGGGGCAACGGGCGCATCTTGTCCACGCACAGCCTCAGTTTGCGGGGTCAGTTGAATCACAGCCCCCTTGAGCATCACCTGCTTCACACTGAGCTGATGACTCAACAACGGCCACAACGCGACGTCGAGGCGCATATTGTCAGCACGAATCAGGGGTTCGCTGGCACCTTCAGCCGTCAACGCCATGCGCCCCGAGAGGATGCTCAACTGAGGCCATACGTGCCAACGCAGAGGACCATCCAACTGCAGTTGATATCCGCTACGCACAGCAACCTGCTTGACCATATACGCGCGGAAATCATTCGGATTCACCAACAGTACTAACGCAGAAAAACCGGCCACCAGCACGACCAGAAGGATCATCAGCGTTGTCAGAAATCGTCTCATGCTATCCCCAATGGACTGAAAACATTCAGTCTTTATCGATCCGGCTGGCAACGGCGCCCTGCTGATCGCGATACTTTGCATCCTGACGACGATTGTAAGGTCGCGCAGCCGGACCGGAAAGCGGTTCGAAACTCAACGCGCCAATTGGCATGCCAGGGCGCAGGGCCAGCGGTAATTTTCCGGAGTTGTAAAATTCCAGTACGATGCACCCTGACCAGCCCGGATCGATACGGTGTGCGGTAACGTGTACCATCAGTCCCAGACGCGCTAATGAAGAACGACCATCTAACCAACCGACGAGATCGGAAGGCAACGTCACGGATTCGAACGTCACCGCCAGCGCAAGCTCCCCCGGATGCAGGAAAAATGCCTCGCCGTCCTTAAGGACGATTTCATCGCTCATCACGCGATCCAGCGCAGCGCTGACTTCATCTTTCGGTCCACTCAAATCGATATACGCCGCCGTATGACCGCGGAACGTACGGAATTTGTTACCAAGACGCACATCTACCGTGGCGCCATTGATTCGCTCGACAGGAGGGCGTGGAGTGATCGACAGGCGACCTTCATCCAACCAGGCTTCAATATCTCGGTCACATAAACGCATGGCACTTTCTCCTTTCGTGCTTCAACCCCTTAATGCCAGGCGCGTTAAGGGTGAGCCAGGTTATCACTGAACGGTACACAATTCGCTGAACTTATTCAAAGAACTGACTGATTTTAGCCTTCAGAATATCGATGGCGATGCGGTTTTTACCCCCGCGCGGCACGATGATGTCGGCGTATTGTTTTGAAGGCTCAATAAATTGCAGGAACATTGGACGTACGGTTTTTTGGTATTGCGCCATCACCGAATCCATGGAACGGCCACGCTCGTTCACGTCCCGTTTAATACGGCGCATCAGGCATATATCCAGCGGCGTATCAACAAAAATAGAGAAGTTCATCTCGTCACGCAAACGCGCGTCTGTCAGCAGCAGAATGCCTTCCAGGATGATCACTTTCTTGGGTTCGATATGAATAGTGTCTTGCGTGCGTGTATGCTCAACATAACTGTAAACGGGTAGTTCAATGGCACTTCCGCGTTTAAGCGTCTGCAGATGTTGAAACAGCAGGCTGTGATCCATCGCGTTCGGATGGTCGTAGTTGGTTTTTACACGTTCTTCCATCGACAGATGGCTTTGATCTTTGTAATAGCTGTCTTCGGGAATAACGCCAATATGTTCGTCACCGACTTGTTCACGTAATTCGCGGTAAAGCGTGCTGGCAATAAGACTCTTGCCGGAAGCCGATGCGCCGGCGATGCCGATAATGACGCACTGATGGGACTGATCAGTCATAAATTTAGCGACCTGATTAACCTGGATGTTAAGGAAGGGCGGCGTCGAAACGCCAAACGCGGCAATTATAGGGATTTCAGCGGCGCGATGCCAGTCCAGCCTGCGCCAATGCTTTCCTTGTCGCAAATTAAAATGATCAGTTTTAAAGCAGGTGCTAAATTTATCTATCAGCCTTAGGAATTAATAGCTTGAGAGTGTTAATTTATGCGCAGCTGGCGTATAAATTGTAAATTATTTGTACTAGCATAATCGCAGATTAAACAAGATGTATCCGGCATATCTCCCGGACAACATCGGCTATTTGGGTAGAGTGGTAATGAGTAAACAATCCCAACATGTTTTAGTTACCTTACCTCATCCTCTACTGCGCATGGCCAGTTTAGGTCTGGTGGCTTTCATTTTTACGCTATTCTCACTGGAACTGTCACGTTTCGGCGCGCAGCTGGCGCCGCTTTGGTTCCCAACGTCAATCATGATGGTGGCTTTTTACCGTCATGCGGGAAAGATGTGGCCGGGAATTGCGCTGGCTTGTTCATTTGGTAATATCGGCGCGTCCTTACTCTTCTTCCCCGGTGAATCGCTTAGCTTCACCTATACGGCTATCAACATTATTGAGGCT
This sequence comes from Citrobacter sp. wls717, assembly GCF_005280955.1. Classification (NCBI taxonomy): domain Bacteria; kingdom Pseudomonadati; phylum Pseudomonadota; class Gammaproteobacteria; order Enterobacterales; family Enterobacteriaceae; genus Citrobacter; species Citrobacter sp. wls717. Next base: position 20,410 of record NZ_SZWW01000014.1, read on the forward strand.
GTCGTTGGCGCAATGCTATTGCGTAAACTGCTGCCCTGGTACAACCCCTTACAAAATCTCAACGACTGGGCGCGCCTGGCTTTTGGCAGCGCCGTGGTTCCTCCCGTGTTGGGCGGCTTGCTACTGTGGTTATTGCTGCCAAAGGAAACCTCGTTAAATACCTTTCTTATCTGGGTGCTGTCAGAGTCCATAGGCGCGCTGGCGCTGGTGCCGTTAGGTTTGCTGTTTAAGCCCCATTATCTGCTCCGCCACCGCGACCCACGGTTACTGCTTGAAACCGTCATCACACTTCTGGTGACCTTGACGCTCAGTTGGCTGTCCATGATGTATCTTCCATGGCCTTTTACCTGCGTTATCGTCCTGTTGATGTGGAGCGCTGTTCGTCTGCCGCGAATGGAGGCATTTTTAATTTTCCTCAGCACCGTAATGATGGTCTCGATGATGTTGGCCGCCGCCCCTTCGCTGCTCTACATCCCAAAACCCAACTTGACGACCAGCCTGCCTTGGCTGCCGTTTTTGATGATCCTGCTGCCGGCCAATATGATGACGATGGTGATGTACGCGTTTCGGGCCGAACGCAAACATATCTCTGAAAGCGAATCGCGCTTTCGCAATGCCATGGAATATTCCGCGATTGGTATGGCGCTGGTGGGGACCGAGGGGCAATGGCTCCAGGCGAATAAAGCGTTGTGCCAGTTTCTGGGCTACAGCCAGGATGAGCTACGTTCGCTAACCTTCCAGCAATTAACCTGGCCGGAAGATCTGAATAATGATCTCGAGCAGTTAGATATGCTGGCGCGCGGGGAAATCAACAGCTACTCCATGGAAAAACGCTATTACACGCGCTCCGGTGATGTCGTCTGGGCCTTGCTGGCCGTTTCATTGGTGCGTAATAGCGACAATACCCCACTCTACTTTATTGCGCAGGTTGAGGATATTAACGATCTGAAGCATACCGAGTGGATTAATAAACGGTTGATGGAGCGCATTACCCTCGCCAATGAAGCCGGGGGAATTGGCATCTGGGAATGGGAGCTGCAGCCTGACGTAATCAGTTGGGATAAGCGCATGTTTGATCTCTATGAAGTCCCTGCGCATATCAAACCCAGTTGGCAAGTCTGGTATGACTGCGTTGTGCCCGAAGATCGTGAACATGCTAAAAATGTCATTCGTGATTCGCTGGCCGCACGGGCCCCCTTTAAGCTCGAGTTTCGTATTGCGGTCAAAGATGGCGTGCGGCACATCCGCTCACTGGCAAACCGGGTACTGAATAAAGATGGTGAAGTTGAACGCTTCCTTGGCATCAATATGGATATGACCGAGGTGAAGCAGCTTAACGAAGCGTTGTATCAGGAAAAAGAACGTCTGCACATTACGCTGGATTCGATTGGCGAAGCAGTGATTTGTATTGATGTCGATATGAACGTGACCTTTATGAATCCGGTCGCAGAGAAGATGAGCGGCTGGCAGCAGGAAAGCGCCATCGGTATTCCACTGCTGACGGTACTCCGTATTACTTTCGGCGACAACGGACCGCTGATGGAGAATATCTACAGCGCTGACATGTCGCGTACGGCCATCGAGCAGGAAGTCGTTCTGCATTGTCGCAACGGCAACAGTTATGACATTCAGTACAGCATCACCCCCCTCAGCACACTCGATGGCGGCAGCATTGGCTCGGTGCTGGTGATTCAGGATGTCACCGAGTCACGTAAAATGCTGCGCCAGCTTAGCTACAGCGCCTCGCATGACGATCTGACGCAGTTGGCAAACCGGGTCAGCTTCGAAAATCATCTAAAACAGTTACTGCATACGGTTCACGACACGCACCAACGTCATGCATTGGTTTTTATCGATCTCGATCGTTTTAAAGCCGTAAACGATAGTGCCGGTCACGCCGCAGGCGATGCCCTGCTACGCGAACTCTCTTCACTGATGCTCAGCATGCTGCGTTCCAGCGATATGCTGGCGCGCCTTGGCGGTGACGAGTTTGGTCTGTTGCTGCCGGATTGTAATATCGAAAGCGCCCGCTTTATCTCAGGTCGCATCATCAGCGCCATCAACGATTACCACTTCATGTGGGATGGACGCTTGCACCGTATTGGCGCCAGTGCGGGAATTACGCTAATTGATGAAAAAAACCATGTCGCGAGCGACGTCATGTCCCAGGCGGATATAGCCTGTTATGCGGCGAAGAACAGTGGACGTGGGCGAGTCTGCGTTTATGAACCCCAGCAAAGCGAGGCCCATGCGGCGCGAAGCCAACTGTCATTGGATGAACAAAGACACACCATTACGCACAATCCAATGTTAATCATCGCCAGGGGCGTGGCCTCCCCGCGGATACCAGAGACGTTTAGCTTCTGGCTGCTCTCACTACGCTTAGGGACAGCTGAAGGGGAAATTATTGAAGAGCACGCTTTCCGTGCCGGGCTGGTCGATTCTACATTGAATCAGGCGCTTGACCGCCGGGTATTTACCGAGTTCTTCCAGAGCGCAGCCCCGGCCGTCGCCAGTAAGGGACTCAGCATTGCCCTGCCCCTTTCCGCCGCCGGATTGCTGAATACAGAACTTGTTGACGAACTGCTGGGGCAACTGCAAAGAAGTCCGTTACCACCACGACTGCTGCACCTGACCGTTCCGTCTAACGTGATAAAAACAAACCCAACGCAGGCTATATCCACACTACATCGACTGCGACAGTGCGGATGCCGAATTATTTTAAGTCATGTCGGTCGCGATTTAGATCTTTTTGACAACCTGAAGTATCACATGGTTGATTACCTTCTACTCGACAGCGAGCTAAGCGCCAGTGTCCACGGTAACTTGATTGACGAAATGTGGGTGTCCATTATCCAGGGCCATGCTCAGCGTCTGGACATTAAAACCATCGCTGGTCCGGTGCAGTTGCCGCTAATAATGGATGCGCTTTCTGGCATCGGGATTGATATGATTTATGGCGATATCATTGCCGACGCCCAACCGCTGGATCTGCTACTGAATACCAGTCATTTCGCCATCAACTGACGGCTGCCAGCCATCCGTATACCAGATATGTAATAACGCATAGGAGCGCCAGGGCTTCCAGCGCTCTGCATACCGCCGAATCTGGGCGGGCGTCATGCCGGCAAAACGTTGTTTAATCAGATAGTCATCCGGCAGAAAAACATCTTTCGCCTGCCAGCCGCGCAGCGCAAAGTAGTTGGCGGTCCAGCGCCCTATTCCGGGGAACGTTTGCAGATGTTTGACGCCTTGCTCGATATCGGCAGGCGCTTGTGTCGCAAGCGTTCCATCCAGCGTCGCGCGAGCCAGATAAATTAACGCTTCAGCGCGTTTGAGCGGCATCCCTAACGCTTTCAGGTGTAATGGATCGGCATCAGCGAGCGCTTCAGGGGTAGGAAAACACACATACTCTGGCGCATCCTCCAGCGTGTCCCCATAAGTATGCGCCACTTTCGCCGTCAGTTTCGCCGCCATAGCTACGCTGACTAACTGCCCTAAAATCGCCCGTACTCCTTGTTCAAACGCATCAACACTGCCCGGCAAACGCAGTCCCGGACGCGCTGCCCCAAGGCTTCCCAGCGCGCTGACGATTTGCTGCGGGCAACAGGTAAGATCGAATAAGCGCGTCATTTTAGCCAGACACTCTGCGGCAACCGGCTGTAGCCCCGGACTCAACGTCACGTGTAGTTGATGGGTGTGTAGATCCGGTATCACGCGCACCAGACCACGATGATTCCCGACGGTCAGGCTTCTGGCATAACGCAGATCCCCCACGGTTTCTACCCCTTCCACCGCACGGGCGGCCAGGAACCCCAGCATCCAGGGCCAGTCATAAGGCGGTTGCCAACTCAGCGTGAACATTGCGTTTTCCTTTTCAAGCAAACCTACAGCATAAACGGTATTCAAACGATACGCCTTGCTTTCATATTCCAGTTGTCGGGACGTCGACATTTCGTTAAAGTCACGCCCCTTCTTCACTGGCATGGGGATTTTTACGGTGTTTATTGGTTTTGACTACGGTACGGCAAACTGTTCAGTGGCCGTTATGCAAGACGGGCAGCCACACTTGCTCAAAATGGAAAACAACAGCACGCTTCTGCCCTCAATGCTGTGTGCGCCAACGCGCGAAGCGGTCAGCGAATGGCTGTATCGCCATCACGACGTGCCAACCACGGATGACGAAACGCAGGCGCTGCTGCGTCGTGCGATGCGCTATAACCGCGAAGAAGATATTGAGGTGAATGCCAACAGCGTGCAGTTCGGTCTGGCTTCACTGGGTCACTATATTGACGATCCGGAAGAGGTGTACTTCGTTAAATCACCAAAATCCTTTCTCGGTGCCAGCGGTCTGAAACCGCAGCAGGTTGCGCTGTTTGAGGATCTGGTCTGCGCCATGATGCTACATATTCGTAATCAGGCACAAAGCCAGTTGCCGGAAGCCATCACCCAGGCCGTTATTGGTCGCCCAATCAACTTCCAGGGTTTAGGCGGCGATGACGCTAATGCTCAGGCGCAGGGGATTCTTGAACGTGCGGCAAAACGCGCTGGTTTTCAGGATGTTGTTTTTCAATACGAACCGGTAGCGGCTGGCCTGGATTACGAAGCCACGCTACAGGAAGAAAAACGCGTATTGGTCGTGGACATTGGCGGGGGGACGACCGACTGTTCATTGTTGCTGATGGGACCGCAATGGCATCAACGCGGCGATCGCGAAAACAGCCTGCTGGGGCACAGCGGCTGCCGCGTAGGCGGGAACGATCTGGACATTGCGCTGGCATTTAAACACTTGATGCCGCTCCTCGGCATGGGTGGAGAAACGGAAAAAGGCATCGCCTTACCTATTCTGCCCTGGTGGAACGCGGTCGCGATTAACGATGTCCCCGCGCAAAGTGAGTTCTACAGTAGCGCCAACGGACGCTTACTGAACGATCTTGTGCGCGACGCCCGGGAAGCCGATAAAGTCGCCCTGTTGCTCAAAGTCTGGCGCGAGCGTCTGAGCTACCGCCTGGTACGCAGCGCAGAAGAGAGCAAAATCGCACTCTCCGACCAGAACATCGTTACGGCGGCGATACCGTTTATCAGTGAAACGCTGGCCACCGATATCAGCCAACACGGACTGGAAGCCGCGCTCAATCAGCCCCTGGTGCGCATTCTCGAGCAGGTTCAACTGGCGCTGGAAAACGCGCAGGAAAAACCGGACGTGATTTACCTGACCGGCGGCAGCGCGCGTTCGCCGTTGATCAAAAAAGCTCTCGCAGAGCAGCTTCCGGGGATCCCAATTGCCGGTGGCGATGATTTCGGTTCCGTCACCGCCGGACTGGCCCGCTGGGCTGAGGTTGTTTTCCGCTAAGCCGCTCGCATGCTGAAAAGGACGTGTATTGACATCACCTTAGCTGTAGCTTATTTTCAGGAGTGAGGGTTAGGGAAGGTCTCCCCTCCCCCTGGTGTCTTAGTAAGCCGGTAAGCTAATCACTAAGAGTATCACCAGTATGATGACGTACTTCATCATAACCCTTTCCTTATTTTGGCCCCTTCCTCGGGAGGGGTTTTCCCGTTCCAGCGTCCCGCTGAAATCTCTGGCTTACCTCCTTTTTGCCTTGAACGCACTCTAACGCACTATTTCTTGTTCGCCGTTTTCACCGCTTAATGTTGCGTAATACCTCGCAAAGCCGCGTCAGCATTCAGACGAATCCCGACAGTGTTTCATAATTCCTCCATTTTTCTCCCTTGTTCGCTGGCTAAACTAGTATCATTCCGCGAATCGTTTCAGGATGAGAAACTCATAACAATGAAAGGCAGTAACAAATCCCGCCGGGTGATAGCAATTGTGATCGTCGTGGCCGCCATCGCCGCATTCTGGTTCTGGCAAAGCCGCAGTGAACCCCAGGGAACCGCACCAGGCGCGACCAAACCAGCACAGCACTCGCCAGGGGCTGGGCGTCGTGGTATGCGTTCCGGGCCGTTGGCTCCCGTTCAGGCTGCCACCGCCACCGAGGAAGCCGTTCCACGTTATCTGACGGGGCTAGGCACCATTACTGCCGCCAATACCGCTACGGTGCGAAGCCGGGTAGATGGCCAGCTCATCGCGTTACACTTCGAGGAAGGACAACAGGTAAAAGCTGGCGACCTGCTGGCAGAGATAGACCCCAGCCAGTTTAAAGTTGCTCTGGCTCAGGCGCAGGGGCAACTGGCAAAAGATAAAGCCACGCTGGCGAATGCCCGTCGCGACCTTGCGCGTTATCAGCAGTTGGTAAAAACCAATCTGGTCTCCCGCCAGGAGCTGGATGCCCAACAGGCGCTGGTAAATGAGACGTTAGGGACAATCAAAGCGGATGAAGCCAGCGTCGCCAGCGCCCAATTGCAGCTCGACTGGAGCCGTATAACTGCCCCTGTCGATGGTCGGGTCGGTTTGAAGCAGGTGGATGTTGGCAACCAGATTTCCAGCGGCGATACCACCGGTATCGTCGTCATTACACAAACCCACCCTATCGACCTGATATTTACCTTACCTGAAAACGACATCGCCACCGTGTTACGGGCGCAAAAATCGGGGAACCCGCTGAAAGTCGAAGCCTGGGACCGTACTAATTCGCAAAAACTGAGCGAAGGCGTCCTGCTGAGTCTCGACAATCAGATCGACACGAGCACCGGAACCATCAAAGTTAAGGCCCGGTTTAACAATCAGGATGATGCCTTATTCCCGAACCAGTTCGTTAACGCCCGCATGCTGGTCGACACGGAACAAAACGCCGTAGTCATCCCCACGGCCGCCCTGCAAATGGGTAATGAAGGTCACTTTGTCTGGGTGCTGAACAGCGACAATAAGGTGAGTAAACACCTGGTGAAACCGGGTATCCAGGATAGCCAGAAAGTGGTGATTACCGCCGGGCTGTCCGCAGGAGATCGCGTGGTGACCGACGGTATTGACCGCCTGACGGAAGGGGCAAAAGTTGAAGTCGTGGAGGGGCAACACGCCTCAGTGGCAGACGAGAAAACTGCGCCGCGCGGCTACGGCAAAAAAGGAGCTAACTCCTGATGCAGGTGTTACCACCCGGCAACTCAGGCGGCCCATCGCGCCTGTTTATTCTGCGCCCCGTCGCCACCACGCTGCTGATGGTCGCCATTTTGTTGGCCGGTATTATCGGTTATCGTTTCTTGCCGATCGCCGCCTTACCGGAAGTGGATTACCCCACGATTCAGGTCGTAACGCTCTACCCCGGCGCCAGCCCGGACGTCATGACCTCGGCAGTGACCGCGCCGCTTGAACGTCAGTTTGGACAGATGTCCGGCTTAAAACAGATGTCATCGCAAAGTTCCGGCGGCGCCTCGGTCGTGACATTGCAGTTTCAACTGACGCTTCCGCTGGATGTCGCCGAGCAGGAAGTACAGGCTGCAATTAACGCCGCGACCAATTTATTACCGGGCGATCTGCCCAACCCGCCGGTTTACAGCAAGGTAAACCCGGCGGATCCACCAATCATGACGCTGGCTGTCACCTCCAGCGCCATGCCGATGACGCAGGTGGAAGATATGGTCGAAACCCGCGTCGCACAGAAAATCTCTCAGGTTTCCGGCGTGGGTCTGGTAACGCTTTCCGGTGGGCAACGTCCGGCCGTCCGCGTCAAGCTTAATGCGCAGGCCATTGCCGCGCTCGGTCTGACCAGCGAAACCATTCGTACGGCAATTACCGGCGCTAACGTCAATTCGGCCAAAGGCAGTCTTGATGGCCCAACGCGCGCCGTCACCCTCTCAGCTAACGACCAGATGCAGTCTGCAGATGAATATCGTCAGCTGATTATTGCCTATAAAAACGGTGCGCCGGTACGTCTGGGCGATGTCGCGACCGTGGAGCAAGGGGCAGAAAATAGCTGGCTGGGCGCATGGGCCAATAAGCAACAAGCCATTGTGATGAATGTTCAGCGCCAGCCTGGGGCAAACATCATTTCCACTGCTGACAGCATCCGCCAAATGCTGCCGCAACTCACTGAAAGCCTGCCTAAATCAGTAAAAGTCAGCGTGCTTTCGGATCGTACAACCAATATTCGTGCATCCGTAGCTGATACCCAGTTTGAGCTGATGCTGGCGATTGCGCTGGTTGTTATGATTATCTACCTGTTTCTGCGCAATATCCCGGCGACGATTATACCCGCGGTCGCCGTTCCTCTGTCGCTAATCGGCACCTTTGCGGTCATGGTATTTCTTGATTTCTCTATCAATAACCTGACCTTAATGGCGCTAACCATCGCCACCGGTTTTGTGGTGGATGACGCCATCGTGGTGATTGAGAACATTTCACGTTATATCGAAAAAGGCGAAAAACCGCTGACCGCCGCCCTGAAAGGTGCGGGCGAGATTGGTTTTACCATCATCTCTCTGACATTTTCGCTGATCGCCGTGCTGATCCCACTGTTGTTTATGGGCGATATTGTCGGGCGATTGTTCCGCGAGTTTGCCGTAACGCTGGCCGTGGCGATCCTGATTTCTGCGGTGGTGTCGCTCACCCTTACGCCGATGATGTGCGCCCGCATGCTCAGCCAGGCATCGTTACGTAAACAGAACCGCTTCTCTCGCGCTTCGGAACGGATGTTTGATCGCGTCATCGCCGGGTACGGCCACTGGCTGGCAAAGGTGCTCAACCATCCGTGGCTGACGCTCAGCGTGGCGCTTGGCACGCTGGCGCTGAGCGTCATGCTGTGGATCTTTATTCCAAAAGGATTCTTCCCGATACAGGATAACGGCATCATTCAGGGCACGCTGCAGGCGCCGCAGTCCAGTTCGTTTGCCAGCATGGCCCAGCGTCAGCGTCAGGTTTCAGATGTCATCCTGCAAGATCCGGCTGTTGAGAGCCTGACCGCTTTTGTTGGCGTGGACGGCACCAATCCGGCATTAAACAGCGCACGTATGCAAATCAACCTTAAGCCACTGGATGAACGTGACGATCGCGTGCAGAAAGTGATCGCGCGGTTACAAGAGGCAGTAAACAACGTTCCTGGCGTCGACCTCTATCTTCAGCCTACGCAGGACCTGACGATTGATACTCAGGTCAGCCGGACGCAATATCAATTCACGCTGCAAGCAACCTCCCTGGATGCGCTCAGCACCTGGGTTCCCCAACTGTTGGAAAAGCTACAACAGCTACCGCAGGTGTCTGATGTCAGCAGTGACTGGCAGGACAAAGGGCTGGTAGCCTATGTGAACGTCAATCGCGACAGCGCCAGCCGTTTAGGTATCAGCATGGCGGATGTCGATAACGCCCTGTACAACGCCTTCGGCCAGCGCCTGATTTCAACCATCTATACGCAGGCAAACCAGTATCGCGTCGTGTTAGAACATGACACCAACACGACGCCAGGGCTTGCGGCCATGGACACTGTTCGTCTGACCAGTAGCGACGGCGGCGTGGTGCCGCTCAGCGCTATCGCCAGCATTGAACAGCGTTTTGCCCCGCTGTCGATTAACCATCTCGATCAGTTCCCGGTGACAACCATCTCGTTCAATGTGCCAGACGACTATTCATTGGGCGATGCGGTACAGGCGATTCTGGATGCCGAAAAAACGCTTAACCTGCCAGCGAACATTACCACCCAGTTCCAGGGCAGTACGTTGGCCTTCCAGGCCGCGTTGGGCAACACTATCTGGCTAATTGTGGCAGCGGTTGTCGCGATGTATATCGTACTCGGCGTGCTGTATGAAAGCTTTATTCACCCGATTACCATTCTCTCCACGCTGCCCACGGCAGGCGTTGGCGCACTGCTGGCGTTAATGATTGCCGGCAGTGAACTGGACGTCATTGCGATTATCGGCATTATTTTGCTCATCGGTATCGTTAAGAAAAACGCCATCATGATGATCGACTTTGCCCTGGCCGCAGAGCGCGAACAGGGTATGGCGCCGCGTGAAGCTATTTTCCAGGCCTGCCTGCTGCGTTTTCGCCCGATCCTGATGACCACGCTGGCGGCGCTGCTGGGCGCGTTGCCCCTGATGTTAAGTACCGGTGTGGGTGCTGAATTACGCCGTCCATTAGGGATTGGTATGGTCGGTGGTCTGCTGTTAAGCCAGGTATTAACGCTGTTCACCACCCCGGTGATTTATCTGCTGTTTGATCGTTTGTCGCTGTATGTGAAAAGCCGTTTCCCACGTCAGGAAGAGGAAGCGTAAATGAAATTTTTCGCGCTTTTCATTCATCGTCCGGTGGCGACTATTCTCATTTCTGTGGCCATCACTCTGTGCGGCATACTGGGCTTTCGTCTGCTGCCGGTGGCCCCGCTGCCGCAGGTGGATTTCCCGGTGATTATGGTTAGCGCCTCATTACCCGGCGCATCTCCTGAAACGATGGCCTCCTCCGTCGCCACCCCGCTGGAGCGCTCTCTGGGCCGCATCGCGGGCGTGAATGAAATGACCTCAAGCAGTTCGCTTGGCAGCACACGCATTATTCTCGAATTTAATTTCGACCGTGACATCAACGGCGCTGCGCGAGACGTTCAGGCCGCGATTAACGCCGCACAAAGCCTGCTACCAAGCGGAATGCCCAGTCGCCCAACGTACCGCAAAGCCAACCCTTCCGACGCGCCGATTATGATCCTGACGCTCACTTCTGATACGTATTCTCAGGGTGAGTTGTACGATTTCGCCTCGACCCAACTGGCGCAAACCATCGCGCAAATCGACGGCGTCGGTGACGTGGATGTGGGAGGCAGTTCTCTGCCCGCCGTGCGTGTAGGACTCAACCCGCAAGCGTTGTTTAACCAGGGAGTCTCACTCGACGACGTGCGTAGCGCAATTGATAACGCCAACGTGCGTAAGCCGCAGGGAGCTATCGAGAGTGAAACCCATCGTTGGCAGGTACAAACCAACGATGAGCTGAAAACGGCAGCCGAATACCAACCCATTATCATCCACTACAATAACGGCGCTGCGGTGAGGTTAGGTGACGTTGCGTCGGTGAGCGACTCGGTGCAGGATGTGCGCAATGCGGGGATGACCAATGCCAAACCGGCCATCCTGCTGATGATCCGCAAACTGCCGGAAGCCAATATCATTCAGACGGTAGACAGCATCCGGGCCAAACTACCGGAGTTACAAGCCCTGGTCCCGGCCGCCATCGATCTGCAAATTGCCCAGGACCGCTCTCCGACCATTCGCGCCTCGCTGGAGGAAGTTGAACAGACGCTGATTATCTCCGTGGCGCTGGTCATCCTGGTGGTCTTTGTCTTTCTGCGTTCCGGACGCGCAACACTTATCCCCGCCGTCGCCGTTCCGGTCTCGCTAATCGGCACATTTGCCGCCATGTATTTGTGCGGATTCAGCCTGAACAACCTGTCGTTAATGGCGCTAACCATTGCCACGGGTTTTGTCGTCGATGACGCCATCGTGGTACTGGAAAATATTGCCCGCCATCTGGAAGCCGGAATGAAACCACTTCAGGCAGCGTTACAAGGCACGCGCGAAGTCGGTTTTACGGTGCTCTCCATGAGCCTGTCACTGGTGGCAGTGTTTCTGCCGCTGCTGCTGATGGGCGGCCTGCCGGGGCGGCTGTTACGCGAATTTGCCGTCACGCTGTCGGTTGCCATCGGCATTTCCCTGCTGGTGTCGCTGACATTAACGCCAATGATGTGCGGCTGGATGCTTAAATCCAGCGCCCCGCGCGCGCAGACGCGTAAGCGGGGATTTGGTCGCGTGTTGGTGGCGCTGCAACAGGGTTACGGCACATCGCTTAAATGGGTACTGCGCCATACGCGACTGGTGGGCGTGGTATTACTCGGTACCATTGCGCTGAATATTTGGCTCTACATTTCCATCCCGAAAACCTTCTTCCCTGAGCAGGATACAGGCGTATTGATGGGTGGGATCCAGGCTGACCAAAGCATCTCTTTCCAGGCGATGCGCGGCAAACTGCAGGACTTTATGCAGATCATCCGCGACGATCCGGCGGTGAATAATGTCACTGGCTTCACCGGCGGTTCCCGGGTCAATAGCGGGATGATGTTTATTACCCTCAAGCCACGCGATGAACGCCGTGAAAGCGCGCAACAGGTGATCGACCGCCTGCGCGTCGCGCTGGCAAAAGAGCCGGGCGCGAATCTGTTTCTGATGGCAGTGCAGGATATTCGCGTCGGTGGACGCCAGGCCAACGCCAGCTATCAGTACACATTGCTGTCCGACGACCTGGCGGCGCTGCGTGAATGGGAACCTAAAATTCGTAAGGCGTTAGCCGCCCTGCCCCAACTGGCGGACGTCAACTCCGATCAGCAGGACAATGGCGCGGAGATGAATCTGATTTACGATCGCGACACCATGTCCCGTCTGGGAATCGATGTTGCCGCCGCCAACAGCCTGTTGAATAACGCTTTCGGGCAACGGCAGATTTCGACAATTTATCAGCCTATGAACCAGTACAAAGTCGTGATGGAGGTCGATCGACGTTACACCCAGGATATTAGCGCGCTGGACAAAATGTTCGTCATCAACAATGACGGTAAGGCGATCCCGTTATCGTACTTTGCCAAATGGCAACCGGCGAATGCCCCGCTGTCGGTGAATCATCAGGGCTTGTCCGCCGCGTCAACGGTGTCGTTTAACCTGCCGACGGGCTCTTCACTTTCTGAAGCGACAGAGGCCATCAACAGAACGATGACCCAGCTTGGCGTGCCCTCAACGGTTCGCGGTAGTTTTGCCGGTACCGCGCAGGTCTTTCAGGACACCATGAACTCGCAGGTGATCCTGATTATTGCGGCCATCGCAACGGTCTACATTGTGTTGGGCATGCTGTATGAAAGTTATGTTCACCCTCTGACTATTCTTTCCACACTGCCTTCAGCGGGCGTCGGGGCGTTACTGGCACTGGAGCTATTCAATGCCCCGTTCAGCCTAATCGCCCTGATAGGGATCATGCTATTAATTGGTATTGTGAAGAAAAACGCCATCATGATGGTCGATTTTGCGTTGGAAGCGCAGAGAAACGGTAAGTTGCAACCGGAGGAAGCCATTTTCCAGGCTTGCCTGTTACGCTTTCGCCCAATAATGATGACCACGCTGGCTGCGCTGTTTGGCGCGCTGCCGCTGGTGTTATCCGCAGGTGATGGCTCCGAACTGCGCCAGCCATTAGGGATCACCATCGTCGGCGGGCTGGTAGTGAGTCAACTCCTGACGCTGTACACCACGCCCGTGGTGTATCTCTTTTTCGACCGTCTGCGTCTGCGTTTTTCGCGTAAAAATAGCAAACCGGTAGCCGAGTTATGACAGAACTTCCCGACAGCACCCGCTGGCAACTTTGGATTGTGGCATTTGGCTTTTTTATGCAGTCGCTGGATACCACCATCGTCAATACCGCGCTTCCTTCGATGGCCGCCAGCCTCGGAGAAAGCCCGTTACATATGCATATGGTCATTGTGTCGTATGTATTAACCGTTGCCGTAATGCTGCCTGCCAGCGGATGGCTGGCCGATAAAGTTGGCGTGCGCAATATCTTCTTCACCGCCATCATCCTGTTTACGCTTGGCTCGCTGTTTTGCGCCTGGTCCGGCACGCTCAATGAGCTGGTGATGGCGCGCGTCTTACAAGGCGTTGGCGGCGCGATGATGGTGCCGGTTGGCAGGCTAACGGTGATGAAAATCGTCCCGCGTGAGCAATATATGGCGGCGATGACGTTTGTCACGTTACCCGGTCAGATTGGCCCATTGTTGGGTCCGGCGTTAGGCGGCGTTCTGGTCGAGTATGCCTCCTGGCACTGGATATTTTTGCTGAACATTCCGGTTGGTATTGTCGGCGCGATAGCAACGTTAATGCTGATGCCCAACTATACGATGCAAACGCGACGCTTCGATCTTTCGGGATTCGCGATGCTGGCGGTCGGCATGGCGGTGCTAACGGTGGCGCTCGATGGCAGTAAAGGAACCGGCATCTCCGGTATTACGCTGGCTGCGCTGGTTATCTGCGGGGTGTTGGCTATTGCGCTGTATCTGAAACACGCCCATCGTAATCCACGCGCGCTGTTTAGTTTGAATCTGTTTCACACACCAACCTTCTCGTTAGGTCTGCTCGGCAGTTTTGCCGGACGCATCGGCAGCGGTATGCTGCCGTTTATGACGCCGGTGTTTTTACAGATTGGCCTCGGTTTTTCACCTTTTCATGCCGGGCTGATGATGGTCCCGATGGTGCTCGGCAGTATGAGCATGAAGCGCATTGTGGTACAGGTCGTTAACCGCTTTGGCTACCGCCGCGTACTGGTCGCCACAACGCTTGGCCTGTCGCTGGTCAGCCTGTTGCTGATGACCACCGCGCTGCTCGGCTGGTATTACGCCCTGCCCTTGGTGCTGTTCTTACAGGGAATGGTCAACTCAACGCGTTTTTCGTCCATGAATACCCTTACGCTTAAAGACCTGCCAGACGATCTCGCCAGCAGCGGCAACAGCCTGCTGTCGATGATCATGCAATTGTCGATGAGTATCGGGGTGACTATCGCTGGCCTGTTGCTAGGTATGTTTGGCCAGCAGCATATCGCTGTCGACAGCGGCAGTACGCATACCGTCTTTATGTATACCTGGCTGTGCATTGCATTCATTATTGCGCTGCCCGCCATTATTTTTGCCCGCGTGCCGAACGACACGCAAACTAACGCGGTGATCTCACGGCGCAGAAGGAGCACCTGATGAAGTTCTGGCGGCCCGGTATTACCGGCAAACTGTTTCTGGCGATTTTCGCCACCTGCATCGTGTTGCTGATCAGTATGCACTGGGCCGTACGCATTAGCTTCGAACGGGGTTTTATTGACTATATCAAACACGGTAACGAGCAGCGTCTGCAAATGCTCAGCGACGCGTTGAGCGAGCAGTATGAGCAGCATGGCAACTGGCGGTTCTTACGCAATAACGATCGTTTTGTTTTTCAGATCCTGCGCTCATTTGAACACGACAACGACGATGATAAACCCGGTCCCGGCATGCCGCCGCACGGCTGGCGTACCCAATTTTGGGTTGTTGATCAAAACGCTCGCGTGTTGGTCGGCCCGCGCGCTCCGGTCCCTCACGACGGTATGCGCCATCCTATCCGCGTCAACGGTAGCGAAGTGGGCGCCGTGATTGCCTCTCCCGTAGAGCGCTTAACGCGAAATACGGATATCAATTTCGACATGCAGCAAAGACGCTCCAGTTGGCTTATCGTCGCACTCTCCACAATTCTGGCGGCGCTGGCAACGTTTACGCTGGCGCGCAGCCTGTTGGCCCCGGTCAAGCGACTGGTGGAAGGCACGCATAAACTGGCGGCAGGCGATTTCACCACCCGCGTTGCGCCGACCAGTACCGATGAGCTGGGCAAACTGGCGCAAGACTTCAACCAGCTTGCCAGTACACTGGAAAAAAACCAGCAGATGCGGCGTGACTTTATGGCCGATATTTCTCACGAACTGCGTACGCCGTTGGCGGTGCTACGCGGCGAGCTGGAAGCCATTCAGGATGGGGTACGCCAGTTTACCCCTGACTCCATTACCTCTTTACAGGCAGAAGTCGCAACGCTCACCAAACTGGTGGACGATCTTCATCAGCTCTCCATGTCCGATGAAGGCGCGCTGGCCTACCAGAAAACATCGCTGGATCTTATTCCCCTACTGGAAGTGGCAAGCGGTGCATTTCGTGAACGCTTTGCCAGTCGTGGATTGACGATACAACTTTCTCTCCCGGACAGCATGACGGTATTTGGCGACAGAGATCGTCTGATGCAATTATTCAACAATCTGCTGGAAAACAGCCTGCGCTATACCGACAGCGGCGGCGGCCTGCATATCAGCGCCGAACAACGTGAACGAATGGTGTTATTAACCTTCGCGGATTCCGCTCCCGGCGTGAGTGAAGAGCAGTTGCAGAAGCTGTTTGAACGGTTTTATCGCACCGAAGGCTCGCGTAACCGCGCCAGCGGAGGTTCCGGCCTGGGGCTGGCGATTTGCGTCAATATCGTCCAGGCGCATAATGGTCTGATCCGCGCCGCCCATTCGCCTTTTGGCGGGGTTAGCATTACAGTAGAGCTACCGCTCGAACGCGATTTACAGAGAGATGTATGACAGAGTTACCCATTGATGAAAACACGCCGCGTATTCTGATCGTGGAAGACGAACCCAAGCTGGGACAACTGCTTATCGACTATCTGCGGGCGGCAAGCTACGCGCCTACGCTCATCAGCCATGGCGATCTGGTTCTGCCTTACGTACGTCAAACGCCGCCCGATCTGATCTTATTGGATCTGATGCTGCCCGGCACCGATGGCCTGACCCTGTGTCGGGAAATTCGGCGTTTCTCTGAAGTTCCTATCATGATGGTAACCGCAAAAATCGAAGAGATTGATCGCCTGCTGGGACTGGAGATTGGTGCGGATGATTATATTTGTAAACCCTACAGCCCGCGCGAAGTCGTCGCTCGCGTGAAGACGATCCTGCGTCGTTGTAAACCTCAGCGCGAACTGCAACAAATGGATGCAGACAGCCCGCTGATTGTCGACGAAAGTCGTTTTCAGGCGTCATGGCGGGGGAAAATGCTCGACTTAACGCCCGCGGAATTCCGCTTACTCAAAACGCTGTCACATGAGCCGGGAAAAGTGTTCTCCCGCGAGCAGTTGCTCAACCATCTGTATGACGATTACCGCGTCGTTACCGATCGAACCATCGACAGCCATATTAAGAACCTGCGACGCAAGCTGGAATCGCTGGATGCGGAGCAGTCATTTATCCGCGCGGTGTATGGCGTAGGGTATCGCTGGGAAGCCGATGCGTGCCGAATTGCGTAATCAGCGATAGTCCAAATGATATCGGGTAAGGCGAAGCGACCACCAGCACAATGACTTTACCTGCCCGCCCCTCAGCGCTACAATGCCCGCCCTTAATATGGGGGCACTCCCCTAACCGCCTCATTAAATGAGGCGAGTCTGACCTGTCATCAGAACGAGATAATTATGTTTAAACCGGAACTCCTTTCCCCGGCGGGAACGCTGAAAAATATGCGTTACGCTTTCGCCTATGGCGCAGATGCTGTCTATGCGGGCCAACCGCGTTATTCACTGCGCGTACGCAACAACGAATTCAACCACGAAAACCTGCAGCTCGGCATTAATGAAGCCCATGAACTGGGTAAAAAATTCTATGTTGTGGTTAACATCGCGCCGCACAATGCCAAGCTGAAAACCTTCATTCGTGATTTGAAACCGGTGGTGGAAATGGGGCCGGATGCGCTGATCATGTCGGACCCGGGTCTGATTATGCTGGTGCGCGAGAACTTCCCTGACATGGATATTCACCTGTCGGTGCAGGCTAACGCCGTTAACTGGGCGACGGTCAAATTCTGGAAGCAGATGGGGCTGACCCGCGTGATCCTCTCTCGTGAACTGTCGCTGGAAGAAATTGAAGAGATCCGTACCCAGGTGCCCGATATGGAGATTGAGATCTTCGTTCACGGCGCATTGTGCATGGCCTATTCCGGGCGCTGCCTGCTCTCTGGTTACATCAACAAGCGCGATCCTAACCAGGGCACCTGTACCAATGCCTGCCGCTGGGAATACAACGTGCAGGAAGGGAAAGAAGACGTGGTGGGCAATATCGTTCACAAGTACGAGCCGATCCCGGTACAAAACGTCGAACCCACGCTGGGTATTGGCGCGCCGACAGATAAAGTCTTTATGATTGAAGAAGCCCAGCGACCGGGTGAGTACATGACCGCGTTCGAAGACGAGCACGGCACTTACATCATGAACTCGAAGGATTTGCGTGCTATTGCCCATGTTGAACGTCTGACGCAGATGGGCGTGCATTCGCTGAAGATCGAAGGCCGTACCAAGTCATACTATTATTGTGCACGTACCGCGCAAGTTTATCGCAAAGCGATTGATGATGCCGCTGCCGGCAAACCTTTCGACCCGCAACTGCTGGAGACGCTGGAAGGTCTGGCGCATCGCGGTTACACCGAAGGATTCCTGCGCCGCCATACGCATGACGACTATCAGAACTACGAATACGGTTTCTCTGTGTCGGAGCGTCAGCAGTTTGTTGGCGAATTTACCGGCGAACGTAAAGGCGAACTTGCAGCCGTACTGGTGAAAAACAAATTCACCGTCGGCGACAGCCTGGAGTTGATGACCCCACAGGGCAATATCAACTTTACCCTTGAGCAGATGGAAAACGCGAAAGGCGAAGCCATGCCGGTTGCTCCGGGCGATGGTTACACCGTGTGGATGCCGGTACCTGAGGATATCGATCTGAATTATGCCTTGTTAATGCGTAATTTTGCCGGTGAGTCCACACGTAACCCGCATGCTAAGTAGTTAATTACGGTTATTTTTCAGCGATCGGAAGATTCTTAGAAATCGATCACATACCGTTTCGTTCATTAAGGGTATTATCCCACCCGCTGAAAAACATAACCCATAAATGCTAGCTGTACCAGGAACCACCTCCTTAGCCTGCGTAATCTCCCTTACGCAGGCTTATTTTTTGCCTGCCGGTTAAATACTCCGGGTACCCCCAATTCAAATCACAACATTCAGGCGAAAAAAAACCGGGCATTACGCCCGGCTCATTAGTGATTAGAACTTAATGTGCGGCTTCTGGCTTGTGCTTTTGCGCACTCTGGAAACCATAGGTCAGCTCATTTTTCTCTTTATCCAACTCAACGGTTACCTGACCACCGTCCACCAGCGAACCAAACAGCAGTTCGTTGGCCAATGGTTTTTTCAGGTTGTCCTGAACAACACGCGTCATCGGACGTGCGCCCATCGCGCGGTCATAGCCTTTCTCAGCCAGCCAGTTACGTGCTTCCTGGCTTACTTCCAGTGAGACGCCTTTCTGATCCAGTTGTACCTGCAGCTCGACAATAAACTTATCAACAACCTGATGAATCACCTCGGTAGAGAGATGGTCGAACCAGATAATATTGTCGAGACGGTTACGGAATTCCGGCGTAAACACTTTTTTGATTTCGCCCATCGCATCAGTGCTGTTGTCCTGATGAATAAGCCCAATCGATTTACGCTCGGTCTCACGTACCCCGGCGTTGGTGGTCATGACCAGCACCACGTTACGGAAGTCCGCCTTACGGCCATTATTGTCGGTCAGCGTACCGTTATCCATTACCTGCAGCAGCAGGTTAAAGACATCCGGGTGCGCTTTTTCGATTTCATCCAACAGCAGGACCGCATGCGGGTGCTTAATGACCGCGTCGGTCAGCAAACCGCCCTGGTCATAACCGACATATCCCGGAGGCGCACCAATCAGACGGCTGACGGTGTGACGTTCCATATACTCGGACATATCAAAACGCAGCAGCTCAATGCCGAGCGCTTTGGACAGCTGCACCGTGACTTCGGTCTTACCAACGCCAGTCGGTCCGGCAAACAGGAATGAACCGACAGGTTTATGCTCATGGCCGAGACCGGCACGGCTCATTTTGATCGCTTCAGTCAGCGCCTCAATGGCTTTATCTTGTCCGAATACCAGCATTTTCAGACGGTTACCCAGATTTTTCAGCGTATCACGATCGCTCTGCGACACGCTCTTCTCCGGGATACGCGCGATGCGGGCCACCACGGACTCAATATCGGCAACGTTAACGGTTTTCTTGCGTTTGCTGACCGGTAACAGACGCGCACGAGCCCCCGCTTCATCGATCACATCAATGGCTTTATCCGGCAGATGACGATCGTTGATGTATTTCACCGCCAGTTCGACCGCGGCACGCACCGCTTTCGCGGTGTAACGAACGTCATGGTGCGCTTCGTATTTCGGTTTCAGACCGTTGATAATCTGCACGGTCTCTTCTACCGACGGCTCAGTGATATCAATTTTCTGGAAACGGCGCGCTAACGCCCGGTCCTTCTCAAAAATATTGCTGAATTCCTGATAGGTCGTGGAGCCTATCACACGGATTTTACCGCTGGAGAGCAGAGGCTTGATTAAGTTCGCCGCATCCACCTGGCCACCCGATGCCGCACCCGCACCGATAATGGTGTGGATCTCATCAATAAACAGGATGCTGTTGGTATCCTGTTCCAGCTGTTTCAGCAGCGCCTTAAAGCGTTTTTCAAAATCGCCACGGTATTTGGTGCCCGCCAGCAGCGACCCGATATCCAGAGAGTAAAGGGTGCAGTCCGCCATAACTTCCGGCACGTCGCCCTGGACAATACGCCAGGCAAGGCCTTCGGCAATCGCGGTTTTACCGACGCCAGATTCACCCACCAACAGCGGGTTGTTTTTTCTACGGCGGCAGAGTACCTGAATGGCGCGCTCCAGCTCTTTTTCCCGGCCAATGAGCGGATCAATTCCACCCACACGGGCAAGCTGGTTAAGGTTAGTCGTGAAGTTCTCCATACGGTCCTCCCCGCCAGCTTGCTCTTCGTTATTTGGCTGATTCCCGGAGTCAGAAGACTGACTTGGTTCGTCTTTGCGCGTGCCATGAGAAATAAAATTCACCACGTCCAGACGACTCACTTCATGCTTACGCAGCAGATAGGCCGCCTGAGATTCCTGCTCGCTAAAGATAGCTACCAGAACATTTGCGCCGGTAACTTCATTGCGCCCGGAGGACTGAACATGAAAGACCGCGCGTTGCAGTACACGCTGAAAACTCAACGTTGGCTGCGTGTCGCGCTCTTCTTCACTGGCAGGCAATACGGGTGTGGTTTGTTCAATGAAGGCTTCGAGTTCCTGACGGAGCGCCACCAGATCCACAGAACACGCTTCCAGCGCTTCGCGGGCCGATGGGTTACTGAGCAACGCCAGTAACAAGTGCTCGACGGTCATAAACTCATGTCGGTGCTCGCGCGCTCTGGCGAAAGCCATGTTTAAACTGAGTTCCAGTTCTTGATTGAGCATAGGCACCTCCCCCAATATTTATGCCTGCATTCAGGCTTTTTCCAGCGTACACAGCAACGGATGCTCGTTCTCCCTTGCATATTTGTTCACCATCGCGACTTTGGTTTCAGCCACTTCGGCAGTGAATACGCCGCAGATAGCTTTACCTTGATAGTGAACTGCAAGCATCAGTTGCGTTGCACGTTCTACATCATAAGAAAAGAATTTTTGTAACACGTCAATAACAAACTCCATCGGAGTGTAATCATCATTGATTAATATCACTTTATACATAGATGGCGGTTTTAGCGCGTCGCGCAATTTGTCTTCCGCCAGCAGATCGAAATCCAGCCAGTCGTTCGTCTTACTCATTGTCAGTCGTCATCTTCAGTTACGGTTTCCGGCAGAAAATGTTGCCGCTGACAAGCAGCCTATGCACACAATCAATCTACCTCAAGTATTAGATAACTATCATCTATTAGTGCCATCCGCGACATCTGTCACAGAACCGACAATAGCGTTAACTGCTTCAAATTTTGATGCATTTTTACCCTATTCCATCCGTCTGACGCTTGACGCCCCGCCTGATTTCTCTAAATTGTAGTTTCGAGAGTTGGCGAGGTTTTGAACAGCCCCCACTCCGCAACCGGTTCATTCCATCTTACTTATATAAGATCTACGAAGGATGTCGAAGTATGGAAACGGGTACTGTTAAGTGGTTCAACAACGCCAAAGGGTTTGGTTTCATCTGCCCCGAAGGCGGCGGCGAAGACATTTTCGCCCATTACTCCACCATTCAGATGGATGGTTACAGAACGCTAAAAGCCGGACAGTCTGTCCAGTTTGATGTCCACCAGGGGCCAAAAGGCAATCATGCCAGTGTCATCGTGCCTGTCATTGAAGCAGAAGCCGTCGCTTAACCCTTCTGTTTCATTGTGTACATCCCGCAGTCAAAATGCCAGCCTTTGCGGCTGGCATTTTTATCTCTGTAACATTATTCCCGCGCCAACGCATCTACCGGATCAAGCCGCGCCGCATTACGCGCCGGTAACCAGCCAAACAAAATTCCGGTAGCGGTTGAGCACAGGAATGCCGTGAGCAGCGCAACGGGTGAGAAGCCAATTTCCCAGCCGGGCAGGAATAACTGTAGCGTAAAGGCGATCAGCATCGACAACGTGATGCCCAACGCGCCGCCAACCAGACATACCAGCACCGCTTCAATGAGGAACTGTTGCAGCACATCACTGGCGCGCGCGCCAACCGCCATACGAATGCCAATCTCGCGCGTTCGTTCGGTTACCGAAACCAGCATAATATTCATCACGCCGATTCCACCTACCACCAGCGAAATGACCGCCACCAGCGTCAGGAAGAGTTGTAATGTACGTGTGGTCTTTTCGGCGGTTTTCAAGACGCCGTCCATATTCCAGGTAAAGAAATCTTTCTTCCCATGGCGTAACGACAACAGACGGGTAAGTTGCTGCTCAGCCTGAGCGCTATCAAAACCGTCCTTCACTCGCACGGTGATTGAGTTCAGCCACGATTGCCCCATAATTCGCCCGGACATGGTGCTGTAAGGCAGCCAGACCCGCAGGATCTTACTACTGCCGAACATCGACTGTTTCTCCTCTGCAACACCAATCACCGTAGCAGGCATATTTCCCACCAAAATGACCTCGCCCACCACCTTCGCTTTGTTGGGGAACAACTGACGTCGGGTATTACTGTCAAGCACCACCACCTGCGCCCGGCCAGCCAGTTGCTCAGCGTTAAAGGTGGTGCCTTCGCTAAACGTCATGCCATAGACATTGAAATAGTCGCCGCTAACGCCGTTCGCACTGGCTGCCACGTCAATATTACCGTAGCGTAACCGCAGGTTCTTCGACACCGCAGGCGTCACCGAACTTACCCAGGGCTGTTTCTGCAGCGCGGTTAAATCGTCATATTTCAGCGCCTGTTGATACTGCGGATCGTCATCGCCGAAATCTTTGCCTGGATAGATATCAATGGTATTGGTACCGATAGCGCGAATGTCTGCCAGCACCAGCTGTTTTGCCGCATCCCCCACCACCACAATTGAAACCACCGAAGCAATACCGATGATAATCCCTAGCATGGTCAGCAGCGTACGCATCTTATTCGCAGCCATAGCCAGCCAGGCCATGGTGAGCGCTTCGCGAAAACCGCTGATAAACTGACTCCAGCCGGATACTGTTTTCACTGTTGATTCGGAGATTTCGCGTCCGCCAGAAGATTTGTGCGGCGGCGGATTGCGTACAATCTCTCCGTCGCGAATTTCAATGACGCGCTCGGCCTGCGCCGCGACCTGGCTGTCGTGCGTAACGATAATCACCGTATGGCCGCGATCGCGAAGTTGATGCAAAATCGCCATCACCTCTTCGCCAGAATGGCTATCCAACGCGCCGGTGGGTTCGTCGGCCAGGATCACCTGCCCACCGTTCATCAACGCACGCGCAATACTGACCCGCTGCTGCTGACCACCGGAAAGCTGGGAAGGCTGATAATCAACCCTGTCGCCCAGCCCCAGCCGCTGGAGTAATTCCTGCGCACGAGCCAGACGTTGCTTACGTTCAGTCCCGGCATAGACCGCTGGCACCTCAACATTTTGCGCGGCGCTCAAATGCGACAGCAAATGATAACGCTGGAAGATAAAACCGAAATGCTCGCGTCGCAGCTGCGCTAACGCATCACTATCGAGAGTGGAGACATCGCGCCCGGCCACCCGATACGTGCCGCTGGTAGGTTTATCGAGACAGCCGAGAATGTTCATCAGCGTCGATTTACCCGAACCAGACGCGCCGACAATCGCCACCATTTCACCGGCCTGAATGCTCAAGGAAACGTCCTTTAACACCTCGACCTGTCCTTCGCCTGACGGGTAACTGCGGCGGATATTGCTCAGCTCAAGCAATGCCGTCATTTCGCCGCTCCTGGATTGCCCTCGCCGGTAATGACTTCATCTCCCTCTTCCAGCCCCTTCACAATCTCCACATCGGTGTCATTGCGCGCGCCGATCACCACCTCACGCTCGCGGGTTTCGCCGTTACGCAGCAGCCTGACGTTATAGCGATTATTGCCAATAGGATCGCCCAGCGCCGACAGCGGGATGGTCAGGACATTTTTGACATCCGTGAGCTGAATATGGACCTGTGCGGTCATATCCAGACGCAGGATCCCTTTCGGGTTAGGCACTTCAAAGCGGGCATAGTAGAAAATCGCATCATTCACTTTTTCCGGCGTCGGCAGGACATCTTTCAGCGTACCTTCGTAGCGCGTCTGCGGATCGCCCAGGACGGTGAACCAGGCTTTTTGTCCGGGATGCAGGTGAATAACATCCGCCTCGGAAACCTGCGCTTTCACCAGCATGGTACTCATGTCTGCTAACGTCAGAATGTTAGGCGCCTGCTGGGCGGCAATAACGGTTTGTCCTTGCAGGGTGGTTATTTGCGTAACCTCACCCGCCATCGGCGCCACAATGCGGGTGTAATCAAGGTTGGTCTTTGCTGTATCAAGAGAGGCTTGATTACGCTTAATCTGCGCATCAATGGTGCCGATTTGCGCCTGTTTGACCGCCATCTCGGTAGCCGCGGTATCGAGATCCTGTTGTGAAACCGCCTGGGTTTTCGCCAACTGTTGCTGACGGGAAAGCGTCACCCGCGCCAGCTTCCACTCGGCTTCAGCCTGTAAACGCTGGGCGCGTAATTCCATCAGCGTCGCTTCAACCTCTTTGATCTGGTTTTGCGCCTGTTCAGGATCGATAACGCCAAGCAGTTGATCTTTTTTTACTTTATCGCCAATCGCGACCGACAGCGTTTTTAACTGCCCACTGACCTGCGCCCCGACGTCAACTTTTCGCAGCGCATCCAGTTTCCCGGTTGCCAGTACGCTTTGCTGAAGATCGCCTGGACGAACAATTAACGTTTGATACTGAGGTAAAGGCGCATTAAGCGTTCGCCATAGTGCAATTATCGCCACAATAAGGATGATGGCGAAGATAAAATAGCGTTTTTTGATTTTTCCCTTGAGCTTCATAAATGTCCCAATTTCCCCCAATACGTCCATCAGAGTGGAGTGTTAAACGTCAACGTTAAATAAATAGCCGTTGAAAAGCGCAAGAATAACAGAGTTATTGATGAATGGTTAAGATCCGCTGTGCTGAAATTAATGCCAGGGTATCAATCGGATTTATATTATGAGTCAACTAACTGAAAGCGCTTTTCTTTCCAGCAAACCCATCACCAGCCTGGGTCTTTTTTACAGCCTGAGCCGCGGTCAATTACGGCCTGCACAGTGTTGGGATAAACGGAGCTTTCGGCGTAAGTTTATCTGGCGTTCATTGCTGATACCTCGCCTTACCCAGGAATGGATGACTGAACTGGCGCAGTGGCCGGAGCTTGAAGACCTGCTCGCCCGTCAACCCCGACTGCCCGTTCGTCTGCATCGTCCTTACCTTGCCGCCAACTTTGATCCCAGAATGCGATTAGATGCGGTGCGTTTTCATTATCATGTTATCCGCCATGCATTTTTACCTGGTGAATTTAACGCTTTATTAAGTCAAGACGGCTTACAGTTGGCGCAAATTGCAGGTAAAGATAACGAGATATTTACCGTGACCATGATGATGTTTCCGGTACTGGATAAAGAGGGTGAAAGTACCATTCTGGTGCGAAATGGCGATGGTGACGAACTGACTAAAATGACATTTACGTTCTGCGAATATAATGGGAAAAGTACATTATTTATCGGCGGCATGCAGGGCAATTCACAACTTCCGCACGAAGCAACACAAAAAGCGACCAAATCCTGCCACGGAATATTCCCCAAACGCCTTGTTATGGAAGCCATTTGTCGTTTAGCGGAACAATTGAATATCGAAAAGGTAATGGCTGTCAGTAACGAGCAGCATATCTTTCGCAGTCCGCGTTACAACGATAAAAACAAAGTGATTCTTTCCGACTACAACGCATTTTGGGCGTCGCTTGGCGGCGAGTGCGACAGCCGCGGGTACTATCATATTCCGCGTGCGCTGGCACGAAAAAGCGAAGCGGAGATTGCCAGTAAAAAACGCGCAGAATACCGCCGTCGCTATCAGCTACTGGACAGCATCCACGCGCAGCTGTCGTCGATGTTTCGCCACTAATCCGCTCTGCCGCGTGCCAGCCACAGCACGCGGGAAAACATTTTCCGCAACAAAGTGGGAACGGCGTCTACACCTCGTCGCCCTGCTTCCATCGCCACCTCGATCGCCAGATCCGGTTTTGACGAACGATGAATCGCCTTGGAGATAATTTTGCGCATATTCATTGGCACGTTTTCCGGGATCTGCGCGACGCGATGAAAGACATCGGCGAACCCCTGACGATACATAAAGTGTTCCATATCCAGCGCGGGGAGCATGGTTAAATGATCGCGCTCCTCCTCTCTGTCGTTATTCAATAAACCGCGCACCGTGGCGGCATACTTTTTCCCCGCTTCATCGCCATCGACCAGCACGTGCCATTCAATTCCCATCCGGCGGGCAAACTTAACCAGTGGTTTAAGGCCTGACTGAGCAAATTCGATGACTTTAATGCCTTCCGCATCAAAGTGGTGTCCGCACTGGCGGGCCAGCTCGTTAATGACCCAGGTTTCCGTTTCGCCTTCCACCAGCAGCCAGCAGCGGGCAAACAGTGAAGATGCGCGATTGAAACGAATATGGAAAGCAATACGCCGACCGTCCTCCGCGCTGATCCCACCCGGCCCCAGTCGCCAGGCGGCGACGCGGGATGACTCACGCACCAGACGGACAACATGTTCCACCGGCGTGAGAGACAGCAACTCACCGGAGTTGGTGGTCGCCACCCGCTGGAGAGGAAGTAGATTCAGCAGGTGCCAGGCAACCGACAACATGATGGGATGTAAACGCGTTTCCGGGTCTTCTATCAGCAATAAAGGCCGGGCATCTTTATCCAGCCTTAACGTGCCTTTGGCCTGCAACAGCGTCGAGAACAGTCCCAACAGGATAACCCGATGCGTTCGTCCGCCAGGTTTATCAATCATGCGGTTAATGATATCCAGATAGCGCCAGCTACGTTGCTCGTTATTGGAGCGGCGGCGCATCAGGCGATAGCGGGACTGACCAGAACCCTGCTCAGAAAAATAGTGCTCTAATAGCTGCACCATAGCCGACAGCCCCTGACGAATCTGCCCATCGGTCAGGTTTTGTGGTCGGGTAGCCAGTTCACGCGCCAGAAAATCCAGCTGGCGAGCGGTCACTTCAACATCCGCCGAATCCGGCACCGTACCGTTACGAATGCGCCGCATAAAACGCGCGTCGCGCAGACGCAACACAGGCATCAGACGCACGAGATGCCGCGCCAGATCGTTAATGTCGTCGAGATTTAGCGGATGACCATCACTATCAAGAAAACTACGTAGCGTCAGGACGCTCCCATCATCCGCGCACTCGCCCTCCAGACGATAGAATATACGGTGATAGCTATCGTGGCACGGCGTCCAGCAGGCTTCCAGAGGACGGTAGCGACGAACCCGATGACGACCCGGCTGAGATTCACGAAAGGTCAGGATAATGTGCAAATGATGTTCCCGGCCCTGTATATCCCCCGGCGGGAACCAAAAATCATCGCGGTCAAAGTGGTACAAATCAGATTCCGGCGACAGCAGCAAGGTTAAGGCATCCAGCAGACTGGACTTCCCCCACGCGTTCTCCCCAATCAGCACGTTACTCTGCTCAAGCATCAACGACAGGCGGTTAATACCACGAAATCCAACAATCTCAACTCGTTCGAGAATCATATAGCCTCCGGAAATGCTAACTTTTTCCTTCAAGTTATCAGGAGTATAACGTTAACCGAGCGCTCAGGGCACCCGATATCATCAGGAGGTTAATCGCAGAAATCAAAAAAATTAAGAATATTCTTCTTATGTTTTCCTGTGATTATAATTTCTGAGCTCAATCATCATTTTTAGCTAATTGAACTATGCTTCATTCATCCAATATTCAAAAAGGAATCACGACATATTGCCTTAAATCAAATTTTTTCATCAATTTAACTGGCGAAGGGATGATGTTTTTTTCTAAAATACCCGCTCTTTCATCATCGTCCCTTTAAGCGATGAATTACCGGGCAAGGAATACGAACCCGGAACTTTTAATTGAGGTGGTTATGTTCAGGAAATTAGCAGCCGAATTCTTCGGTACGTTTTGGCTCGTCTTTGGTGGGTGCGGTAGCGCAGTACTGGCCGCAGCATTCCCGGAATTGGGAATTGGATTCACCGGTGTCGCATTGGCATTTGGTCTGACCGTATTAACTATGGCCTTTGCCGTGGGCCATATTTCAGGTGGACATTTTAACCCGGCAGTAACCTTCGGTTTATGGGCTGGCGGTCGCTTCCCGGCGAAAGACGTTATTGGATATGTTATTGCGCAGGTTGTGGGCGGTATTGTTGCAGCTGCGGCTCTGTATCTAATTGCCAGCGGTAAAGCAGGTTTTGATGCAACCGCCAGCGGTTTTGCTTCGAACGGCTTTGGTGAGCATTCACCTGGCGGTTATTCCATGCTTTCTGCTGTTGTAATTGAAATTATTCTGACCGCTGGTTTCTTATTAGTGATCCACGGCGCGACCGACAAACATGCTCCGGCAGGTTTTGCCCCTATTGCAATCGGTCTGGCGTTAACACTGATCCACTTGATCAGCATTCCAGTCACTAATACCTCCGTAAACCCGGCACGTAGTACCGCAGTTGCCATTTTCCAGGGCGGCTGGGCATTGCAACAATTGTGGTTCTTCTGGGTCATGCCAATTATCGGTGGGGTTCTCGGCGGTCTTATTTACCGCACTCTGCTGGAAAAACGCGATTAATCGATAACAAAAAGGCCTGGCGAAAGTCAGGCCTTTTTTTCCTCACTATATTTCCTTTTATTTGCAACTTTACTCCCCTCTTTGCATTGAGTAGTGTGTGCTTGCGCATTTCGTCTTACATCTCAGCAAGGATCGGGTTTTCATGTTTTCAGGGCTGTTAATCATTCTGGTTCCCCTTATTGTGGGCTACCTTATTCCACTTCGGCACATGGGCGCACTAAAACTCATCAATCGCCTGTTGAGCTGGATCGTCTACCTTATTCTCTTTTTTATGGGCATCAGCCTGGCGTTTCTGGATAATCTCGCCAGCAACCTGTTAGCCATACTTCATTATTCTGCTGTCAGCGTGACGGTCATTTTGCTGTGTAATATCGCCGCGCTGTTCTGGCTGGAGCGTTCACTGCCCTGGCGGCATAACCATCAGCAAGAGAAACTACCGTCGCGGATCGCGATGGCGTTTGAGTCGCTCCAGCTTTGCGGGGTTGTCGTGGTGGGCTTCCTGCTGGGTCTCACCGGTCTTTCCTTTTTGCAGCACGCCACCGAAGCCAGCGAATATACGTTAATCTTTTTACTGTTCCTGGTGGGGATTCAGCTTCGCAACAGCGGCATGACCCTCAAGCAAATCGTGCTGAATCGCCGGGGCATGATTGTTGCCGTCGTCGTCGTCGCCAGTTCGATGCTGGCGGGGGTTATCAATGCGTTTATCCTCGGCCTGCCGGTCAAAACCGCGATGGCGATGGCGTCAGGTTTTGGCTGGTATTCGCTGTCCGGTATTCTGTTAACCGAATCGTTCGGGCCGGTGATTGGCAGTGCCGCCTTCTTTAATGACCTGGCGCGAGAACTGATTGCCATTATGTTGATTCCCGGCATGGTGGGCCGCAGTCGCTCTACCGCGTTGGGGCTATGCGGGGCCACATCGATGGATTTCACCCTGCCGGTTTTACAACGCAGCGGTGGACTGGAAATGGTTCCGGCAGCCATCGTGCACGGTTTTATCCTGAGTCTGTTAGTCCCTCTGTTAATGGCATTTTTCTCCGCCTGACCCTCAAACAAATACCTCTCTGGCGGTAGTCAGCTACCGCCAAAATTGCGCTAAATCAATCTCCTTGCAAGTTGTAGCAGAAATCCCTTTTATCCCTGCGCGCACAGGCATAACCTTAAACATGTATATTAAATATAACTTTAAAAGGTGTGACCATGTTTTGTGTGCAATGTGAACAAACCATCCGTACTCCGGCAGGGAACGGCTGCTCTTACGCGCAGGGTATGTGCGGTAAAACGGCTGAAACCTCCGATTTGCAGGATCTGCTGATTGCTTCCCTACAAGGTCTGTCTGCATGGGCTGTTAAAGCGCGTGAATACGGCATCATCGACCATGACGTTGATAACTTCGCACCGCGCGCGTTCTTCTCCACGCTGACCAACGTTAACTTCGACTCCCCGCGTATTGTTGGCTATGCCCGTGAAGCGATTGCCATGCGCGACGCGCTGAAAGCGCAATGTCTGAACATCGATGCGAACGCAGCGGTCGACAACCCGATGGCCGACCTGCAACTGGTCAGCGACGATCTGGGCGACCTGCAACGTCAGGCGGCGGAATTTACCCCGAACAAAGACAAAGCGGCCATCGGCGAGAACATTCTCGGCCTGCGCCTGCTGTGCCTGTACGGTCTGAAAGGTGCCGCGGCCTATATGGAACACGCGCACGTTCTCGGCCAGTACGACAACGACATCTACGCCCAGTACCACAAAATTATGGCGTGGCTGGGTACCTGGCCTGCCGATATGAACGCTCTGCTGGAGTGTTCTATGGAAATCGGCCAGATGAACTTCAAAGTGATGAGCATCCTGGACGCCGGTGAAACCACTAAATACGGTCACCCGACGCCGACTCAGGTCAATGTTAAAGCCACCGTTGGTAAATGCATCCTGATCTCCGGTCACGACCTGAAAGATCTCTACAACCTGCTGGAGCAGACCGAAGGTACCGGCGTTAACGTCTATACCCACGGCGAAATGCTGCCGGCACACGGCTACCCGGAACTGCGCAAGTTCAAACATCTGATTGGTAACTATGGCAGCGGCTGGCAGAACCAGCAGGTTGAGTTCGCTCGCTTCCCTGGCCCAATCGTGATGACCTCTAACTGCATCATCGACCCAACCGTGGGCGCGTACGACGACCGTATCTGGACCCGTAGCATCGTCGGCTGGCCGGGTGTGAGCCACCTCGAAGGCGACAACTTCGGTCCGGTCATCGCTCAGGCACAACAGATGGCAGGCTTCCCGTACAGCGAAATCCCGCACCTGATAACCGTAGGTTTCGGTCGTCAGACGCTGCTGGGCGCTGCTGATACGCTGATCGACCTGGTCAGCCGTGAAAAACTGCGTCATATCTTCCTGGTCGGCGGCTGCGACGGCGCGCGCGGCGAACGTAACTACTTCACCGACTTCGCCACCAGTGTCCCGGACGATTGCCTGATCCTGACCCTGGCGTGCGGTAAATACCGTTTCAACAAACTGGAGTTCGGCGATATCGAAGGCCTGCCGCGTCTGGTCGATGCCGGTCAGTGTAACGATGCTTACTCTGCCATCATCCTGGCGGTCACTCTGGCGGAGAAACTGGGCTGCGGCGTCAACGACCTGCCGCTGTCTCTGGTGCTCTCCTGGTTTGAACAGAAAGCGATTGTGATTCTGCTGACCCTGCTGTCGCTGGGTGTGAAAAACATCGTCACTGGCCCAACAGCGCCTGGCTTCTTCACGCCGGATCTGCTGGCTGTGCTCAACGAGAAATTCGGTCTGCGTTCCGTCACCACCGTTGAAGAAGACATGAAGCAGTTGCTGAGCGCGTAAGGAGTAAAGAATGACAATGCCAACTCATCAGTGCCCATGGCGGATGCAGGTGCATCACATCCATCAGGAAACGCCGGATGTATGGACGATTTCGTTGCTGTGCCACGACTATTATCCGTACCGCGCCGGGCAGTATGCACTGGTCAGCGTACGTAACTCAGCCCAGACGCTGCGTGCTTACACCATTTCATCTACCCCGGGAGTAAGCGAGTACATTACGCTGACCGTTCGCCGGATTGACGATGGCGCAGGTTCACAGTGGCTGACCCGTGACGTGAAGCGCGGCGACTATATCTGGCTGTCCGATGCCATGGGTGAATTTACCTGTGAAGATAAGGCGGAAGATAAGTTCCTGATGCTGGCTGCCGGTTGCGGCGTGACGCCAATCATGTCAATGCGTCGCTGGTTGGCAAAGTACCGCCCACAGGCCGATGTGCAGGTGATCTTTAACGTTCGTTCACCGCAAGATGTTATTTTTGCCGACGAATGGCGTGACTATCCGGTGACGCTAGTCGCTGAAAACAATGCCACCCACGGTTTTGTTTCTGGCCGACTGACGACCGATCTGCTGAAAAGCGTGCCGGATCTGGTCTCTCGTACCGTGATGACCTGCGGCCCGGCGCCGTATATGGATCTGGTCGAGAAAGAAGTCAAAGCACTGGGCGTGACGCGCTTCTTTAAAGAGCAGTTCTTCACGCCAGTTGCCGAGGCCGCCACCAGCGGTCTGAAGTTCACCAAGTTGCAACCGGCGAAAGAGTTTTACGCGCCGGTGGGCAGTACGCTGCTGGACGCGCTGGAAAGCAATAAAGTACCGGTCGTTGCCGCATGTCGTGCGGGCGTTTGCGGCTGCTGCAAAACCAAAGTGGTTGACGGTAACTACACGGTCAGCAGCACCATGACGCTGACGGATGCAGAAATAGCCGCAGGCTATGTACTGGCCTGCTCCTGTCATCCGCAGAGCGATTTAGTACTCGCTTAATCTGTAAAATACTCCTTCGTAGCTGCTCCAGGCCGGATAATGCGTTTACGCCATATCCGGCCTTTTTTTACCGCCAGGCCGAATTTCCTGCCACCGAGAAACGCCCCGCCCCTAAAAACGCGACAGCCAGCGCGCCGAGCAAGAAGTACACCAGACTCTCAATCGCCCATGCGCCGGTTTTGTCCAGTGACCAGGTTTCGCCCATCCCGACCATCAGCCACGCCACCACCATCGTAAACGCCAGCCCCAACGCCGCCGGACGGGTCAGGATCCCCAGAATAATCAGGCAAGGCGCAACGACCTCCCCCAACAGAACGCCGTAAGCAATAAAGCCCGGAAAACCTTTCGCTATCAGCATGCCGCTGATGCCATCAATACCGGAGAACAATTTATGTAAGCCATGAAACAGCATCAGTCCACCAACGGCGATGCGTAACAGAAACTTGCCAAAGTCTTCATGAGTCAGCGTTCGGTTAACTGCATTTAATAGTTTAGTAACCATTTGAATTCATTCCTTGTTTCACCATGCCAGATATCAAACTACGCGTTATCTGCTCGAAATGTAAGCTGCCGAAAATAAGGGGGAAATGAGAAGCATAACTATCATCTTCATCTAAACTTGTAACCGGTATCACATTAAAGGAGATGGAAAACCATGAAACAAACGGTTGCCGCTTTTATTGCTAAAACCCTCGAACAAGCTGGCGTTAAACGCATTTGGGGCGTGACGGGCGACTCATTAAATGGTCTTAGTGACAGTCTTAATCGTATGGGAACGATTGACTGGATGCCGACCCGTCATGAAGAAGTTGCCGCCTTCGCCGCTGGCGCAGAGGCGCAGCTAACCGGCGAACTGGCCGTCTGTGCCGGTTCATGTGGACCAGGGAACCTGCACCTGATCAATGGGCTGTTTGATTGCCACCGCAACCATGTTCCGGTCCTGGCGATTGCCGCACATATCCCTTCCAGTGAGATCGGCAGCGGTTATTTTCAGGAGACCCACCCGCAAGAGTTGTTCCGCGAATGTAGCCACTATTGCGAGCTGGTTTCCAGCCCTGAACAGATCCCACAGGTACTCGCCATTGCCATGCGTAAAGCCGTATTAAATCGTGGCGTCTCAGTCGTGGTATTACCCGGCGACGTCGCGCTGAAGCCCGCGCCGGAAAGCGCCAGCACGCACTGGTATCATGCACCGTTGCCGGTGGTCACCCCGGCTGAAGAAGAACTCAGAAAACTGGCGCAACTGCTGCGTTATTCCAGCAATATCGCCCTGATGTGCGGCAGCGGCTGTGCCGGTGCGCATCAAGAACTGGTTGAGTTTGCGGCAAAAATCAAAGCGCCGATTGTTCATGCCCTGCGGGGTAAAGAACACGTCGAATACGATAACCCGTATGACGTCGGTATGACCGGGCTGATTGGCTTTTCATCCGGATTCCACACCATGATGAATGCCGACACGCTGATCCTGCTCGGCACCCAGTTCCCCTATCGCCCGTTCTACCCCACCGACGCCAAAATTATTCAGATTGATATCAATCCGGCGAGCATCGGCGCGCACAGTAAAGTTGATATGGCGCTGGTGGGCGATATTAAATCCACTCTCCGCGCCCTGCTGCCGCTGGTGGAGGAAAAAACCGAGCGGAAGTTTTTGGACAAAGCGCTGGAGCACTATCGTGAGGCACGCAAGGGTCTGGATGATTTAGCCAAACCGAGCGATAAAGCCATTCATCCGCAGTATCTGGCGCAGCAGATCAGCCATTTTGCCGCTGACGACGCGATCTTTACCTGCGATGTTGGTACCCCGACGGTTTGGGCGGCACGCTATCTGAAAATGAACGGCAAACGCCGCCTGCTCGGGTCGTTTAACCACGGGTCGATGGCGAACGCTATGCCACAGGCGCTCGGCGCCCAAGCGACCGAACCGGGACGCCAGGTCATCGCCATGTGCGGTGACGGCGGTTTTAGCATGCTGATGGGAGATTTTCTGTCGGTTGTCCAGATGAAGCTGCCGGTGAAGATTATCGTCTTCAACAACAGCGTACTGGGATTTGTGGCGATGGAGATGAAGGCTGGCGGTTATCTGACCGACGGCACGGAGCTACACGACACCAACTTCGCGCGGATTGCCGAAGCCTGCGGCATTACGGGCATTCGTGTGGAGAAATCCTCAGAGGTCGATGAAGCGCTGCAAAGGGCGATGTCGATTGACGGTCCGGTGCTGGTCGACGTGGTGGTGGCGAAAGAAGAGTTAGCCATCCCGCCGCAGATCAAACTCGAACAAGCAAAAGGTTTTAGCCTGTATATGTTGCGCGCAATCATCAGCGGACGCGGTGATGAAGTGATGGAACTGGCGAAAACGAACTGGCTCAGGTAAAACAGAGGGCATTACCTCACTAAAAAAGGAATGCCCGTGATTGACTTACGCAGTGATACCGTAACCCGGCCGAGTCGCGCCATGCTGGAAGAGATGATGGCCGCCCCGGTCGGGGACGACGTATACGGAGATGATCCTACCGTTAACGCTCTCCAGCAATACGCTGCAGAGCTTTCTGGCAAAGAAGCCGCTATTTTCTTACCTACCGGCACTCAGGCGAACCTGGTTGCACTGCTCAGCCACTGCCAGCGTGGTGAAGAGTATATCGCAGGCCAGGGCGCACATAACTATCTCTACGAAGCGGGCGGCGCAGCGGTGCTCGGCAGCATTCAGCCGCAGCCTATCGACGCCGCGCCGGATGGCACTTTACCGCTGGACAAAGTGGCGGCAAAAATCAAAGCGGACGATATCCATTTTGCCCGCACACGCCTGCTTAGTCTGGAAAACACCCACAACGGCAAAGTGCTGCCACGCGAGTATCTGAAAGATGCCTGGGAATTCACTCGTGAGCGCAATCTGGCCCTGCACGTTGATGGCGCGCGTATTTTTAACGCCGTCGTCGCTTACGGTTGTGAGCTGAAAGAGATCGCGCAATACTGCGACTCGTTCACCATTTGTCTCTCCAAAGGTCTGGGAACGCCGGTAGGCTCACTGCTGGTCGGTAGTCACGACTACATTAAACGCGCCATCCGCTGGCGTAAAATGACCGGAGGCGGAATGCGTCAGGCCGGGATTCTGGCGGCGGCCGGACTGTATGCGTTGAAAAATAACGTGGCGCGTTTACAGGAAGACCATGACAACGCGGCCTGGATGGCGGAACAACTGCGCGAAGCAGGCGCAGATGTCATGCGTCACGATACCAATATGCTGTTTGTCCGCGTTGGCGAAGAACACGCTGCTGCGCTGGGCGAGTACATGAAGGCGCAAGGGGTACTGATTAACGCCTCCCCGATTGTACGCCTGGTGATGCATCTGGACGTATCGCGTGAACAACTTGCTGAAGTCGCCGCCCACTGGCGCGCTTTTTTAACTCGCTAAGGAGATAGGCGTGCCGCAACGGATTTTGGTTCTTGGCGCCAGTGGCTACATTGGTCAGCATCTGGTACAGGCGCTCAGTCAGCAAGGGCACCAGGTACTGGCTGCGGCACGCCGGATTGAACGGCTGGAAAAACTGCAACTGGCCAACGTCAGTTGCCACAAAGTCGACTTAACCTGGCCTGATAACCTGACGCCGCTGCTGACGGATGTTGATACGGTTTATTACCTGGTCCATGGCATGGGTGAAGGCGGTGATTTTATCGCTCATGAGCGCCAGGTCGCGATGAACGTGCGTGATGCGCTACGTAGCATCCCCGTCAAACAGCTTATTTTCCTGAGCTCATTACAGGCTCCGCGACATGAACAATCCGATCATCTGCGTGCGCGGCAGATAACCGCAGACATCCTGCGCGAAGCAGGCGTGCCGATGACCGAATTACGGGCAGGCATTATCGTCGGGGCGGGTTCCGCCGCTTTTGAAGTGATGCGCGATATGGTCTACAACCTGCCGGTACTTACGCCTCCGCGCTGGGTACGTTCGCGTACCACGCCCATCGCGCTGGAAAATTTGATGTACTATCTGGTGGCGCTGTTGGACCATCCCACAAGCCATCACCGCGTACTCGAAGCCGCAGGGCCACAGATATTAAGCTATCAGGAACAGTTCGAGCATTTCATGGCCGTCAGCGGCAAACACCGCTTGTTGATCCCTATCCCGTTTCCGACCAGTTGGATTTCGGTGTGGTTTTTGAATGTTATTACGTCGGTACCGCCCACTACGGCAAAGGCGCTGATACAAGGCTTAAAGCATGACCTGCTGGCCGATGACGCTGAGCTACGCGCGCTGATCCCGCAAAAGCTGATCGCCTTTGATGACGCAGTGCGCAGCACGCTGAAAGAAGAAGAGAAGCTGGTTAACTCCAGCGACTGGGGGTATGACGCTCAGGCATTCGCCCGCTGGCGTCCCGAATATGGCTATTTTGCCAAACAGGCTGGCTTTAGCGTCGACACCTCCGCCAGTCTGAAAGCGCTGTGGCAAGTGGTGAACCGACTCGGCGGGAAAGAAGGCTATTTCTTTGGCAATTTTTTGTGGAAGACGCGCGCCGCGCTGGACCTGCTGGTCGGCCATAAGCTGGCAAAAGGCCGCCCGGAAAACCCGTTGTTGCAGGTTGGCGATGCCGTGGATAGCTGGAAAGTGATCATCGTTGAGCCAGAAAAACAGCTCACACTGCTGTTTGGCATGAAAGCGCCGGGATTAGGCCGTTTAAGCTTTACACTGGAAGATAAAGGCGATCATCGGCGCATTGATGTACGCGCCTGGTGGCATCCGCACGGCATGCCCGGTCTCTTCTACTGGTTGTTGATGATCCCGGCTCATCTGTTCATTTTCAGAGGGATGGCAAAGCGTATCGCCAAACTTGCAGAACAAATCACAGACTAATGACAAAAAGAGACTGTATTCTTTCACGTTTCCCATTGCATACAGGCGTATTTCACGGAAGAATGCGCACGACGTTTTTTAAACACAGTGGATTGATATGAAGGTACTGGTTACCGGAGCCACCAGCGGCTTGGGCCGAAATGCGGTTGAGTTTCTATGCAGCAAAGGCGTCAGCGTCAGAGCCACCGGTCGCAACGAAGCGATGGGCAAGCTGCTGGAGAAAATGGGCGCAGAATTTGTGCATGCGGATTTGACCGAACTGGTCTCTTCGCAGGCAAAGGTCATGCTCGCAGGTATCGACACGCTGTGGCACTGCTCCAGTTTTACCTCGCCGTGGGGAACGCAGGAAGCCTTCGATCTGGCCAACGTTCGTGCTACCCGCCGTCTGGGCGAATGGGCCGTTGCCTGGGGCGTACGTAACTTTATCCATATCTCCTCTCCGTCACTCTATTTTGACTATCACCATCATCGGGATATCAAAGAGGACTTCCGACCACATCGCTTCGCCAATGAATTCGCCCGCAGTAAAGCGGCTGGTGAAGATGTGATTGCGCTGCTCGCGCAGGCTAACCCGCAGACCCGCTTCACGGTATTGCGTCCACAAAGTCTGTTCGGACCTCACGATAAAGTTTTTATCCCCCGTCTGGCCCACATGATGTACCACTACGGCAGCATCCTGTTGCCGCACGGTGGAAGTGCGTTGGTGGATATGACCTATTATGAGAACGCGGTACACGCAATGTGGCTGGTAAGCCAGGAAGCTTGCGATAACCTGCCGTCAGGCCGCGCATACAACATTACTAACGGCGAGCATCGAACGCTGCGCAGTATCGTGCAGAAGCTGATCGACGAGTTGAATATTGATTGCCGAATCCGCTCGGTGCCCTACCCGATGCTGGACATGATTGCTCGCAGCATGGAGCGTCTGGGCAATAAATCGGCGAAAGAGCCAAAGCTTACGCACTACGGCGTCTCGAAGCTGAATTTTGACTTTACGCTGGATACCACCCGCGCTCAGGAAGAGTTAGGTTACCAGCCCATCGTCACGCTGGATGAAGGGATTGAGCGTACCGCGGCCTGGCTGCGCGACCACGGTAAGCTGCCGCGTTAACCCTGCCCGTATTTCTCCAGCAAGGCCTCCGCAATCGCCTGCGTTTCTGCATCCGCCACGCCGTTCCACAACGTCGGGCGGAAGTGCATCTGGAATGCCATAATCACTCGCTGCTGTTCACGCGGCGTCATTTCGGGTTTCACCTCATAACCATAGCGCGACAGCAGATCGAGTAACGATGCAGTGTCTACCGGTGTAGACGGCGCTCTCCCGTTGAGATAAAACGCCACGCGCTGAGCATCAGGCCATGCGCCGATTCCCTGTGCAGCCAGCTGTTTCCATGGAAACAATGGGCCAGGATCGTCCTTACGCTGCGGTGCGACGTCCGCATGAGCCACCACGTTTTGCGGCTTGATGTCGTAGCGAGCAATAATGTCCTTCGCCAGTGGGATCAACGCCTGAATCTGCGCTGGCTCAAACGGGGCAAAATATTTCGTTCCCGCCGATTTTTGCCAGCCGCGGTTTTCCAGCTCAATGCCAATCGAGGTATCGTTAATCCGCGTCGCGCCGCGCCAGAAGCTAATCCCGGCATGCCAGGCCAGATCGTTTTCCGGCACCAGTTGCCAGATACGCGGCTTGCCGTGATAAAGCGGCGGCACAGCCGGGATCAGATAGTGCGAACTGACGTTTTTATCGGTCAGCGTAGCCAGTGAAGCGTCAAAATCATCGGCCGTGTAATGGATAACCAGCACTTTAATGCGCGGGTAAGCGGCCTGCGCCTGACGGCGGGTATCCAACTGATATCCGTCTTTATCGACAATCCCTTTTTCGCCAGCACAGCCCGCCAGCAGCAGCGTCAATGCCAGCAGCCACAACAGACGCTTCATCGGCGAGTTTTCACCGCAGTACCGCTGACGCTCACCATCAACATGCTGCCATCTTTACCCACGGTTTCGTAATCAATGTCGATACCGACGACCGCATCAGCACCCAGCGCTTTCGCCTGCTCACCCAGCTCCTGAAAAGCAATTTCGCGCGCTTTACGCAACTCTTTTTCATACGCGCCGGAGCGGCCGCCGACAATATCGCGAATGCCGGCGAAGAAATCGCGGAAGATATTCGCGCCTAAAATCGCTTCGCCCGTCACCACACCGCAGTATTCCACGATGCTCTGCCCTTCAAGCGTTGGGGTAGTTGAAAACTGCATGATTAATCTCCTTTTTGCGCTAAGAGCACGATCTCAAAAGCATTATCGAACCGATCCACTATCATTGAAAGGATATATTCTATCAACGTAGAACACTAATAGTAGAAAGCTAATAAGGAAATCATTATGCGCTACTCGAAACTCTCACTGCTGGTTCCATGTGCACTACTTCTCAGCGCCTGTACTACCGTGACCCCGGTTTATAAAGATAACGGCTCTCGTAGCGGTGCATGCGTAGAAGGTGGGCCAGACAGCGTGGCTCAACAATTCTATGATTACCGTATTCAGCATCGTGACAACGACATTACCGCCCTTCGCCCGTACCTCAGCGACAATCTGGCGAAACTGCTGACCGATGCCAGCCGCGATAACACGCATCGCGACCTGTTTAACAGCGATCCTTTCTCCAGCCGCGCCACGTTACCGGATAGCGCCAGCGTCGCCAGCGCATCGACCATTCCGAATAGTGATGCACGCAACATTCCGCTGCGCGTAGAGCTGAAACAGGGCGATCAGAGCTGGCGTGACGAAGTGCTGATGATCCGCGAAGGCCAGTGCTGGGTAGTAGACGACGTCCGCTATCTGGGCGGCAGCGTACACGCGCCAGCCGGGACGCTGCGCCAGTCTGTGGAAAACCGCTAGTCCCCCCCATTCACCCGCCCGCATCATAACCCCCATAAATTGTCCGGCATTCTGCATAGAATGCCGACAATTATTCTTGCCCGCTGGTGGCCCCGCTATTTTGTGCTATGTTTAGATAAGAATGCGGTTTGCATTTAACTTTTAACGCATAAATATTGCATAACTATTCTGTCAAAGGTAGTATCTGCGGCTTCAATAGCTATCAGACTGCCAGCATACGAGTGTCAATGAGTATTCAATTAAACGGCATTAACTGCTTCTACGGCGCACATCAGGCGCTGTTCGATATCACGCTGGATTGCCCTCAGGGTGAAACACTGGTGTTACTTGGCCCTAGTGGAGCCGGGAAAAGCTCGCTACTGCGCGTACTCAACCTGCTTGAGATGCCGCGCTCGGGCACGCTCTCTATTGCGGGTAACCGTTTCGACTTTACGAAAACTCCGTCAGATAAAGCTATTCGCGATCTGCGCCAGAACGTGGGTATGGTTTTTCAGCAATATAATCTTTGGCCGCATCTCACGGTTGTGCAGAACCTGATTGAAGCGCCCTGCCGTGTGCTCGGTCTGACAAAAGAGCAAGCAATGGCGCGCGCCGAGAAACTGCTCGAACGTCTGCGTCTGAAGCCCTACAGCGATCGTTATCCGTTGCATCTCTCCGGCGGCCAGCAGCAGCGTGTGGCCATTGCCCGCGCATTAATGATGGAACCG
This sequence comes from Citrobacter sp. wls717, assembly GCF_005280955.1. Taxonomy (NCBI): domain Bacteria; kingdom Pseudomonadati; phylum Pseudomonadota; class Gammaproteobacteria; order Enterobacterales; family Enterobacteriaceae; genus Citrobacter; species Citrobacter sp. wls717. Next base: position 61,406 of record NZ_SZWW01000014.1, read on the forward strand.
CAGGTGCTGCTGTTTGATGAACCGACCGCCGCGCTTGATCCGGAAATTACCGCGCAAATCGTCAGCATCATTCGTGAGCTGGCGGAAACCAACATTACTCAGGTGATCGTCACCCACGAAGTGGAAGTTGCTCGTAAAACGGCCAGTCGTGTGGTGTATATGGAAAACGGTCATATCGTCGAGTTTGGGGATGCGAGCTGCTTTGCTAACCCGCAAACCGAAGCATTTAAAAACTATCTCTCTCACTAAGATTCGGGACAATACAATGAAAAAAGTTCTGATTGCCGCGCTAATCGCAGGTTTTAGCCTTTCCGCTACCGCAGCCCAAACCATTCGTTTCGCCACCGAAGCGTCTTATCCTCCGTTTGAATCTATTGATGCGAATAACAAGATCGTCGGTTTTGACGTTGATCTGGCGAACGCGCTGTGTAAAGAGATTGACGCCACCTGTACCTTCACCAATCAGGCCTTCGACAGCCTGATCCCGAGCCTGAAGTTCCGTCGTTTTGACGCGGTGATGGCCGGTATGGACATCACGCCTGAGCGTGAAAAACAGGTCCTGTTTACCACCCCTTACTACGACAATTCTGCGCTGTTTGTTGGCCAGCAGGGTAAATACACCAGCATTGATCAGCTGAAAGGCAAAAAGGTTGGCGTACAAAACGGGACGACGCACCAGAAATTCATCATGGATAAGCATCCGGAAGTGACCACCGTACCGTATGACAGCTACCAGAATGCCAAGCTCGATCTGCAAAACGGTCGCATTGACGGCGTCTTCGGTGATACCGCAGTGGTAACCGAATGGCTGAAAGACAATCCAAAACTGGCCGCTGTTGGCGACAAAGTGACGGATAAAGATTACTTCGGTACAGGTCTGGGCATCGCGGTGCGTCAGGGCAACACTGAGCTGCAGCAGAAATTTAACACTGCGCTGGAAAAAGTGAAGAAAGATGGGACTTACGAGACCATCTACAACAAATGGTTCCAGAAGTAATATTTGATGAATGAATTTTTTCCGTTAGCAAGCGCCGCCGGGATGACCGTCGGCCTTGCGGTTTGTGCGCTGATCATCGGCCTTGCGCTTGCCATGTTTTTTGCCGTCTGGGAGTCCGTAAAATGGCGTCCAGTGGCATGGGCAGGTTCTGCGCTGGTCACCATTCTGCGCGGGTTACCAGAAATTCTGGTGGTTCTGTTTATCTATTTCGGCTCCTCGCAACTGCTGCTGACGCTGGCCGATGGTTTTACGATTAATCTCGGGTTTGTAGAAATCCCGGTACAGATGCAGATCGAAAACTTCGACGTCAGCCCGTTCCTGTGCGGTGTGATTGCGCTGTCTTTGCTGTACGCCGCCTATGCGTCGCAAACGCTGCGTGGCGCGCTGAAGGCCGTGCCACTCGGACAATGGGAATCCGGTCAGGCGTTGGGTTTGTCTAAAGCCGCGATCTTCTTTCGTCTGGTGATGCCGCAGATGTGGCGTCACGCTCTGCCGGGGCTGGGTAACCAGTGGCTGGTATTGCTGAAAGATACCGCGCTGGTCAGCCTGATCAGCGTGAACGATTTGATGCTGCAAACCAAAAGCATTGCCACGCGTACCCAGGAGCCATTTACCTGGTACATTGTGGCGGCGGCTATTTACCTGGTGATTACGTTGGTGAGTCAGTACATTCTCAAACGCATTGACCTGCGCGCGACACGTTTTGAGCGGAGACCAGGCTGATGCTTGAGTATTTACCTGAATTGTTGAAAGGGCTGCATACCAGCCTGACGCTGACGGTCGCCTCCATCGTGGTTGCTCTGGTGCTGGCGCTGATTTTTACCGTCATCCTGACGCTAAAAACGCCGGTCCTGGTCTGGCTGGTCCGCGCCTATATCACGCTGTTTACCGGTACGCCGTTGCTGGTGCAAATCTTCCTGATCTACTACGGGCCAGGACAGTTCCCGACGCTGCAGGAATATCCGGTACTGTGGCATCTGCTCTCCGAACCGTGGCTGTGCGCGTTAATTGCGCTGTCGTTAAACAGTGCGGCTTACACCACGCAGCTGTTCTACGGCGCTATCCGCGCCATCCCGGAAGGTCAGTGGCAGTCATGCGGTGCATTAGGGATGAGCAAAAAGGATACGCTGGCGATTCTGTTGCCATACGCCTTTAAACGCGCCCTCTCCTCGTATTCCAACGAAGTGGTGCTGGTGTTTAAAAGTACCTCACTGGCTTACACCATCACGCTGATGGAAGTCATGGGCTACAGCCAACTGCTGTATGGTCGCACTTATGACGTCATGGTCTTCGGCGCGGCGGGCGTGATTTACCTGATCGTCAACGGTTTGCTGACGCTGATGATGCGCTTAATCGAACGTAAAGCGCTGGCGTTTGAACACCGGAATTAAGCCGATAACTGCATAAAGCGAAATATAAAAGACGGGCAAGTCTAACAACCGCCCGTCTTTTTTTATATCGATAAAATACTTAATCATTTTTATTGCATATAAATTCATTAGATGGCATTGTTAATTCACGCCGCAGACACGGTAAATCATCATAAGATTGACAGACGGGAGTTCCACCATGAAAAAGTTAGTACTGGCCGCATTACTGGCTACTTTCGCCGCTGGCGCCTCAGCCGCTGATAAAATTAGCTTTGGTGTATCAGCGACTTATCCGCCATTTGAATCGCTGGACGCGAGCAACAAAATTGTCGGTTTTGACATTGACCTGGCAACGGCGCTGTGCAAACAAATGCAGGCGGAATGTACTTTTACCAATCATGCTTTCGACAGCCTGATCCCCGCGCTGAAATTCAAAAAATATGATGCAGTGATTTCCGGAATGGATATCACGCCTGAACGTAGCAAACAGGTTGCGTTCACACAGCCTTACTATGCTAACTCCGCGCTGGTTATTGCCAAGAAAGACGCCTATAAAACCTTTGCCGATCTGAAAGGAAAACGCATCGGTATGGAAAACGGCACCACACACCAGAAATACCTGCAGGACAAACATCCTGAAGTGAAAACCGTGGCCTATGACAGCTATCAGAATGCAATTATCGACCTGAAAAATGGCCGTATTGATGGCGTATTTGGCGATACCGCCGTCGTTAACGAGTGGCTGAAAACTAACCCGCAGTTAGGCGTGGCTACCGACAAAGTGACCGACCCACAATACTTCGGTACCGGTCTTGGCATTGCGGTTCGCCCGGATAACAAAGCCCTGCTGGAAAAACTGAATAACGCACTGGCCGCCATCAAAGCGGACGGCACCTACCAAAAAATCAGCGATCAGTGGTTCCCGCAGTAATTTCCGCTCAATCTGAAAAGCCGCAACCGCGGCTTTTTTTATCTCTTCGCCTGCGCTTTCAGTCAGTTCTTACGCCAGAAATGCATTCATGGCATACACTAATTAAAACGATAAAGAATGAGGCATAAGGATGATAGCGTTTCCTGCCAGCTTGCTGATCCTCAATGGAAAAAGTGCTGATAATCTCCCTCTGCGTGAAACTATTGCGCAACTTCGCGATGAGGGCGTGGAAATTCATGTACGCGTCACCTGGGAAAAAGGCGACGCTCAACGTTACGTGGATGAAGCGCGTCGATTAGGCGTTGCAACGGTGATTGCCGGCGGCGGCGATGGCACGATCAACGAAGTCTCGACAGCGCTAATCCAGTCGCAGGGCGGCAATGTTCCCGCCCTGGGTATTTTACCGTTGGGAACGGCGAATGACTTTGCCACCAGCGTGGGTATTCCTGAAGCATTGGATAAAGCGTTAAAACTGGCTATCGCCGGAAATGCGACAGAGATCGATATGGTGCAGGTCAATGATAAAACCTGTTTTATCAACATGGCGACCGGCGGCTTCGGCACTCGTATCACCACCGAAACGCCAGAAAAACTCAAAGCCGCGCTGGGCGGCGTATCGTATTTTATTCACGGTTTAATGCGCATGGATACGCTCAAGCCCGACGTCTGCGACATCCGTGGAGAAGATTTTCACTGGCAGGGCAAAGCGCTGGTGATTGGGATTGGTAATGGCCGCCAGGCCGGTGGTGGACAACAGCTTTGCCCGACGGCGCTGATTAACGACGGATTGCTGCAACTACGCATTTTTACTGGCGAGGAGTTGTTGCCCGGCCTGCTTTCAGCGTTAACGCAATCTGAAGACAACCCTAATATCATTGATGGCGCTTCATCGTGGTTTGATATCCGCGCCCCACACGAAATTACCTTTAATCTTGATGGCGAACCGCTCAGCGGACAGGAGTTTCATATTGAAATCCTGCCCGCGGCGCTACGTTGCAGATTGCCGCCGGGTTGCCCGTTGTTGCGCTAACAAAACGGCACCCCGCCGCAATCAGGCAATGGTGACTTTGCTGTCCAGATAAACATCCTGCACGGCGTTAATCAGCTTAACGCCGTCGGCCATGGTTTTCTTGAATGCTTTGCGTCCAAGGATCAGCCCCATACCGCCAGCGCGTTTATTAATGACTGCCGTACGTACCGCATCGCTCAGATCGGTTTCTCCACCGGCAGCGCCGCCAGAGTTAATTAATCCGGCGCGCCCCATATAGCAGTTCGCCAACTGATAACGTACCAGGTCAATCGGGTTGTCGCTGGTCAGCTTGTTGTAGACGCGATCGTCGGTGTAGCCAAAGTTAACGGCTTTGTATCCGCCGTTATTTTCCGCCATTTTCTGCTTCACAATATCCGCCCCAATAGTGGCAGCCAGATGGTTAGCCTGACCGGTGAGATCGGCGGAGACATGATAATCCACCCCGTCTTTCTTAAACGCGGAGTTACGCAGATAAGCCCACAGTACGGTGACCATACCCAACTCATGGGCACGCTCAAACGCGGCGGAAATCTCTTCAATCTGACGTCGAGACTCCTCAGAACCGAAATAAATAGTCGCCCCGACCGCCACCGCGCCCATATTGAACGCCTGCTCGACGCTGGCATATAACGTCTGGTCAAACGTATTGGGATAACTGAGCGTTTCGTTGTGGTTAATCTTCACAAGGAACGGAATACGGTGCGCGTAACGGCGGGAAACAGAAGCCAGCACGCCATAGGTCGATGCCACGCAGTTACACCCTGCTTCGATTGCCAGTTCCACGATATTCTTTGGATCAAAGTACAACGGGTTAGCCGCAAACGATGCCCCAGCGGAGTGCTCCACGCCCTGGTCCACCGGAAGAATCGACAGGTACCCTGTTCCAGCCAGGCGCCCCGTGTTATACAGCGTCTGCATATTACGCAGTACGGCTGGGGGACGGTTGTTATCAACCATTACGCGATCAACGTAATCATGTCCTGGCAGGTAAAGTTGGTCAGAAGGAATGGTCATACAACGATGCTGTAAAAGGCTGTCGGCATCTTTGCCAAGCAACTGCGCAATATCAGTCATAGCTATGCTCCCGTAAGTTCCGATTAATAATCGGAATGTGAATTATCCTGACCCGCTTTTTTGCGGGCAGCAATAAGCCTGGTACCGACTGCGCTTTTTTTCCATCTTTAGCGCACTTTTCAGCGATTTCCGCTGGAACGATTCAGGAAGAAATAATGTTAAGGCGGTCAAATTTAGACCGCAAAGGTATTTTAAAGGTATTATCAAGTGGTACTATCAACGCGTACCTTACCTGTCATGAAGGATTTAAAGATGAAAACTACAGTTAAGCTGTCGTTCATGATGTTTGTTGAGTGGTTTATCTGGGGCGCCTGGTTTGTCCCGCTTTGGCTGTGGCTCAGCAAAAGTGGCTTTACCGCGGGTGAAATTGGTTGGTCGTACGCCTGTACCGCCATTGCTGCGATCCTGTCGCCGATTCTGGTCGGCTCTATCACTGACCGTTTCTTCTCGGCGCAAAAAGTCCTCGCCGTATTGATGTTTGTCGGCGCTATCCTGATGTACTTCGCCGCGCAGCAAACCACCTTTAGCGGATTCTTCCCGCTGTTACTGGCCTATTCACTGACCTATATGCCGACAATTGCGTTAACCAACAGTATCGCTTTTGCCAACGTACCGGACGTGGAACGTGATTTCCCACGCATTCGCGTGATGGGCACCATTGGCTGGATTGCGTCTGGTTTGGCCTGCGGCTTCTTGCCGCAAATGCTCGGCTATAGCGATATTTCCCCCACCAATATCCCCCTGCTTGTTACGGCCGGAAGTTCCGCGCTGTTAGGCGTTTTTGCGTTCTTTTTACCGGATACGCCGCCGAAAAGTACCGGCAAGATGGATTTCAAAGTCATGCTGGGGCTGGATGCGCTGATCCTGCTGCGGGATAAGAACTTCCTCGTCTTTTTCTGTTGCTCATTCCTGTTTGCCATGCCGCTGGCATTTTATTACATCTTCGCCAACGGTTATCTGACAGAAGTGGGGATGAAAAATGCGACCGGTTGGATGACGCTGGGCCAGTTCTCTGAAATCTTCTTTATGCTGGCGCTGCCGTTCTTCACCAAACGCTTTGGCATTAAAAAGGTATTACTGCTTGGTCTTATTACTGCGGCTATCCGCTACGGATTCTTCGTTTACGGCGGTGCGGAAGAATATTTCACTTATGCCCTGCTTTTTCTCGGCATTCTGCTACATGGCGTCAGTTACGACTTCTACTACGTTACGGCCTATATCTATGTCGATAAAAAAGCGCCGGTACACATGCGCACCGCAGCGCAAGGCCTTATCACGCTCTGCTGTCAGGGATTCGGCAGCCTGCTGGGTTATCGCCTGGGCGGCGTAATGATGGAAAAAATGTTTGCCTATAAGGAACCGATTAATGGTCTCACCTTCAACTGGGCGGGCATGTGGGGATTTGGCGCGATCATGATCGCCGTCATTGCCGTGCTGTTTATGATTTTCTTTCGCGAATCAGATAAAGAAATTACCGCCATTCAGGTGGACGATCGCGATGAAGCGTTGAAACAAGGGGAAGTGAAATGAAAGCAGAACGTATTCTCGGTGCTCTTTATGGGCAGGCGTTAGGGGATGCGATGGGCATGCCGTCTGAACTGTGGCCAAGAACCCGGGTTAAAGCACACTTCGGTTGGATCGACCGTTTTTTGCCTGGACCTGCGGAGAATAATGCCGCCTGTTATTTTAACCAGGCGGAGTTTACCGATGACACATCCATGGCCCTGTGTCTGGCTGATGCCTTGCTTGAATGTGATGGAAAGATAGTTCCAGACGTTATTGGCCGCAATATTCTGGCCTGGGCCGAACGTTTCGATGCCTTTAATAAAAACGTGCTTGGTCCAACGTCAAAAATTGCGCTAAATGCCATTCGCAACGGCAAACCTGTTGCCGAACTGGAAAATAATGGCGTCACTAACGGAGCGGCAATGCGCGTTTCGCCGCTGGGATGTCTGCTGCCCGCGCGCGATCTCGATACCTTTATTGATGACGTCGCACTGGCCTCCAGCCCGACGCATAAATCGGATCTGGCTATCGCCGGCGCTGTCGTCATCGCATGGGCGGTGTCGCGTGCTATCGACGGAGGAAAATGGTCGGAGATCGTCGACGCGCTGCCTGCCATTGCCCGACATGCGCAGCAAAAACGGATCACCACCTTTAGCGCCTCGCTCTCTGCCCGTCTTGAACTGGCGCTGAAAATCGTCCGTCATGCCGATGGTATAGAGTCCGCCAGCGAGCAGTTATACCAGGTCGTTGGGGCCGGAACCAGCACCATTGAGTCCGTGCCCTGCGCCATCGCAATGGTCGAACTGGCGCAGACCGATCCTAACCGCTGCGCCATTCTGTGCGCGAATCTTGGGGGCGATACCGACACCATCGGGGCAATGGCGACCGCTATTTGCGGTGCGTTACATGGCGTAAGCGCGATTGACCCGGCATTGAAACAGGAACTGGATGCGGTAAATCAGCTGGACTTTAACCGCTACGCCAATGGATTACTGCGACTGCGCGGACAACGGGAGGCGCTATGAACAGCACCACGCGTCTGCAACAACTTCTCCCGCAGTTAGGTTCACACAGGCCGGTTACGGTGGTGGGGGCAGCGGTCATTGATGTCATTGCCGATGCGTATGCCCTCCCCTGGCGCGGATGTGATATCGAGCTTAAGCAGCAAGGCGTTAACATTGGCGGCTGCGCGCTCAATATTGCCGTTGCGCTCAGGCGTTTAGGTATCAGCGCCAGCAATGCGCTACCGCTGGGTCAGGGGGTATGGGCCGATATTATCCGCAACCGGATGGCAAAAGAGGGATTGCATAGCCTGATCGACAACGCAGAAGGCGATAACGGTTGGTGTCTGGCGCTGGTGGAACCGGATGGCGAACGAACCTTTATGTCTTTTAGCGGCGTCGAAAACCAGTGGAACACCGACTGGTTGGCGCGACTGAACATCCCGCGTAACAGCCTGGTCTATCTGTCAGGCTATCAGTTAGCCTCTCCATGTGGCGAGCTGCTGGTCCAGTGGCTGGAAGGTCTGGAAGACGTGACGCCGTTTATCGATTTTGGTCCGCGAATCGGCGATATTTCAGACGCCTTAATGGCGCGAATCATGGCCTGCCGACCACTGGTATCACTCAATCGACAGGAGGCCGAAATTGCCGCCGAGCGGTTTGCATTAAGCCAGGATGTAGAGGGTTTTGGCGCAGAGTGGGTACGCCGTTTCGCCGCGCCGGTGGTGATACGCCACGATAAAGACGGCGCGTGGTATTTCAGCGCGCAAACATCCGGTTGCGTACCAGCATTTAAGACGACCGTCGTGGATACCATTGGCGCGGGCGACAGCCACGCCGGCGGCATGCTGGCCGGACTGGCGTCAGGCTGGCCGCTGGCTGATGCGGTACTGCTGGGCAATGCGGTGGCTTCCTGGGTAGTCGGGCATCGCGGCGGCGATTGCGCCCCCTCGCGAGAGGCGTTACTCCTCGCACACAAAGACGTATAGATCGCTTCGGCAATAGCTGATGCTGTATTCAATGGGCCGTTGCTGCTGGTCAAGCGCTACCTGCTTGATCACCAGCACCGGCACTTTGCTGTCCATTTGAATGTGTGCCTGGAACTCTGCGTCAGGCATCCGGGCGCTGACGCGTGAGCGCGTGCGCTGCGGGAAGATATGCTGGCTGCGAAAATAGTCGTACAGCGAAACGCCGATGGCATCCACATCATGGATTAGTTGGACCGGCACCCATGACTCTTCAATAGAAACGGCGTCTTCATCGACATAGCGAATACGCTTGAGCAGAAAAACGTCACTCCCGGCGGCAACAGCCAACTGCTGCGCTACCTCTTCCGGACAAGGCACAATGCGCTTGTTGACCCACAGCGTATCTGGTTTTTTACCGCGTAAAACGACCTGCTGCGAAAAACCCCGCGCTTCTTTAAGCGAATACTCGAAGATGTTGTTGATCTGCGTCCCGTAACCGCGGGCGCGTGTCACCACGCCTTCTTCCTCCAGGGCCTGCATCGCCTTGCGTACCGTAATTCGCGACACGCCGGTCAACTGACTGAGATCGCGCTCGCCGGGCAGGATATTGCCATGCTCAAGGATCCCGCTGCGCACAGCGTTTTTCACCGTTTGCGCAAATTTCATATACAGCGGCGTGTTATCTGCCGCTGCAATGCGTTCATTCAGTTGCGCGATAAGCTGGGTATGCGCTTGTTCCATTTATCTTTTTCCAGGCAGACGTTTCTGCTGCCAGTATACTCATTACCACCACGCGTGGAAATGATGCACCGGACCTATTCCCTGCCCGACTTCAAGGGTGTCGGCTTGTGCCAGCGCAGCTGAAAGCCACAGCTTGGCTTCCTGTACCGTATCAGCCCAGTTGTTATGCCGTGGACGCAGCGCCGCCAGCGCTGCGGACAGCGTACAACCGGTACCGTGGGTATTTTTAGTGATAACACGGGGCGCAGTAAAACGCTGTTCGCCGTCACGGGTAAACAGCCAGTCCGGGCTTTGCGCATCCTCCAGATGACCGCCTTTCATCAGCACCGCCTCACAGCCCAGCGCTCGCAGCGCCCTTCCCTGTTCTAACATCTCCTGTTCCGTTTGCGCATGCGATGCGCCGAGCAATGCCGCGGCCTCCGGCAAATTTGGGGTGATAATTGAAACCTGCGGCAGCAAACGGGTACGCAGCGTTTCTACCGCCGCAGGCGACAGTAACGGATCGCCGCTTTTCGCCAGCATTACCGTATCCAGCACCACATTTTGCACCCGATGGCGGTGCAAACGTTCGGCGACCGCTTCAACAATATCCGCTTCCGCCAGCATGCCGATTTTGGTGGTGTCGATACGTACATCGCTGAACACCGAGTCCAGTTGCGCAGCGACAAAGTCAGGTTCAATGCGATACACCGACTGCACCCCTCGCGTATTTTGCGCCACCAACGCCGTGATCACCGAACAGCCGTAAGCGCCAAGCGCGGAGAACGTTTTTAAATCGGCCTGAATACCCGCGCCACCACTGGGATCGGTTCCGGCAATCGTTAATGCGTTAATCCGTTTCATGCTTGCTCCTGCGCGTTCAGGTTATAGAGGGCGTCGAGAAATACCGGGACAAAACTGCCCGGCCCGGTCGATTGTTGCGTGGCGATTTGTCCGGCCTGTTTCATCCAGCTACAGGCGGAGGCGACGTTATCAAGCCGGTCACCGGGCAGTGCGCAACTGGCCGCAACGACCGCAGATAGCGCACATCCGGTGCCGACCACGCGCGTCATCAACGGATCGCCGCCATTCACGCAGACGGTGCGCAGGCCATCGGTAACATAGTCCACTTCGCCGGTCACCACGACGATGGTCTCTACCTGACGGGCCAGCTCCTGGGCCGCGCCGAGCGCAGCGGCTGGCGTATCGGTCGTGTCCACGCCACGCCCCCCGCCGTTCATTCCTGCCAGCGCCAGTATTTCCGAGGCATTACCGCGAATTACGGCTGGCTGTAGCGACAGTAAATCCAGACAGAAGCGGCGGCGAAACTCAAGAGCGCCCACGGCAACGGGATCGAGTGTCCAGGGGGTTTTAGCAAGAAGCGCCTGCTCAACGGCGGCGCGCATCGCCGTGGCCCGCTCCAGGGTAAGCGTGCCGACGTTAACCAGCAATGCGCTGGCGATAGCCGCAAACTGGCTGGCTTCTTCAGGTTCAACCACCATCGCAGGTGATGCGCCTAACGCCAGCAGCGTATTGGCGGTAAAGTTTTGCACGACCTCATTGGTCATACAGTGCGTGAGGGGGGAAAGCGTTCTAAAGTGGTGTAAGGCATGGGCCGCGAGCGCGCGGCTGTGCAGGTCAGGCTGCATGGTTCAGCTCCTGCCCGCGCGAAGAAGGGACACGAGCAGTGTCAGACTTCCCTACGCTGGCATTATCCAGATCAGGTGGTACGGGTATTTCTCAGCCTTCACAAAGAAGGGCACCCCGAGTCGTTTTACATAAAACTCAATAATATTAAAGGATAGCGAGAGAAACTTACATACTCGAGCCCCTGCTATCCATTTACTGAATGGCGGAATGTATCCACACCACATACTTTACCAGTCAGTGAGGGAAGTGAACAGCAGGGGTTGATTCTGGAAAGGATGATCATTGGCGCAGGCGACGTCATCCACTCAGGCATTTCGTATAGCGTCTCAATGCTGGGACACAACGATCATCCCTGCTTAAATTTCCAGGCAGACAGAAACGTTGCCACTGAACATTCAGCCAGTTTCTCAAGTTTATGGGGATCAACTGCTTTTTGCGCAATTATTGCACCAGGAAGGAGATAACCCATAATGGCCCCGAGGAAAGCCGTAGCCTGTAATTCAGGATCATCTAGCGTTACTATTCCTTCATTATTTTTCTGTTCCAGAATTTCCGTCAACGCCTGCAAAACGCGTCCAGAGTTTCTTTGCTCCAGCATGACATGTAAATCGGGCTTTTGAACCAGCACTTGAATCAATAAACGCTGGAAATGGATATTCTCCGGAGTATAGAAATGATTCTGTACAACCCGGGCAAACCCTCTCAGGAGATCGGGAAAATCCAGTTGCTCCTGGAGCAACTGGCGTAAAGGCGGCTGCATTTTGTCATTCAGAAATTCAAACGTCGCCAGCAGGAGAGCATCCTTTCCCCCTGGAAAATGGCTGTAAAGTGTCGGCCGCGTTGTCCCTGCTTCACTGGCAATAGTATCAAGAGACACGTCAATGCCATGCTTGAGAAACAGCTCACATGCCGTTTGTAAAATGCGAGGACGGGACTTCATTGGCCGCCCGCGTTGATTAACCATTATTGCATTCCTTACGTTTGCCTTTTTTCAGTCTCGAGATTCCCTGCTGAATGAGAATAAAAAATATTGGGACAAAGAGCAGCGTCAGTAACGTGCCTGTGAGCATACCGCCGATTACCGAAGTTCCAATCTCTTTTTGGCTGGAGGCCCCTGCGCCAGTAGAGAGTACCAGAGGGATAACACCAACAACAAATGCCAGAGACGTCATGATGACAGGACGTAAGCGTAATCTTGCTCCTTCAAAAGCAGCCTGAATCAAAGGTTTACCCTTGCGGATTTGCGCCAGAGCAAATTCAATAATGAGAATTGCATTTTTTGCTGAGAGCCCCATCGTTGTGAGTATACCCACCTGGAAGTAGACATCATTTTCAAATCCGGCGATCAAGGCTGCGCTCACTGCGCCGAGAACCCCAAGTGGGATAATCAGCAGCACAGCAATGGGCACAGACCAGCTTTCATATAAAGCAGCCAGACATAAAAATACGAACGCAACGGAGGCAAGATATACCCATAGTGTCTGTGCCGATGAAGCCTGTTCCTGCCATGATATCCCGCTCCACTGCAGATCAAATCCTTCAATTGGCGCTATCAGCCGGGCCATTTCAGCCATTGCTGCCCCAGAACTTATTCCCGGAGCTGCGTCTCCTTGAAATTGCACAGCAGGTAATCCATTGAATCGCTGAAGCATTTGTGGACCAGTAGTCCAGCGGAAGGAAGCAAAACTGGCGAATGAGGTCATATTATCGCTACTGTTACGTACAAACCAGGAGGATAAGTTTTCAGGTAGTGAACGCCATGGCGCATCACCTTGTATATAAACCCTTTTTACACGGCCACGGTCAATAAAGTCATTAACGTAAATCCCTCCCCATGCAGCAGAAAGCGTTTCGTTGATATCCGCCTGTTCAAGGCCGTGAGCTTGTGCTTTTTGTCTGTCAATATCTACCTGCAGCAACGCCTTCTCGGCCAGGCTGTTCATTCGCACAGCGCTCAGATTTTGGTTTTCTCTGGCAGCCGTAAGTAACATTGTTTGCGCCTGATTAAGACTGTGGTAACCGCGGTCTGAAATGTCCTGAAGCCATAATTCGAACCCGCTGGATTGTCCTAGCCCCCGAACTGTGGGTGGCGATACAATGCTGACAGAGGCGTTCTGAGACGTTTGATTAAAATATTGATTAGCTCTTGCGATAATAGCCTGAGCGCTGTTAGTTTCCCCCTGACGTTCGTCCCAGTGCTTTAACTCAGCAACGGACATTCCCACATTTTGCCCGCTACCTGCGTTATTTCGTCCAGCGACAGTAAATATAGCGTTAAGATTGGCATTCTCCCGCGTCATGAAATAGCGTGTGATTTCATCTCCAACCCTCTGAGTCATTGACATTGGCGCCCCTGGAGGAAGAGTGAACTGGATTGATATTGCCCCCTGATCCTCCTCCGGAAGAAAACTGGTCGCGAGTTTTTGATATTGCCAAACCATGAACATCGACATCAGAAAAGCGAGAATAATGATTCTCACAGGGCGTGCTGATATTTGCGCGAGCACATTAATATAACGATGCTGGCTTTTTTCGACATACCTGTTGAAATGAGTGAAGAATTTCCCTTTATTCTCATTTCGGCTTTTAAGCAAATGAGCGCACAATGTAGGGGTTAAAGTCAGTGCAACCAGCACGGAAAGCACCATAGCAGAAACAATGGTGACCGTGAACTGGCGGTAAATAATGCCGACTGAGCCACCAAAAAACGCAACTGGAATAAAAACTGCGGATAAGACCAGCGCGATACCTATTAATGCACCGGTTATTTCCCGCATGGAGTTTAGCGTAGCCTGCAGCGGCTCGAGATGTTCTTCTTCCATTACTCGTTCGACATTCTCAACCACGACAATCGCGTCGTCGACAAGTAACCCAATGGCAAGCACCATGGCAAAAAGTGTTAAGGTATTGATGCTATACCCTAGCAGGCTGAGGATGCCGAATGTGCCCAATAATACGACAGGCACCGTCAATGAGGGAATTAATGTGGCTCTCCAGTTTTGTAAGAACAGATACATTACCACCACAACAAAAACGATCGCTTCAATCAGCGTCTGCACAACATTTGTGATGGACACCGTCACAAACGGAGTACTGTCACGAGGATAGGCAACTACAATGCCTTGCGGAAATCGATCTTTTAATCTGTTAACTTCAGCGCGAACCTTTTCAGCAGTTTCCAGAGCATTAGCTCCGGATGCGAGTTGAATAGATATTCCAGCCGCAGGATGACCATTAAGTGTGGTCAGATTCTGATAGTTTTCAGCCCCGAGTTCGACTCGAGCAACATCTCGCAAATATACAGCTGAGCCATCATTATTTGTCCGAAGAATGATACTTTCAAATTGCGTCGATGTTTCCAGGCGGGACTGGGCGGTCACCGTCGCATTCAGATACTGATCATTGAGAGAAGGAAGAGAGCCAATTTCTCCGCTGGTAACTTGCGAATTTTGTGCCTCGATAGCCGTTTGTACATCAGAGGGCATCAAACCATAATTATTGAGCTGATGTGGGTTGAGCCAAATCCGCATAGCATATTGCGCACCAAAAACTGTTGTTTCTCCCACCCCCTTAACTCTACTTAAGGGCTCCTGCAACGTGTTGATAAGGAAGTCGCTGATATCGACACTGGTTAAACGGTCGTTCTGGTCATATAAGGAGATAACCATCAGGCTATCTCCCTGTGATTTAGTCACAGAAAGTCCCTGTTGTTGCACTTCCTGCGGTAGCCGTGTCATAGCCTGGTTTACAGCATTTTGTACCTGGACCTGGGCTATATCGGGATTGATACCTTGTTCAAAACTAAGGCTAATACGGGACTGGCCAGCTGAACTGCTGGTTGAAGAAAAATAAAGCAGACCATCAATTCCTTTTATTTGCTGTTCAAGTAGCTGCGTTACGCTGTCCTCAACGTTTTGCGCAGAAGCGCCTGGGTAGTTTGCCGTAACGTTCACCCCCGGTGGCGCAATATCCGGATACTGCTCAACAGGCAGTGTTAAAAGAGCCAGGATACCAGCAGAAACGATGCAAATAGCAATGACCGCGGAGAACACAGGACGGAAAATAAAGAAGTGAGCCAGCATCGTGTTTTCCTCCGTTTAGTCAATGGGGTCGCGCAGTGAAAACACGTGCGGAGGCCTGGCTCGTTGAATAAAAGCCATATGCGATGTTTGCCACAAATTAAAAACAGGTTGAGGTATGGGTAATTTGACCGTTGCTGGGCATAGCAGAATATTGATTGCTTTCGCGACAATGTATCTGCTGATTTCGAGGCAAGACATTGTTCGTTGATGTTCACGCCATAAATAGTCATAGGTTTGGATAGTGAAACTATTTTGGAGTAGTAAAAAACGTAAATAGCTGAGTCGTAACTGCATATGCTGATAATTCAAATCGGTACACTGAAAGCAAGCCTGCTCCCGGTCCCGCATGACAAGACAGCGATCAACCGTCTTTGGCTCTACAGACCCCCTTCCAGGCAGAGATGCCTTAAGATGACATGACAAAGTCATTAACAATATGAAAATTAATAACTTTCCCCATTTACTAAAGTTCGTCATAGTAAAGCCTCGCCAATTTATTTACTTTACAGTAAAGTAAATAAATTGATTAAACAAGCATCAACTTTTTTACTCCATTCCAGTAGTGGGTTTTCTTGAAGACAATTGTTCCGGGCCACAGAAACCGGAGCAACTCATGTATGCTGTGGAACAGCGCTACCCTGAGTTGATATGCAAAAACGTGACACCTCATCGCTAAATTGCCACTCTAAATTGTCGCAATGCTGTACATTCATTTACACTTTTTACGAAATTTCTGGAGTGATAACAAAAAAGTCCTTGTCAGATGCCCTGTAAGCCAGGAATGATACATGACTGATTTTGATGACCCGAAGAGGTAGAGAAGATGGGTATGAAGAATAAAATGTTGCTGGGTGCACTCCTGCTTGCGAGCAGTGTCGTCTGGGCCGCGCCGGCTGCAACAGTTGCCCCCACCGGTATCGATAAATATGAGCTGAGCAGCTTTATTGCTGACTTCACCCATTTCAAACCCGGTGACAAAGTTCCACCACTGTATCTCACCAGCGAATACACTATTAAGCAGTGGAATCTGCGCAACCTGCCCGCACCGACAGCAGGCACCCACTGGACCTACATGGGCGGCGCGTATGTGCTGGTCAATGATGCCGATGCTAAGATCATTAAAGCCTACGACGGCGAGATTTTTTATCACCGGTGATAAAACACGCACTCACTCTGATGAGGGAGTGCGTAAAATACCATAGCGTGATCAATCATAATCGATAACAATTTTTACACGGCTTAGTACCTGCCCGGCTTTAAATATCTTATCTCCATAAGGAGTGTATTTATATTTCAGCGGTATAATCGTATTTCTGGCCACATTTTCTTTTAAATCTCCCCATGCTATCAGATCATAATGATTATTTCTTAAATTAACTACAGAACCATCTTTTATTAACTCAAAGCCAATATTTCCAGCGCTATCACTATTCGTATATTCATTAGGTAAAACATTACCGACAGCATTATCAGAAACGAATCTGTAATGAACTGATCTTGTGGCATAGGCCACAATTTGGTCACAATCAATTTTCACTTCGGCATCAGCATCATGCGCAAGCCCTTTACTTACATCTCCGTAATTTATGTTGCTAACTTTAACGGTAGTATCATTGAAAGAACATGTGGTTGGAGTGTAATTAAACTTAACTCTTATATATTGTTTTAAATTATAAGAATCCGATCCGGAACTTTCATTAAAACGCACATGATCTTTAAGAGTCACAGTTTCCCCTATTTTTTTATTTCAGATGAAACAGATTTATTTTTCGTTAACCTGTATTTAATTGCATAGGTTACCTTAGAATTAAGATCATCTCTCGGAAAATTAAAATAATAACGAGCAATACCCAAAAAACTATTTACAACGCTATAAGGCCCGAGTGAACCATTAACAGACAACTGAACTTCAACATATACACCTTCATTATTTCCAGTTGTTAATACCTGATAATATTCAGAGGTGCCAGACTCTTGACTTTTGGCTATTAAATAATAAGGCGAGCCTGGGTTAGACGTTCCAAAGTCACAATGATAGGTACTATTTCCTCCCGTAAAATTAAGAGGAATACCTTCTTTTGATTGAAATGAATTAAGAGAGGCATCATTCAAATCCAACTCAATCACTTCACTTTCAGCTATTGCACCAGCAGTACTTGGGTTAAAATCAAAATATTGAAATGAAACCGGAAAACAATTGCAGAGTACTGAGCTTGACATCATAACCAAAATTAATCCCAGGATAAATCTCATATCTCCTCCTCACCGACAAATATAAACTTTACTTTCATCAATCGTTTTACCAAAGGAGATTGAGCATGAAAGTCCCTGTTGTTTATCCACTGCGACTTTAATTTCCGGCGGCACACTGTCGGTACGAATAAAGAGCTGGCTGCCCTGACCGACCAGGCCAATATTATTCCCTTGGTTATCTTCCACCTCATAACCAAAAGTTAACGGTGAACCATCCGGGCGCTGGGCGCGAATAAACCAGGGCTGCCGTTGGTCGGTATCGAATTTCACCAGCACCACGGCGCCGCGATAAGGCGCGGCACTGTGTCGGTTACCCAATAGCTCGGTTTTACTTTCGGTATTAGAAACGTCCAGCGTCAGGCT
This sequence comes from Citrobacter sp. wls717, assembly GCF_005280955.1. Taxonomy (NCBI): domain Bacteria; kingdom Pseudomonadati; phylum Pseudomonadota; class Gammaproteobacteria; order Enterobacterales; family Enterobacteriaceae; genus Citrobacter; species Citrobacter sp. wls717. The sequence goes on from NZ_SZWW01000014.1 coordinate 79,351, forward strand.
ATTTTCCCGGTACGGGGTCAACATATCATATAACACCACACCGCTGCGGTTAGTGGTGCGGTAACGTTGCCCGTTGACGTAGGCGCCTTGCAGTCCCGGCGCCTGCATTACTGCAAAAGTATCGGAAAGGCGGTTCGCAAGATTCACCCCGCCGGACCAGGCCACTATCCCGCCCGAAATATTACCACCCGCCTGCCGGTATTTATTAGACTGGCTATAGCTACCGCTTAGTTTAGCAATCGGTGCGTTCCAGGTTAAGTTGGTGCCTGCCGTCGTTTCGCTGTCCTGGCGCTGATGGCTCAGGTTAACGCCATAGTTAAACTGGTCGCGATCGCCCATCGTCCCGGAAAGTCCGGTATTGTTTGAGGAAAACCCATCGTTATTAAAGGTCGTTGAGTTAGATAAATATATCTGGCGGCGTCTTGAGGTAATATCATCCCCCCAGTCAAACGGAACAGAAATTAAAAGGTTAAAACGCTTATCCTCGCGATGATCCTCGTCATAGGTCTGGCTGGCCGAAAAGGTATAGCTAATACGTTGCCAGTTATTGGTATAACTCAACTGATAATCCTTACTCGTGCCACTACGCTCCCAGTAATCGCGCCACAATATACTTAGTGATAAGGAACCATAGCCCGCCGGTAAAGTTTGGCTCACATTGGCGGAAAAACTGTTTTTGCGACCAAAATCATACTGGTAATAATCTGCTATGTCATAAACATCATTTTCATCACGATGATAGCTGTCTTTATTATTGGCCCAAACGTGATCGTTAAAAGTCCGATAATCCCGTGATGAGTATCGATAGGCAGCAAGGCCAAAACGCGTGGCGGTTTGTGTCAAATATTTATTATAAGCAATTTGATAGCTTTGCCCATCAAATACATCACCATTATCCTGTTTACTGTGTGAACGCGTCGCATCCACGGAGATTGCGCCAATTCGGGTATTCCAGCCAGTTCCTAACGTGAACGAATTATAGTTATCAGCGAGCATCGTACCGCCATATAACGTTAATAGGTTACTCCACCCATATTGATAGCTCATCTGCGCAAAGTCGGTCTGATTACTTGCCCCTTCGATATGGCTACGTCCGGCGGCAAAATCATATTTTGAGACCCCAGGCTGCAACATGTTAGGTACCGCTGCATATGGCACCAGATAGGTGGTAACCGATCCATCAGCTTCTTTGATGCTAACATCAAGATCTGCACCTCCCCCTGCTAACTGCAAATCCGCGATAGAAAACGGGCCTGGCGGTACTTCTTTCTGATACACCACAAAACCGTTCTGCTCAATAGTGACCAGCGCATTGCTCTGCGCAATCCCCTGTACTACCGGGGTAAAGCTTTGTTTTGAGTTGGGTAACATCTGCATATCGCGGTATAAACGCACCCCACGAAAGCGTACCGAGTCAAAAATATCAGATGAGGTGTACATATCCCCGGCGCGTAACGTGCCGAGAATTTGTGGAATACCGTATTCCAGATAAAGGGTGTTACTTTTCCATTCCCCGCTGCTGTCATCCGTTTTGTTGTAGCTGGCATCGGAATGCAACTGCCAGCCCAGCAGGTTTAATCCACTGGTAAATCGCGCATAGGTACTTTTGCTGTTACCAGAATTCTTATAGTCGCTATTGTACTGGCTGAGATAATAGGAGGTATAAAGGGCATTGATACCGCGATCCCAGCTTTCCGGCGGCACATAGCCATTTTCCAGCTCGTCAACGTAGGCCTGGGGTACGCTAAGATCTAACTGAAATTTTCCTATGTTCCAGCGATAACTCCCGCCCTGCACCGCTTGCTCAAGAGAAAGGCAGTTTTTGGTTTTATCAAGCTTATCGGTATTAATCCCTAAACGCGTGATGGTATCGCGAGTCAGGCAGGTTTCAGCAGCCGTATCTTTAACTGTAATCTCATATTTGCCGCGCCACTGTTTATTAACGTAGATATCCACATCATATTGTCCAGGTAAAGGATGATTATCATCAACGCGTAAAGCAGAAACTTTTTCGCCCTTCATCCCGCCCATCATAAAGTGTGTATCAAAAGTTTCTTCTGCCGACAGGACAGAAAAAGACAACAAAGACAATAATATCGCAGAAGCAAGCGGGGTCATCCTTAACATAATCAGCTCCTGTCATCTCAGGCTGACGTTATCACTTATATAATTGCCATGATCATCAATAATTGTTAGTTTATACTGACTGGCATTACTATTTTTCACCGTAAAAGATTCGCTAGATAATGGCGCAACCATCACCGAGTCATTATTTATCTTGATACTGCCAGCTTTAACTTCCGTGACCGTTATCCAGTTAGCACTGCTATTTTTTATAGAGAAATTTCTTCCACTATGGTTTAACGATAATTTTTTAAAAATTTCTTTATTAACTGGCGCAACACCTGCAGGACGATAAAAGAGCTTAATCCGGTTCTGCATAGCAAATTTAAGTACATTTTTACCATCATATGCCGGATTATTGGGCGGGATATCCAACACATTGAGATAAAACAGACTCTCTTTATTATTTGGTAGCATATTAGGCATTTTCTTAATTTTAAGCTGCTGCCCTGAATTTCCCGCTACTTTAGCGACTGGAGGCGTCAGCAAAAAAGGTACCTGAATCTTCTCGGGTGGCAGCGTTGTATTACCATCATCAATCCAGGCCTGTATCAAAGAAGCGCTTTTTTCCTGGTTCATCAACTGTATAACTATTTCATTTTTTTCTGCAGGGTAAATTACTCTTGTGCCATAAATCACTATCCCTGCCTGAGCCGGTGTCATAAGTGATAATGTAATTACCGCGCCTAATATTTTCATTTTAATTCCCTTTTTATACCGGCAACCAGGGTTGCCGGTATAACACTAATCCTGAACAACAATCAGTTTTATATTTGCTTTTACTTCACCTGTACCAACGGGAGCACCCGCAGCACCTAAAGCCTTTGCATAACGAGCCGAAAGTCGAAGCCCGTATTGAGTATTACCCTCAGTTGATAAACCCAACCGTTCAAGATCTGAAAGCTTAAATTCATCCTGACCATCTTTTGTAATTAAAACATTCTTGTGAAATAATTTAAAACCGACCTCCGCAGGACCTGTGCCTTTATTTTCAATAACACTATTATAATCAAAAGCACTACCATCAACTTTTATTTTGACATTATCGCTACTATTACACTCAAGAATTAAATTCTTATCTGCTTCATTTTCACCATACCCCGTATCCTGACCCGCGGCCAGTGGAGTAAGTATTGTAGCGGGAATATCGTCTAATTTAATAGTAGCGGTATTTGCTGTATCAAGGAACTTACAAGCGGTACCTGACACCATACCGGTAATAGTTAACGTACCTTCTTCAACCCCAGCAGCAAACGCCCCGCCACTCATAAATAATCCTGTTACCACTGCCGCAGCAATAATTGAACGTTTCATAGTATCTTCCTTAATCAACATATTTAGATTTGTTACGTGGTGTTATTCCTGTAATTAGAATCTACACACTTAAATCGTTACCGCAATGTAAACGGAATGTTTTTTTGATTTAAGACAAGTTACTCAATGCAATATAATTACAACAAATAGTCAGGAACCAATCTTATTTACACAATTAATAAGTTAACGTAATTTACCATTCATATTTATTTTTAAGATAAATAAAAAAAGCCCACATCATTCATGAGAGTGATGTGGGCTATATGAAAGAGAGTATCCTAGTCGTAGCGGTTGAGGATAATTTGACGATTATCGCTGCCCGGAACAGCGACCAGTTCCGTTGTTACTCCCCTCACCACCGATGAAACAGTTTGTTCGGTACTCGAAACGTGGGTGGTGTTGCCGCAGCGCTGTTGAAGCTGAGCATTTACCACTTCGGTACTGCAGGTCGGCGCGACAACGTTGCCGCTAATAGTTAAGGTTGCGGTATCTGTTCCCAACGCGGGAAGACTTAATCCATAAGCCAGAACTATAATTCCCAGCAACAAAGTTTTTTTCATCTAAATGTCATTCCTGTATTAAGCCCGATTTAACATGAAGGGTAGTTATTTAGCATAATAATAGGTGCGCTACCACGTGAAAACCAATTGAAATACTAAATCAATAGGATAGGCATGATCAATTTAAATGATGAATAACGGATTTAATTCAGAAAAAAACATATTTTATTAAGACAGGGTAAACAATGCTCTATTTTTTCTTCATCTTATATATTCACCGCATCAATATATCATTGATACGGTGAATAATATTTAACGCAAGAAATTACACCGCGCGGAAGGCAATTTCGCCCGGAATAACTTCACCCTGCCAGTACAGCTGCGCTGCCACGCGCCCTGCAAGGTCACGGTAAATGGCGGTAAATTCGCTGTCTGGGCGGCTGATAACCGTCGGCGTACCGCGATCGAGGTCTTCACGCAGAGAAATATGCAGCGGCATTTGTCCCAACAGTTGGGTGTGGTACTGCTCGGCCAGTTTCTGTGCGCCGCCGGTGCCAAAGATTGGCTCATGATGCCCGCAGTTGCTGCAAATATGCATACTCATATTCTCAACAATACCCAACACCGGCACTTCGACTTTTTCGAACATCACAATGCCTTTTTTCGCGTCGATCAGCGCAATATCCTGCGGCGTGGTCACTACAACCGCCCCAGTTACCGGAATGTTCTGCGCCAGCGTCAGTTGGATGTCACCGGTGCCTGGCGGCATATCCAGTACCAGATAATCAAGATCTGGCCATAAGGTTTCCTGCAGCATCTGCAATAGCGCTTTACTGGCCATCGGCCCACGCCACACCATAGCGTTATCGTCGGTGACCAGATAGCCAATGGAGTTGGTCGCCAGACCGTGAGACATAATCGGCGCCATATGGGTGCCGTCCGGTGAAGTGGGACGCTGGTTTTCCGCGCCGAGCATCGTCGGGATGGACGGGCCATAAATATCGGCGTCCAGAATGCCCACCTTTGCCCCTTCCGCAGCCAGCGCCAGCGCCAGGTTCACCGCAGTGGAAGATTTACCCACCCCGCCTTTGCCGGAACTGACGGCAATGATGTTTTTCACACCATTAATACCCGGCTGATTTTTCACACGTTTCAGGGTGGCGATGTTATGTGACAACTTCCAGTCAATCGCTTTCGCGCCGGTAATACGCAACAGATCGGCACTGCATTGCTCTTTTAATGCTTCAAACGCGCTATGCCAGACGAAGGGCATGACCAGCTCGACGTGCAACGTGTCATCCATCCAGGCGACGTGGTGCAACGCTTTAAGCGTCGTCAGATTATGCTTCAGGGTTGAATGCTGAAAATTCGCCAGCGTCCCGGCGACCATAGCGCGCAGGGTTTCTGGTGATTTGGCCTGGGATTGTGCGTTCATCCCGACTCCTTTTTGTTGTTCTGAAAATACAATAGTCACCAGGTAGTTTACTCCAACCGCAACAATTATTCATTTACGGATAAATGCCCTTATCGCTTGGCGCAGTAATTACCATTTTGGTACTATCAAAGCCCTTTTCACTACAAAAGAAGTAATTGCCCACTATGACTCAAGTCGCGAAGAAAATTCTGGTAACGTGCGCGCTGCCGTACGCCAACGGCTCTATCCACCTCGGCCATATGCTGGAGCACATCCAGGCTGATGTCTGGGTCCGTTACCAGCGAATGCGCGGCCACCAGGTAAACTTCATCTGCGCGGACGACGCCCACGGTACGCCAATCATGCTGAAAGCACAGCAGCTTGGGATCACGCCAGAGCAGATGATCGGTGAAATGAGTCAGGAGCATCAGACTGATTTTGCGGGTTTTGACATCAGCTATGACAACTACCACTCTACGCATAGCGAAGAGAACCGCGAGCTGTCTGAGCTGATTTACACGCGCCTGAAGGAGAACGGTTTTATTAAAAACCGCACTATCTCCCAGCTTTACGATCCGGAAAAAGGCATGTTCCTGCCGGACCGTTTCGTTAAAGGCACCTGCCCGAAATGTAAGTCTGCGGATCAATACGGCGATAACTGTGAAGTCTGTGGCGCAACATACAGCCCGACCGAACTTATCGAGCCGAAATCCGTCGTTTCCGGCGCAACGCCGGTGATGCGTGACTCAGAACACTTCTTCTTTGATCTGCCGTCATTTAGCGAAATGCTGCAGGCATGGACGCGCAGCGGCGCGTTGCAGGAGCAGGTCGCCAACAAAATGCAGGAATGGTTTGAAGCCGGCCTGCAGCAGTGGGATATTTCCCGCGACTCACCGTACTTCGGTTTTGAAATCCCGAATGCGCCTGGCAAGTACTTCTACGTCTGGCTGGATGCGCCGATTGGCTATATGGGATCGTTCAAAAACCTGTGCGATAAGCGCGGCGACACCACTAGCTTTGACGAATACTGGAAGAAAGACTCTACCGCCGAGCTATATCACTTCATCGGTAAAGATATCGTCTACTTCCACAGCCTGTTCTGGCCTGCCATGCTGGAAGGCAGCAACTTCCGTAAGCCGACCAACCTGTTCGTACACGGTTATGTGACGGTGAACGGCGCGAAGATGTCCAAATCTCGCGGCACCTTTATTAAGGCCAGCACCTGGCTGAAGCACTTTGACGCCGACAGCCTGCGCTACTACTACACCGCGAAGCTCTCTTCACGTATTGATGACATCGACCTGAACCTGGAAGACTTTGTCCAGCGCGTTAACGCCGATATCGTCAACAAGGTGGTTAACCTGGCCTCCCGTAACGCTGGTTTTATCGCCAAGCGTTTTGACGGCGTGCTGGCGGCAGAACTGGCCGATCCGGCACTGTATAAAACCTTTACCGATGCCGCTGCGGTCATTGGCGAAGCGTGGGAAAGCCGTGAATTCGGTAAAGCTATCCGTGAGATCATGGCGCTGGCCGATGTGGCAAACCGCTACGTTGACGAACAGGCTCCGTGGGTTGTGGCTAAACAGGAAGGCCGCGACGCAGACCTGCAGGCAATTTGCTCGATGGGCATCAACCTGTTCCGCGTGCTGATGACTTACCTGAAACCGGTACTGCCGACGCTGGCTGAGCGTGTTGAAGCTTTCCTGAACAGCGAACTCAGCTGGGATGCTATCGAGCAACCGCTGCTCGGTCACAAGGTCAACACCTTTAAAGCGCTCTACAATCGCATCGACATGAAACAAGTTGAAGCGCTGGTTGAGGCGTCTAAAGAAGAGGTGAAAGCCGCAGCCGCACCGGTTACCGGCCCGCTGGCGGACGATCCGATTCAGGAAACCATCACCTTTGACGATTTCGCCAAAGTTGACCTGCGCGTAGCGTTGATTGAAAACGCTGAGTTTGTAGACGGTTCTGACAAGCTGCTGCGTCTGACGCTGGATCTCGGTGGCGAAAAGCGTAACGTCTTCTCCGGTATTCGTTCTGCTTATCCGGATCCGCAGGTTCTGATTGGACGTCAGACCATTATGGTAGCCAACCTGGCTCCGCGTAAAATGCGCTTCGGTATTTCCGAAGGTATGGTGATGGCGGCGGGTCCTGGCGGGAAAGATATCTTCCTGTTAAGCCCGGACGAAGGTGCAAAACCTGGCCAACAGGTGAAGTAAGATATATCAAGCGCTGCAATGGCAGCGCTTTTTTTTGCGTTAGCTTTTCCCCTAATCTTAAACTCGTCACTTCACTCCATTTTCGGACTGCTCAGCCATCGCGATTAGATTTATTCTATACTGCTTTGCTATTAAGGTCGTACGGGTCCATTAAATTCACAGGCTCTATTATTTTGCATCTAATATTCATGAAATGGAGTTTTACATGAAAGCGTTACAAAAATTACTTTCACTCGCCGCGGCATCTATTCTGGTTTTTTCCCTCGCGGGTTGCGGTGATAAAGAAGAGACGAAAACTTTCAATGCCAACCTTAACGGCTCGGATATTACCGTCTCTTACACCTATAAGGGCGATAAGGTTCTGAAACAAATTTCTGAAAGTAAAATCAGCTATGCGTCTGTCGGTGCCAGCAATAAAGAAGAAGCAGCAAAAATCTTCGACGCCTTAAGCGCTAAATATCAAAACATCCCTGGCATAGAAGAAAAGCTCACCTATTCAGACACCTACGCGCAAGAAAATGTCACTATCGATATGGAAAAGGTCGATATAAAATCGTTGCAGGCCATCTCCGGGATGAAGCTATCTGAGAATGCCGATAAAAACATCAGCATGAAGCAAATGCAAACGGTAATGGAATCGGCGGGTTTTAAAGAAGTGAAGTAAACCGTTGGCGACCCGATTTTAATCGTGGTCGCCCGTTTTTCTCGTTATGCTTTCGTGCTATGTACGCGTGAGGTCAAACCGCGCAGGAAATAACGCAGGAACTGATCGCCGCATTCGCGATAGTTTTTATGATCCGGCGCGCGCATCATGGCGGTAATTTCCGGCATCGACACGCGAAATTTCTGCTCGGTCATAATGGCCAGAATATCATCGGTTTTCAGCGAAAAGGCGATACGCAGCTTTTTCAGCACCGTATTGTTATTAACACGACGCTCAAGCGCCAGCTCCGGCGCTGATTCATCTTTCCCACGCAGATGATAAATCAGACCGTTTAAAAAACCGGAAAGAATGATATCCGGGCAACGCACAAACCCGTCTTCATCTTCTTTTGTCATCCAGGTATCAAAACCCGCGGAGGTGGATTCCATGTCAGCAAGCGCAAGAATACGCACCATGTCGTTATTGTTCGCTTTCAGGGTGTAGCGCAGGCTACGAAGAATATCGTTACTTAGCATAGAGCCTTCAACAGTCGGTGATGCAATGGCGCGCAGTGTATCAGTTTTACAGTCCAATCGCCTCTTTTAGACTTTTAAGATAACGACGACTAACAGGAACGGTCAGCCCGTTACGCAAAATCAGCTCGGCCTGGCCGTTATCTTCCAGTCGGATTTCCTGCAATTGCGCCAAATTCACCAGATATTGGCGGTGGCAGCGCAGGAGTGGCGTACGGCTTTCCAGCGTTCTGAGCGTTAACTCTGTGAACCCCTCTTTGCCATCGCTACTGGTGACATACACGCCGCTCATGCGGCTGCTGATAAACGCCACATCATCCATTTGCAGCAAATAAATACGGCTATGACCGCTGCACGGAATAAACTTCAGCGGCTGCTGATGCTCGGGCAGTAGCGATACATCCTGCTTCGTGCGTTCCTGACGTAAACGGCTCAGCGTTTTTTCCAACCGCGCTTCTTCAATCGGCTTGAGCAGATAATCAAACGCGTGTTCTTCAAAGGCTTTGACCGCATACTCATCAAACGCGGTCAGGAAAACAATGTACGGACGATGTTCGGGATCAAGCATCCCGACCATTTCCAGGCCGCTGATACGCGGCATCTGAATATCGAGAAACAGGACATCCGGGTGCAGTTTATGTACCGCGCCGATGGCTTCCACCGCATTCGAACACTCCCCGATAATCTCGATGTCGCTTTGCTCCTGCAACAGGATCCGCAGATTCTCCCGCGCTAACGGTTCGTCATCGACAATCAGCACTTTGATCATGCCTGTTCCTCCAGAGGAAGTCGTAAAGTAATTCGGGTAAAGCGGTCAGGTTCACACGCTACGCTGATGCCAAAATCATCGCCAAACCGCTCGCGTAGTCGCTTATCGACCAGATTCATACCTAACCCGCTGGCCTCAGACGTTGGCTGATACAGCCCGGCATTATCTTCAATATCCAGCATCAGATACTGCCCTTCGCGACGGGCGGTAATCGACACCTCTCCGGTATCCAGTAGCTGAGAGGTACCGTGCTTAATGGCATTTTCCACGATGGGCTGCAGGGTAAAAGCCGGTAATTGCTGATGCGAAAGTTCATCAGGCACCGTTAAAGTCACCTGTAGCCGTGACTGGAATCGTGCCTTTTCAATTTGCAAATAGGCGTTCACGTGCTCAATTTCATCGGCCAGTGTGACAATCTCCGACGGACGCTTTAAGTTTTTGCGAAAGAAGGTCGACAGGTACTGCACCAATTGACTGGCCTGCTCGCTATCGCGGCGGATCACGGCTTTGATGGTGTTGAGCGCATTGAACAGAAAATGAGGATTCACTTGGGCATGCAGGAGTTTTATTTCCGACTGCGTAAGCATTGCTTTTTGCCGCTCGTACTGTCCGGCCAGTATTTGCGCCGAAAGTAGCTGAGCGATCCCCTCCCCCAATGTGCGGTTGATCGAGCTAAAGAGGCGGTTTTTAGCCTCATACAGTTTGATAGTCCCCATCACCCGCTGGTTTTCACCCCGCAGCGGAATCACCAGCGTCGAGCCTAATTTGCATTGCGGATGCAAAGAACAACGGTAAGGGACTTCATTCCCGTCGGCATACACCACCTCTCCGGTTTCTATTGCCCGTAGAGTGTACGACGACGAAATCGGTTTACCAGGCAGGTGGTGATCGTCACCAATGCCGGTAAATGCCAGCAGTTTCTCACGATCGGTAATCGCCACCGCGCCGATATCCAGCTCTTCGTACAGCACCTGAGCCACCTTCATGCTGTTAACCTCGTTGAATCCCTGACGCAAAATACCTTCCGTAGAGGCGGCAACTTTGAGCGCAGTAGCGGAAAAAGCGGAGGTGTATTTTTCAAACATCGCCCGTTTATCGAGCAATATACGCATAAACAGGGCTGCGCCCACGGTATTGGTGACCATCATCGGGGCGGCAATATTGCTGACCAACCGAAACGCATCATCAAACGGACGAGCAATTAATAAGATAATCAGCATCTGCACCAGTTCGGCCACAAAGGTAATCGCGCCCGCCGTCAACGGGCTGAAGACTTTATCGGTACGGCCGCGACGAGTGAGCACGCTGTGCACCAGCCCGCCGAGTAAACCTTCCACAATGGTCGAAATCATGCAGCTTAGCGCCGTCATACCGCCCATTGAATAACGGTGTAAGCCACCGGTCAGACCGACTAAACCACCGACTACGGGACCGCCAAGCAGCCCCCCCATCACCGCGCCGATGGCACGCGTGTTAGCAATTGAGTCATCAATGTGCAGCCCGAAATAGGTGCCCAAAATGCAGAAAATGGAAAAGGTGACATAGCAAAGCAGTTTGTGCGGGAGACGGATAGTGACCTGCATCAGCGGGATAAACAAACGCGTTTTGCTCATTAGCCACGCGATAACGAGAAACACGCACATCTGCTGAAGCAGCAGCAACACCAGATTAAACTCGTACATACGCGCCAACCACACATCACTTAAAAGCGCGTAACATACATGGGCTGCGCGTAACTTTCTTTGAAGTGTTGCAAAAAAACAGGAATTTGTGAGAACGATCACTCGAAAGCGCGAGTATGACGACAAACTCACCCCTTCATTGATCAAAAAACAGACAAAACTACCTGGTTCGTAAAAGAGCGTCTAAAGTAAAACTGGGACCTCGCGAGCAAGAGTGAGACGACGATGGCGCTTTACACAATCGGTGAAGTGGCTTTGCTTTGTGATATCAACCCTGTCACTTTACGCGCGTGGCAGAGGCGTTACGGATTACTCAAACCGCAGAGGACAGACGGCGGTCATCGCCTGTTTAACGACGCGGATATTGACCGGATCCGAGAGATAAAACGCTGGATAAACAACGGCGTTCAGGTCAGTAAGGTGAAAATGTTGCTCAGCAATGAGAACATTGATGTGCATAACGGCTGGCGTGAACAGCAAGAGACGCTATTAAGCTATTTGCAAAGCAATAATTTGCATAGTCTGAGAATGTGGATCAAAGAGCGTGGCCAGGATTATCCCGCACAAACGCTCAACACCCATTTGTTCACACCGTTACGCCGCCGTCTGCAATGTCAGCAGCCGATCCTCCAGGCGTTACTCGGGATCCTTGACGGCGTCCTCATCAACTATATTGCAATTTGTCTGGCCTCAGCGCGCAAGAAACAGGGTAAAGATGCGCTGGTTGTCGGCTGGAACATTCACGATACCACCCGCTTGTGGCTGGAGGGTTGGGTTGCCAGTCAGCAGGGGTGGCGCGTTGACGTTCTGGCCCACTCACTGAACCAACTACGACCGGAAATGTTCGAAGGTCGAACCTTACTTGTCTGGTGCGGCGAGAACCAGACGCCCGCTCAGCAGCAACAGTTAAGTGAATGGCGCGCGTTAGGTCACGATATTTATCCACTCGGTATTTAATATTCTATTAACAAAAGTGTACAATCCTTAGATTCACATAAGGAGTGCACAATGAGCGCAGCTAAAATCGGTGTAATAACCCTCTTCCTGCTGATGGCTATCGGCGGTATCGGCGGCGTCATGCTGGCAGGCTACACCTTCATTTTACGTGCCGGGTAAGGTAGCTCGCTAATCGCTCAAATCCGCGATCGACAATCACTGCCGCCAACGCGACCAGCAACGCCCCCTGAATCACATAGGCGGTATTGAATCCGCTAAGTCCGATAATTATCGGCGTGCCCAGCGTATTCGCCCCGACGGTTGAGGCTATCGTTGCGGTGCCGATATTAATGATCACCGATGTGCGGATCCCCGCCAGAATAACCGGTGCCGCCAGCGGCAACTCCACTTTACGCAGGCGCTGCCAGCGACTCATCCCCATCCCGCTGGCGATATCCATCACGCTGGCAGAGACGCCTCCCAACCCCGCCAGGGTTGCCTGTAGGATCGGTAACACGCCATACAGGATCAGCGCGATAACCGCCGGCTCAAGACCAAATCCCATCACCGGCACGGCAATCGCCAGCACCGCTACCGGGGGAAAAGTCTGCCCCACGGCGGCGATAGTTTCTACCATCGGCCTGAACTCTGCCCCCCAGGGCCGGGTTACCGCAATTCCGGCGCCGGTGCCGATGAGTACAGCGATAAGACTCGATATTCCCACCAGCGCAAAATGACTCAGCGCCAGCGTCGTAAAACTTTCCTGCTGATACACGGGACGCGGCAACTCTGGAAACAACGAACTAAACAGGGCCTGACTGTGCGGTAACCCGACCAACAGGATCAGGAACAGGACAACCAGCCACAGCAGTGGATCAGCAAGACGTTTCACGGGGCGGCATCTCCGAAAGCAGATCGCGAAAGTGAAGCGTACCGCAGGACACGCCCTGCGGCGTCACAACCGGCAGTACATCGCACCCTCGCGCCACAAACATCGACAGTGCATCACGCAGCGTCATTTCAGCCACCAGCGGCTCACCGGCTGAATGTTCGCCGCGACGAATAAAATCCCCCACCGTACGCAGCGACAGTAACCGTACGCCCAGTTCGCTGCGGCCAAAGAACGTTTGTACGAAATCGTTCGCTGGCGCCGTCAGCATCGACAACGGAGTCCCTTGCTGCACGACCTTACCCGCGTCCATCAGGACCAGATGTTCCGCCAGCCTCAGCGCCTCATCAATATCATGCGTCACCAATACAATGGTTCGCCCCAGCAGACGATGAATACGGGTCATCTCCTGCTGCAGCGCACCGCGGGTGACGGGATCCAGCGCGCCAAAAGGCTCATCCATCAATAGCACCTGCGGATCTGCCGCCAGCGCGCGTGCAACCCCGACCCGCTGCTGTTGCCCACCGGAAAGCTGATGCGGATAACGGTGACGCAAACTCGCCTCCAGCCCCAACAGCGCCATAAGTTCATCTGTGCGATCATCAATACGCGAGCGCGACCACTTTTGTAATTGCGGCACGGTGGCGATGTTCTGCGCGACGGTCCAGTGCGGGAACAAACCGATAGACTGGATCGCGTACCCCATACGCCGCCTTAACTCCAGTACCGGCAGACTGCGAATCTCCTCGCCCGCAAAAAGAATCTGCCCGCGGTCATGCTCGACCAGTCGGTTGATCATCTTCAGTGTGGTGGATTTCCCGGAACCCGACGTGCCAATCAGCACCGAAAAGCTCCCCTCCGCCAAATGCAGATTAAGGTCGTCGACGGCTTTTTGCTGACCGTAGGTTTTACTGACATGACTAAATTCAATCATTATTCGTTCCCTTCAGCAGCGCTAGCCCTAAATCAAACAGCGCATCAATCAACACTGCCAGCACAACTACCGGGATCACGCCCAGTAGCACTAAATCAACGGCGCTACTGAGCAACCCCTGAAAGACCAGCGCGCCAAAGCCCCCGGCACCGATCAGTGCGGCAATCACCGCCATCCCTACTGTCTGGATCATCACCACCCGCAGACTGCGCAAGAAGACCGGCAGCGCCAGCGGCAACTGCACCGAGATAAACCGTTGACGCGCGCTCATCCCCATCGCCCGGGCGCTTTCCAGTACATCCTGTGGAACCTGATTCAGTCCAGCCACCACGCCACGTACCAACGGTAAGAGCGCGTACAGTACCAACGCAATAAGCGCGGGTGTCAGGCCGGTTCCCGCAACACCGAGTGAGCTTAACCAGGGAAAATGCTTAACCAGCCCAGCGAGCGGCGCAATCAACAGGCCAAACAAGGCCACCGAGGGAATGGTCTGGATAATGTTCAGTACGGCGAAAACGGGTCCCTGACGCGAGTCAGAAAAAGAGCACCAAACGCCCAGCGGCACACCAAGGAATAGCGCGGGTATCACGGTGCCAAACAGAATAGTCAGATGCTGCGCCAGTGCGTCGTTAAAGACATCCTGGCGGTTGGCATACTCTTTAAGCAGGGAAAGATCGTTAAACGTGCCGGACAGTAATAACACTATCGGCATAACAAAAAGTTGCGCATGCAGCACCCATCGCCACAACATCTGACGGGTGATGCGCCGAATGGCGTCACTGGCAGCCAGCAGCATGAATCCGAGACCCAGCCAGAACCCGGAGCCAAGACTGGTTCTGGCCAACGTACTGCCCGTCTGTGCCAGATACGTTGCCGTTGTACCTGCGGTTACCAGCGCCGCAATCACCAACAGCTGGCTGATAACAAGCGTCAATATATTGCCGGGTTTGCCCGACACAAAGCACAGAAGAAACAGTAGCAGACAGGCCACCGCCAGTCCCCACGCCATGTCGGGCCTGATATCCCAGAGTTGACGACCTTCGCCGGAAACCAGGCGATTGGGAGCATAGCTAATGAAAGGAAGCGCAGCTGCTGCGAAGGTAAGAAGAACCAGCAGCAACAGCACCCGATTAACCGAGATATTGGACAAAACACCCACCCGCCGTAAATTCCGTTACTTAACCCATCCTTTTTGCTTCAGATAATCTGCTGCAACTTTTTTTGCATCCAGCCCCTCTACGGCAATACTGGCGTTAAGCTGCTGGAGCGTTTTTTCATCCAGACTGGCAAAAACAGGCTGCAGCCATTCTTCCATTTGCGGATAGGCCTTGAGTACCGACTCACGTACCACTGGCGCAGGCGCATAAATCGGCTGAACGCCTTGCGGATCGCTTAACGTTTGCAGCCCCAGCGCGGCGACCGGACCATCGGTGCCGTAGGCCATCGCGGCATTGACGCCGGAGGTTTGCTGCGCTGCGGCTTTAATCGTCACGGCGGTATCCCCCCCGGCCAGTGATAAAAGCTGATTCTGATTCAGTTTAAAATCATAGGCTTTTTCAAACGCGGGCAGCGCGTCCGCACGTTCGATAAACTCCGCAGAGGCGGCCAGTTTGAAGGTGCCCCCCTCTTTCAGGTAGCGCCCTAAGTCTGCAAGCGAAACCAGTTTATTCTTTTCGGCGACATCCTGGCGGACCGCAATGGTCCAGGTATTGTTGGCGGGCGCAGGCGTTAGCCAGACCAGTTTATTTTTCTCTGCGTCCAGCTTTTTCACTTTGTCGAAACCAGCCTGCGCATTTTTCCACGCCGGATCATTCTCATCTTTAAAGAAGAAGGCGCCATTGCCGGTATATTCCGGGTAGATATCCAGCTCGCCGGATGTAATCGCGCCACGCACCACTGGCGTAGTCCCCAGTTGCACTTTATTGACGGTTTTCACACCATGGCTTTCGAGCACTTGCAAAATAATGTTACCGAGCAGCGCCCCTTCGGTATCAATTTTTGACCCAACCGTAACGGGCGACGCGGCCTGCAAGGGCATACTTATCGCGGCTAACAATGCCAACGACCCTACCCCAAACTTTGAGATTATCATGCTGTGCTCCTCATCCTTTTGCGGCCCTTTTCAGAGACTTGAGGAAAAAGCATAGTCGAAAAATCAGGCCTTAACCTGGCAATTGGGTAGTAACACTGAGAGTAATTAGCAGTAAGGCGATAAAAAAATCCGGCAAACCCAAAGTGAATTTGCCGGATAGCGTTATTTCATAGACCAGATAAGCATTGCGCCATCAGGCATGATGCGTGGCTTTCTTCATCAACTACAGCAGTTCAAATTCACCCTGCTTCACTCTGGCGGAATCCACGCCGATAAAGACGTTAAATTTACCCGGTTCAGCATCGTATTTCATACGCTGGTTCCAGAATTTCAGCGCTTCGATATCAATCGGGAAGCTGACAGTCTGCGTTTCACCCGGTTTAAGATTCACTTTCTCAAAGCCTTTCAGCTGTTTTACCGGACGGCTCATTGAAGCGGTCACATCCTGCAAATACATCTGAATCACCGTGGCACCTTCGCGCTTGCCGGTGTTGGTCACCTGGACGCTGGCCGTCACAGTCCCGTCACGTTTCATCGTCGGTGCAGAGAGTTTCACATCCGAAACGGTAAAGGTGGTGTAGCTCAGGCCATAGCCAAAGGGATACAACGGACCGTTTGCCTCGTCAAAATAACGCGAGGTGTACTTATTCGGCTTATCGGCGTTATACGGACGACCGGTATTGAGATGGCTGTAATAGACCGGAATCTGTCCGACAGAGCGTGGGAAAGACATCGGCAGCTTGCCTGATGGGTTGTAATCGCCAAACAACACATCGGCGATGGCGTTACCGCCTTCCGTCCCGGCAAACCAGGTTTCGAGGATCGCATCAGCCTGTTGATCTTCCTTAACCAGCGCCAGCGGACGTCCGTTCATCAGCACCAGCACCAGCGGTTTGCCCGTTGCTTTCAGCGCGGCAATCAGGTCACGTTGGCTCTGCGGAATAGTAATGTCCGTACGGCTGGAGGCTTCATGCGCCATTCCCTGTGCCTCACCGACCACCGCAACCACCACATCAGACTGTTTCGCAGCGTTAACGGCTTCATCAATCATCTCCTGCGGCGAGCGCGGGTCAACTTTCACCGCCTCTTCATACAGGTTCAGGAAGTCGACAATGCCTTTATCGTTGGTGATATTCGCCCCTTTGGCGTATACCACTTTACCCTGCTCGCCAATGGCATTTTTAATCCCTGTCAGCACCGTTACCGACTGATCGGCAACACCCGCTGCGGACCAACTGCCCATCACATCACGCTTGCTATCGGCCAGTGGCCCGACAACCGCCACGGTGGCGGATTTTTTCAGCGGCAGCGTGTCGAGGCGGTTTTTCAGCAGCACCAGGCTTTCACGCGCCACTTCACGCGCTTCTTTACGGTGCAGGCGGCTTTCGGCGTTGGTATCCACCGGGTCAGACTCTTTGGCTCCCAGATGGCTGTACGGATCGTTAAACAGCCCCATATCATATTTCACGTTCAGCACGTGACGCGCAGCGTCGTCAAGCTCCGCCATCGTCACTTTGCCTGATTTAATCAGCCCCGGCAGGTATTTGCTGTAATACTCATCGCTCATACTCATGTTGATACCGGACTTGATAGCCACGCGTACCGCATCCTCAGGATCGGACGCCGTGCCGTGCTTAATCAGTTCCTTAATCGCGCCGTGATCGGAAACGGTGATGCCTTTAAAGCCCCACTCATCGCGCAGCACGTCTTTCAGCAGCCATGCATCCGACGTCGCCGGCGTACCGTTGAGTGAATTAAGTCCTACCATCACCGCGCCGCTACCGGCATCCAGCCCGGCTTTGTACGGCGGCATGTAGTCGTTAAACAGACGCTGCGGGCTCATATCGACGGTGTTGTACTCTTTCCCGCCCTCTACCGCACCATAAGCAGCGAAGTGCTTGACGCTGGTCATCACCGAATAGCGATCGGCCGGGCTTTTCCCCTGCATCGCTTCCACCATGGTTTTACCCATTGTGGCGGTCAAATACGTGTCTTCGCCAAACCCTTCCGATGCCCGGCCCCAGCGCGGATCGCGGGAGACATCAACCATCGGCGCCCAGGTCATGTTCAGGCCATCGTCAGCGGCTTCATACGCTGAAACGCGACCGACGGTTCTGACCGCATCGAGATTAAAGGAGGACGCCAGACCGAGGCTTATCGGGAACACGGTACGCTGACCGTGCAATACGTCGTAGGCAAAAAAGAGAGGAATTTTCAGGCGGCTGAGTTCCATCACCTGATCCTGCATTTTGCGGATATCCTGGCGTGTGACGGTGTTAAAAATAGCCCCAACCTGCCCGTCTTTGATCATCTCGCGGATGGCTTCCTTCGGATTATCAGGCCCGACGCTGATTAAGCGTAATTGACCAATTTTCTCATCGACGGTCATCTGTTTGAGTAAATCGGTAACAAACGCATCCCGCGCTTCTGGCGTCAGCGGATGGTTACCAAACAGAGTGTCCGCCAGCGCGGGTTGCACCGCCAGACTCACCGCAACACCTACAGAACATAGCCATTTCATGTTGATTCTCTCTTTATTTTTTCCTGACGCATCAGCGAAAATATAACAAAAACCGCAATTTGCCGTAAGACTAAACGGGAGCGCTAAAGAAAGCTAAGGTTATTCTCCTAATTTTCAAAACCAGCGTGAATCAATGAAAGACAAGCCAGAGACAATATGAATGAGAAAGCGTATTGTCATACAAAGCGCTATGCTTGTTCCTGATATTGAGTCCCACCACAAGGAGTGGAGAATGTCTTCCATTACAACAGATAATAAAGCTTTCCTGAATGAACTGACCCGCCTGGTGGGTCATTCGCACCTGCTCACTGAACCCGCTAAAACCGCCCGCTATCGCAAGGGATTCCGCTCCGGCCAGGGCGATGCGCTCGCCGTCGTTTTCCCGGGCTCGCTTTTAGAATTGTGGCGCGTCCTGAACGCCTGTGTCGCCGCAGACAAAATCATTCTGATGCAGGCCGCCAATACCGGCCTGACCGAAGGCTCTACGCCAAGCGGCAATGATTACGACCGTGAGATTGTTATTATCAGCACCCTGCGTCTTGATAAGCTGCACGTCATCGGCAAAGGCGAACAGGTGCTGGCCTGGCCTGGAACAACGCTCTATTCGCTGGAAAAAGCGCTCAAACCTTTTGGTCGTGAACCGCATTCAGTGATCGGTTCTTCCTGCATCGGTGCTTCCGTGATTGGCGGCATTTGTAACAACTCCGGCGGCTCGCTGGTGCAACGAGGCCCGGCCTACACGGAGATGTCGCTGTTTGCACGTATTGATGAACAGGGTAAATTACAGCTGGTTAACCATCTGGGCATCGACCTTGGCCAAACCCCAGAGCAGATCCTTAGCAAACTCGATGACGAGCGCATCAAAGATGACGATGTTCGCCACGACGGACGTCATGCGCACGATCACGACTACGTGACCCGCGTCAGAGATATTGAGGCGGACACGCCCGCACGCTATAACGCCGACCCGGACCGCTTGTTTGAATCTTCCGGTTGTGCCGGAAAGCTCGCGGTTTTCGCCGTGCGTCTGGACACTTTCGAAGCCGAAAAAAATCAGCAGGTCTTTTATATCGGCACCAACCAGCCAGAGGTGCTGACGGAGATCCGCCGTCATATTCTGGCGAAGTTTGAACATCTGCCGGTTGCCGGTGAATATATGCATCGCGATATTTACGACATCGCTGAGCAGTACGGCAAAGATACGTTCCTGATGATTGACAAGCTCGGCACCGACAAAATGCCGTTTTTCTTCACCCTGAAAGGTCGCACCGATGCGATGCTGGAAAAAGTGAAATTTTTCCGTCCGCACTTCACCGACCGGGCGATGCAGAAGTTTGGCCATTTATTCCCCAGCCACTTACCGGCGCGTATGAAAAGCTGGCGCGACAAATACGAGCATCACCTGCTGTTAAAAATGGCCGGTGGCGGCGTGGCTGAAGCGCAAAACTGGCTAAATGAGTTTTTCAAAACGGCCGAGGGCGACTTCTTTGCCTGTACGCCGGAAGAAGGCAGCAAGGCATTCCTGCACCGCTTTGCGGCGGCTGGCGCAGCTATTCGTTATCAGGCCGTTCATGCGGATGAAGTGGAAGATATTCTGGCGCTGGATATCGCGCTGCGTCGTAACGACACCGAATGGTATGAACATCTGCCGCCAGAAATCGACAGCCAACTGGTGCACAAGCTCTATTACGGGCATTTTATGTGCTATGTATTCCATCAGGATTACATCGTCAAAAAAGGCGTGGATGCCCATGCGCTGAAAGAGCAGATGCTGGAGTTACTTCGCGAGCGTGGGGCACAGTATCCGGCGGAGCATAACGTCGGGCATTTGTACCAGGCGCCGGAAACATTAACCCGCTTTTACCGCGAGAATGACCCAACCAACAGTATGAACCCGGGTATTGGGAAAACGAGTAAGCAGAAGTTCTGGAAAGAATCGTAGGCCCGATAAGCATAAGCGCCATCGGGCACGTTGCCGGGGGCGCTTCGCTTGCCCGGCCGACGGTTTAATCGTTCTGCGCGGTTTGCTCACCCGTAGCTGAACCTGCCGCCGCCATCTGCGCCGCTTTTTGCTTTTTGTAGCTCAGCGCCGCCGCCGGAACCGGCATCACCTTGCCGGTTTCAATCCAGGTGCGTAAACGGCTGGCATCGGCAAAGTGGGTATATTTCCCAAAAGCATCCATCACCACCAGCGCCACCGGTTTGTTATTAATCACCGTGCGCATCACCAGACAGTGGCCCGCCGCATTGGTAAACCCGGTTTTAGTTAACTGAATATTCCAGTTATCGCGATACACCAGATGGTTGGTATTACGGAACGGCAATGTATATGCCGGATTGGCAAACGTCGCCATATCTTCACGCGTAGTACTTAGCTGACCAATCAGCGGATACTGTTTGCTGGCAATCAGTAACTTCGTTAAATCACGCGCGGTTGAGACGTTATGAATCGATAACCCGGTCGGCTCCACAAAACGGGTATGGGTCATGCCCAGCGCTTTCGCTTTCGCATTCATCGCCTTGATAAACGCGTTATAGCCGCCAGGGTAATGATGCGCCAGACTGGCTGCCGCGCGGTTTTCAGATGACATCAGCGCCAGTAACAGCATGTCTTTACGGCTGATTACACTGTTCAGCCGTACGCGAGAGTAAATTCCTTTCATCTCAGGCGTCTGACTGATATCAACTTTCAGCTTTTCATCCAGCGGCAGTCGCGCATCAAGCACCACCATCGCCGTCATTAATTTGGTAATCGACGCAATCGGACGCACCAGATCCGGATGGTTCGAATAGATAACCTTGTTGGTATTCAGATCAACAATCATCGCGCTACCGGACGCTATCTCAGGTTGAGAAGCCGCTACGGTAGGTGCCGTTTTCGCCACGGCTTGGGGTGCAAAAGGAACGGCCAGCACCAGGGCAAGGCTTAATAATGAAACTCGGAATTTCAGCATGATGAGATTTCTGATAAGGGTTCACGCACGTCACAACGCACACCGCCCGAGATTAAGTATTTTCTCAGGCTAGCTCAGGCATCATAGCGATCCGACAGGTTTGCCGCTACAGGATAATCGTCTCGAAATGCTGCGTTGCTGACTTTTACGTCAACAACGCAGCGCAGAGCCGTTTTACAGGTCAGAATAAGCGATAGCCGTAACCCCACAGGATTACCGTAATCGCCAGCAGAACCTCCAGTACCAGCACACCAATAGCCAGCGTGGAACTGGAAAAACTTAACCCTTCCTCACGAGTGATATTCAGGAACGTTGGAATACCGAGATAGAGTAAATAACCGGTGTAAAACAGCGCGATAGTTCCCACCAACGCACACAGCCAGACCAGCGGATAAAGGGCGACCAGACCGCTTAAAAACAGCGGAGTCGCGACATATCCGGCAAAGACCATACAGTGCGCCAGCGATGGACGCTGCGGGTAATTACGCGCCATCCACCAGATAACCCGGCCCATGACAGCCACGCCCGCCAGCATCACGCCGTAAAACAGAATGGCCAGCGCCAGTCCGGTCAACAGGGATAACTGCAGTATGTTGCCGTCACCAAAATTCCAGCCGATTTGTGTGGTACCGATAAACGCGCAAACAACCGGGATTGCCGCCATCAGCAGTACATGATGGGTATAGTGATGCGAAACGCTTTCGTTTTCGCTGTTGATCACGTGCATTTCACGATCGGGATGGGAAAACAGCCCCCAGACATGGTTCATACCGCCCCCTTCTTGTCAGCTCCGGACCTCAACACTTCAAGTATAATTCAGCTTTTGATTATTTTATGTACACAGAGAAAATACCGGATCGCTACGGCGTATTGTTACGTTCACCCAATGTTTATCACTTCTCTGAAACGATACTGCCTGTGAATGTGTTAAGGGTACTATCGCCGTACCCTTAACAATCCCGGCTCCCGGCGGGAAAATTGCCACTTCGTGGTTCCCCCCGCTTATTCCTTCAGGCTACCGGGTCGGGCGCGAGGTAGCATCCCTGCAAAACGCGCCCTGAGCCAGCATCCATGCTGGCTCTCCCGGCCTTACGGAAACACGTCGGCAATTTTCAGCCGGACCAGCCTACACCTCACCATCTGCGTTTTTGGTCTGAACAGCAAAACAGATTTAACTGGAAGTCAGAGCGTTGAAGCGATCCCCCCGGTCCGGCTGAAAATCGATGAGGCG
>NZ_SZWW01000015.1:0-230 GCF_005280955.1 Citrobacter sp. wls717
TCATCCATACCACGACCTCAAAGGCCGACAGCAGGCTCAGAAGACGCTCCAGTGTGGCCAGAGTGCGTTCACCGAAGACGTGCGCCACAACCGTCCTCCGTATCCTGTCATACGCGTAAAACAGCCAGCGCTGACGTGATTTAGCACCGACGTAGCCCCACTGTTCGTCCATTTCAGCGCAGACAATCACATCACTGCCCGGTTGTATGCGCGAGGTTACCGACTGCGGC
>NZ_SZWW01000015.1:238-476 GCF_005280955.1 Citrobacter sp. wls717
AAAATCGTGTTGAGGCCAACGCCCATAATGCGGGCTGTTGCCCGGCATCCAACGCCATTCATGGCCATATCAATGATTTTCTGGTGCGTACCGGGTTGAGAAGCGGTGTAAGTGAACTGCAGTTGCCATGTTTTACGGCAGTGAGAGCAGAGATAGCGCTGATGTCCGGCAGTACTTTTACCGTTACGCACCACGCCTTCAGTAGCTGAGCAGGAGGGACAACTGATGGAGATGGAAG
>NZ_SZWW01000016.1:0-555944 GCF_005280955.1 Citrobacter sp. wls717
AATCGTGTGAACGAGGCGCATATTAGCGACACCACTCAGCGATGTCAAAGCCTGAATCGATAAATTCAATCGTTTGCCGAAATATTCCCCATTTCGCCGATTATTCAGGCGCAACAGGTTGTTTTATGCACTTTTCCTGTTCGGGCCGCGGGTATTTCCATAGCCAGCGGCCGGTCACCATACGCCAGTAAAATAATGCGGCGCGTACGGCCCAGTCGAAGAACATCCCTAACCAGACGCCGACTACGCCCCATCCTAAAACGATCCCCAGGGTGTAACCTACCACAACGCGACAGCCCCACATGCCCAGCATAGATACCCACATTGCGAAACGGGCATCGCGTGCGCCTTTAAACCCAGCAGGTAATACCCAGGAGGCTGCCCATATCGGCATAAATGCCGCATTGAGCCAAATCAGAATGACTATGACCTCTTTTACGTCCTGATCCTGGGTATAAAACGAGGCCATTACGCCAGCAAAAGGGGCGGTTAGCCAGGCAATGGCAGTTAAACCGATGGTCGACAGCCAGAATACATGACGTAACTGGATTTCGGCTTGGGCAATCTGGCCGTTACCCAAACGCCTGCCGGTGATGATTGTCGACGCAGAGCCTAAAGCATTTCCCGGTAGGTTGATGAGCGCGGCGATAGAAAATGCAATGAAGTTTCCGGCAATTACGCTGGTGCCCATTCCTGAGACAAACATCTGCGTTAACAGTTTACCGCCATTAAACAGCACTGACTCGATGCTGGCTGGAATACCGATCCCCATCACCTCCCAGATAATGGCGAGGTTGAGTGGCTTAAAATAACTTTTGAAAGTGATACGTAACGCCGGATTAAAACCAATCATCAGTACCCAAATAATAGCGATCGCACCTATGTAGCGTGAAATGGTTAGTCCGAGGCCGGCCCCCACGAATCCCAGTCCTTGCCAGGAAAAAATCCCGTAGATCAGGATACTGCTGATGACGATATTCAGAATATTCATGCCGCCATTAATCAACAGCGGTATTTTGGTATTGCCCGCACCGCGTAGGGCACCACTACCGATTAACGCAATAGCTGCCGCCGGGTAGCTGAGCACAGTTAGCTCCAGATAGGTAAGTGCCAAAGCCTTAACGTCTGGCGTTGCTTCACCTGCGACAACGTCAATAATCTGTTGACCAAAATAGTGAATGACTGCAGCCAGCACGGTTGCAAAAATCGTCATGATCACCAGCGATTGTCTGGCAGCAGCTCTGGCCCTGCGCCGATCTCGTTTTCCCAGGCTAAAGGCGACTACCACCGTGGTACCCAGATCGATGGCGGCGAAAAAAGCCATGATAACCATATTGAAACTGTCGGCGAGACCGACACCTGCCATCGCTTCTTTTCCCAACCAGCTCACCAGGAAGGTACTCAGGACACCCATTAACAGCACACAGGTGTTTTCCAGAAAAATAGGGACCGCCAGCGGAGTGATTTCGCGCCAAAAGAGAACTTTATAACTCTTGCGTTTGGCATACCAGGGCGTGCGGGAAGCGACCTGACGTAAGGCAGCGGAGACGTTCAAAGTGGACCTTAAAGAAGAAAGTTGAAACCTCATTTCAAATGATGAGGGAGAATCCAAAAAGCTGCAAAGTTTTTTCCATTTAAAATGTCTGCAAATGCAACAAACTGTCGAGAGAAGCATCAATTGAGCGTTATTCAGGAAAATGGGGTTTGACAAAAAAAATTTCGCCGCTAAGATTAGCCTCCACAACGATTCCTCTGTAGTTCAGTCGGTAGAACGGCGGACTGTTAATCCGTATGTCACTGGTTCGAGTCCAGTCAGAGGAGCCAAATTTAAAAAGCCTGCTTAGGAAACTAAGCGGGCTTTTTTGCCTTTGTTTGGCTGCCAGGCGCAGTTACCTGGCGAGCTGCTTTTTGAGTTGAGTTATACAGTGTTGTTTTTCCACACTGAGTACCGGCGATTAGCACGCCAGTTGATTGCTCCACGTAATCCCTCTCTATGGGAGAATCATTGAGATTCTCTATAACCACTAACATTCCATACGCATACAGATGATACGGCACAAATGAAGCATCGTTTCAGTACTATGCTTAAGCGATAGCATAGGGAAATGGTTATAAGAGCGGCGCTGACCAGGGTTTTTGCTTAAAAAATCGAGGGTTAAAGTTGAAAGAGCGTGAGTAACTCGCTCATACTCTATACTCGCAGTGTTACCCGGCGTAGCATGGCATAACGCTTGGGCTGTTAATGAAAAAGGAAAACGTCGTGGCAGAAGAAACTATATTCAGCAAAATTATCCGTCGTGAAATTCCATCGGATATCGTGTACCAGGATGAACTGGTCACAGCGTTTCGTGATATTTCCCCTCAGGCACCTACGCATATTCTGATCATCCCTAATATCCTGATCCCCACCGTCAACGATGTGACGGCAGAACATGAGCAGGCGCTGGGCCGAATGATTACTGTTGCGGCGAAAATCGCGGAGCAGGAAGGTATTGCTGCGGATGGATACCGTTTAATCATGAATACCAATCGTCACGGCGGCCAGGAGGTGTATCACATTCATATGCACCTGTTGGGTGGACGTGCGCTTGGTCCAATGCTCGCACATAAAGGTCTTTAAGCATGACCAGAGGATGCATTGCACTTTCACTGGGCTTGCTGTTGCTGGCAGGCTGTCGCTCACACCCCGAAATTCCGGTCAGTGATGAACAGTCTCTGGTGATGGAATCAACGATTCTGGCGGCGGGCATAACCGCAGAACAGCCCGTGTTAACAACATCTGATATTCAGGCCTCAGCATCCTCGCGACTCTATAACGAAAGACAAGAATCCGTCACCGTGCATTATCGGTTTTACTGGTATGACGCCAGAGGGTTGGAGATGCACCCTCTGGAAGCGCCACGCAGCGTGACTATCCCGGCTCATTCGTCGGTCACACTGTACGGCAGCGCCAATTATCTGGGGGCGCACAAGGTTAGACTTTATCTATATTTGTAAGGGGTGAATCTTGATGATCAAAATGAATCGCTACGCATTGCTTGCCGCGCTGGCGATGTTTCTTTCTGGGTGTGTGGCTCAACGTGAACCCGCGCCGGTAGAGGAAGTGAAGCCGGTACCGGAACAGCCCGCGCAGCCGCAACAGCCAGTACCAGTAGTACCAACGGTGCCAGGTATACCGCAGCAGCCGGGTCCGATCGAACACGAGGATCAAACGGCGCAGCCAACACCGCGCCAACGTCACTACGACTGGAACAGCGCAATGCAGCCGATGGTAGGTAAAATGCTGCAGGCCGATGGTGTCAAAGCGGGTGGTGTTCTGCTGGTTGATAGCGTGAATAATCGTACCAACGGCTCGTTGAACGCTGGCGAAGCGACTGAAACCTTACGTAACGCGCTGGCGAATAACGGCAAATTTACCCTGGTTTCCGCCCAGCAACTGGCTGTCGCCAAGCAGCAGTTAGGTCTGTCGCCGAACGATAGCCTTGGAACGCGCAGCAAAGCGATTGGTATTGCCCGTAACGTTGGTGCGCAGTATGTGCTCTACTCCAGCGCATCTGGCAACGTCAATTCGCCGGCACTGCAAATGCAATTAATGCTGGTACAAACTGGCGAGATAATCTGGTCAGGTAAAGGTGCCGTTCAGCAACAATAACAGACTGACGCGCGATGAAGTGCTGTCGCGCTACTTTCCGCAGTATCATCCCGTCGTAGCCAGCCACCACGGCCTGAGCGGCGGGAGCTGCATTATCGAATATCAGACCCACCGTTTAGTGCTGCGCTGTCATCACGACCCCGACGCGCCTGAATCGCATTTTCTGCGCCAATATCATGCCTTAAAACACCTACCGGAAAATCTTGCGCCCCGACCTCGTTTTTATACGCGTGGCTGGATGGCAGTCGACTTTTTTCAGGGTAAGGTAGAATCCAGATTACCGGACGCCGACGAACTTGCTGACTTATTGTATTATCTGCATCAGCAACCCCGACTGGGCTGGCGAATCAGTCTGCTGCCGTTACTCGAACAGTACTGGCAGTGCGGTGATCCGGCGCGTCGTACACCACATTGGTTACGAGCGCTGAAGCGGCTAAGAAAAAGCGGCGAGCCCCGACCTTTGCGGCTGGGGCCGCTGCATATGGATGTCCACGGTGACAACATCGTGCGCGGGCCGTCAGGGTTGCGGCTGATTGACTGGGAATATGCCGGAGACGGCGATATCGCCCTCGAGCTGGCAGCGGTGTGGGTCAGTGATGAACTCCAGCACCAACAGCTGGTCAGCGCCTATGGCCGACGAGCACGCATTGAGCCAACCGTTTTGTGGCGACAGGTCAGGCGATGGCGACCCTGGGTAATCATGCTAAAAGCGGGGTGGTTTGAGTATCGCTGGCGACAAACCGGCGATCAACAATTTATCAGGCTGGCCGATGAAACCTGGCGGCAGCTAACAATGAAAGGATGAGGAGAGCAGTGTGGGCCCAGTAATGTTGGATGTCGAAGGGTATGAGCTGGACGCTGAAGAGCGAGAGATTCTGGCGCATCCGCTGGTAGGTGGGTTGATTCTCTTTACCCGAAATTATCATGACCCGGAACAGTTGCGTGAGTTAGTGCGTCAGATCCGTAGCGCGTCACGTAATCATTTGGTCGTGGCGGTTGATCAGGAAGGCGGACGCGTGCAGCGTTTTCGCGAAGGTTTTACCCGCCTGCCTGCGGCGCAATCCTTTGCCGCGCTACACGGTCTGGAAGAGGGCGGCAAACTGGCTCAGGACGCGGGGTGGCTGATGGCCAGCGAAATGATCGCCATGGATATTGATATTAGCTTTGCACCGGTTCTGGACGTGGGACATATCAGCGCAGCGATCGGCGAGCGCTCTTACCATGCCGATCCGCTGAAAGCGTTGGCGATGGCGACCCGCTTCATTGACGGTATGCATGCCGCTGGCATGAAGACCACCGGTAAACACTTCCCCGGGCATGGAGCTGTGACGGCGGATTCGCACAAAGAAACGCCAACCGATCCACGTTCAGAAGCTGAGATTCGTGCGAAGGATATGTCCGTGTTCCGGACGTTAATTACGGAAAACAAACTCGATGCCATTATGCCTGCGCACGTTATCTACAGCGATGTTGATCCGCGTCCGGCGAGTGGTTCGCCTCACTGGTTGAAGACGGTACTGCGTCAGGAGCTTGGCTTCGACGGCGTTATTTTCTCTGACGATCTGTCGATGGAGGGTGCGGCGATTATGGGAAGCTACGCCGAGCGTGGGCAGGCATCGCTGGATGCTGGTTGCGATATGATCCTGGTCTGCAATAATCGTAAGGGAGCGGTCAGTGTGTTAGATAATCTGTCGCCGATCAATGCAGAACGTGTTACACGTTTGTATCATAAAGGTTCATTTTCACGTCAGGAACTGATGGACTCGACACGCTGGAAGACGGTAAGCGCCCAGCTCAACCAGCTTCATGAGCGCTGGCAGGAAGAGAAAGCAGGTCATTAACGCACGTTTGGCGAGGATGCGATGATTATCTATTTACACGGTTTTGACTCTAATAGTCCGGGCAACCACGAGAAGGTGTTGCAGCTGCAATTTATCGACCCGGATGTCAGGCTGATTAGCTACAGTACACGGCATCCTAAACATGATATGCAGCATCTGCTGAAAGAAGTGGACAAAATGTTGCAGCTTAATGTGGACGACCGTCCGCTGATTTGTGGCGTCGGGCTGGGGGGATATTGGGCAGAACGCATTGGTTTCCTGTGTGATATTCGTCAGGTGGTATTTAATCCTAACCTGTTCCCATATGAGAATATGGAAGGGAAAATCGACAGACCTGAAGAGTATGCTGACATTGCGACAAAATGCGTGACCAATTTTCGTGAAAAGAACCGCGATCGTTGCCTGGTGATCCTCTCTCGCCATGATGAAGCACTGAACAGTCAGCGCTCGTCAGAAGAGCTGCATCACTTTTATGAGATCGTCTGGGACGAAGAGCAGACGCATAAGTTTAAAAATATCTCCCCGCATTTGCAGCGCATTAAGGCGTTCAAGACGTTAGGTTAAGCCTGATGAGCGTCTAAAAAACCAGCTTTCGGGCTGGTTTTTTTGTCCTTAACCTTCGGGTTGTCTATCTTTTCAGCATCAAAACTTGATGCACATCAATTTTGGTATGACCAATGCACCGTTCGTGTTATTCTCACTCTCGAAGGACATTTTCATTATCGTAACTTGTTGTTAATTAAAGGCTATGCCAATAACTTTTAATTAACAATTGGTTAATAAATTTGAGGGGGTCACGTTGACTACACCATTGAAAAGGATCGTGATTGTCGGCGGCGGTGCTGGCGGACTGGAAATGGCGACGCAGCTAGGTAAAAAGCTGGGGCGTAAGAAAAAGGCCAAAATTACGCTGGTGGACAGAAACCACAGCCATTTATGGAAACCGTTACTGCATGAAGTGGCGACCGGTTCTCTGGATGAAGGTGTTGATGCGCTGAGCTATCTGGCGCATGCCCGTAACCATGGCTTCCAGTTCCAGTTGGGCTCGGTGGTTGATATCGATCGCGAAGCGAAGACCATTACTATCGCTGAGCTGCGCGATGAGAAGGGCGATCTGCTGGTTCCTGAGCGTAAAGTGCCGTATGACACGCTGGTGATGGCGCTGGGCAGTACGTCCAACGATTTCAACACGCCGGGCGTCAAAGAGAACTGTATTTTCCTTGATAACCCGCATCAGGCGCGTCGTTTCCACCAGGAGATGCTGAATCTGTTCCTCAAGTATTCCGCGAATCTGGGCGTTAACGGTAAAGTGAATATTGCCATTGTCGGCGGCGGCGCGACGGGGGTTGAACTCTCCGCGGAACTGCACAATGCGGTTAAACAGCTGCACAGTTATGGCTATAAAGGACTGACCAATGACGCGCTGAACGTTACGTTGGTTGAAGCCGGTGAGCGTATCCTGCCGGCATTGCCGCCGCGGATTTCCAGCGCCGCGCACAATGAATTAACTAAACTGGGCGTACGCGTACTGACGCAGACGATGGTTACCAGCGCTGACGAAGGCGGGTTGCATACCAAAGATGGCGAATACATTGAGGCTGACCTGATGGTGTGGGCCGCAGGGATCAAAGCGCCAGACTTTATGAAGGATATTGGCGGTCTGGAAACGAACCGGATTAACCAACTGGTGGTTGAGCCGACGCTGCAAAGCACACGCGATCCTGACGTGTATGCGATTGGCGACTGCGCTTCCTGCGCGCGTCCGGAAGGTGGATTTGTGCCGCCGCGCGCTCAGGCTGCGCACCAGATGGCGACCTGCGCGATGAACAATATCCTGGCGCAGATGAACGGCAAGCCGTTGAAAGCGTATCAGTACAAAGATCACGGTTCTCTGGTCTCGCTTTCTAACTTCTCTACCGTCGGTAGCCTGATGGGCAACCTCACGCGCGGTTCAATGATGGTAGAAGGCCGTATTGCGCGCTTTGTCTACATCTCACTGTATCGTATGCATCAGATTGCGCTGCATGGTTACTTCAAAACCGGCCTGATGATGCTGGTCGGCAGTATTAACCGGGTGATTCGTCCGCGTCTGAAACTGCATTAATATTGACCTCAGGCGTCGGACAATTTCACGCATCCGACGCCTTCCTTCAGAGTTCTCTGAATCATCTCGCTTTATCCCTGCCTTCCGCTATTTTCATCCGTAATCTGATTGGCATTCCTTACCTTCTGTTGCAAAGTTGTTGCTAATAGCAAAAAAGGAGGAAGTCCCGTGAATAAATCAATGTTGGCGGGTATAGGGATTGGCGTAGCTGCTGCGCTGGGTGTTGCAGCGGTGGCCAGTCTTAACGTTTTCGAGCGTGGCCCACAGTATGCACAAGTTGTCTCTGCAACACCGATTAAAGAATCGGTAAAAACGCCACGTCAGGAGTGTCGGAACGTGACGGTCACGCACCGCAAGCCGGTGCAAGATGAAAACCGTATCGCGGGTTCTGTGCTGGGTGCCGTAGCTGGCGGTGTTATCGGCCATCAGTTTGGTGGCGGACGCGGTAAAGATATTGCCACCGTGGCCGGTGCATTAGGCGGCGGCTATGCCGGTAACCAGATCCAGGGTTCGATGCAAGAAAACGATACGTACACCACCACGCAGCAGCGCTGTAAAACGGTGTATGACAAATCAGAAAAAATGCTGGGCTACGACGTGACGTACAAAATTGGCGATCAGCAGGGGAAAATTCGTATGGATAAGGACCCCGGCGCGCAAATTCCGTTGGATAACAACGGACAGTTGGTACTGAATAACAAAGCGTAAAATAGCATTATCCTGAACATTAGCCCCCCATTCGCTCAGGCTGGGGGGCTTTTTTTATCAGAAGGTTAAGGCGTAGTTCAGACCAAAGGTACGACCCCGGCCCTTGTATTCATACAGTGACGGGCTGCCATAAGTTGGGCTGTACAGCAGTGGCGCACGCTGTCCCCATAGCGTGGTGTACTCTTCATTCAGCAGGTTTTCCACGCTGAAGGTCAGCTTACCTAACGGGAGCTGGTAGCTGCCGATAAAGTCCATGGTGTTATAGCCGTCCAGCTTATTGCCGCTGGCGTCACTCAGATCAAATGTTTGCTGGCTCTGTACACGCAGCGACCACGGTTCAGGCGCCCAGCCGACCCATGCGGTTGCTTTAGATGGTGAAGCCAGAGTGACATCCCATTTCTGCCATTTACCGTTTTGTTTCACTTCGGATTTAATGACGTTGAAGTTGCCGCCCAGACTCCAGTCAGTATCGGCGATGAAATAATCTACCGCACCTTCCAGACCATAAATCCGACGATCGTCGGGCTGTACGTTTATGGTCATATCACTGCGGTTGATAACGATCGATTTATCCGAAGTGGAGTAATAAGCAGCCAGTTGCGTGCGCAGGTTATCGCCCGTGTAACGCCATCCCAGCTCGTACGAGTTAACTTTAATCCCTTCCAGGCGAGAATCCGCCACGTTGACGCTGCGCAGAAGTTGATAATGATCGCCAACCAGAGAATAGGTGCCGTTACCGTAATATTTCCCCGGATCCGGAAGCTCAACGCCTTGAGAGAAGTTAAACCAGGTTTGCTGGCGCTCAGTCAGGTGGGCGAGGATCCCGGCGTTAAACAGGAAGTTATCGTAATCGGTTTTGCCGCCCGGAATGGTATCGGCGGAGTTTGCAAGGCCCGTCGCGATTCCCTGCTGTTGGGCATAGCCAACGAAATCATCAACCCTGTTTTCGGTCCATTGATAGCGTACGCCGCCACTGAGAGTGAAGATATCGTTTATGTCATAGCTGTTTTGCAGGAAAGGCGCGAAGTTGGTGATGCTGTAACCAGGATAACGCCCGGTAGTATAAGCGGTACGGTTGTCCATGCCACCGGAGGGCAGAGAGTAAGCCAGATCGAAGAATTTCTGATTGGAATCGAAGGTTTCATGATCCGCATCGATACCCCACGTCAGTTCCCAGTCATCCATCACCTGGCTGTTGAGGGTAATTTTGGCACCGAACTGGTCGGTATCCTGCTGTGAGGCGGAGAAACTGGTGACCTTGCCTTTGCTCAGCGTAGGGAAGGGGTAGAATTTTAGCGATTCGTCGCGGTAATAGATTTGACTGACCAGGTTCTGACCAAAGAAGTCTGCATCGGAATATTGCAGACTGATCAGATGACGCTCGGTGCCGGGAATACGATCGGAGTTCAGTCCGCTGCTGGTATAAGCTTTACCGTTTCCGGTCACGGCGGACATGTTCTCGCCGAGATCCAGCCCGTAATCTTCATCCCCCTGGCTCTTGTAGTACTGGGTAACCAGTTGTAATTGACGGTTATCATCCAGCTCAATCGTCCCGGTGCCCATCACGTCCAGACGATCGGAATGCTGCAGGCCGGTTTGGGTGTTATCCAGCAGCAGAGCATCGTGGTTGCCGTCATACCAACCGCCAAACCGTTGATACGCGACGGACATACGACCGGATGCACGATCGGTTCCTCCACTCACCGCGGCGGCGACGCGTTCGTCATGATCGTTACTGTTATTAAACCCGCTTTTACTGCCCAGTTCGAGTTCGACTTCACGCTCAGGCTGACCTTTTTTGGTGACGATGTTGATCAAACCGCCGGTACTTCCTCCGCCATACAAGGATGTTGCGCCTGAGATGACTTCAATATGAGCAATGTTAAACGGGTCAATGGAGTCAAGTTGACGGCTGTCGGTACGGGAGGAATTCAGACGGACACCGTCTATCAATACTACGATGGCGCGACCGCGCATGTTCATGCCGTAATTGGTTCGTCCCTGACTGCTGACATCAATTCCGGGGATTAACTGAGCAAGAACATCCTTGAACTCTTTACCACCCTGAACTTGCTGTTCAATTTCGCTTCCTTCAATAACCCAGGTCGTTTGCGCCATTTCTGCCACGGTGCGTTGGCTGCGGTTAGCGCTGACGATGAGATTCTCTTCCTCCGCTGCGATAGCCGGTAGGGTTAAGGATAATAAGAGCGGATTGAGCACCCAGAGACGCTTATGCATTTGTATTCCTTTTAAAAAAGTCGGTCTGTTTTTGTTATTGCGGTAGAGAAACCGATAGTTACATTGGGAAACAGGTGTTAAAACAAATGCGAATATTGCTGATAATAATTGTCGTTATCAATACATTTTTTAAAAAAGATCTGCTAATGCGATGAAAACAATAAGGAATGAAGGGTTATTGGTACAAAAAACCGAGGGCTTTTAGCCCCCGGCGGTGTCATCTGTTCGTGGAAGAGAGAGGAGAGGGTTAAGCTTTGATGAGTTCGGGCCACAGCCGTAGGGTGGTGTGTGCGATCTGCATCAGTTTCTCAAATGATGCGCCTTCGCGGGCGCTAATCGAC
This sequence comes from Citrobacter sp. wls717, assembly GCF_005280955.1. Lineage (NCBI taxonomy): Bacteria > Pseudomonadati > Pseudomonadota > Gammaproteobacteria > Enterobacterales > Enterobacteriaceae > Citrobacter > Citrobacter sp. wls717. The sequence goes on from NZ_SZWW01000016.1 coordinate 10,885, forward strand.
ATACCCTGTAAAATGCAGTTCAGATATTCGGCCAGCTTTTGCACGTCGCAGTGGGCCGGAATTTCGTCACGCTGCTGGCGCTGACGAAGGAACTGGGTAAGCGTCTGTTCCTGCATCGCATGGCGTGATTTCACCGTGTGGGCGATCTCGCGGGAAGAGGCCGCCAGCGTCGCGGACGTATTAATCATAAAACATCCTGCCGGAGTATCTTTACTGGTAAAGCAGGTCGCTATGGCGGTGAAATAGTCTTCCAGTGCTGACTGAAGGCTTTTTTCTTCGCAAAACAGCTGAGCTTCGTGTTTCGCCGCGAAGCGAGTTATATAGCGGTCCAGCACGGCACGAAACAACCCTTCCTTGTTGGTAAACTCCGCATACAGCGTGGGCGCTTTCGCACCCGTTGCTTCCACGAGATCGGCGAGCGATGTCGCTTCATATCCGTGCTGCCAGAAGAGTGTCATGGCCTTATCAAGCGCGGCTTCCCTGTCGAACACTTTTGGTCGGCCACGGCTTTTTTTTGCACAACCTGTCGTTTCAGTTGTCATGGCGCCGATGTACCTTTGTTGGCTTTATTGAATAATCATTATAAAAATATTCCCCGCCACACTCCAGCGGATTAGCGATAAAAATAATTTATAGCTATTAGCATGAAAAATAAGGTCTTTATCTTTTATATAACGATCATTATAAAAAAATGTTGACGTGTGACCTGGATCACATCTATGATTTAACTATCGATCGTTAAGTTAATCATTACGACACCCATTCATCTGCAAAAGGTCACTATTATGAAAAACGTAAAAACTCTGTTTGTTGCTGCTGTTCTTAGCTCACTGTCATTTGCCAGCTTCGCCGCTGTTGAAGTTCAGGGCACGCCTGCAGGTCAACAGAAAGTTGGTACTATCTCTGCAAATGCGGGGACGAACTTAGGTTCTCTGGAAGATCAACTGGCGCAGAAAGCGGATGAGATGGGCGCGAAGTCTTTCCGTATTACATCCGTTACCGGTCCTAACACCCTTCACGGGACTGCCGTTATCTACAAATAAGATTTAACCCATCGTAATGCCACTGCGAGTTAAATAAAAAACCCCCGCGGAATAAAATCCAGCGGGGGTTTTTTTATGGGTAATGTTTACATCGGTTGTTGAGCCACGTCGTGATGACGGGTGACATCGACCGGCATGCCTGAGCGAATCTCCATCGCATGTTCCATGACGGCAGGGTCCGTTTGCGCCGCATTCTTAAAGGTTTGCATTGCGGCGTTCAACACGATCGGCAGCAGTTGCGGGTCATCATTGATCTTTTCTGACAGCGGCTGGGGCACTTCCACCAGCCGCATGCCGTTAGGTTCGACTGAGGCTTTGATCGGCGTGTTAATGATATTGACTTTGGTTCCTGGCTTCACTTGACGGAACAGGGTTTCAATATCACCGTCGCGCAGACGAATACAACCGGAACTGACACGCATACCGATACCAAAGTCAGCATTGGTGCCGTGCAGCAGATAAACACCGCCGTATGCGGCTAAGCGAATTGCGTGATGGCCCATCGGGTTATCTGGCCCGGCAGGGACAACGGCAGGAAGATCGATGCCGTTTGCTTTATAGCGCGCGCGGATATTTGCCGTAGGCGTCCAGGTGGGATTAGCGCGTTTATCGGAAATGGTGGTTACCATGGTGGGCGTCAGCGTATCACCACCTAACTGGCCAATGCCAATAGGATATACGGTCACCGAATTTGTCCCCGGCTGGTAATAATAAAGACGCAGTTCGGCGAGGTTGATGACAATACCTTCGCGCGGCGCATCCGGTAACAGGGTTTGCAATGGGATAGTCAAAACGCTGCCAGGACGAGGCACGAAAGGATCAACGCCGGGGTTGGCCTGCAGCAGCGCTAAAAAGCCAACGTTGTATTTTTTCGCAATAGCTTCGAGAGAACCGCCATTGTCTTCGACAACGTGAACGGCATTCTGTCCCACCAGACGGCTTCCCGGCGGCGGCAGCGGCCAGGTGTTTGCCTGAGCCGGAAATGCTAACGCGAAGGTCGCTGCAAGCGTAAAAAACGCTAACCAGCGAGAGAGTCGTTTATTGTTTAACATCACCATAAATCCATTGTTTTTACGTGGTTTTTATTATGTAAAAGTAAACAAGAATTATGGCCGTTTGCTGTGTCGGGAAGTGCAGGGAAGTGCAAAGAGTTTGTAAATTCACAGGCCGGGAGCGTTATGTGCGCTCCCGGCCTGCTCACTATGCTACGGCGTTTTCTTCAAGTTGGCGCATAAACTGGCGTACCCAGTCGATTCGCGTTTTACGCTCGCCCAGATCCTGCATAAATTTCAGCCGGGTTGGACCGTCCAGACGGAAGTGCTGCGGCTGTTTTTGCAGTAAACCAATCAGCCACACCGGGTTAACGTGGTTTTTCTCTGCAAACTCAATCGTGCCGCCTTTTTCATTGCCTTCAAGCTTTCTGATGCCCAGTTTCTGCGCCTGTTGGCGTAACCGGGCAATATCCAGCAACGTACGGGCCGGGTCGGGCAGCAGACCAAAACGGTCTATCAGCTCGACCTTAATTTCTTCCAACTCGTTTTCGCCTTTCGCACTGGCAATACGTTTGTAGAACGACAGTCGCGTGTTGACATCGGGAATATAGTCATCCGGCAGCAGTGACGGCATGCGCAGTTCAACTTCGGTTTGCTGGCTGGTGAGATCTTCCAGCGACGGTTCGCGTCCCTCTTTGAGCGCATCGACAGCATTTTCCAGCAGCTCCATATACAGCGAGAAGCCGATGCTTTCCATGGAACCACTCTGATCTTCACCCAGCAGTTCCCCGGCGCCGCGAATTTCAAGGTCGTGGGTCGCCAGCGCAAAGCCAGCGCCCAAATCTTCCAGCGAGGCGATGGCTTCCAGGCGCTTTTGCGCGTCGGTGGTCATCGCTTTTGGATGCGGCGTTAGCAGCCAGGCGTACGCCTGATGGTGTGAACGTCCCACACGGCCGCGCAACTGGTGTAATTGCGCCAAACCAAAGTGATCGGCGCGTTCGATGATAATGGTGTTGGCGGTCGGGATGTCGATCCCGGTTTCGATAATGGTGGTGCACACCAGCACGTTAAAGCGCTGATGGTGGAAATCGTTCATCACGCGTTCCAGTTCGCGCTCGCGCATTTGACCATGGCCGATACCAATACGCGCTTCCGGCACCAGTTCCGCTAATCTGTCAGCGGTTTTCTGGATATTTTCGACGTCGTTAAACAGATAATAAACTTGCCCCCCGCGCAGAACTTCACGCAGGATAGCCTCGCGAACCACCAGATTGTCATATTCACGCACAAAGGTTTTCACCGCCAGACGACGGGCAGGAGGCGTGGCGATGATCGACAGATCGCGCATGCCGCTCATCGCCATATTGAGCGTACGCGGAATAGGCGTTGCCGTCAGCGTCAGGATATCGACATCCGCGCGCATTGCTTTGATGCGCTCTTTATGACGAACGCCAAAACGGTGCTCTTCATCGACAATCAACAGACCAAGATCTTTCAGCTTCACGTCCGCTTGCAGCAGTTTGTGGGTGCCAATGAGAATATCGATTTTCCCTTCGGCCACCTGCTCCAGAATCTGCGCTTGCTCTTTGGCGCTACGGAAACGGGACAGCATTTCAATACGTACCGGCCAGTTGGCAAAGCGATCACGGAAGTTGTCGAAGTGCTGCTGAGCGAGCAGGGTAGTCGGAACCAGCACGGCCACCTGCTTGTGGTTCTCTACGGCGAGGAAGGCGGCGCGCATCGCGACTTCGGTTTTACCAAAGCCGACGTCGCCACACACCAGGCGGTCCATAGCCAGCGGCTGGCACATATCGCTGAGCACCGCGTTGATCGCCTGCGCCTGATCGGGCGTAGTTTCAAACGGGAAACTGTCGCAAAACAGTTGGTACTGCTCACGATCATGCTTAAAGGCAAAGCCTTCTTTCGCCGCCCGCTGAGCATAGATATCCAATAGTTCTGCCGCGACATCGCGCACCTTCTCAGCAGCTTTCTGGCGGGCACGAGACCAGGCATCGCCGCCCAGTTTATGTAGCGGGGCATTTTCTTCCGCGCCGCCAGCGTAACGGCTGATCAGGTGCAACGATGACACAGGCACGTACAGTTTGGCGTCGTTGGCGTAGGTGAGCATCAGGTACTCGCCGGTGATACCGCCCGCTTCCAGCGTGGTCATCCCGGCATAACGGCCAACGCCGTGCTCCAGGTGCACCACCGGTTGACCGGGATGCAGTTCGGCGAGGTTACGAATTAACGTATCAGGATTGATGGTGCGACGAGAATCCTGGCGGCGGCGCGCCACGCGCTCCCCGAGCAGATCGCTTTCGCAAATCAGCGCCAGGTTGCGTTTGCTATCAATGAAGCCGTGTTCGGCTGCGCCAATCATCAGATAGCGACCATTGTCGACGGCTTCGTCGAGACGCAATATGCGCTTCGGCGCGATTTTGATACGGGCGAGCAGTTCGCCAAGCGCTTCGCGGCGACCTTCGCTTTCAACGGAGAAAATCACCGGGCCGGTGAAGCCTTCAAGGAATTTACGTAACGCATCTAACGGCGCTTTTTGCTGCGCCTGAACCGCGATATCTGGCAACTTCTGGAAGCCGAGGTTAGTATTCGCGGCTTTGTTCGCCAGAGTCTCAGTTTTCAGTTGAACACGGGGCCAGCGTTTAAGTTCGGAGAACAGCTCATCTACGCGCAGCCACAGCGAATGTGGCGGCAGAAGCGGGCGCATCGGATCAACACCCCGGTTCTCAAAACGCGACAGGGTATCAGCCTGGAAGCGCTCCGCACTGGTCTCGATATCGCCCGTATTGACCAATAACGTATTGGCGGGGAAATAGCTGAACAGGGGGGGCAGCGGCTCGCTGAAAAACAATGGCTGCCAGTATTCGATCCCGGCAGGTAACGTGCCTTTGCTGACCTGCTGGTAAATATGTTCGGCGTCGCGTTTAACTTCAAAGGTATCGCGCCACTGGCTGCGGAACAGCTCAATCGCCGTTTTATCGGTCGGGAATTCATGCGCGGGCAGCAAATTAATGGCGTCGACTTCTTCCAGTGTGCGCTGGGTGTCGGTATCAAACAGACGCAGACTGTCGATTTCATCATCAAAGAAATCCAGTCGATAAGGTAATTCGCTGCCCATGGGGAACAGATCCAACAATGCGCCGCGCGTGGCGTATTCGCCGTGCTCCATCACCTGATCAACATGACGGTAGCCCGCGCTGTCCAGTTGTTCGCGCAGGGCGTCGCGCGAAAGCCGCTGACCTTTTTTCATCACCAACGCATGACCATGCAGATAGCTGTGCGGACAGACGCGCTGCATCAGCGTGTTCACTGGCACAATCAGTACACCGCGCTGCATCGCGGGGAGTTGATACAGCGTGGAAAGCCGCGAGGAGATAATCTCCTGATGAGGGGAAAAGCTATCGTAGGGCAGCGTTTCCCAGTCCGCCAGGTTCATTACCATCTGGTCGGTAAACTGACGAATTTCATCATGCAGTCGCAGGGCATTTTGCATGTCCGGCGCGATCAGTACGACAGGACCCGCATGACGTTCAGCAATTTCAGCGACCAGCGTCGCGCAAGCTGCGCCGGTCAGTTCGCCTAACTGGCGCTGGTCGGAAGCGCTGGCCGGGAGCGTGTAACGATGTTGTTCAGGCATTCGGTTGTCAGGATCTCGTTTAGATATACATCTGATAAGCAATGTTCTTTATTATCCGTGATCGTTTCTCATAAGCAAATTGATTCGCCCCCTGATGGGGGCAAAAAGCGCGTTGAAATTAGCGCGAGGCCGTCGATAAAGACGGTGGAGAAAAGAGCAAGTCGGCAATGGTTTTTTGCGAAATCTTACGCACCAGCAAGCCAAACAGAGTGCACAACAGCAGGCAGGCGAAGGGATAAACCAGCAGCAGGAGCAACTCGCCGTACGCAGGCCAGGCGGCATGATTGATTTTGGGGATTAGCGTTAAGCTGAACAGCTCAACCAAAATACGGTGGGTGGTATAGATGGCGATAGTATTGGATCCAATCACGCTTAACGGGCTGGATGCGCGCATACCAAAGCGCTGCTCGAACTGATAAAACAGCTTCATGATTAGTACAATAGACAGGAGGGAAAGCAGTAGCGAAATATTTGCCAGCCACGCGACCACAGCGGCCATTAAGCTAACCATAAATATGAGCGTATGGCGGCGCAGAGGCACCTCTTTGATCCATACCATCAGCGTTGCGCCAAACCAGGCGCCGAGGCTGTACCAGGGCAGATTGCGAATCACGCTGTTCATTCCCCACCACGGCGTGGGGAAAAAATTGATCGCCACGCTCAGCACGACAAACAGCGCCAACAGCGGTAACGCCCAGCGGTTGAACATCTTACACAGCACAAAATAGACAATCAGCGCATACAGATACCACAAGCTGGTGCTGGCGGTCAGCATCCCGTGGGTAAAGCCAGCGATTGAACCGGCATACGCGGCGTTGGCGGCATGACTCAGATCGCGTTGCGGAGCCAACCAGTTATTGAGCGAGACTAACGCCAGCCATTGCACGACTCCCCATAGCACCAGTACCCAGGCAATACTCCAGATCCGTTTATCCACACAGGTTGTCCAGGGTACGCTATCGATGTAGCGGCGGATTAAATAGCCCGAAATAAAGAAAAATACCGGCATACGAAACGGCGCCAGGTACAGATTGAGGTAAATCCAGCATTTGCTCAGCATCTCTGAAAGCGGATACTGAAAGGTGGTGAGGTGTGGGTAAAACGTAATGACTGAGTGATATATTACCACCAGGCAAATGCATAACCCTTTGATTTGATTAATCCATAATTCTTTTTTATTCATTGAGACAGCGTACCCATATTGTTTGCTATAGCCTGCCATCCTGCGCAACCCGCTGTACGCTGTAATGCGTAACTGTCTGCATTTTGTTTTTTTTAGGATAAAGATCAGGGACCCGGACTGAAGGGGGGAGGGGTATCTACAGCGAATTGATTTATCTATCCTTTTAGGAATAGTGCTGACGAACACTTACGGTTCAGTCATTTACCCATTCCGCTTTCGCTTATATACTCGTGACTTTGCTAACAGCAACCAGACGGATTTCATGTACCAACCTGTCGCTCTATTCATCGGCCTGCGTTATATGCGCGGGCGTGCAGCAGATCGCTTCGGTCGCTTCGTTTCCTGGCTCTCCACCATCGGCATTACTCTCGGGGTAATGGCGCTGGTCACAGTGTTGTCAGTGATGAACGGTTTCGAGCGCGAGCTGCAAAACAATATCCTTGGCCTGATGCCCCAGGCTGTTCTCTCGTCTGAACAGGGTTCCTTAAACCCGCAGCAACTGCCGGAAAAAGCGGTGGTGTTGAACGGCGTCAACCGCGTTGCACCCATAACAACGGGTGATGTGGTGCTGCAAAGTGCGCGTAGCGTGGCGGTTGGCGTAATGCTGGGTATCGACCCGGCGCAAAAAGATCCGCTCACGCCGTATCTGGTCAATGTGAAGCAAACAGATCTGCAACCGGGTAAGTATAATGTCATCCTCGGTGAGCAGCTTGCCGGGCAGTTGGGCGTTAACCGTGGCGATCAAATTCGCGTAATGGTGCCGTCCGCCAGTCAGTTTACGCCGATGGGGCGTCTGCCTAGCCAGCGTCTGTTTACGGTGATCGGCACCTTTGCCGCTAACAGCGAAGTCGACGGCTACCAGATGCTGACCAACATTCAGGATGCGTCACGCCTGATGCGCTACCCGGTGGGTAATATCACCGGCTGGCGTTTGTGGTTGAACGAGCCGTTAAAGGTTGACACGTTGAGCCAGCAAACGCTGCCGCAAGGTACCAAATGGCAGGACTGGCGCGAGCGTAAAGGGGAATTATTCCAGGCCGTGCGTATGGAGAAAAACATGATGGGGCTGCTGCTCAGTCTGATCGTGGCGGTGGCGGCTTTTAATATTATTACCTCGCTGGGTCTGATGGTAATGGAGAAGCAAGGGGAAGTGGCGATTCTACAAACTCAGGGGCTAACGCCGCGGCAGATAATGATGGTGTTTATGGTTCAGGGGGCCAGTGCCGGGATTATCGGCGCGCTGCTGGGCGCAGGGCTGGGCGCATTGCTCGCCAGTCAACTGAACAACCTGATGCCCATTATCGGCGTGCTTCTGGATGGCGCTGCGCTGCCGGTCGCCATCGAGCCGCTGCAGGTTATCGTCATTGCGCTGGTGGCGATGGCCATCGCGCTGCTGTCTACGCTTTATCCTTCCTGGCGCGCTGCCGCCACTCAACCCGCTGAGGCTTTACGTTATGAATAAGATCCTGTTGCAATGCGACAACCTGTGCAAACGCTATCAGGAAGGCACAGTGCAGACTGATGTCCTGCACGATGTCAGTTTTTGCGTTGGCGAAGGCGAGATGATGGCGATTGTCGGCAGCTCCGGCTCCGGTAAGAGTACGCTGCTCCATCTGTTAGGTGGGCTGGATACGCCAACTTCCGGCGACGTCATTTTTAACGGTCAGCCGATGAGCAAACTCTCGTCTGCGGCGAAGGCGGAGCTGCGCAATCAGAAGCTGGGCTTTATTTACCAGTTCCACCATCTGCTACCGGACTTTACCGCGCTGGAAAACGTGGCGATGCCGCTGCTGATTGGCAAGAAAAAACCGGCTGAAATCACCGCGCGCGCGCGCGATATGCTGAAAGCGGTAGGGCTGGACCATCGTGCCGGCCATCGCCCGTCTGAACTGTCGGGCGGCGAGCGTCAGCGCGTGGCGATTGCCCGTGCGCTGGTGAATAATCCTCGTCTGGTGCTGGCGGATGAACCAACGGGTAACCTTGATGCGCGCAACGCGGACAGCATTTTCGAGCTTCTGGGGGAGCTTAACCGCTCTCAGGGCACGGCATTTCTGGTGGTGACGCACGATCTGCAGTTGGCGAAGCGCATGAGCCGCCAGCTTGAAATGCGCGATGGTCGCCTGACGGCTGAACTGAGCCTGATGGGAGCAGAGTAATGGCTTCGCCTTTATCGTTATTGATTGGCCTGCGTTTTAGCCGAGGTCGGCGGCGCGGCGGTATGGTCTCGCTGATTTCGGTGATTTCTACCGTTGGCATCGCGTTGGGTGTGGCGGTGTTGATCGTCGGGTTAAGCGCCATGAATGGCTTTGAGCGTGAGTTGAACAACCGTATTCTGGCCGTGGTCCCGCACGGTGAAATTGAGGCCGTCAACCAGCCGTGGAACAACTGGCAGGAAGCGCTCGATAAAGTACAGAAAGTGCCTGGTATTGTCGCCGCAGCGCCCTATATCAACTTTACCGGACTGGTGGAGAGTGGGGCGAATCTACGCGCGGTGCAGGTGAAGGGCGTTGACCCGAAACAGGAGCAGCGTTTAAGCGCGCTGCCATCGTTCGTGCAGAACCACGCCTGGGATAATTTCAAAGCCGGTGAGCAGCAAATCATCATTGGTAAGGGGATTGCCGATGCGCTGAAGGTGAAGCAGGGCGACTGGGTATCGATTATGATCCCTAACGCCAGTGCGGACCATAAGTTACAGCAGCCTAAACGCGTGCGTTTGCACGTGACTGGCATTTTGCAGCTGAGCGGTCAGCTCGATCACAGCTTTGCCATGATCCCCATGGAAGACGCGCAGCAATACCTGGATATGGGATCCAGCGTTTCCGGGATCGCGCTAAAAGTTAACGACGTCTTTAACGCCAATAAACTGGTACGTGACGCGGGTGAAGTCACCAATAACTATGTTTATATTAAGAGCTGGATTGGCACCTACGGCTATATGTATCGAGATATCCAGATGATCCGCGCCATCATGTATCTGGCGATGGTGCTGGTGATTGGCGTGGCCTGTTTTAATATCGTTTCCACGTTAGTGATGGCGGTAAAAGACAAAAGCGGTGATATTGCGGTATTAAGAACCCTGGGGGCTAAAGATGGTTTGATCCGTGCCATTTTTGTCTGGTACGGCCTGCTGGCGGGTTTGTTCGGTAGTCTGATAGGCGTCGTCATCGGGGTGGTTGTCTCGCTGCAGTTGACGCCGATCATCAATGGCATCGAGGCGCTTATCGGCCATCAGTTCCTGTCTGGTGATATCTATTTCATTGACTTCCTGCCATCGGAATTACACTGGCTGGATGTGATCTACGTGCTGGTGACAGCATTAGTGCTGAGTCTTTTGGCGAGTTGGTATCCGGCGCGTCGCGCCAGCAATATTGATCCTGCGAGAGTACTTAGCGGCCAATAACAATAAGAAGGAGCGGTGATGTATTACGGATTTGACATCGGCGGGACCAAAATTGCGCTGGGAGTATTTGATAACCAACGCCGTTTGCAATGGGAAACACGCGTCCCTACGCCTCGCGACAGCTATGAAGCTTTCCTTAATGCGGTCTGCAATCTGGTAATGGAAGCGGACCAGCGATTCGGCGTCAAAGGTTCGGTGGGTATCGGCATTCCTGGCATGCCGGAAACAGAAGACGGTACGCTGTACGCGGCCAATGTGCCTGCCGCCAGTGGTAAACCGCTCCGTGCCGATCTCAGCGCCCGCCTTGACCGCGATGTTCGCCTGGACAACGATGCCAACTGTTTTGCCCTCTCTGAAGCCTGGGACGACGAGTTCACTCAGTATCCGCTGGTTATGGGGTTAATCCTCGGCACCGGTGTCGGCGGTGGACTGGTGCTTAACGGTAAATCTATCACCGGACGCAGCTATATCACCGGTGAGTTTGGTCATATTCGTTTGCCTGTCGATGCGCTGACGCTGATGGGATTTGATTTCCCACTGCGCCGCTGCGGATGCGGTCAATTGGGCTGTATTGAAAGCTATCTCTCCGGCGGTGGATTTGCGTGGTTGTATCAGCATTACTACCATCAACCGCTGGATGCCCGTGAAATTATCGCGCTGTGGGAGCAGGGGGATGAGCAAGCGCGCGCCCATGTTGAACGTTATCTGGATTTACTGGCAGTCTGTTTGGGGAATATCCTGACCATCGTTGATCCTGATTTAGTGGTGATTGGTGGTGGTTTGTCGAATTTTTCCGCTATTACGACGCAACTGGCGGACAGATTGCCACGCCATCTGCTGCCGGTTGCCCGAGTGCCGCGTATTGAGCAGGCGCGGCACGGTGATGCGGGTGGAATGCGCGGGGCCGCTTTTTTACATCTTACCGATTAATACAAAGAGGTTGTTATGCTGTCGCGTCGGAGTCATCGGTTAAGCCGCTTTCGTAAAAATAAACGCCATTTGCGCGATCGCCTGCGTCAACGAATCTTTTTCAGAGACAGAGTGGTGCCTGAATTGATGGAAAAACCAAGAGTGCTGGTACTGACGGGAGCGGGGATTTCTGCCGAGTCAGGTATTCGAACCTTCCGCGCGACGGATGGTCTTTGGGAAGAACATCGGGTCGAAGACGTTGCGACTCCGGAAGGGTTTAGTCGCAACCCGGAACTGGTTCAGTCGTTTTATAACGCCCGTCGTCATCAATTGCAGCAACCAGAAATCCAGCCCAACGCGGCGCATATCGCGCTGGCAAAACTTGAAGCCGAGCTGGGTGACCGTTTTTTACTGGTGACGCAGAATATTGATAACCTGCATGAACGCGCGGGCAGCCAGAATGTCATCCATATGCACGGCGAACTGCTCAAGGTTCGCTGTTCGCAAAGCGGACAGATTCTGGAGTGGACGGGCGATGTGACTGCGGAAGACAAATGCCATTGCTGCCAGTTCCCGGCTCCGCTGCGACCGCACGTCGTGTGGTTTGGCGAAATGCCGCTGGGAATGGATGAAATTTATATGGCGCTGGCAATGGCGGATGTGTTTATTGCCATTGGCACATCAGGCCATGTTTACCCGGCCGCGGGTTTTGTGCATGAGGCGCGGCTGCATGGAGCGCATACGGTAGAGTTAAATCTCGAGCCGAGCCAGGTGGGAAGCGAATTCGAAGAGAAGCATTACGGTCCGGCAAGCCAGGTGGTGCCTGAGTTTGTTGAGAAGTTATTGAAAGGGCTGTGATTTTTTTTGCCGGATGGCGGCAAATGCCTTATCGGGCCTACGCTTCGTATTGATGTAGGCCCGATAAGCGTAGCGCCATCGGGCATTCCTTACAACGCTGAATTAGCGTCCTGCTTTCAGCTTCTGATAATACTCTTCATAAATGGCGCTGGCGGAGCCGACGTCATTTTGCCATTCCCCTTTATTGATGGTATCAGCATCAGGGTAGAGCGTTTTATCGTTCGCCACTTCCGGGCTCAGCAGCTTACGTGCCGCCAGGTTTGGCGTTGGATAACCGATAGTTTCTGCGACTTCTTTCGCCACGTCCGGGCGCAGCAGGAAGTTAATCAGCTTCAGCGCACCTTCTTTGTTTTTCGCATTAGCCGGAATAGACAGACTGTCCATCCAGAAAATACCCCCTTCCTTCGGCCACACCACCTCCAGCGGCGTACCCGCCTGGCGCGCGACATATGCGGAGCCGTTCCACACCATCCCCAGATTGACTTCGCCTTCCATATACGGGTTGGCCGGGTTGTCAGAGTTAAATGCCGCGACGTTAGGCATCAGCTTCTTCAACTCGTTATAGGCGGCTTCAATCTCTTTTGGATCGGTGGTATTGCCGGAATACCCCAGCTTGCGCAGCGCCATCTGGAAGACTTCACGCGCGTCATCGGTTAACAACAGGCTACCTTTGTACTCCGGTTTCCACAGGTCGGCCCAACTGGTTACGGTTTTCGGGTCGATGGCATCGCTGTTGACGCCTATGGCCGTCGCACCCCAGATATACGGAATGGAGTAGTCATTGTTGGGGTCAAACGGCTTGTTGAGCATTTCCGGATCGAGGTTGTGAAAATTGGTCAACGTCGACTTGTCGATCTTCTGGATCATGCCTTCTTTACGCATTTTATCGACGTAATAGGTAGACGGAACCACCAGATCGTACGCACCGTCTTTATAGGTTTTGAGCTTGGCGTACATGGTTTCATTCGACTCATAGGTCGAATAGATAACCTTAATGCCGGTCTCTTTGGTGAACTGCTCCAGCAGTCCTGGCGGCACATACTCAGTCCAGTTATAGAAATAGAGCGTGTTGTTGTCATTCGCGTGAGCGGCGCTCATGCCCAGTGCCAGAGCACCCGCCGCGAGCAGGTGGCGTGACCATTTTTTCATCATTTAACGTCCCCTGAATTAAGGGCCTTAGCGGCCCTTGGTTTTATCACGTGCAATAAGCTGGCTGGCGATCACCATAACCAGCGACAGAACCAACAAAATGGTCGCCAGTGCGTTCACCTCGGGTGATACGCCGACTTTTACCATTGAGTAGATTTTTAAGGGCAAAATTTCATAACCCGGCCCGGTGACGAAGGATGAAACAACGACGTCATCCATCGACAGCGTAAAGCTTAGCAACCAGCCTGCGGCCACCGCAGGCATTGCCAGCGGCAGAATGATCTTGCGCAGGATAGTCACTTCACTGGCGCCCAAATCTTTTGCCGCTTCCAGCATTCGCACATCAAAGCCTTTCAGACGTGAATAGACCGTCACCACCACAAAAGGCAGACAGAAGGTAATATGCGAAAACAGCAGCGACCAGAAGCCGAGCTGAATGCCAATTAACATAAACAGAACCAGCAGCGAAATCGCCATTACGATATCGGGCGACATCATCACCACAAACAGCATGCCGCTGACAAAGGGTTTCCCGCGAAAACGGTAGCGATAAAGCGCGACCGCGGTGAGTGAACCGATCAGCGTGGCAAACGTAGCGGAGAGCACTGCCATCGTCAGGGAGTGTTGCGCCGCCTGCAGCAGGCTGTCGTTGTTCACCAGCAGACCGTACCACTTGGTAGTAAAACCTTGCCAGTTGATGCCAAAGCGCGAGCTGTTAAAGGAGTTCACAATCAAAATAATGATTGGAATATACAGATACGCGTAGATAGCGGTCATAAAACCGCCACGAAGCAGTCGACCGATCATTCGAGTTCTACCTTCTTGTTCAGAAGGTGTGACGCTTTCAGAGCATTGAAAATAATCAACTTTTTCTCTTCTCCAAAATCTCTCCAAAACTTCCCACCAAAAGAGACAGCCAAAAAATAAGCGGCCCTCACTAAGGCCGCGAATTTTACAACAATTTTCCAGGTGATCGGAAAAAAATGCCCATTTAAATGACTAGCTTTAGCCATTCCTGTCCACGAGTGTCGTTATAGCGATCTGTTGTTGCCTGCACTTTATGGCCCAGCAGCGTTTTGGTGTCGATCCCTTGCGCGCGGTACAGTCGTTCGGCTAGCGAGCGTTGCTCGTGGAATGTCGTTGGCGTTTTCCCCGCTGGTGGCTTAATTCCCGCAAGATCCCGGGCATCCGCAAAATAATCTGACAGGTTGTCTTTGCTCATTGGCTGGCCTTTTTTCTGCAATCGGCTGTGAACCAGGTAAGGGCTAACAATCTTGTTGCGACAACCGGCAATGACCTCTTTGAGCGTCATGCCCACTGCATCGCAATGAAGTGACAGGGGTAACGCCAGGCGCATACCTGTTTTACCCTGAATGACATGCAAATGACCGTCCCACACATCAGAAAATTTCATTCTGACAATATCCTCTCTTCGCTGGCCGGTAACTAGGGCGAGAAGCATGGCGTTCCTGTTGTAATGCCCTTCAGGGGTAACATTGAATATGGCCCGCCAGTCCTCGATGCTGAGTCGTGCCCGGGTCACTTTCGGTACCGGTTTTCGCGTCGCCTCCGGAGGATTCCAGCCAGGAGGAACTTCACCGGCATGCTGTGCTTCGCGGTAAATATCCACCCACACCACGCGATTGTTTAGCGCTGTGCTGGCCTGCCCCTTATCGAGCCATTCCTCCAGTATCAGGGAAAAATCCCTGACTTCCAGACTACGCAACGGATGATTACCAAGTCGACCAACCAAAAGATTAGCCATCCTCATTTTTTCTTTGAGTCGGGTTTCTGACAGATCACCGTTGTCTACACGTGTGCGCTGCACTTTTTCATAGCGAACAATCCACGCCTTTAAACTGATCCCGCGCGCCTTATTTAATGATGGCTTTTCATCGATTTTTTTCAGGAAATAATCAGCTTCTGCCGCAGCCAGTCGCTGATTGGCGATGACCGCTATTTTTTCTGCTTTGGTTTTATCGGTTCCGAGTCCGTGAAATTTTCCGGTTACTGGGTTTTTATATTGGTAATAGGTTTTGTCGGTTCGGCGATCAAACCGGGCATAAAGCCCGGGAATGGAGATGCTATTTTTTCGTGGCCTTGGCGACATGATTGAGGATCTCCTTTAGCGCGTCATCATCGTCATCATGAATTTCTGGCACCACGCCGACAGCGCCGGGGCCGACATAAACTGCATTGCGATCTACACACCAGCGCCCGCAAATTTTTTCCGGTTTCGGGTTTATGTAGCCCAGCTTGCCGTATTTCACCAGCGTGGTATTGGTAATTACAAAACCAAAGCGACCGGCTTTCCATTCTGTCAGCGGTATCAGAAATTGTTCACTCATAGCCATCACTCGCGATAGCCAGCTATTACGATACGCGCAACAGCTGGCATTGGTTGATATTCAATAATCAGTTTGCGGTCAGACGTTGCCAGATTGCAGAGACGTATTTGACCTGATGCCGGGCGTCAGAAAGCGCATTATGCAGATCACCTTCAAACGGGATGTCGTGGCGTGGGTTGATACCGACAGATTTGCCCAGTTCAACAATGGTCCTTACGTCCCTGTCATTCCAGAACGGAACAGCGAAGGGGGTATCTGTTAACGCGTATGCGCGGCGAAGAATTACGTTATCAAAGGAGCATCCATTACCCCACATCTGAACGGTGTGACTACCGTTAGCAGCATTTTCAGCAATAAAGTCAGCCAGAAGTTCAAGGGATTCACGCAGCCCCATAGCTTCATCAACAAGAATGGCAGAGCGGGCTTCAGATGATTGTTTCAACCACCACTGAATCGTCGACGCATCCGGTTTCATCCCAAACAACATCGATGATTCAAGACTGACAACCTGGTAAAACTCGGCGCCAGTGTTACCAGTTGAAGGATCAAAAAATACAGCGCCGATAGAGACTATTGGGGCATCAGGACCGTTGCCCATGGTTTCCATATCAACCATCAGGTGAGTATAGAAAGCGTTCAGGGGATCCGTTTCAATATGGTGAACGGGTTCATTATTCAGGGAAGCTGACGCGTCACCAGTTGCATCAGCGCTTTTAACTGGCAAAACTGCTGTTTCGCTCTGAGACACTTCAGGATTAGCTTTGATTTCGTTGTTGTCAGTTTCTTCCATCTGCACATCGCTGGTGGCTTCCTCTGTATGGGTATGATGTAACTTATCCTCGACGGCACGCTGGCGTACCTGGTCTACGACAGAAAGCGCTGGCGCTTGCTGGTTCCCCATCAGGCCATCGATGGAGAACATGCCGTTGCCCATGTTGGCGATTTCTGGTTGTTCAACTCCTGCCTTCTGTTCAGCTGTGACTTTCTCGTTAATCTCGTTTTCCCAACTTTTTTCTGGCACGTGACCGGCTGCCGCCAGGGTTTCTTCAGTTGGGTGCTGGTGGTCGGTTTCAGTCAGGTTCTTATTGATGTAACGGCTCAGCAGCTCTGGGAAATGGTGAGCGTTTTCTTCTGCACTGCGAATAAGCGCGAAAATAGCAGCACGGGAATAATCCAGGATGCCAGCACGTTTGCGCAGGGCGACGGACCACTCTTTGAACGGGCTTTCGTTTTTAGCAATGACCTCTTTTGCACGACGGAAAACGCCACCAGGAATATCGTAGATGTTGAAATCCATTGGAAGTGTGGCCAGCGCAATATCAATGTCCAGAGTGTCCAGCGTGTGGACAAGTTCCGGGTTGCGATCGGTCCCATTGCTGCCGCCAGCGTTGGTTCCGGAGTCAGTGCGCTGAATCTGCGACACGCGATTGCCTTTACACCACTCTTTAACCAGCAGCCCACGGTCAATGTGTTCAGTGTTGAACCAGGCCTTAAAGAACTGAATAACGGTGACCAGATCAACTCGTTTTCCATCAACCGGAAAAACGGTTTTCAGCGCGCTGACGATCTTCCAGATATCGATCTCTGGCGCTTTCCTGAATGGTTCTACATTCTCGGCGGCAAGCAGCAGGTTCTGCACATAGCTGTTATCTACATCCAGCTCGAGTTCCTGAATGGTTTTCTTCTGCTCAGTATCAATATGGTAAGCATATTCTTCAGAAATAAACTGAGCTAAGAGGCGCTGGCGTAGCGGCAGAGTCGCAACGGTAATAAGCTCTGGCGTTACAGGTGGAGTGGCATGTTCATCACCCGCAACTCGTGCTTTCTTATCATTAACCCACTCCTGAACGGTAAGAGCCCGCTTTTCTGGTTCTTCAATCCATTCGGAAATAAATTGCTCAAATGAAGCAACGGTATAGACCTGCTCACGGTCAAAGACTTCTTTTATTGCATTTGCCAGCTTCCACTCAACATGAGCAGAAAGTTCTTTCACCGACCGCACATTCGCAATGGCCAGTAACAGGTTTTGTACATAGAGATCATTTTCGTCCAGTACCATTTGCCCGATCTGGACGTGCCGTGCTTCACTGATTTCCTTCTCTTCACCGTCATTTAACAGGTGCGCAATCAGCCGCTGAGACAGGCGCAGGCGAGATATGGGGCGGAGCAATGCTGGCGCATCGCTGGTGGGTACATTGGCACTGGAGGTTTCAGGTTTTTGCTGGCTGGAAGCCTCCAGATTTTCATTATCCGGCTTCTGTTTCAGTTGCCACGTTTGCTGGTCTTCTGCCAGTTCGTAATGATCGCACCATGTGTCATCAAGTGTGTTTTCCTCAGGAAGATCGTCAACAACAAACCAGTTGGTGCGGACAGGTAATTGATAGTCGGCGCCACGACCGACGGCAATATCGTTGTCTTCGAGAATATTGAGTATTTCGCGTTCTGCACGGGAATCTGATTTCGCAGAGAACCAGCAAAACAGGTTTTTTGCCTCAGTTGCTTTCGCTTTGGCTTTAATAAGATACGCATACGTTAACATTGCGTTCGGGCTCCATAGGATTGTAAGATACCCGGCAGCTGATGATCGCCGCCTAAGGTAGTGGTTATTGGTCAAAACTCGTTCCGGAAAGCTTTGGTCGGCTGACCGGGTACTTAACCCGCCTTGCGCGGGTTTTGTGCTTTATGGGGTAGGGGATTTTCCCTGCGCCAGCTGTGCGACGGGGACCCACTCCAGAGCATTCAGCACGGGCTCAAATGAATCAGGCGTGTGAGTAACGGCGCGAACGACGTCAGCCACGCTGGGGTTTGC
Source organism: Citrobacter sp. wls717 (assembly GCF_005280955.1). Classification (NCBI taxonomy): domain Bacteria; kingdom Pseudomonadati; phylum Pseudomonadota; class Gammaproteobacteria; order Enterobacterales; family Enterobacteriaceae; genus Citrobacter; species Citrobacter sp. wls717. The sequence goes on from NZ_SZWW01000016.1 coordinate 29,231, forward strand.
TTTGCTAAGGTGGTACCCGCCACCAGCGCCACGCTGGCTGGTGACGATTTCACTTCTGCGCAGCTTCGAGAAAATCTGCTCGAGGTAAGACACAGACAGCTTTGATTCTTTACTGATAGATGCGACGGAAACAGGGCTGCCGTTGTAAATCCTGTTGAGGATGGCAACCACCTGAACAGATGCCACCACACGTTTCATTCCAAATTCCATAGTCACTTCCTTACTGATGCTGGCAACAGCCATTGGTCAAACTCGTTATGAACGAACTGCAGTCTGTTGGTCGGCAGACGGGTCGCCCTTCTGGGCGAGCATGTAGCAAAACAGTCGAATGATTACTTCAATGCGATTTAGATGTACGGCCTGACACCGCACTGGTTTACGCGCAAAATCAATCATTTTGGTTTCCTTGTTTTACCGGTCATTTCTCCATTTCAGGCTCGGTGGTAAGCTGGTATTTCCCATCTAGCCAGCAAGGACATAAAAATGGCCGCTCGACCAATAAGTGTTTTTTGGTTCAAGAACCGCGCACAGTATGATTCCTGTAAAGAAGTTCTGACCGATTCGTGGGTATTACCTGATGACTATCGGGACTGGCTCATCCGTTTCAATCAAATGATTGAGCGTTACGAACGTAGCGGTATCCAAGTTATTAAAATAGAGATAGAGCCCAACGAGTTCTCCGTTTGGTGCCTCTCCAATGGCTGTGAAATAAGCACCAAGAGCTGCAACGATTTCGCTGTTTTCCATGGCAGTAGCTATGCGATCCGCGACAGAGAACTTGATAGGGGATATGACTAAGCAAACCTTGCCTCCAACTTTAGTTATTTCGATCCTCATAATGTTTCCCTCAACATTCTGTCCCTGTGTCCAGTAACAGTGATACAGGGGGTTCTTCATTTAGCCTTATCGCTGGCAAGCGGAACGGTACTGACTGCTGCGCATTAATGTTCGCCATCTCATCCGGTGATTCGTATGCCGCCGGCAACTACTTCGTGGGCGTCCTGCCTCGATGACGTTTTTCAAAATGTGTTTATATTTAAACTCTAAATGTGTTTAAAAGTCAACACAGCATGTGTTTAAGGTGGTGTTGATGATAACGATATGGGAAAAGGGAGTGGGAAAGGCATAAAAAAACCAGCCAAGGAGGCTGGTTAGAGTGCTGAAAATTGTAGCTTAGTCGTCAGTTGGCTTTAATCGTCCCCGAAGGTATTTCTCAACATACTCATCAATTTCTTTCAGCCGTAATTGAAAGGTATCGATCATTCTGTCTTGTTCAGACTCCGGCAACTGGTCAAAAAGAGTAATCAACTTACGATGTTTTGGCGTTAACCATGATTCGGCGTGATCATCACCAAACATTAGCTCAGCCGGGCTAATGCCGAGAGCTTTAGATATCGTTATAGCGTCGTCAACGCCAACATTGCGGCGACCTGCTTCATAGTTCCCGATGCGTGACTGAGCCCACCCACATAACTCTGCGAGTTTAGATTGCGACATATTTTTCTGTTCGCGTAGTTGCTTCAGTCTGGCGGCAATTGCAGTGTTTATATTCATTACTGATTTTTACCACGTTACGTGTTAACGCTCAAAGAACGTTTCGTCTTGACTATCTAACACATTGTGTGTTTAATTCAGCTAAACACTATATGTGAGGACAAGATGAACAACATCGCCAAAGAACGGCAAGCGCTCGGTTTAACTCAAGAGCAATTAGCCAAATTATTCGGGTGGCGTCAGTCAAGGCTCTCAAATTATGAGAACGGAACACGCCAACCAGGCCTACCGGAATGCAGATTGATTGTGGAGAAGCTTAACGAGTTAGGGCGCACCTGCTCTCTTGATAGTGTATTTCCGCCACAAAGCGAGGTCTGAATGATGCAATCAGTAGCTTATACCCATAATAAACCACGAGTAGCCGCTCCGGTGAAATCGCAAAATCAATTTAAACCCCAGCGCCGTGACGGCATTCAGCACCGTGCCATATTGGCCGCCGTTCGTGAATGGGAATCGACATTACCAGGACAGGCACAGGAACGGATCACTCAGCTGGTGGCTGAAGAGTGGGCCAAAGCAGATGGACGGGGAATTGCTGTTAATAAACAGAATTTATTCCGATACCTGAAAAACGAGGGCGGTTCGGAAAAGTACACGGCTTACGTTATGCAGCTGTCAGGTTCAATTATTGCTGCTATGCCAGTTCAGATCGCCAGAAAGCACGGGTTAAGTAATGCGAGCACAGAAGCAGAGCTGGTGGCGAACGCAATCAAAGAGTGCAGTGAGGCACACCATGCGAAATTAATCGGCGCGCCATTACAAAAGCTCGAGAAGGAAATTCGTGAGGCGGCAATCGCATTGTTCAACATGTTACCTGCTGACGCGGCGGGACCACTACTGGCGAGTATAAGCGCCGTAGCGCCGCAATTGTTTTAATCGAGTTTTGACCAATGACCATTATTACTGCAACTCGCGGGGTGAAGTATGCCTAATCCTTTGGCTAAGGCCATGCCTAAGAGTAAGGCTAGTAACGAGCCTTACCGTAAGGTGAAGATCACCATGTGGGATGATCCTAAATTTCGAGCCTTATCACCACTCCCGCCAAGTGGGCAGAGTCTGTTTATTTACCTGCTTACAGGCCCATTCACGGGGATTATACCCGGGCTGTATAAGGCGGGAAGGGCGGCTATGGCCGAAGAATTAAACTGGGATGTCGAAGCCTTCGACTTAGCCTTAGGCGAAGCCATAGCGTTAGGTATGGTGGAAGCCGACCTTAAAGCCAGAGTTTTTTGGTTGCCTAACGCGGTGAAACATAACCCTCCAGCATCAGTGAACGTGATCAAATCATGGGCAAGATCGTTTGAATTACTGCCTGAATGTTCACTGAAAGATAAAGCATATGAAGCTCTCAAAGCCGCCTGCTACGGGGTTTCTGACGCTATGGGGACGGCTTTTGATAAGGCTTTCGCTTTGCCTAAGGATAAGGCTAAGTCTTTGGCTAAACCTTTGCCATCAGGTATCCAGAAAGCAGTTAGCAGTAAACAGATCTTAAACCCCTCTCTTAACGCGGGCGCGATGAAAAATCCGAATGGGGATGAACCGCCATCCCCGGTCATGCCCCGATACCTGGACGGTGTTGATGAACCGATCGGGAAATTCAGCATGACAGATAGCTGGCTTCCCTCCAGAGACTTCCGACAGCGCGCTGCATCGTGGGGTATCCCCCTGCCTGAACCAGATTACCTTCTGACTGAACTCGCAGAATTCACCGCGTATTGGGAGTCGGAAGGGAAAGTTTTTACTCAAATCCAGTGGGAACAAAAATTTGCCCGACATGTAGCCCGGGTGAGAACGCAGGTAAAACCAGAAACCGGAGGTAACAGTCATGTGGGAGCAGGATCAGAACCAACAGCATCCCGGGCAGTTCAGCAAATTCAGTCAGCACACGCAGAGTGGCGCCGCAGGAATGGACTTGATGGCGACGGAAACAGCCTGGCGACTGTGGCAGGTCATGGGGGAGGTGTATTCGAACCGATGGACCCAGAAGAACGGGGCGGAGCCTTCGCCTATCTGGATAGCCCAGATAGGTTCGATGACTGAACCTCAAATTCGGCTGGTCTGTCAGCAATGCATGGAGCGCTGCGCGATGGGAAATACATGGCCGCCTGACCTGGCTGAGTTTGTTTCTCTGGTTTCAGAGAGTGGGGCGAATCCATTCGGACTGAAATCGGAGCAGGTTATGACGGAATACCGGCGCTGGCGCAATGAGTCATATCGGTATTCAGGAAGCGATAAATATCCATGGCCTCAGCCCGTGCTGTATCACATCTGCATTGAAATGCGCAGAACGGGCGTAGAACGACAAATGACAGAGGGGGAGCTGAAACGACTGGCAGAAAAGTTACTCACGAAGTGGTCGAAGCATGTTGGTAATGGACTAAGTGTCCCACCAATTCGACGTCAACTGGAAGCGCCGCGCCATCCGGCAGGACCAACGCCAGCACAATTACTGATAGATGAATACAGGCGTCGAAAAGCGGCAGGATTAACAAATTGAATAATGAACAATCAGTAAATCTGATATTAAAACCACATAGCCATCGTATTCGAATTTTCGAATGTGATGGTTGACGACACTCAACTATTGCAGGAAACTACGGAGAGAATTCAGGAGACTAAAATGGCTGAACTAACTTCTCTACAACTCTTCAAAAACCTTTCCGATGAAACTCGGCTGGGCATCGTGTTGCTGCTTAGAGAAATGGGAGAGCTATGCGTGTGCGATCTCTGTACGGCGCTGGATCAGTCGCAGCCCAAGATCTCCCGTCATCTGGCAATGCTCCGGGAAAGTGGATTATTACTGGATCGCAAGCAGGGCAAGTGGGTTCACTACCGCTTATCTCCGCATATTCCGTCATGGGCTGCTCAGGTAATTGAGCAGGCTTGGTTAAGCCAACAGGACGACGTACAGGCCATCGCCCGTAAGCTGGCATCGGCAAACTGCTTTGGTAGCGGTAAGGCTGTTTGCATCTAAAAAATTTGCCTGAACATATATGATTTTTCGAATGTGAGGTATTCAGAATGAAGACGTTAACGGTGTTTGACCCGGCAATGTGCTGCAGTACCGGCGTATGTGGCTCAGATGTCGATCAGGTTCTGGTTGATTTCTCTGCTGATGTGCAGTGGCTGAAAGGACGTGGCGTACAGGTTGAACGTTATAACCTGGCGCAGCAGCCCATGAGCTTTGTTCATAATGAGAAAGCGAAAGTATTCCTCGAAGCATCTGGAGCAGAAGGGCTTCCGCTACTGCTGTTGGACGGTGAAACGGTGATGGCTGGGCGATACCCAAAACGCGCTGAGCTGGCTCGCTGGTTCGGTATTCCGCTGGAGAAGGTAGGGTTAGCTCCCACCAGCTGCTGTGGTGGTAATACTTCCTGTTGCTGAATATGTCAGGAGGACATATGAAATTCTTACAGAATATCCCGCCTTACCTGTTTTTTACTGGCAAGGGTGGCGTAGGAAAAACGTCCATTTCCTGCGCGACGGCTATCCGCCTTGCCGAACAAGGTAAGCGGGTTTTGCTGGTCAGTACAGATCCAGCCTCCAATGTCGGTCAGGTATTCGACCAGGCTATCGGTAACACCATTCGCTCTGTGACAGCAGTTACTGGACTTTCCGCTCTGGAGATTGACCCTCAGGAAGCTGCCCAACAATACCGCTCCAGAATCGTTGATCCTATCAAAGGTCTTCTGCCTGAAGACGTTGTTAACAGTATCAGCGAGCAGCTTTCAGGAGCCTGTACGACTGAGATTGCGGCGTTTGATGAGTTCACCGGCTTATTGACAGACGCTTCCCTGCTGACCCGCTTCGATCACATCATTTTTGATACAGCGCCGACGGGCCACACGATTCGCCTTCTCCAGCTTCCCGGTGCCTGGAGTAGTTTCATTGAAAGTAATCCGGATGGTGCTTCCTGTCTTGGCCCAATGGCCGGGCTGGAAAAGCAGCGTGAGCAGTATGCTCATGCGGTAGAGGCGTTGTCCGATCCTGAACGTACCCGCCTGGTTCTGGTTGCACGACTGCAAAAATCTACGCTGCAGGAAGTAGCCCGCACCCATGAAGAACTGGCCGCAATTGGCCTGAAAAACCAGTACCTGGTTATTAATGGTGTGCTGCCTAAAGCCGAAGCTGAACATGACGCGCTGGCTGCTGCGATATGGCAACGGGAGCAGGAAGCACTGGCAAATCTTCCTGCTGGTTTATCTGAGCTACCGAGAGATACCTTATTACTCCAGCCAGTAAATATGGTTGGTGTGTCTGCGTTGAAGGGGTTGCTGGATACCCGTTTTGATGCATTACCGCTCCCGGTACCGAACGTCCTGTACACGCCTGAAAACTTATCGCTCTCTGACCTGGTCGATGATATCGCCCGCAGTGAACATGGCCTGATTATGTTGATGGGCAAAGGTGGTGTAGGGAAAACCACGATGGCTGCTGCCATCGCCGTAAGGCTGGCAGACATGGGATATGACGTGCATCTCACCACCTCTGATCCCGCTGCGCACCTGAGTACAACGCTGAACGGCAGCCTCAAAAACCTGCAGGTCAGCCGCATCAACCCTCACGATGAAACCGAACGCTATCGCCAGCATGTTCTTGAGACGAAGGGAAAAGATCTGGACGAAGCAGGGAAACGGCTATTGGAAGAAGATTTACGTTCTCCCTGTACTGAAGAAATTGCCGTGTTCCAGGCTTTTTCCCGAGTGATTCGTGAAGCAGGTAAGCGGTTTGTTGTCATGGATACAGCTCCCACTGGGCACACGCTGTTGTTGCTGGATGCTACCGGGGCTTACCACCGAGAGATTGCCAAAAAAATGGGGGAGAAAGGTCATTTTACTACCCCAATGATGCAGCTTCAGGATCCGGAACGAACCAAAGTTCTGCTGGTCACTCTGCCTGAAACCACACCGGTACTGGAAGCGGCAAGCCTACAGGCTGACCTTGAAAGAGCGGGGATTCATCCATGGGGCTGGATTATCAATAACAGCCTTTCCATCGCGGATACGCGTTCTCCGTTGCTTTGCCAGCGCGCTCAGCAGGAACAGCCTCAGATTGAGGCTGTTAAGAATCAGCACGCTGACCATATAGCGCTCGTTCCGGTACTGGCTTCTGAGCCAACAGGTATTGAAAAACTCAGAGAGTTGGCGAGTTAATTTTTTGTTTATACAGGGCGGCAGATCCGCCCTGTCAGGAGGGTGTATGTTACTGGCAGGCGCTATTTTTGTCCTGACCATTGTCTTGGTTATCTGTCAACCGAAAGGATTAGGGATCGGCTGGAGTGCAACGCTGGGCGCGGGCCTGGCTTTGATTTCTGGCGTTGTGCATATAGGCGATATTCCGGTGGTGTGGAATATCGTCTGGAACGCGACAGCGACCTTTATTGCGGTGATTATCATCAGCCTGCTGCTCGATGAATCAGGCTTTTTCGAATGGGCGGCATTGCATGTTTCACGCTGGGGTAACGGTCGTGGCCGTTTGCTCTTTACCTATATCGTCCTGCTCGGCGCAGCGGTGGCGGCACTGTTTGCCAACGATGGTGCGGCACTTATTTTGACACCAATCGTTATTGCTATGCTGCTGGCATTAGGATTCAGCAAAGGTACCACGCTGGCATTCGTCATGGCAGCCGGGTTTATTGCCGATACTGCCAGCCTGCCGCTTATCGTGTCGAACCTGGTGAATATTGTTTCGGCGGACTTCTTTGGTCTGGGATTCACCGAATATGCATCGGTGATGGTACCGGTCGATATCGCCGCCATTATTGCCACACTAATTATGCTGCATCTGTTTTTCCGCAAGGACATCCCGCCAACTTACGATCTGGCCCTCCTAAAGAAACCAACAGAGGCAATAAAAGATACGGCTACATTCCGCACTGGCTGGATAGTTCTGATTCTCCTGCTTGTTGGTTTCTTCGTCCTCGAGCCGCTCGGTATTCCCGTTAGTGCGATTGCAGCGGTTGGGGCGATAATTCTGTTTGCAGTGGCGAAACGAGGCCATGCCATTAACACTGGTAAAGTGCTACATGGTGCACCCTGGCAGATCGTCATCTTCTCATTGGGGATGTACCTGGTAGTTTACGGTCTGCGCAACGCAGGGCTAACCGAATATCTTTCAGGTGTTCTGAACGTGCTGGCTGATAAAGGACTCTGGGCCGCGACGCTGGGTACTGGCTTCCTGACGGCTTTCCTGTCTTCCATCATGAACAACATGCCTACCGTGCTGGTTGGCGCTCTTTCTATTGATGGCAGTACCGCAACCGGCGTCATCAAAGAGGCGATGATTTATGCCAACGTGATTGGCTGCGATCTGGGGCCGAAAATCACACCTATTGGTAGCCTGGCAACGCTGCTCTGGCTACATGTACTTTCACAGAAGAATATGACCATCACGTGGGGATACTATTTCCGCACCGGGATTATCATGACTCTGCCTGTGCTGTTTGTAACGCTGGCAGCGCTGGCGCTACGTCTCTCTTTCACTTTGTAATGAGATACTGATATGAGCAACATCACCATTTATCACAATCCTGCCTGCGGCACGTCGCGTAACACGCTTGAGATGATCCGCAACAGCGGTAATGAGCCGACCATTATTCTTTACCTTGAGACTCCACCTTCACGCGATGAGCTGGTCAAACTCATTGCTGATATGGGCATTTCCGTCCGGGCGTTACTACGTAAGAACGTCGAGCCATATGAGGAACTGGGTCTTGCCGAAGATAAATTTACTGACGACCAGTTAATTAACTTTATGTTGCAGCATCCGATCCTGATTAATCGCCCCATCGTGGTAACACCGCTGGGAACCAAACTGTGCCGTCCTTCTGAAGTTGTTCTGGATATCCTTCCTGATGCTCAGAAAGGGGCTTTCGCCAAGGAAGATGGCGAGAAAGTCGTTGATGATGCAGGCAAAAAATTGAAATAAGCGACAGGAGAGCCGCCTGTTATTTAGGCGGCTCCTTTATCAAATAAAAACAATGGATTGCCTCGATTTAAATCTTTGGACTGTTGATGCAACATTCTTCGCGTAGAAAATCAATAATCGACTCTAACTTGTCATATTGAGAAACGCAGATTAAGGAGCGGCTTTCGCGATTTTGTTTGACCAGACCTACGGAAACAAGAGCGGATATATGATGACTCAGTGTTGAAGATGGAATCGCAAGTTGTTTTTGTAGATCACCTACAGGTAAACCTTGTTCACCGGCTTTAACAAGGTGTTTGAAAATAAACAAACGTGTTGGATGTCCTAATTCTTTCATAGCTTTAGCTACTTCTTCTAGTTGCATGGTACCTTCCTCATCTATTGATATTTCGATAATACCAGAAATATGTTGATCTAACCTCAATAATTCGATTATTCTAGAAATATGGTTTATAGGGGGTTTCATGAATAGCTGGATTTCTATGTTTACTAACGCGGCAGAGATGTTCTTGTTTCTTGCTGTCGAGTTGTCTGCGCTTTTTTTTCTGATTAGTGCGGGTGTTAGCCTTATCAGGCAAAAAATTCCGGACCAAAAGATTCAAAGAATGTTAGGGGCGAGAAAGGGGAGAGGTTACATACTTGCATCGCTGTTAGGAGCTGTAACACCGTTTTGCAGCTGCTCTACAATTCCCATGTTACGCGGACTGTTATCAGCAAAAGCAGGCTTCGGTCCAACACTTACATTCTTGTTTGTTTCACCTCTGCTTAACCCGATAATCACTGGTCTGATGTGGGTTACTTTTGGTTGGAAAGTTACCCTGCTATACGCTGTTATAGCTGCAACAGTTTCCGTACTGGCAAGTATTTTGTTAGATGTGCTTGGTTTTGACCGACATATTGTCGAAACATCAAAACCGCTGGCTAGCTGTTGTGGTGTTAGCAGTGGAAAAACTCCTGAAACTAAACTACAGAGTGTTTCAGCTTGCTGCTCTGTATCAAATCAACAGGACATAGGGGCTAATAGTTGTTCTAAACCACAAGAAACGTTTAAGAGTTTCTCAGCATTTCGGGGCACAAATTGTGAATTGAGCTGCGAGACGGGCCAAACAAATAAACAATTCTTCCCGAAAAGTGTAGTAAGAGAGCCTGGTGCGATACGACTGGCATTTCAGGATGCCTGGACTCAATTTAAAGATGTATTACCTTATATGATGTTAGGTATTGTTATAGGGTCGTTTATCTACGGTTTTATACCTGCAGAGTGGATTGCTGCTCATGCTGGGAATGATAATCCGTTTGCGATTCCACTAAGTGCAATTATTGGAATACCGTTGTATATACGTGCTGAGGCAGTAATTCCGTTGGCATCAGTCTTGATGGATAAAGGCATGGGAACGGGAGCAGTAATGGCTCTGATTATTGGTAGCGCAGGAGCTAGTCTGACGGAAGTAATACTGCTTAAATCAATGTTCAAAACACCCTTGATTGCTGCATTTCTGACCGTTATTTTGGGCATGGCGATTATTATGGGATACCTGACACAGTTGTTATTTTGATTGGGTATGTTAGACAGAACCTGAAAAAGTTGCAGGGGGAGACGAGCATATGAAAGTTGCGCAATCAATCCCAATCAAAGCAGTTATCCAAATTTAAGGACGTTGATATCTCAATACTTACAATGGTGTCAAAACAACAAGTCCTCATTGGATTGAACCCGCTTCGGCGGGTTTTTTTTGCATCTCATTTATAGGCTAAGGTTAACAATTTGTGCTCTTAAGTCATTGATCATTTCAATGTATCGGTGTACTGTACAAATATACAGTATATGCAGTGGAGGCTAATATGAAAGTTGAACTAACCATTGATCGTACTAAAGAACTTCCAAAGGGAGCAGTTCCGGCGCTGGAGAAAGAATTGCTTAAAAGGTTGGGAAACCACTATGAGAATTGCAGCTTGAGCATACGACGTGCAGGCTCCGATGGTTTAAGTGTGTTTGGTGGTGACAAGGAAGATAAAAAGAAAATTGAGACTATCCTCCAGGAAACCTGGGAAAGTGCTGACGACTGGTTTTATTAATTATTTTGGGTGTTACTTTTATCCCGTTTGCATGGGGGAGTTTAAGTGAAAGAAAAATTAGGATTGCCCAAAAAAGGCTACGCAGTCATCAGATGTCACGATGGAGTCATCGTTGCCAGGCTGCAATCATTTCCTGAGTGTGAGCGCGCCCTGATGTACCGTCGCGGTAGCATGGTGTCTTTCATGCCTCTTCAGGATAATGAAATTATTGGTACACCTACGTTGTTTACCCAGATGCTGGAAAGGGCTGGTTATCGCGTTACCCAAAAATCTGTTACACTCCCGTCATAGGCCTGAACAACCTATACCTGCTGCGCCACAGGAGAAAAGCCCCATGGCGCAAGATCAATTCAAGCAATCCCTCATACTGACGTTAACCAACGCCAGCGATTTTCTTTTTGCCGCATCCAGAGGTGCGTTATGAAGAAAAGCTGGTTTCAACATACACATCTCACCACTGAGCAGGCTGACGAACTGGAAGCCAGCTATAAAGCAAAGCAGATTAAGACCGAGCGTAGTCTGGATAATGACTTTATTCACTGGACGATCAGCGCGTTCTTGCCGGAAGCATCTAAGCCTCCTCGCCAGGACAGAACCTGGCAACAGCGGATCTGGAGGTGAATGTGAAAGTCTACGATATCACCCCAATGGGCAAGCCCCGAATGACGCGCGCTGACAAATGGAAAAAGCGTCCTGAGGTTCTGCGTTACCGGGCTTTCTGTGATGAAGTTCGTCTGCAGGGTGTTGAGCTGCCGGAAAGCGGTTCGCATGTCACCTTTATGCTTCCGATGCCAGCGAGCTGGAGCAAAAAGAAACGAGCTGAGTTAAACGGTAAACCACATCAGGCTAAACCTGATTTCGACAATATGGTGAAAGCCCTGATGGATGCCATTTACGAAGATGATGCTCACATCTGGGATTCACGCGTCACTAAATTATGGGGAGAGAAGGGACAAATAATTATCGGGGAGATTGCAGAATGAGGGCGCTGCTGAAGCCGGTGGTTGCGCGTGAGCTTGGAATTGTACTGCTCAAACCGGGCAGTGAGCTGATGTCATTATTCAGTTGTGAACGTGTGCTGGTGGAAAGCCAGCCGGCAAGCATGGAAAGGTTGCCTGCTGGCCGTGTTCCTGACGTTCGCCAGCCGCTGGCCAGTGACGAGTCCCTGTGGCCGTTCTTCCTGGATGAAAAAGTTATAAAGGCTGCTGGTGGTTTTAGTGGTCTTGATTACTGGCTTCTGCGTTATGGCGGTAGCTGCTGCCAGTGGCCACACAGCGATTACCATTATCACGAGCTAACCACTCTGCGTCATGAACCTGGATCGGTTCTCCTGTGTGGACATTGTGATAACCATTTGCGTGACCACTACAGCGAACAACTTTCAGAGCTGGCGAGACGTAATGTTATTAACTGGATTATTAACAGCATAATGGTGGCGCTGAATCTGGACCCTTCCAGAGAACTGTCGCTGGCGGAGCTTTGCTGGTGGGCTGTTCGTATGGGTGCTACCGACGCAATTCCCGAATCAGCAGCCAGCCGGGCGCTTCGTATTCCTTCGGAAGAACATCAGTCAGTCATGCGTGAATGCGATATCGAACCGGGTGTAACCGCCACCAGCATCATTACAGCCAGAGCCAACGCAGTAACCGTGAACATGCCACCAGCGCAAGTTCCAGCGATTAAACCCGTAGTCGGTGTCCTGGTAGATCCCGAGTCCCCGCAAACCTATATGAAACGTCCGAAGAGGATCCGTTGGGCGAACCCCAGATATCTTGCATGGATTAAAACACAGCCCTGCGAATGCTGCGGCAAACCATCCGACGACCCACACCATTTAATTGGCTGGGGGCAGGGAGGGATGGCAACGAAGGCGCATGATATTTTCGCGATCCCTTTATGTCGTCAGTGCCATACAGAACTACATAACGACCCGGTGAAGTTTGAGCAAAAATTTGTTCCTCAGCCGGTAATGATAATCAGAGTGCTGGACCGGGCTTATGGGCTTGGCGTTCTGGCGTAAGGAGAAGAACAGGATGACACCACGTCAACGCCGCAATCATTTTGAAGCACTTGGTAAAGCAGCTGCTGCGCCGCGTAAAAGCTGGCTGGGTAAATGTATCCTTCTTACGGGGATCCAGTCCGGATGGATTAAATCCTTGCTCACTACCTGGGGGGAAGGTGTGGGAGGAAAAACAGCACCACGTATGCCGCGAGGACACGCGTGCTGGAATGTGCTTAAGGGACGGAACTGGTCAGATAAGGCGTTAGAACGCTTCACCGCAGCGTTGAATCAGGCTCGTGAAGAGGGATTCCGTGGACAGCAGGCGATGAACAGGGCACATAGCATTCTCTGGCCACAGTCAACTGCCAGTGTGATTGATGAAGCTTTGCATAATGATGATGTCGATTTTGTTGAACAATGCGTACTGCAGGCACTGGATATAAACGATCCGGTTTATGTCGTTGGTCTTCAGTATTACACCACCCGAAAAAAAATCTCAGACATAACCCGCGAACTGCAGGCGATTGCGCCATGGTTAACCGACGGGGAGGCGAGAAAACGCGTGCGATGGTGCCTGGAAATATTCAGAGCAAAAACATTCCTTGCGGTTCGTAACCAGATGAGAGCTGGGTTAGAGGATGGTTGATCATACTAAAAGAGCAACTGAGCGGGAGACTGATGAGTCAGTAATCCGAAACAAAAAACCCGGTTAGTAGCCGGGGTAGCTGGTTATTAGCAACGATTCTGTTAAAACCGCTCATAAATCTCAATACAGATAATAGCCACAGAATAGAAGGGCCATAGAAAGGAGGTTATCAACGTATCAGCCAGGTCAAACTCGAGGCCGTGTACTCGATCCCCACGAACTAACAAAGCAAACATTGCGATGAAGCCCGCGATATATATGGCCAAGTAGTGATAAAGGCTTATGATAATTCCATTTATTAGGTTTGGCCCTGAGTCTACGTGCGATAACCACACAATTAAAATTGGTATTACAGATCGATTTTCATTTATCGATCGTCCAAAACGATCGTTTTGTAACGAATATCTCATTTGTTGAGTGATATTCGTACAAAACGTTGATGGAAATTAGCTATAAGTGCTTTGTGATGTAAAAACGTTTGAAAACGGGCCAACAAAGTGAATAATTAATTCATGCTTGGCAGAGCTGCGCCACGATGGCAGCGACGAAAAGCGAACAATTTGAATATAACGAGAACCCCGCCAGCGCGGGGTTTTTGCTTTCCGGCGATACGACAGGGGTATTCGCGAGGTGCATTGCACCAGTACCCCTGTCATATCGCCGAGCTGAAATCGTTAACTTGAAAACAAGTTCTCACAATGCTCCAATGCTTTTTCGTTTCTAGCTCAGAGGAAAAATGAGAGGGGGGCAACTGCTAAACGTAGACATCAATATTTTTAGTATTATTCCCTGCAACGTTCGAACTTGATTTGTCACTTACCGTAGGTAATGCTCCCGATGCCATTTGGTTTTTTTCTGCTTCTTGTTTTTGTAATTGAGCAATTTTTGCATATATAGACTCGATTTGCCTTTGAATCATCTCCATCTGCTGTTTAAGCAGTTTTGCCTCATCTTCGGAGGTTACTTCATTTATTTTTGAACCCATGGCGCTGAGTTCTTTTGTCAACTCACCAATTTGTTTTTTCAGGTTTTGAATTTGTTGTGAAACAGAGTTGCCAGTACTTGAAGGTGCTTGTTTTACTGTGCTTTGCAGTATGTCCTGACCCAAAGTGCTAACTGTCATGCTCATGGTGGTTCCTCCGGCCTTACATTTATTACCCATTATCGTCATCTTTCGAAATTACTTTATTAGCAAAGGTTAAGTTGTGGCTTCCTGCACCACAGCATTATTTGTGCTGCTCTATACTATCTGCTGAGTATCGCGGAGGAGTTTATGAAAGAAGGGTATTACTGGATTCAGCATGTCGGAGTTGTACAGGTAGCGTACTACACGAATGACACTGTTGATGATCTGGAATCGGGTAAAACAATCACAGGTGTCTGGCATCTGACCAGAGGCGATGACATTTGCCATAATGGTGAAGCAGAGGTGTTAGTAGGTCCTCTTACTCCACCAATGTAAACAATCTATTTTACTTAGGGGCTGCCGCATGGCGGCCTTTTTCATTTCAGGCTCACGGGAATCATCCGCTACGTGCTTTGTTGATAAATCCAGCCCGTGTAGCCTTACCCTTTAATCACACAAAGCGCCATCCGAAAAATCGGAGGTGAGGCTATGACCAGAATGAGCACCATTTACAGCAGACTTTCATATGGAACAGGCACCACGCTGACCGGCTGCGGTGTATCAGCGAAGGCATATGCCGAAACTGCAAAAACAGCAAAAGAGGTGTCCTGGATGTTGGCCGACAGAATTGCAGGGTTAAGCCTGAGCGACTGGGCAATTATTGTCGGGATCGCATGCACTGTTATCACCTGTGCTGTGAACTGGTATTACAGGAAAAAGGAAAGGGAGGACCGGCTTAATGGCAATGTCACAAAAGCTGAAGAATAAACTGAGTGCAGCGGTCGTTGGTTTGATTCTCGCCGGGGCTTCCGCTCCTGTGATTCTCGATCAGTTTCTTAATGAGAAAGAGGGTAATAGCCTTACGGCATATCGCGACGGTGGCGGACTCTGGACCATTTGCCGTGGCGCCACGATGGTTGATGGTAAGCCGGTAGTTCAGGGCATGAAGCTGTCTGCTGAGAAATGCGCCCAGGTGAACGCCATAGAACGCGACAAGGCGCTGGCGTGGGTAGAGAAAAATATCCAAGTCCCGCTGAGTGAACCTCAGAAAGCGGGTATCGCTTCTTTCTGCCCTTATAACATCGGTCCCGGAAAATGCTTCCCTTCCACTTTCTACAAACGGATCAATGCTGGCGACCGAAAAGGAGCCTGTGAAGCGATCCGCTGGTGGATTAAAGACGGCGGACGCGATTGTCGCCTGACAAAAGGTCAGAAAAATGGCTGTTACGGTCAGGTAGAGCGACGGGATCAAGAAAGTGCGCTGACGTGCTGGGGGATAGACCAGTGAATAAAATATTTGCTGTGTTGCTGCTGGTGGCCGGTGCGTTTCTTGCCGGAAGCGTCTGGAGCGACCGTGGCTGGCAGAAGAAATGGGCGGAACGCGACAGCGCTGAATCCTCTCAGGAAGCTAATGTCCAAATTGTCGCCCGCATTATTGAACAGGGGCGAATTATTGCCCGTGATGAGGCCGTTAAAGATGCACAAGCACAAGCCGCTAAAGCAGCTGCTACTGCTGCTAGTCTGTCTGTTACTGTTAGCCAGTTGCGCAACGAAGCAACCAAACTTGCCATCCACCTGGACGCCGCAAAGCACACCACAAATATTGCCGCTTCCGCCAGAAGCAAAACAGCCGGAGCCGACGCCACAATGCTTGCCGACATGCTCGGAAGTATTGCAGCAGAAGCTAAATATTATGCTGAGATTGCTGACGACCGCTTCAATGCCGGATTGACTTGTGAAAGCATTTATGGGGCCATAAGGAATACTAATAGTGGACCGCATAGAAATATGCTGAATAAAGCGAAAAATTAAGAGGTTAGTACTTTTTATAGGTACTACATTTGAATTGTCCAATGAATGAAATACGACTCATCCGTGAGTCAAAAATCCCTGACAACTTAGGGTGATAGATAAAGGTCTTAAGCAGCATGGCATAATTTTCAATTTTAGCCATTTAAAATAATTTTTATGTTCAAAATCATGGGTGATTTACTTACAAAACTAAACCTTGCTATGTTTGGTTAATCATGCGTTAATGAATCTCTGGTTTGTTACGAATTTATCTGAAGCAGTCACTGTAATAATTTTATTTCTTGTTCCTGTTGAGATTTCCTTGTTAGCTTTTCTCTCTGATAATTTTTTTTCGGACCATTCTGCCCAAGGGCTCACTCAATTAAGGTAATTATTATGTCTAATAAAATGACTGGTTTAGTTAAATGGTTCAATCCTGAAAAAGGTTTTGGGTTTATCACCCCTAAAGATGGCAGTAAAGATGTGTTTGTACACTTCTCTGCTATCCAGAGCAATGATTTCAAGACACTGAATGAGAATCAGGAAGTAGAATTTAGTGTTGAACAGGGACCTAAAGGCCCCTCAGCAGTTAATGTCGTGGCTGTATAAGGGTACTGTTATTACTAACAATATTCACTTCAGATGCCCGTGTTGTCACGGATCTCAGTACAGAACGTCAAGCTTTGATGTTACTGAAAAAAATCCTTTCGGAGCAAAATGTATTTTTTGCAAATCAACAATGATAACATTTGATAATGTTGCACTATACATTCGTTCTAGTCAGACTTCGTTAGATTTTAGAAAATAAATTTCAGGCTCCTTATGGAGCCTTTTTTGTATGCTTAACCGTTCATTTATGTAAGAACCATCACGGTATAATTATGAAAAAAGTAATTGTTTTTTTTAACTCCGAACCAGCAGTAGTTGTATCCGTAATGAAGGGTATTACAACGATAATGCGTGAGTTTCCTAATGGGGAAAAAGCTCATCTACCCGTGATGTCTGCGGGATTTCCATCTCTGACAGGAGACCATAAAATAGTTTATGTAGCCTCCGATCGTGATGTCAGTTCCGAAGAGATTCTCGAAGCAGCATCGAAGCTTTTGAAATGATATCTGATGGTTTCGTTATCGACCCAGATTTCAGCTCAGCGGTTTGTGTGGTTTGTGAGCTATTATTGTATGAGGATTGTACTGCAACCTCTTGATTATTGGGTCTTTCCATTCTATCTTTTAAGCATGTCAGCGCTTTTAAAAGTGCTCCATGGGGAATGTAACATGCCTTGCGTGGATATGTTAGAGATCAAGAGAGGTAAACAATGAACGTTGAAGATTTAAAAAGAAAAACTGAAGCGGATATTTCTGAATTCATTACGAAAAAAATTATTGAACTCAAAAAAAAGACAGGAAAAGAAGTTTCCGACATCCAGTTTACTGCCCGTGAAAAAATGACTGGGCTTGAAAGCTATGATATTAAAATTACATTAATTTAATAGTTATAAGACTCAATTCGAGTGAAAAAGCATTACCTTTCAAGGTAATGCTTTTTTATTTCTGTCATAAAATTAAGAACGTTGTCAAAGCCTTCGCTTCTATGAATAGATTTTCTGCCTTCCTTTTAACGGGGCCTTCTGGCGAGCTCGGCTGTAACGGGCGACAATCGCAGAGGCTCTTTCTATTTATGAAAAAATTCAGCTAACGACCGTTTCCGTTTTCTTTCCTCATACTAAAAAATTTGTATCTAATAAACAGGATTATACCGATGCCAGCACGCGCTAAACGCCCATGCCGACACAAAGGGTGTGCGGCAATCACCAATGATGTCAGCGGATATTGTGACCAACACCGACAGCAGCATGCTGGTGACGGCTGGCGGAGTTATCAGGCAGGAAAGAGCAGACAAGAACGTGGTTATGGGCGGTCCTGGGAAATCATACGGGAGCGTATCCTACAGCGTGATCAATTCCTGTGTCAGAACCATCGCCGGCAGAAGATAGCGAAGAAAGCGACCAGCGTTGACCACATAATCCCAAAAGCTCATGGCGGTACTGATGACGATTCCAACCTTGAGTCGTTGTGCTGGGAATGCCACAGAGCAAAGACAGCAAGAGAACGTATTCGATGATAATATTCACTGCTGTAATGCATAAGAACAGTTTCTACATTCATGCAGATACCCGGAAGGAATTTTGGGTGTTTTTAAGTAAAACACTGGGATGGGGCAAATTTGAGTTAATTCGCCCCTCTGACGAGTTTAGCCCTACTGGAGGGTTGTTTGAATTAGTCGAAGTGCGTTCGGCAGATTCAGAACCCCCTGAGTCAGTAACTGTAGGGTCAAATGTTTTATGGCGTCTCCCGGAAGCTCTCGGAGTTTTGAAATCAATCCCTTCTTCTGATCTTCAGATATATTTGCGACACGGATTATATCCTCAAGGGCAACAATCGTGTCATTGTGTAACCGAACGGTTTGAACCTTAAGGATCGCACTTAAGCCGCCATCATCAAGAAGAAAATCAATTCCTTTCTCTGTAATGTTGCAGTATGGGGCGTTGAAAATAAAATCAACGCCAGCCATGGTTTCGCTGCGTACGAAGGGTGTAGAAACAAGACTATGCATTTCAAGATATAGCATGCACGCCACAAAGTGATCATAGTTATCAAACTTCTCAATGAGGTCTCGCTCCTGTGCCTTGTTTAAAGAGTTGGGAGCACAATCTATAAGAGCGTTGAGGATCTCAAGTTGTAAGGCTCTATCATATTTTCTAGTTTTATCCATTTCTTAGACTCCATCGTTTATTTATTGAGATTAACTGAAGACACTATGCTGAACATCCTGATGGATGACCAGTATCTGCTTTTGCATGCTTTCTTGCTGTCATCTTCAAGGGGGAGGGGGGATCAAATCCCTGCCCCCTTTCGCGCTTCAGGACTGCCGCCTGAAGGCCATTTTTGCACGTCATAAATAAGGATCTTTTTTCCGGTAGGTTTCACCTATTAAAAGAGGAGTTATGGCTGGTGGAATTCGATCGTCTGGAGGGGGGAGAAAACCCATCTTACCCACCGGGCAAAAAAGTAAATTAACCCGAATTGCACCTCCTGCAGAGTTAATGGGGGAGGCTGCTATAAGAATGTGGAAGACCCAGAGCAAAATCCTGATCGAAAGAGGCGTATTTGAACTTGAAGATGCCCCCTTACTTTTAGCCTACTGCAATGCCTTCCATCTCATGCTTGAAGCTGAAAAATTACTGGCTTCAGGGCTGACAACTGAAAGTGAAATGGGAGGATTAAAAAAACATCCTGCAGTTAACGTCCGAAATGATTCAGTTTCCCAGATTGCCCGTCTGGGCTCACTTCTGGGGTTAGATCCGCTCAGCCGTATCAGAATGACCAGTGGCAGAAATGCTCCTGACGATGACGGGAATGAATTTGATGAGTTTGACTGATGGCTACATATCCGAACGTCAATGCAGCGAACCAGTATGCAAGAGACGTTGTTGGCGGGAAGATCCTTGCTTGTCAGTTAACTGTGCTTGCCTGTCAACGGCACCTTGATGATTTGGAACGTGCGAAGGATCCTGCCTGGCCTTACCGGTTTGATAAAAACAAGGCCGAGCGATTTTTGCGCTTTGCTCAGAAGATGCCTCATACGGCTGGTGAATGGGCCAGGAAGAAACTACGCATAGAATTTGAGCCCTGGCAAAAGTTTGCTCTTGGTGTGCCATTTGGTTGGGTTAATAAGAAGTCCGGATTCCGCCGTTTTTCTGAAATATATATTGAGGTTCCCAGGAAAAATGGGAAGTCTGCAATTGCAGCTGCCGTTGGTAATTATATGTTTTGCGCTGATGGAGAACATGGTGCAGAAGTGTACTGTGGCGCCACTACAGAAAAACAGGCCTGGAAAGTCTTCTCTCCCGCTTTACAAATGGTAAAAAAACTCCCTGCATTGCGACAAAAATACTCAGTCAAACCCTGGGCAAAGAAAATGACCCGTCCGGATGGCTCTGTTTTTGCGCCAGTCATCGGCGATCCTGGTGACGGCGATTCCCCTTCATGTGCAATTATTGATGAATATCACGAGCACCAAACAGATACTCTTTATACGACTATGACAACAGGAATGGGGGCAAGGGAACAACCTATCACTCTGATCATTACAACTGCGGGTTATGACATTACTTCTCCGTGTTATGAGAAACGTGCTCAGGTGGTGGAAATTCTACGCCGGAATCGGGTGGGAGAAGAAAACGAAACGATTTTCGGTATTATTTACGGTCTTGATGATGATGACGACTGGACAAAACCTGAAGCATTAATCAAAGCAAATCCAAACTTTGGCATTTCCGTAAAAGAACACTTCCTGCGCGCAAAGCAATTGCTTGGAATATCTAACCCCAGCCAGACGAACAAAATTCTTACCAAGCATTTTAACCGGTGGGTAAGTGCCAAGACGGTTTTCTATGATCTGCAAAAATGGATGGCTGCAGCGGACAATAGTCTCAAGTTGTCTGATTTCGCCGATGAAGATTGCTGGTTGGGGATAGATCTTGCGTCCAAGGTTGACCTGAATGCGGTCGTACCAGTATTCAGACGGGAAGTGGATGGTATTACGCATTTCTACTGTGTAAGTCCGATGTTCTGGGTGCCTGAAGATACGGTTTACTCACCAGATCCCACATTGAAAACCACTTCTGACCGCTATCAGTCATTTGTTAAACAAGAGGTTCTGATACCGACAGAAGGTGCGGAAGTGGACTATCGGCTTATTTTTGAGTCAATCCTTCAATTACGTCAGCGTGTAAAAATCGTTCAGTGTCCTATTGATCCTTACGGTGCAACATCATTACGACACATGCTTGAAGAGGAGGGGCTGGAGCCAGTTGAGATCAGGCAAAACTTCACCAACATGAGTGACCCTATGCGTGAAATTGAGGCCGCGCTGGCATCAGGACGTTTTCATCATGACGGCAACCCTATCATGAACTGGTGCATCCAGAATGTTATTGGGCGTTATTTGCCTGGAAGCGATGATATTGTCCGCCCCGGCAAGGAGGGGAAGCAAAACAAAATTGATGGTGCTGTAGGATTACTTATGGGGATCGGACGGGCCATGCAGAACAGTACAGTAAGTAAATCGGCTTATGATGAGGAAGATATTACATGTTAATCACAGTCCTGAGTTTTATTCTCGGCCTCGTTGGAGTCGGCTTATTGTCGACCGGTGCCTGGCTTATTTCACCCTCCGTCGGCTTTATTACTGGCGGTTTGATTTGTCTGCTGTGGTCGTTTTTAATTGCGAGATCCTTATCTACAGGATTTCACAAACCAGGGGGTGAGTAATGTTTATCCCCCAGATGTTTCGGGGTAAATCGCGATCAGGAAGTGGATTCTGGGAAACCATGCTGGGAGGAGTGAGTTCGAGTCAGAGTAAGGCTGGGATAATCATAACTCCTGAAACTGCGATGGCATTATCAGCTGTTCGGGCATGTGTAACTCTTCTGGCTGAATCTGTAGCGCAACTGCCGTGTGAGCTTTACAGACGAGGTGCTAACGGAGCCCGTAAGCGAGCTACTGACCACCCCGTTTATGATCTTGTACATTCCCAGCCTAATAAAAAGGACACCTCTTTCGAGTATTTTGAGCAACAACAGGGCTTGTTAGGGCTGGAGGGCAATTGTTACTCGATTATCGACAGGGACGGGAAAGGTTTCCCGAGGGAATTAATCCCGGTTAATCCCCAAAAAGTCATCGTCCTGAAAGGGCCAGACGGGATGCCCTATTATGAACTCCCCGAAATTGGCGAAACGTTGCCAATGCGCATGATTCATCATGTGAAAGTATTTTCGCTCGACGGTTATATCGGCAGTTCTCCAATCCAGACAAATGCGGATGTACTTGGGTTAAACCTGGCTGTGGAGGAACATGCTGCTCAGGTTTTTCGTCGAGGTACGACGATGAGCGGTGTTATTGAGCGTCCAAAAGAAGCTGCGACAATCAAAAACCAGGATGCAATAGACAGACTGCTGGCAAAGTGGACGGACAGGTATTCCGGCGTCAGGAACGCATTCTCTGTTGCATTGCTTCAGGAAGGGATGAGCTACAAACAGCTATCTCAGGATAATGAGAAAGCGCAGCTGTTACAGTCCCGTCAATGGGGCGTGGAGGAAGTGTGCCGGCTCTATAAAATCCCGCCTCATATGGTGCAGATGCTGGCGAAAGCCACAAATAACAACATTGAGCACCAGGGGCTGCAGTTTGTGATGTACACGCTGTTGGCCTGGCTGAAGCGTCATGAAGGCGCATTAATGCGCGATCTGCTTTTACCCAGCGAGCGCGGTGATCTG
Organism: Citrobacter sp. wls717; assembly: GCF_005280955.1. NCBI lineage: Bacteria > Pseudomonadati > Pseudomonadota > Gammaproteobacteria > Enterobacterales > Enterobacteriaceae > Citrobacter > Citrobacter sp. wls717. The sequence continues at coordinate 51,693 of NZ_SZWW01000016.1, forward strand.
TACATTGAATTCAATGTTTCTGGCCCGCTGCGCGGGGATCAGAAGTCACGCTATGAATCTTATGCCTTAGGCCGCCAGTGGGGCTGGTTATCGGTTAACGACATTCGCCGCATGGAGAACCTTCCACCTATCGCCGGAGGGGATAAATACCTGACGCCTCTGAATATGGTCGACAGTAAACAAATCTTACCTGGCAATAACGAGCCAACAGCTAAACAACTGGCAGAAATCGAAACTATTCTGGCCAGAGCCTGATTATCCCCCGCGCTGCGGGCTGACCTGGTATATTCTCATGACAACAAAATTAATTAATCTGCCGCATCTGGCAGAGATGGTCTTTGGCGTTCCTCATTACGCTACACAACAGACGATGGACGCCGTGAAGGCGGTATTGCTTCCCCGTATTCAGGGAACTGTGACGGATCCGGTCATTACGATGGCGCTAAATCCGGATGATTCGCCATCCCCGGAAGAGCTTCAGCCAGCCAGTGGTATTGCTGTGATACCTGTTCACGGGATACTGGTCCCCCGGCGAGGGCAAATTACAGCGATGTGTACCGAACTGACAAGCTATGAGCGAATCCGCAGCCAGCTGCATTCGGCATTAAATGACCCATCCATCAGTGAAATCGTTTTGGATATTAATTCCGGCGGCGGTTTAGCATCTGGGTGCAAAGAGCTGGCTGATTATATTTATCAGTCGCGAGAAACGAAACCGATCACCGCTATTGTGAACTTTAATGCCTTCTCTGCCGCGTATTTTATCGCGTCGGCCTGCAGCAAGATTGTCGCCAGTCAGACCAGTGGCGTTGGCTCTATCGGGGTGATCATGGAGCACCTTGATACGTCAAAGCTGGAAGAGATCATGGGCGTAAAATTTACTGCACTCTACCGGGGAGATAACAAGAATAATGGCACGTCACATGCCGCGTTGAGTGAATCGGCTCTGACGATGTTCAACAAAATGCTCGACGATATGTACGAGACATTTATCTCCTCTGTTGCTGAGTACCGTGGCCTTAAACAGCAGTCCGTAATCGATACCCAGGCGGGACTTTACTTCGGCGCTGATGCCATTTCTGCTGGTCTTGCTGATGAAGTTTCGGATCCTCAGTCCGCGATTAATGCCATTGCGGCAAAGTACAAACAACCTCAACAAACCACTTCCATAAAGTTGCAGGCAGCCGCGATGGACCTGCAAACCAGAATGTAACCCGGCGCTAACGCGTCATTACCAGAAAGCAGCCAACAGGCTGCTTTTTTTATGCCAAAAAGAGAGAAAAAACATGGATCATATTGAAGAATTGCGTCGTGAACGTGCGGGTATTAATCAGAAGGTTCAGGTACTGGCGGCAGTAGAAACTGGTGGCGGTACGCTGACAGCGGAGCAGTTAACCGAATTTGCCAGCCTGCAGCAGCAGTTCACGGATATCAGCGCCAAGATTGAGCGTCTGGAAGCGGCTGAACGTGCTGCAGCGCTTGTCGCCAAACCGGTTAAAGCCACACAGCAGGCTCCTGGTATCAGCATTAAGGCAGAGCCAAAGCAATATACCGGCGCAGGCATGACCCGTCTGGTGATGTCGATTGCGGCAGCACAGGGTAACGTTCAGGACGCTGCAAAATTTGCAGCTGAAGAACTGAATGACCAGTCTGTCTCGATGGCCATCAACACTGCCGCCGCGTCAGGTGGCGTTCTTATTCCGCAAAACCTGCACAGCGAGGTGATCGAACTGCTGCGCGATCGCACTATCGTTCGTAAGCTGGGCGCGCGCTCCATTCCGCTGCCGAACGGCAATATGGCGCTGCCGCGTCTGGCCGGTGGTGCGACGGCGAGCTACACCGGGGAAGGCAAGGATGCGAAAGTATCAGAAGCCCGCTTTGATGATGTGAAACTCACTGCGAAAACCATGATTGCGATGGTGCCAATCTCCAACCAGCTGATTGGTCGTGCTGGCTACAACGTAGAGCAGCTGGTCCTGCAGGATATTCTGACCGCGATTTCTGTTCGTGAAGATAAAGCCTTTATGCGCGATGACGGTACTGGTGATACGCCTGTCGGTATGAAAGCGCGGGCAACTGAGTGGAACCGCCTGCTGCCGTGGGAAGCTGCTGCAGAGGTTAATCTGCAGACGATTGATACCTATCTCGACAGCATCATCCTGATGGCTATGGACGGTAACAGCAACATGATCAGCTGCGGCTGGGGTATGTCGAACCGTACCTACATGAAACTGTTCGGTCTGCGCGACGGTAATGGTAACAAGGTCTACCCGGAAATGGCGCAGGGGATCCTGAAGGGATTTCAGATTCAGCGTACCAGCGCTATCCCGGCAAACCTCGGTGACGCAGGCAAAGAGTCGGAAATTTACTTCGCTGACTTTAATGATGTGGTTATCGGTGAAGACGGCAACATGAAGGTGTCGTTCTCGCAGGAAGCCTCCTACCAGGACGGGGATGGCAATCTGGTTTCCGCGTTCTCCCGTAACCAGTCGTTGATCCGCGTGGTGACGGAGCACGATATCGGCTTCCGTCATCCGGAAGGTCTTGTTCTCGGGACAAAAGTGCTGTTTTAACCGGTCCTGCACGCTGTGCGACCACGGTCGCACAGCGTAAAAGCACGTAATTCCCCAGGCCCGCAGCAGCGGGGTTTTTCTTTTCAGGAGCAAAACGATGACGACGAAAGCGGCAAAAGCAGCGGCAGCGGCGGCTGCATCCGGTGATGTGAAAAAGCCGGATGAACTGACGCCGGAAAATACAGTGGACGGGGATGGTGGTCAGAATACTGCAGCGGGTTCAGGTGATACAGGTGTTGATCTGACCGGAAGTGAAACAAACGGGGCCACGGGCCTGACGGGAGCAGAAGTGGCGCGGAAAGCGGTTTTTTTCCTGGGACCCTATCATCGTTATTCACGCGGTGATACGGCCTGTTTTGATGCTGAGTACGCAGAGAAACTGGTTGAACGCCATGTTGCGGTATGGCCAGAAGATGCGGAAAAGGCGCTGAGTCCCCGCAAGGGAGCCGATGACCATGATACTGACATTGGATGATGTGAAAACCCAGCTCCGTCTGGAGCCGGATTTCACGGAGCATGACGACATGCTCACTAAAATGGTGGCGGCAGCGCAGAAGAGTATTGAGCGTGACTACTACTGCAAACTGGTGGGAAGCGATGACGAACTGCAGGCGCTGCCGGAAGGGGTACGCGGTTTTGTGGCGGATGAAGATATCCAGCTGGCCATGCAGTATCTGGTCGGGGATGCGTATCTGAATGGTTTCACTGGTCAGTGGCTGGAGACGGCTGCGGTCCGGCACCTTCTTTTCCCGTTGCAGGAGAACACGGTATGAGCCTGAAGCCGGAAGAAATGACCTGCCGTCTTTCGATTGGGTATATGCAATCCGGCCGGGGGCCGCTGGGTGAACATCTGCCGGAACAACTGGTCGCGACCGGGAAAGCCTGGGCGAAGCGCGAGCTGGTATCGGGCAGAAAGGTCCGCACACTGGATCAACAGCAGGTTGTTGAAACGTGTCTTTTTACCACTCATCCGAACCTGAATATTGATATCGACTGGAAAATAACGACGTCTGACCGGGTTTATACCGTTCGTAACGTCGAACGTCTTGCGGACCGCATCATCATCACAGGGGAGGCAGACGCACGTCATGATCGAGCTGGCATTAAAGACAGCACTTGAACGCCTGAGCGGGCTGGATGTTTATCCTCTGCTCCTGCCTGATGAGCTGCAGGAGGGGATTACTTACCAGTGTATTTCCGATCCGGAGCTGTACGCCGGACTGTTGCGCACAGGTCTGATTGCGGGCCGCTTCCAGATAGCGATTCATCTGCTTAATGACTACACCCGCCTGTTACAGCTGGATAAGAAAATCAGCGCGGAATGGACCGCTATCGTGCATGGCCAGCTGGAGGGTTTTCCCGTGCAGAATGTGGTCCGTGGTGGAATACAGCAGAGTAAAACGGTGCTGACCAGCGGCAATATTCAGTACCGGCTCGTGCGGGATTTTACCTTTCACTACCGGGACGCCTCACCATGATCACTATGGACGTAAAAGGGCTGGACGAACTGGAGCGGCAGCTTACTGCGCTCGGTGAAAAGGTCGGCACGAAGGTGTTACGTGATGCAGGGCGTGAGGCGCTGAAAGTGGTGGAAGAAGACATGAAGCAACATGCCGGCTTCGACGAGGCGTCCTCTGCAGAGCATATGCGTGATTCCATCAAAATTCGCTCTTCCACCCGGAAAGGTCGCGGAAATACGGTGGTAATCCTTCGGGTTGGCCCCAGCAAAAAGCATTACATGAAAGCGCTGGCCCAGGAGTTCGGGACGGTTAAACAGGTTGCCGATCCGTTCATCCGTCCGGCACTGGATTACAACGTCCAGAAGGTTCTGCGCATTCTGACCGTAGAAATCCGCAATGGCATTCAGAACAGGTAGCAACCGCTGCCCACTATTTAAGAGAGAATCATTATGGCTGATGAAAATAACACGCCAAAATCATCCCCTGAGTACGCAATGCTTCCTGCCGGGACGGTGGTGAAGTTTGGCGAAGTAAACGCCGCCGTGGCGGCACTCAAACCCCTGATTAACTGTAAGGCGCTGGGCGCGACAGGTCAGACGGGAGGATTTGTCGACTGTACCACCCTGCTGGACAAGAGTAAGCAGTCAATATCCGACCTTCCGGAAGGGCCGGAGAAATCGCTGGGATTCATTGACGACCCGGGAAACGAGGATTTCACCGCGTTCCTCAATGCTGCAGAGCAGCGTAAGACCGTTCAGTTTTATATTGAGCTGCCGAACAAACGAACGGCCTCAATGATCCTCGCGCTTTCAGGCTGGCAGATGAACGAAATCACAGCGCCTGCCAGTGAAGTTATCCAGATTACAGTGCAGGGTAAGCAAAACAACATTAAATGGGGGATCGCCGCCCCGGCGCCAGATGCCGGAGCGTAATCCGTTTCCCGTAACACACCGCCTCCGGGCGTTTTTTTTCGTCTGAAAAACAGGATACACCATGTCTGAATTTAGCCTCTCCGCACTGAAAAATGCACTGCTCAAAACGAAATCCACGCCTACTGAAACTGAAATTTTAGGCACAAAGGTTTACCTGCGTCGGCTGACGGCGGCTGAGCTTATTGATCATGAAGATGCACTCATCGAGGCGCAGGCCTCTGGCAATGCCCGCATGGCGTCTGAGCTGAGCGTACAGATTGTTATCGACAGTCTGGTTCAACCTGACGGCTCGCCGATTAAAGCCAAAGACAAACCCACGGCGAAGGAGCTGCTGGCGGCACACGATAACGTTGTGCTTCTGGATGCCATCGACAAAGTGAAAAAGCACGCCATCGGTAAGCTGGAAACCGCCGAAAAAAACTGAGTGACTCGCCCTGGTTGGAGCTGATTTTCTGGCTGGCCGACCGCTGGGGCGAGCCTGACCCGTCAAAAATTGCGGCGCTTCCGGCTGACACGCTTTTCCACTGGCGTGCTTTCTTCCTCAAACAGGGCATTTTCAAAAAGCCTTCGCCAGAAGGTTCTGACAATAACCCGCCCCCTGTTAAATCCACCACCGCCGCTGTGAATCCGAGTCTGGATGCGCAGTGTGCGGCAGTCATGAAGGTATTAATGTAATGGGTGACGTTGCCTCTCTTGCCGTTGGGCTGCATCTGAATGCAGCGAACTTTAAATCGCAGCTGATGAGCGCCTACGGCAGCGCTGAGAGTCAGTCACGCCAGTTTAACCGCAATGCCCGGGCTGATGCGAAAAAGACGGAGGATGCCTATAAGCGTGTTTCTGCTTCGGTATCAGGGCTGGCTGGCAGGCTGGCAGGTTTTGCCGGGGCGGGGTTATCGCTGGGCACCATTATCAGCACCACGCGGCAGTACAGCCAGTCGTTGTCGGATTTGCAGGCTATCACCGGTGCCACCAGTGCGCAGATGAAACTGTACGATCAGGCGGCGCAGGAAATGGGCCGCTCAACGGAATACAGCGCATCACAGGCCGCCGAGGCCATTAAACTGATGGCTTCGGCAAAGCCTGAACTGCTGAGTACCTCTGCGGGGCTGACAGCGGCGACCAAAAGCGCGTTAACGCTGGCCCAGGCGGCAGGGACGACGCTTCCGGATGCCACCCGAACGCTGGCCCTGTCATTAAACCAGTTTGGGGCGGGAGCCAGTGAAGCGGACCTGTATATCAACGTGCTGGCTGCTGGCGCGAAATTTGGCTCATCGGAGATAGCCGATACTGCTGCCGCGATTAAAAATGGCGGGGTAGCAGCGGCACAGGCTGGCGTGGGTTTTGAAACCCTCAATGCCGCCATACAGGTACTGGCAGAGCGCGAAGTGAAAGGTGGCGAAGCCGGGACCGCGCTGCGTAACGTGATCCTGAATCTGGAGAAGGGAACCGATAAGACCCTGAAGCCTTCTGTTGTCGGGCTGAGCCAGGCGCTGGAGAACCTGGCGGGAAAAAACCTGTCAACCAGGCAGGCCGTGAAGCTGTTCGGGGTGGAAAACCTCAGCGCGGCATCTATCCTGGTTCAGAACCGCGAGAAGGTGGAGTCGCTGACTGCCGCCCTGACCGGTACGCAGACCGCGCATGAGCAGGCCGAAATCAGGGTAAATAACCTGAACGGCGATCTTCTCAGCCTGACTTCTGCTTTTGAAGGTCTGATTATTAAGGTAGGACAGAGCGGAAACGGCCCGCTGCGCAGTGGTGTTCAGACCGTTACCGATGCCATTAATGGCCTGACGGATAATTTTAATACGGTCGCCAACGTTGCGCTGTATACACTGATTCCTGTTCTGGCGACAAAACTGACGGCAGGTATCAGGGGGAACATCGGTGCCTGGGTTGAGCAGCAGCAGGCAGTCAGGGCCAGCGCGATGGCGCAGGCCGATATGGCGCGAAAAACGCTGGAAAGTACCGCCGCTACGCTGGCACAGAATAACGCAGAATTCGGGCGTTATCGGGAAATGGAGAAAAGCGCCAGACAATTTGGCCTTAACGTGAGTTACCAGAGCGAGTTTAACCGCTTAATCCGCCAGGAAACCGAGCAGACACTGCTTTCCACCCAGGCAAAGAGCCAGCTGAATGCCGCCAATAAACAGCTTTCCGTTTCAGCCCGCGCGGCCTCTGCAGCAGTAGGTATGGCCAGAGGGGCGCTGGCACTGGTGGGCGGTCCAGTGGGCGCAGCGATGCTGGCCGGTTCGGCGTTGCTCTATTTCCATAATCAGGCGAAAAATGCCCGTCAGTCAGCGATTGACCTGAAAAATGCTGTTGTTGAAACGAATGAAGAGCTAAAAAAACTGTCGCTTAACCAGCTCAACGTGAAGCAGTTGGACATTGATGAACAGTTTGAGAATCAGGTTATTCAGCGAAATAAACTGATTAAAGAAATTCAGGATGCGGAAAGCCGTATTGATGGATTGAGTGGCTTCGATCCGTTCGGACAACTTAAAGGCGTACAGAACGATAAAACCCGCTACAAAGGGGATCTGGATGCCGTTGAGCAGGGGTTAAAACTCCTCAAAGAACGGCAAAAAATTGTCAAAGAGGCCATAGAATACGCTAAATCAGGGAAAACCGATCCCACACCGAAGCCGGATAAACCAGGGAATGAAACAGGGAGTGATAAACCTGATACCCCCTGGACTGGGGAAGGCGGGGATACTGGTAAGGGGCAAAAGTCGAAGGTTAACCAGTATGAGCAACTGCGGCGTGAAATCGAAGCGGCGCATGCCTCCAGTCTCGGACGTATCAACCTGCAGGAGCAGGAAAGCGCCAGAAAACTTCTTGAAGCCGCCCGCGCTGACGGAGCCAGCGAGGCTGATATTCAGAAGACGCTGCTGCTGAATGCTGAAAACTATCAGAAACAGCGCCTCGAACTGGCAGAACAGTATGCGCCAGCCAGAGCAACTCTTACGAAAGAGCGCGAAGCGAGCCAGGAGCTGAAGTCGCTCCTGGATGCCCGTCTTCTGGATGAAAAGGAATACCAGACGGCCAGAATCACGCTGGCACAAAGTACGGCCCGCGAACTGTTACAGGCACAGGCAGCGGCAATGTCTGCCCCTCTGATTGATATCGCCGGGACGGTTGATCCGCTGGCAGAACTGCGCAATCAACTGGCCGAGCGTCAGTCACTGCTGCAGGCGTTTTACCAGAATGATGCAATCAACAAAGAGCAGTACGAACTGCTGAAGCAAAAGGCGGATAAAGATTCCGCTGATGCGCAGTACCAGACGGCGGTGGAGCTGTATAAGTCGCAGGGAAACCTGAACAGCCTCGCTATTGGCATGTTAGAGACCACCCAGGAGCGTTCCACCAACATGCTGACCGGCATGCTGGTAAACACCCAATCACTCCGGGACGGGATGAGTGGGTTATTTTCCTCCCTGACTCAGTCGGTGATTAAAAACCTTGTCGATATGGCAACGCAGGCGCTGATTACCAACACCATCCTGAAATCCATTATGGGCATCGGCGGCAGTCTTTTTGGCGGCGCAGCCAGCGCGAGTACCGGCACGGCCATCAGCAGTTTTGGCAGCAGTTTTAGTTTTAACGAGAAAGGCGGTGTTTATGATTCACCTTCATTAAGTGCCTACAGTAACGGCATCTATGACAGCCCGACCCTGTTTGCTTTTGCAAAGGGGGCAGGCGTGTTTGGTGAAGCAGGTCCGGAAGCCATTATGCCTCTGGCAAAAACGACTGACGGTACACTGGGTGTCAGGGCGCTGGGTGACCCGGGTTCCTCTGGTGGTGGTATGAATGGTGGGATTGTTTATTCACCTGAGTATCACATTACCATTCAGAATGACGGGCAAAACGGGCAGATAGGGCCGCAGGCATCGCAGATGCTGGTCAAAATGGTCGACACGCGTGTCATGAGTATCCTGAGAACTCAGGGCCGCGATGGCGGCATGCTGGCGGGAGGATAAGTGAAAACCTTTCATTGGGCACCCAGGGAGGGGATGCAGTCTTCTGTTTCCCCTTCGGTGACAACCATTAAATTTGGGGATGGCTATGAGCAACGTCGCCCGACCGGACTTAACCATCAGTTAATTAATTTCCAGCCTGTTTTCCGTATCACGTCGGTCAATTCCCGCACCGCACTTGAAGCGTTTCTGACCGAGCACGGAGGATATAAAGCCTTTTTGTGGCGACCGCCAAAATACAACCGCACGATTAAAGTTGTCTGCCGGGAATGGTCTGTTACGGACAACGTCACGTATTCTGATTTCAGCTGTAAATTTGAGCAGGTCATTGCTTAAGGATCCTTATGCAGGATATACCTCTGAACACCCTCAACGAAACCACGAAAACCGAGCAGTCGGCCCGCATTGATTTGTGGGAAATCGACCTGACGGCCTTTGGTGGCCAGCGTTACTATTTTTCAAATGAAGCGAACGAGAAGGGCGAGCCGGTCACCTGGCAGGGCCGGAAGTATGACGTTTACCCGATACAGGGAACCGGATTCGACCTGGTGGGGAAAGGAACTTCCGCCCGCCCGACGCTGGCAGTGTCGAACCTGTTTGGCATGGTTACGGGACTTGCGGCAGATATGCAGAGCCTCGTCGGGGCCACGGTGGTAAGGCATGTTGTATACGCCCGTTTTCTCGATGCGGTGAACTTTACAGGCGGCAACCCGGAGGCCGATCCGGAACAGGAAGTGGTCAGTCGCTGGAAGGTAGAACAGTTATCCGAACTGAAAGCCACCACGGCGACGTTTGTGCTGGCCACACCGACCGAAACGGACGGTAGCGTGTTTCCGGCGCGGATCATGCTGGCTGATGTCTGCAGCTGGACCTACCGTTCTGATGAGTGTGGCTATGCCGGTCCGCCTGTGGCGGACGAGTTTGACAAGCCCACGACAGACCCGGAAAAAGATGCCTGCAGCAAATGCCGTACTGGCTGCGAGCTGCGTAATAACCTGCCGCGCATCGGCTGTTTCCTCTCCATTAACCGTCTTTCCTGATGGATATACCCATGAAAAAAACACTCCTGGCGCATGCTGCTGCGTGTGCGCCCGCTGAATCGTGCGGCTGGGTGGTGAACACGTCTGCCGGGGAGCGGTATTTTCCCTGCCAGAATTTTTCCGCTGAATCGACCCTGTATTTCCGCATGGATCCGGCAGATTACCTTCAGGCGCAGGCGGCGGGCGATGTGGTGGCCCTGGTCCACAGCCATCCCGATGGCCTGCCGTTTCTCAGCGATGTTGATCGCCGCCTGCAGGTGCAGAGTGGCCTGCCGTGGTGGCTGGTCTGCGATGACCGGATATACAAATTTCGCTGCGTGCCATTCCTCACCGGGCGGGCTTTTGAGCATGGTGTGACGGACTGTTACACCCTGTTCCGCGATGCGTACCATCTGGCGGGGATTGAGATGCCGGATTTTGCGCGGGGGGAGGACTGGTGGAAGCAGGGAGATAATCTCTATCTGGATAATCTGGAGGCGACCGGTTTTTACCGCGTGAATGCCGCAGAGGTACAGCCCGGAGACATCCTGATTTGCTGTTTTGGTTCATCGGTTGCCAACCATGCCGCAATTTATTGTGGCGACGGCGAACTGTTGCACCATATTCCTGAACAGCTCAGTAAACGCGAGAGGTATACCGACAAATGGCAACGCCGCACACACTCGATATGGCGACACCGGGCATGGCACGAATCTGCCTTCACGGGGATTTACAACGATTTGGCCGCCGCTTCAGCCTCAGTATAAAAACGGGGGCCGAGGCCATTTACGCGCTGGCCATGCAGATACCGGGCTTCCGGCAGAAAATGAATGATGGCTGGTATCAGATACGCATCGCCGGTCAGGATGTGGATGAAACCAGCGTGTCAGCCCGTCTGCATGAGTCACTGCCGGACGGGGCCATTATTCATATTGTACCGCGTATGGCAGGGGCTGGAAAAGGTGGTCTGTTCCAGGTTGTGCTGGGTGCCGTGGCAATCGGCGCATCCTTTTTAACTGGCGGGGCAACTCTTGCTCTTTGGGGTAGCGCATTATCTGCCGGTGCTATTTCGGCATCCTCGGTCCTTTTTTCTATGGGGGTAGCCATGATGCTGGGCGGTGTGGCGCAGATGCTGACACCCCAGGCAAAAATACCCTCCTCCCGGCAGACCGACAACGGCAGACAGAACACCTATTTTTCGTCACTGGACAACATGGTGGCGCAGGGTAATGCCCTGCCGGTGTTATACGGTGAAATGCTGGTCGGTTCCCGCACGATCTCCCAGGAAATCAGCACACGGGATGAAGGTGGCGGGGGACAGGTGGTGATCATCGGTCGCTGACTTACTGCAGCATATTTGTATTTACATAGAACCGCCTCCGGGCGGTTTTGTCGTTTCAGAGGGAACAGATTATGGGTAAGGGTGGTGGCAGCAGTAAAACGCCGCATGAGGCTCCTGACGACCTGAAATCCAGTCAGATGCTGACGGTAGTTGATGCCATCTGCGAGGGACCGATTGAAGGTCCTGTGGACGGGCTAAAGAGTGTCAGAATTAACAAAACGCCGGTCCTCGACAGCGAAGGTAACGCGATGGTTCACGGTGTCACCGTGGTTTACCGCGTGGGGGAGGATGAGCAGACCGCGATGGAGGGGTTCGAAGACTCCGGTGCGGAAACCCTGCTGAGTGTGGAGGTGAAGAAGTCAGAGCCAGTGACCCGCACCATTACCACCAAAACGCTGGACCGTCTGCGCTTTACCTTTGGTGTGCAGTCGCTGGTCAGCACCAGTACCAAAGGTGACCGCAACCCGACCAGCGTACAGATGCTGATCCAGTTTCGCCGGGATGGCCAGTGGCAGGTGGAGCGGGATATCACCATTACGGGGAAAACGACCACGCAGTTTCTGGCATCTGTGGTGATTGATGATTTACCGCCCCGGCCGTTTGAAGTCCGCATGCTTCGCCTCACTGATGACAGCACGACAGACCTGCTGCAGAACAAAACGGTGTGGTCGGGCTATACCGAAATCATCGATGTGAAACAGTGCTACCCGAACACCGCCGTTATCGGGGTAAAAGTGGATGCGGAGCAGTTTGGCAGCCAGCAGGTCACGCGAAACTATCACCTGCGCGGGCGTATTGTGCCGGTGCCGTCGAATTACGATCCGTTAAAACGTACATATACCGGGATATGGGACGGTACTTTCAAACCGGCATATACGAACAATCCGGCCTGGTGTGTGCTGGATATGCTGACTCACCCGCGCTATGGCATGGGAAGCCGCATTGGTGTTGCCGATGTGGACAAGTGGGCGCTGTATGCCATTGCACAGTACTGCGATCAGCCTGTTCCTGACGGTTTCGGCGGGACGGAGCCGCGTATCACCTGCAATGCGTATCTGACGGACCAGCGCAAAGCGTGGGACGTGCTGGGGGACTTCTGTTCCCTGATGCGCTGTATGCCGGTCTGGAACGGCAGCACCCTGACGTTTGTGCAGGACCGGCCCGCCGATAAAGTCTGGACCTATACGCAGAGTAATGTGTTGATGCCCGCTGATGGTGCGCCGTTCATCTACAGCTTCAGCGCACTGAAAGAGCGCCACAATGCCGCCGAGGTCCGTTACACCGACCCGAACAACGGCTGGGAAACATCCACCGAACTGGTGGAAAACGACGCTGCCATCCGTCGCTACGGTCGCAACGTTCTGAAGATGGATGCGTTCGCCTGTACCAGCCGTGGGCAGGCGCACCGCGCAGGACTGTGGGCCATCACCAGCGAATTGCTGGAAACGCAGACGGTGGATTTTTCCGTAGGGGCTGAGGGGCTGCGACATGTTCCTGGCGATATCATTGAGGTCTGCGACAGTGATTATGCTGGCGTGACCGTGGGCGGACGCATTCTGTCGGTCGACAGCCTGACGCGCACGCTCACGCTGGACCGTGAGGTGGAGATACCGGCAGGCGGCAATGTGGTGCTGAACCTGGTGGGCAGCAATGGCCAGCCTGTTACCGTCGCAGTTACCGCACATCCGGCTCCGGACCGCGTGAGCGTCAGCCAGTTACCCGATGGCGTGGCGGAGTACAGCGTGTGGGGGCTGAAACTGCCGGACCTGCGCCAGCGGCTGTTTCGCTGTGTGGCCATACGGGAAAACGATGACGGCACGTATGCTATTACTGCCGTACAGCATGTTCCGGAGAAAGAAGCCATCGTGGATAACGGGGCGACGTTTGATCCGTTACCGGACACCGGTATCACGAATACGCCGCCTGCCGTGCAGCACCTGACCACAGAGATTCTGGCAGAGGAGGGGCAGTATCAGGCGCGGGCGCGATGGGATACCCCGCGTGTGGTGAAGGGGGTGAACTTTTCCCTGCGCCTGACGGTGAAAGCGGAAGATAACAGCGACCGTCTGGCCAGCAGCCTGACCCTGACCGAAACGGAGCATACTTTCCGTAACCTGACGCCGGGACGTTACACCCTGACGGTACGGGCGGTGAACAGCCAGGGCCAGCAGGGTGACCCTGCCAGCACGGATTTCAGCATCGCCGCGCCCGCAGTACCGTCTTATGTTGAGCTGACCCCCGGCTATTTCCAGATAACCGCCACCCCGTGCCAGGCAGTATATGACCCCACGGTGCAGTATGAATTCTGGTTTACAGATACGCAGATTGCCGATATCCGCCAGGTGGAAACCGATGCGCGTTATCTCGGCACCGCGCTGTACTGGATTGCAGCAAACGCGAATATTAAACCCGGCAAGGATTATTACTTCTATATCCGGGCCGTGAACCAGGTCGGAAAATCGGCGTTCGTGGAGGCTAAAGGGCAGGCCAGCAACGATGCGGCGGGTTATCTGGATTTCTTCAAAGGGAAAATCACCGAAAGCCACCTGGGTAAAGAGCTGCTGGAGAAGGTGGAGCTGACGGAAGACAACGCCAGCCGGCTGGATCAGTTTTCGGAAGAATGGCAGGACGCGAACGGCAAATGGAATGCCATGTGGGGTGTGAAGATAGAGCAGACCAAAGACGGGAAGCACTATGTGGCTGGTCTGGGCCTGAGCATGGAAGACACGGAAGAAGGGAAGGTAAGCCAGTTCCTGGTGGCCGCTGACCGTATCGCGTTTATCAATCCGGCGAATGGCAATGAAACTCCCGCCTTCGTGATGCAGGGTGACCAGATATTTATGAACGAGGTGTTCCTCAAGTATCTGACGGCTCCCACTATCACCAGCGGCGGGAACTGACGGAAAACTGACTGCCCGTAATGCGGATATCAGCGGCCATATTAGTGCGAATTCTGGTGCTCTCAACAATGTGACGATTGAGGAAAACTGCACCATAAAGGGGACGCTCCGGGCCGAGCGTATTCTTGGGGATATTGTTAAGGCAGCGGGCAGGGAGTTTCCTTACTTCATAACCAGTAACGGTGAAAAACGGTACGCCAACGGGACACTGACAGTCGTGATTGAAGATGACCAGTCTTTTGACCGACAGGTTTCCATTCCTGGGATTACCTTTCAGGGTGCAGCGTATGACAGCCAGACCAGTAATGACGTATGGGATGACTGTACGCTGACTGTCAGGAAAAACGGGGTGGAGATATACAAGCAGACAAGCAGAGGTGTACCGGCCGTTTTTACGCGAACACTGGATATGCCTGCCGGGAGCGGACGGATGACGCTGAGTTTCAGCGTCAGTACACACGGTAACAGCAGCGGCTATCCATTTTCCCGAATCAGTGACCTGCTGGTTATTGTGACGAAAAAGTCATCAGCCGGGATAACAATAAGTTAATGACAGAAACCGCCTCCGGGCGGTTTTTTTATGGAGGTACTATGCCGGTACTCATATCAGGCATTCTCAGAGATGGTGCGGGAAACCCCGTACAGGACTGCACTATTCAACTGAGTGCTAAGCAAACCAGCGCGACTGTTGTTGTGGAGGTGACTTCATCCACTCCTACAGGCACTGACGGTCACTACAGCATTGATGCTGAGCCGGGTTATTACAGTGTGTCACTGTTGCGGGAAGGTTTTCCTCCCGTACTTGCTGGCGACATTTACGTGGCCCCGACCGATTCGCCGGATACCCTGAATGCGTTTCTCGATGCACCAAAGGATGCAGACCTGCGTCCGGAGGTGATGAAACGCTTTGAGGAAATGGTAAACCGCACAGCAGCTCTGTACCAGGAGGTAGAGAAGGATCGGGAACGCGCCGAACAGGCCGCACAGTCAGCAGAGCAGAGTAAAGACGCGACAGCGTTGTCTGCAACGGCTGCGGCAGAGTCACAGCGCCTGGCGGCGCTCTCTGCCGATGCTGCTGATGAGTCTGCCCTATCTGCCACAGACTCTGCCCGGCAGACAGCACAGGACGTTCTGGCCAGCGGTGCAGATGCGGACAGTGCGGCAAAGTCTGCACAGACAGCGACGGAACAGGCCGGAGTGGCAAAAACTTCCGCTGATACCGCACAGAAAGCGCAGCAGGAGGCAGGTACTTCGGCACAGTCTGCAGCTGGAAGTGCCAAAAGTGCCGCCTCGTCAGCACAAACAGCGGGTGAGCACGCGGGCAATGCAGCTGCATCTGAAACCTCAGCGCGTGAAAGCGCCCTCACGGCTACACAGGCTGCAGAACAGGGTAATAACAGCGCAGCAGCTGCAGCACTAAGTGAACAGCATGCCAGGGAATCCAGCGACAAGGCCGCTAAATCAGAGACTGCGGCATCAGCCAGTGCAGAATCGGCATCTTCAAGTGGAGCGTCAGCCCTGCAGTCAGCCAAAACGGCTGAGAACCATAAAAATGAAGCCGCTGAGAGCGCCACCAGAGCCGAACAGGCCAGAGATGATGCCCTGACGCTGCGCGATGAAGCTCAGGAAAATGCCCTGAATGCCCGGAACAGCGCACAGGCTGCTGCTGCCAGTGAGAAAGAAAGTGGACAGGCAAGGGATGAAGCACAGCTTCTTGCTGAACAGGCCAGAAGTGCAGCGTCAAAAGCCGCCGCTGATACCATTAAAGAGATACAGGAAAGTGAAGACCTCAGTGGTCCGCCAGGTCCGCAGGGGCCTGCAGGTGCAAAAGGTGAAAAGGGTGACAAGGGAGACACCGGGTTAACGGGGGCAACAGGACCAATTGGTCCAGCTGGTCCGCAGGGACCTGCCGGTGCAAAAGGCGAAAAGGGTGACAAGGGAGACACCGGGCTAACGGGGGCTACAGGACCAACAGGCCCTGCAGGTCCGCAGGGACCGGCAGGGGCAAAAGGGGAAAAGGGGGACAAAGGAGATACCGGGCTAACGGGGGCTACAGGACCAACAGGCCCTGCAGGTCCGCAGGGACCGGCAGGTGCAAAAGGTGAAAAGGGTGACAAAGGAGATACCGGGCTAACGGGGGCTACAGGACCAACAGGCCCTGCAGGTCCGCAGGGACCGGCAGGCGCAAAAGGGGATAAGGGAGACAAAGGGGATACCGGGTTAACTGGACCGCAAGGGCCGCAAGGGCCGCAAGGGCCGCAGGGACCAGCAGGTGCACCAGCGGGTGCTCTTCATGCTGTAGGTACGTTTGCGCTGGCATTGATGGAACCATCCAGAAGTCCTTTGAATCCCGGTGTAAATTTTGCAGGGAGTAGCTTACGGGCGTGTGGAATTCTAGCTAACAGCAATCGTGAAGCATCATTTTGTATCTGGGGTCCTAACCAGACATACACTTTGCCGGGTACATGGCGTTCGTGTGGGGTTATAACCACTTCATCGGATGGTATATCTGGGTATAATTTTCAATATTATGCCGGTCTTTTTCAGCGAATTTCATAGCAGGAGATTGTATGAATATTGAGGACATTCAGGCTCCTGAGTGGGCGAATAAAGAACATACAGCGATTAACTGCAGGGTTAAATTTGCAGAGTTTGATGAGTTTCTGCCTTTCACAGCATGTCAGAATGATTTTGAGGAGCATGGACGCCGTATCTACAGCGAGCTTGAATCAGGAAAGTATGGACCTGTAGCCCCTTTTATTATGACTGACAAGATGGTGGAGGATTTACGAAATCAGAAACTGACTGAAATCAGCAACTGGCGGGACGTTCAGGAAAACGCCAACATTATTTTTGAATTTGATGGTCAGCGATGGGATGGAGGCAAAGCATCGCAGGAGCGTCTTGCGCCCGTGGTTATGGCTGGCAGTGCAGGTCAGTTACCGGAAGGATTCTTCTGGACGGATGCGGATAACCACGATGTTCCGGTGAATTTTGAGTTCCTGCAACAGCTGGAGGCAGCGATGCTGCAGGCAATGGTAATGCACGGCTTCAGAGTTCACGAGCGGCAGAGGCAGATGAAATCGGAGGTAGCGTTACTTACAGATGTTAATACCATTGCTGGATATCCAGTTGGCTGGAGTGAGAGGAAGTAATGTGCTGGTTCACCTTTCTAAATGTCTAAATTGTATTAGCTCAGATTTGACCTGACACAGCTATGGCACAGACCTGAACCTAATGTGACAGGCAGGTCTGTGCCAGTAGCGAACATAGCAAACTGCTCAGCATGTTAATACTTGAAGGTGGTTCATAACCACGAAAAACATACTTAAGTTTGGCTTGGGGTATCAGTAAAGTTTACAGTTGCTAATTATGGTTATTGGCAAGCAATCGGAGAATAACAGTGGCACGCCGAATTGAGCTACAGGGAATAGCTAATGCTCTTAATAAGAGCTTTGTTAGTCGTAACAACGACTTTAGGGGATACTGGGCTATTGGCCAGTTAAAGTTATTCGCTATCTATAACAATCTAACCACAATGCAGTTTTTTCTTACCCCACCAGAGGCCGACTCCTACTTTGGCCTGCGACATTATATTGTACGTCACTACGCCGACATACTCAGTCACTTGTTAAGAAAGCAACAAATTCCTGACATTTGGGTGAGCGGGGCTAGCATTACGATCGACTTTAACGTAAATCCTAAACGCTCTCAGTTGCATGAACGCTCAGCCTCAGGTGAGCCTTTCCAGTGCTGTTGTCGGATAATTGATGACACTGGCCGCAGTTACTCCTCAATCATTTATGGTAAGTGCAAACCACACTCTACTGCGAAAGAAATGAAATCGACTCGAAAATTCACAATGTAAATAATCAGATGAACGTCCGTTTCTCGCTCAAAGCAGACCTTCAGCTCGTTCGCTTCATCAGGAGCGGATGCAACAAGGTTGGAGACCGCTTTTTGCTCCGCTGTAAATCACACACTGTCACCAAGTAAAATGCAAATGTGTAGTCAAGTAACACGCGATTGAGCAGAAAATCCTTTGTGAGTGGCATCCTTGCCGATTGATTACACTTCTGGCAAGGCATTACGGAGCTCGTTGAAAAACATCCTCATTTTTTCGCTCTCGGTTGAATGGTGTGCTCGCCTGTGATCATTGGGACAAAGTACAACAAGATTAGCCAGTGTATCGGGACCATCTTCGCTCAAAGGCTGAATATGATGCACTTCAGCAAAGAGTGTACCTTTGAGCGTCAGAAATCCCGGTTGGCCGCAATACTCACAAATCCCACGGCTTCTTTTTAACGCCTTCAGTCGCAACCCACTGCTCCTGCGGACTTCTTCTGAATCTTCTACACTGCTGTCATCACGAAAATCACCATGCTGGTCTTCGTAGTGAGTGACATTACCCCGGGTCAGGATTAATGTGCCGGTCAGATCGTCGTAGGCCGCAGACCACCGCTCTGTATCAAGAATGCGCTTGTTCGTATTGCGTACCTTCAACAGCACGTGTACCGGCAATCTCCGACGAATAATCTCCTTATAAATGTCATCGGTTCCCTTCCCCTTCCTGTCTCGGCCCCGAGCCCGGTAGCTGGTCATGTATGTCTCTTCCGGACCGGTCGATATCCGGATATTATCGGTCCATACATTAACCACTGCGATATCACCTTCAAGCCAAGCCCAGCGTTGGTTGTGGTTGGGCGAATTAGCATGTGGCCAGTCATCTAATGACATGCCAGCCATTATCAACAGGTCATAAATCCGTAAGTTTCTTTTCGGAACAGGTAAACTCATCATTGATTCAATTTCTTTAGTTGGTTAATAGATTACTCCGACAATTTTTATTTCTCAGAAAATCGGAAAGTTAACATCACTAAAACGGGTTATTGGTTGGGCTGCATTTCAGATATATTTAAGATAAGACAAACAGACAGAGTGTTTTTTGACTGAACTAGAAGGTGGCTTCGAGCAAGGTGGCAAAACAGGTTCCGATGCTGGTGAAAACCACAAGTTAGAAACTCAGAGTTACAACCAAACTCTGCCAGTTGACGGAGTTTGGTTGGTCCTTAAGAAAACATGCGTTGTCAGTCTTTCTGTATTATCAACCGTGAATAGACAGTGGATTTACTCGGATCAGACGAAGATGATGATGCCATCTGATCGCTCACTTGCACAACTTTCCAACCCTGTTTTGCTAGTTCGGGCAGGGTGCCTTTGATCCCTCCACCGCAAGTAAAAACGGTACTGTCATTAACATCATGACGCCCTGTTTCGATCGCGCTAACTTCAGGGGAGCCACAAAAGTGTGCTTCCCCGGCTGCTGCCGATGCACTTAACCCAAGCAGAACTATTACCAGCAACGATTTTTTCATCAGTTTCTCTTCTTCATTATGCTACGTGCCACAATAAGGTAAAGACGGAACTACTAACTCAGATACGGGAAAAACTTAAATGATTCCCAAAGTCCACTATTAAGTGACACTAGCCCAACGGCTATATATGCCAGTACTGCAATAATAGCGACACTATACAATATTTTTTTCTTTAACTTCTGCCAGAATTTAAATACCAGAAATGACAGTACAACTATCATCCCAAGTTGAATGAGCAATCGCATTCCCAGGTCTACATCAAAGAGGTAAGCAAACTGAAGAGGGGCAAACAGGATGGAATAAACACTGAAAAGGATCGAGAAAATTATTCTTCCCAGGATTGAGGTAAGCCCACCCGCATATATGAGCATTTGCGAAGCCTGTAGTCCTGGTATTAAGATAACGCCCCATAGCGTAAACCAGATAATAACTAAGGCAAGAACTTTTCGCGCGCCGCTGGCGAAAGCCAGTTGGTCTTCATAAGACATTGACGTAGATGTTGATGTGGGTTGCTGGATACTACCCCATGAGTTGTTAACAGGCTGGTTTGGTTGGCTTGGAGCTTCCCAGGTAGCAGCATTATCAGCGCGCCACTTTTCATCATACTGCTTAAAAGGCTGTTCACTTGTCACATATTTACCGTCGCTATCTCTTCTGACGCTCATTGTTAACCCTCGAATTTTAATTGGTATTATGCTTGTTGTTGTACTTAACTGAAATTTTGGTATTCATATATGTAATATAATCATCATAGCGTAACTACAACAAATCAGAAAGTTAAGTGTTAAGTCAAAATAAACCCGCTGCGTATGGCACACCGAGCGAGCATTGGAAATAGCTTCCATCTTGACTGCATCCGGGATAGAGATGGTAGGGTTTTTATCCAGCACTTCAGCACGGATTACACTTACTCCGGTTTTGCTTGCGATCTGATGGCTTAGGAAACATAAAATATCATACGATAAAAGTTATTTTGTACAGACAGCCAAGGAGAACTAATGGACTACTGCCTGCGTCAGACATTCGAGTTCATTGCCCGGCCCCCTAAGGTATTGGTCTGGCAAACGCTGCCGGAAGAATGACTATGCAAGTTATCTCGGCTGTTGCTGAATTTGAAAGTTAATTGCGGCATGAACGTGTGCGAGTAAAAACAGCCGGTAAACAGTTTGGACGTCCTTCTGCACTAAATGAAGAGCAGTCAGTTATGGTTACTATATGGAATCACACTGGAGTTAGTATTAGGGCCATCGCACAGGGATCCAATAATACCCGGCAAACCACACTCCGGGTAAAGGGAGGGTAGCAATAACTCTAAGTGCTTGGCTGGACCGGTTGCTATGTGCCAGAAGCGGACCTTATCTCTCAGGGTCCACCAGACCATCCATAAGTATATACTGCGCCGCTTTACGCGCGTATTGATCAATCAAAGGCACAAGCCGAGTGAAATGCTCGCTGGCGCAATGTGCATCGAGTGCCGCCCGGTAAGGCCATTCTTCAATAAAAATAAAATGCCCCGGATCCTTTTCATCTCGATACAAATCATAAGCAATACACAGAGGCTCTCGTTTCGTTGCTGCGATGAGCTCGCGGTATAAAGGGAGAACGGTGTCGACGCACTCGGGTTTGATAAAATCTTCGGCAATGACCTTTAGCATGCGAACTCCTTCATTAAAAATGTCCAGGGCTTTTGATGGATAATGCCAGCCTGAAGGGCTATTTCAAACAGAATGTCCGCTGCTCGCTCAAAGCAGCCTGTCAGATTTGATTGTGTGCTGCCAGTGAAAACCGTCAGATCAAGTCTGAGTTAATACATCAAAATGCGTGTAACCGCTAATCACTTAATACAACTATCTATGGAGTATCCAACCTGATTTGAAGACTTGGTCGCGGAGTTACTGATTTTCCTCAAAGCCCACGTACGTGGGCAATAGTGCTTCAGTCCTGAACCAGCCACATATCAGCCTCTTCAAACATTTCCTGAACAGTACGGCTTAGCTGTTCTTTCTCATGCTTGCTGGCGTCAGTGTTGATCGCCGGCAGCGTCATCATCGGTTTTACCCAAGTACCAGTATCGGGAAAAGGCGCGGTTTCACACTTATTTCCCTTAGAATTACATCCTTTACATTAGACCTATGAATACAAGATGAAGTGCCACTTATTTGGCTAAAATGCAAACACAAATCTAACTTGGATGTGGTTTTGCGTTATTTTATAACGTTCTTTTCTAATAAAAAACATAAAGAAATATTTGTTTTAGCCGATAATCTGTTTTAACTGTATGTATTTGATTCACGAAAGATAGTAGAATGTATGTTGTTACATAGGGTCAGGCATATAAAGAGGTCGGCGTGAAGAATAACCACAATTTAAAACGAATTAAGCCTTATGTGATATCAATCATGTTTTCATTTTTTATTTTTTTCTCATTGTCTGAGATTTCAATGTATTATATATACAAGGAGAGGATTGCATCATATACAGAACGAGTTTTGAATAGAAGCGTTAGTCTCATTCAACAGATTGATAAAATAAATGATAGTTATGAAATATTTAATGCTTATAGTCCTTGTAGTGAACTACAACTTCATGCTCTAAGAGTGGCCTTATGGCCCTATGCTCTTATAAAAGATATATCATTTATTTCAAATGGTGCAGTCATATGTAGTGCTTTATGGGGAGTGTTGCCAGCACCATTGCTTCTCAATATCTATGATAGAAAAGTTGAAAAGGACAATGTAACTTGGTTTTTTGGTGTGTTACTGGAAAATAATGTAAAAGCTGATTTGCTAAGCAATCAAAAATTAGCCATAACGATTTCACCATTTGCATTTAATAGATTTGTTACAGACCATGAAGAGAAGGGGTTTTCTGCAATTGTAGGTGACAGAGATCATTCGCTTCATTTGTTCAAACTTGGTGAGCAGGTCGATCTTCTTGAAGAGGCTCAGCATGATAAATCCTACCAACTAGGACTTATTACCACGCAAAGCTGTAATAAAAATAATAATATCTGTGTCATGGGGGGAGTTAAATTTCCGTGGATGAGTTTCGATAGTTGGTTAACGATGTTGTTGATTTCCTTTACATCTATTGTGACCGGTGTTCTTCTGGGTGGTTTTTATAATCAAAGAGTTGCACGTAAGCAATCATTAGTTTCAAGATTAAAAAATGCGATAAGAAGCGAATCATTATATCTTGTGTATCAACCTATTTATAAAATAAAAACCGGAAAAATTATTGGTGTGGAAGCACTAATTAGATGGGATGATCATGATATTGGTAGCATTCCTCCTGATATTTTTATCCCTATTGCAGAGAAGCATGGTTTAATCCAGGGAATAAGTGATTTTGTATTTCGAATGGTAGTAAAGCAAACCATGTCTCTTTCTGAGGAATTTGATATTTTTATAAGCATTAATGTTAGTTCTCAAGACCTTCTGTCGGAATCATTTCAAGAAAAAGTGTTTCAGATGATTGATGAATCAAATATAAAACCTGGTATGATAATGATGGAGTTAACAGAAAGGCAGAGC
The DNA here is from genome assembly GCF_005280955.1 of Citrobacter sp. wls717. NCBI lineage: Bacteria > Pseudomonadati > Pseudomonadota > Gammaproteobacteria > Enterobacterales > Enterobacteriaceae > Citrobacter > Citrobacter sp. wls717. The sequence continues at coordinate 74,801 of NZ_SZWW01000016.1, forward strand.
GCGGAAATAAATTCCCTCCAAAAGGTTATTTCTTTATTTAATAATAAAGGTATATCAATAGCTATTGATGATTTCGGGACTGGTCATTCAAATTTAAACTGGCTATCAAATTTACAAATAGATGAAATTAAAATTGATAAGTCAATTACAGATTCTATTGGTGAACCCTCTGTAAATAATAATATCGTATCAGGATTGGTGGAGATTTTTAAAGATATAACTAACAAAGTCGTTTTCGAAGGTGTCGAGACTTCAACTCAGGTGAAATATTTAACTGAAATGTTCCCTGAGTGCTGTGTCCAAGGCTGGTATTACTCGAAGCCACTCTCTATTGATAAATTGACAAAATTAGTTAATGATGTCAATGAGTGTTAATATGTATTTTCCTGCGATGGTTCACTGCTGATATGCCCGATCGACGGGGAATTCAGGAGCAAGCGTTACCGAACACATCCTCAACCACATCTGATTAATCCGGGGAGCGGAAGCTCTGCCAGAAGAAGGTGATGGCTACAATTCTTCACACGCAATATTCGGAGTGATCACGTACATCATTAATGATGCCAGGAAAGCGGAGTTTGATGACTGGTGATGTGAGAATCCGCAGATGCCATCGTAGGCAAATATCATCAGCAGGATAATTAGCGAAAAATTGTTCTCCAAAACTCATGTGCAACTACATGATTTTACAGAGTTTGGCATGCAGTTTACTTGAAGGTAAAAAGCATGCCAAAAAGCAAGTTAACCTATTGAATAATATAAACTAACTGTCTATGTCGCTAACCTTCTTGTTCAGCAAGCGCGAGGCGCGCCAGTAGACCAGCAGCATCAGCCCCATCACGATAGTCAGCGTTATGCTGGTAGCTGCGCCAAACGGCCAGTCGCGAATGTTCAGGAACTGCACTTTAATCACGTTACCAATCAACAGGTTTTTCGCCCCGCCCATTAAATCGGAAACGTAAAACAGCCCCATTGCCGGCAGCATAACCAGCAGACATCCGGCGATAATTCCCGGCATCGTCAGCGGAATAATGATGCGGGTAAAGGTCTGAAGTTTGCTGGCGCCTAAATCGCGTGCGGCTTCCAGCAGCGGTTTATCGAGCTTCTCAATGCTGGAGTAGAGCGGCATCACCATAAACGGTAGCAGGATGTACACCAGGCCGATAATCACCGCGCTGGGGGTAAACATGATGCGAATGGGGGTATCAATAATGCCGAGCCACAACAGAAACTCGTTGAGATAGCCTTTGGTACTGAGGAAAATTTTGAGTCCGTAGATGCGAATAAGCGAGTTGGTCCAGAACGGAACAATCAGCAGGAACAGCAGCAGCGGGCGCACTTTTTCCGGCAGCTTTACCAAAAACCAGGCAAACGGATAGCCGAGTACCAGACAGGCGAGCGTGGCAATCAACGCCATATTGAGGGAGTGAACCAGTACCTCAAAATAGAGCGGATCCAGCAGGCGAGTATAGTTTTCCAGCGTAAAGACCATTTTGACGAAATTAGCGTCGTCACGGGTCAAAAAGCTGGTGCCGATGATCATCAGGTTGGGCAGAAAGACAAATAACACAAGCCAACCGACAATGGTGACGATCACCACACTCTGGAATTTACTTGTGTTCTTCATCAGCCAGTACGACCTCCCAGCTTTCTACCCAGTTAATCGCCATTTTCTGGTCGAGCGAGTGGTCGAAGTCAGGATCGTCTTCATTGAAGAATTCACTGACCATCACCATCTTGCCATTTTCCAGTTCCACAACCGACTCCAGCGTCATGCCTTTGTAGTTGCGTTCACGCACGTAGCCGATAAGACCTTCAATATGATTATCGTCGTTGATCTCATCAACGCGCAGATCTTCCGGGCGCAATAATACGTGCAGTTTTTGCCCAGGCACCACCGCGAAGTTGACGTAAATGTTGCACTCGCGACCTTCCACATTAGCACGAACGCGCTGATCGTCCAGACGCTCAATGACCGTCGCGTTAAACATATTGATTTCGCCGATAAACCCGGCGACAAACAGATTTTTCGGCTCTTCGTAGATTTCGCGCGGCGTACCATCTTGCTCAATCTTGCCATCGCGCATTACCACAATACGGTCGGACATGGTCAGCGCTTCTTCCTGGTCGTGCGTGACAAAAACAAAAGTGATACCAAGCTTACGTTGCAGCGCTTTCAGTTCGTTCTGCATCTGTTTGCGCAGTTTGTAGTCCAGCGCAGAGAGGGATTCATCTAACAGGAGCAAACGAGGTTTGTTGACCACCGCACGGGCAATCGCCACGCGCTGTTGCTGTCCACCAGAAAGTTGATGCGGCTTTCGTTGGGCGAATTCTTCCAGTTGTACCATGCGCAGGGCTTCGGTAACACGAGGAGGGATATCAGCAGCGGGTGTTTTCTGCATGCGTAAACCGAAGGCCACATTTTCAAACACGGTCATGTGGGGAAATAACGCATAGCTTTGGAAGACGGTGTTCACGTAGCGATTTTCCGCCGGAACGTGAGTGATGTCCTGGTTGTCCAATATGATATGACCGGAATCAACCGTTTCCAGACCGGCAATCAGGCGAAGAACGGTTGTTTTACCGCAGCCAGAGGGGCCGAGCAGCGTGAGAAACTCGCCGTTTTTGATGGTCAAATCCAGGCTGGAAATCACCTCTTTGCCATCGAAACTTTTGCGAATTCCCGCTAATTGCACCAGTGGAGAAAGCGAACGCGGTTGTTTATTCAATTTTTTACTCTGTCCCATGTAAACGCAACGGATGGCTGACCGATGCGGGGTTTGTGGTTAACCACCTTGATGACTCTTAATGAGGGCCGTTATTCTACGGCAAACCATGGTAATCGCCAATCCTTGTTGCGAATTACTGACTTAGCCCTATAGTCAGAGTGGGTGTCATGGCGAAATATTCTTACTTGCGGGGATAAAAGTGACCTGACGCAATATTTGTCTTTTATTGCTTATTGATAATGTTGTCACAAAAAGTGAGGGTGACTGCATGGATAAACTACTTGAGCGTTTTTTACACTACGTGTCGCTGGACACCCAATCCAAATCGGGCGTGCGGCAAGTACCCAGCACCGAAGGACAGTGGAAGTTATTACAACTGCTCAAACAACAGCTCGAAGAGATGGGGCTGGTCAATATTTCACTCAGCGAAAAGGGGACGCTGATGGCAACGTTGCCTGCTAACGTTGCTGGCAATATTCCCGCTATCGGTTTTATTTCCCATGTGGATACCTCACCGGATTGCAGTGGTAAAAACGTTAATCCACAAATTGTTGAAAACTACCGCGGGGGCGATATCGCGTTAGGTATTGGCGACGAAGTTCTGTCGCCGGTGATGTTCCCGGTACTGCATCAGCTTTTGGGCCAGACGCTAATCACTACAGACGGCAAAACATTGCTGGGCGCCGATGATAAAGCGGGCATCGCAGAAATCATGACCGCGCTGGCAGTGCTGATCCAAAAAGAGATCCCGCATGGTGATATTCGCGTGGCCTTTACGCCGGACGAAGAGGTCGGTAAAGGGGCGAAGCATTTCGACGTTGCGGCATTCGATGCGCAGTGGGCCTATACCGTTGACGGCGGTGGCGTGGGGGAGCTGGAGTTTGAAAACTTCAACGCCGCGTCGGTTAATATCAAGATCGTGGGCAACAATGTGCATCCGGGCACTGCAAAAGGGGTGATGGTGAATGCGCTGTCGCTGGCTGCGCGTATTCACGCGGAGGTTCCGGCCGATGAAAGCCCGGAAACGACGGAAGGCTATGAAGGCTTTTATCACCTGGCGAGCATGAAAGGGACGGTTGATCGGGCGGATATGCACTACATCATCCGTGATTTTGACCGCAAGCAGTTTGAAGCGCGTAAACGCAAGATCATGGATATCGCCAAGAAGGTTGGCAAAGGGTTACACCCGGACTGCTACATCGAGCTGGTGATCGAAGACAGCTATTACAATATGCGCGAAAAAGTGATTGAGCATCCGCACGTGCTGGATATTGCCCAGAAGGCGATGCGCGATTGCGATATTGAACCTGTGCTGAAGCCTATTCGTGGCGGAACCGACGGCGCGCAGCTGTCGTTTATGGGGTTACCGTGTCCGAATCTGTTCACCGGCGGCTACAACTATCATGGCAAACATGAATTTGTGACTCTGGAAGGGATGGAAAAAGCGGTGCAGGTCATTGTACGTATTGCGGAGCTGGCGGCGAAACAAAAATAAATGTAGATGCCGGATGGCGCTTCGCTTATCCGGCCTACGGGATGAGATATTTGTAGGCCGGATAAGCGAAGCGCCATCCGGCGCAGTCACAATGATTTACCCTTCGAAGAACCAATACCCGCTGTTAACCAGTGCGGCCAGCATGGCAAGGAAGGATGGATCTTCCAGCGCATCCTCAAAATTCTCGGCCGTCAGTACGATATGACTGGCAAGGGCTTCAAGGGCAGGACGATGCGGCGAGTCAATTTTCTCACCATTGGCGTAGATATCGTCGCCGATGCGCAATACACGCAATCCACCCAGACGCACTAATACATCCCCTTGCTTCAGGGCGTCGTAGATTTCGTCAGGCTGATACGGTGGCTCTGGCGGGGCAATATCCAGTTCATGACGAGACTGAGAAATAAACTCACCAAACCATTGTTGGAAATGTTCAGGTTGATTAATCAGCCCCAGCATCATTTCGCGCAGCTTGTCCATCTCCTGCGGCAGAACGTCAGCCGGATGATCGCGTGGCGGCAGATCCGGATCGCTGTAATACGTGCTGCCCAGTTCACGCTGCAAAACGTAATCGGCAAATCCGCTAATCAGTTCGCGAGTGTTTGGCGCACGGAAGCCCACCGAATAGTTCATGGCGTTTTCCAGCGCGTAGCCTTCGTGTGGGAACCCTGGCGGAATATACAGAATATCGCCGGGTTCCAGCTCTTCATCAATGATGGCTTCAAACGGGTCGACTTGCAGCAGATCCGGGTGAGGGCAGTGCTGCTTCAACTGTAGTTTTTCGCCCACACGCCAGCGACGACGCCCGGTACCCTGAATAATAAACACATCGTACTGATCCAGATGCGGGCCAACGCCGCCGCCGGGTACGGAGAAGGAGATCATCAGATCGTCAATACGCCAGTCCGGCAGCTCGCGAAACGGACGCATCAGCGCCGCGGTTGGCTCATGCCAGTGATTGACCGCCTGCACCAGCAGCGACCAGTTGTTTTCGCCAAGATGGTCATAGCTTTCGAACGGACCGTGGCTAACCTGCCATTTACCGTCCTGGTGGCTGACGAGTCGGCTGTCGACTTCGCTTTCCATTGCCAGTCCAGCCAGTTCGTCAGGAGAGAGTGGGTCAATAAAGTTGTTAAACCCGCGTTTTAAGACCACCGGGCGTTTTTGCCAGTGGCGTTCCAGAAAATCGGGCCAGTTAAGTGTGAGTTGGTATTCCATAATGAGCATCCGCAGGCTGGTATCTGCAACCGATTATAACGGATACTTAACCTCAAGCGTGAAGTCAGTACATATTTATTACATGCGACGATTACTCGTCTTTCTGCCCCGGCTGCTGGCGACCAAAAATAACTTCCATGCGCGCGCCGCCCAACAGGCTGTCACCTGCAATAATCTGCCCGTCATACTGTTCGGTGATTTCACGCGCTACCGCCAGCCCGACACCTTGTCCTGGTCGTAGCGTATCGACACGTTGTCCGCGGTCAAACACCACTTCGCGTTTGCTATGCGGAATGCCGGGGCCATCATCTTCAACCAGAATATGCAGTTGATCCTCTGATAGTCGCGCTGAAATCTCGACGAACTCCAGACAATATTTACAGGCGTTATCCAGCACGTTTCCCATCACTTCGACAAAATCGTTCTGCTCGCCTACAAAGCTGATTTCAGGTGAGATGTCGAGATTAATGTTAACGCCTTTACGCTGATACACTTTATTCAGCGCCGAAGTAAGTTTATCCAGCAACGGCGCGACAGGATGCAGTTCCCGGCTGAGAAGGGCGCTACTGCCACGCATGCTGGCGCGATGCAGATAATAGCCAATCTGCTGGGAAATACGGCTGATTTGCTCGAGCATGATGGGCTCCGCGTCGCTTACGTTCATTTTTTCGTTACGCATCGAGCGCATCGTACTTTGCAATACGGCCAGCGGTGTCTTCAGGCTATGCGTGAGATCGGTTAACGTGGTGCGGTATTTGTCGTAGCGCTCACGTTCGCTTTTCAACAGCCGGTTGAGGTTGCGGACCAGACTGGTCAGTTCACGCGTGGTGGCGGGATTCAGCATCTCACGATGATGTTCTTCAAGCTCACGAACTTCACGCGCCAGCGATTCAATAGGCCGCAGGCTCCACCAGGCGGCCACCCATAATAGTGGGATGACCAACAACAGATTAGCGACCAGCACATAAATAAACCAGCTCCAGACCATATACGAGCGCTTTAACTCAATAGGAATGGTATCGACAACCACAATGGTCAGTTGGGGCATTCTGGCGGTGGCTGGGTAGACATTTACCGCTACCGAGTGGGTCATTTCAGCGTCGTCGTCGTCTTCTCTGACTTCTTTTAACTGCTGCTGGGCGGAGTGATCTGCACCCAGCAATGTGCTGGTGGCGTCGACATTGGCCTCAATTTCATGAAAGCCGTTCGTTTTAAGCCAGTCGGGTTGAATACTCTGGGTCAACCACGGGACGTTGCGCTGCGCCCACAGCAACTTGCCGTTTTCATCATAAATCAGCGACATTGTGGGGCTTTGCATGTCGAGATTTTCGGGCAACTCGACATTAATTTTACCGTTATCCCATTTCGCCAGGGTATAGAACAGATTGCTCTCGCCGCGCAACAGGCGAAACGTGGTTTTATCAAAGCTGACGCTATAACCCACCAGGGCAACGATGCCGTAGGCCAGTGAGAGCACCAACACCACGCCAGCGGTTGCCAGTAAAAAACGTAGCCGTAGCGATAACGGGAAAAAATGACGCAATAGTTTATTCATTAGCGCAATTCAAAAAGATATCCCTGGCCACGCACGGTGGTGATGACGTCGTCAGGATATTGCGCCTGTATTTTTTTGCGCAGACGTCCCATCAGAACATCAATAGTATGACTTTCACGCAGCTCGGCATCCGGATAAAGCTGCAGCATGAGCGAATCTTTACTGACCACTTTGCCGTTATTGCGGATGAGTGTTTCCATTATGGTGTATTCGAACGCCGTGAGCTTGATAACCTCATCATTGACGGATAACTCGCGGCGAGAGAGGTCCACCTGAAAAGGTGGAAGGGAGATAATCTGCGATGCCAGACCGCTGTTGCGACGCATCAATGCCTGCATGCGCGCAGCCACTTCTTCAATGTGAAACGGTTTGGTGACGTAATCGTCGGCGCCGGCGCTGAGCACTTCCACCTTGTCCTGCCAGCCTTCACGGGCGGTTAATACCAGAATGGGGAGTGAAACATCATTGCTGCGCCAACGGCGGATCAACGACAAGCCATCCTCATCAGGGAGCCCTAAATCAACGATCGCGATATCCGGCAGATGTTCATTAAGGTAATAGTCTGCTTCCTTAGCGTCCTCTGCATCATCCACCTGATGCCCTAAATCCTGTAACTGAACCTTGAGGTGGTGGCGTAATAAAGCATTATCCTCGACAACCAGTACGCGCATCATCGTTACTCCCTATGTGAAAGGTATGAATAGTTTAACGCTGATTATGTGTCCGTGGGGATAAACATTTAATAAACCGGGGGAAGGGAGGCTATCACTGGCTAAAAAAGCCGGAAGGTGCTGACGCTTATCCGGCTTCAATATAACATCAACTGGAGGCCGGAACTGACGAAACCGCCGTCCGGCACAAACCAGATTACTTCAGTTCATCAACCATGGTGATGGCGCGACCAATATAGTTGGCTGGTGTCATCGCTTTCAGGCGAGTTTTCTCGTCTTCCGGCAGGGCCAGGCCATCGATAAACTGTTTCATACCTTCGGCGTCAACGCGTTTACCGCGCGTCAGCTCTTTCAGCTTCTCGTACGGTTTTTCAATGCCATAGCGACGCATTACGGTCTGAATAGGTTCGGCCAGCACTTCCCAGTTATGGTCCAGTTCATCAAGCAGATGCTCGCGATTGACTTCCAGTTTGCTCACGCCCTTCAGCGTGGACTGATATGCGATCAGCGCATAGCCAATACCGACACCCAGGTTGCGCAGAACGGTAGAGTCCGTCAGGTCGCGCTGCCAGCGGGACACCGGCAGTTTGCTCGCCAGGTGTTGCAAAACCGCGTTAGACAGACCCAGGTTACCTTCGGAGTTTTCGAAATCGATTGGGTTAACCTTGTGCGGCATGGTGGAGGAACCGATCTCACCGGCGATAGTTTTCTGTTTGAAATGGTTCAGCGCCACGTAACCCCAGACATCGCGGTCAAAGTCAATCAGGATAGTGTTGAAACGGGCGATGCAATCAAACAGCTCGGCAATGTAGTCGTGCGGTTCAATCTGCGTGGTGTAAGGGTTCCACTGGATGCCCAGCGACGTAACAAACTCTTCGCTGAACTGATGCCAGTCAACTTCCGGGTAAGCGGCGATGTGGGCGTTATAGTTACCGACGGCGCCGTTGATTTTACCGAGAATTTCGACCTGGTTAAGCTGGCGGTACTGGCGCTCCATACGGTAGGCCACGTTCGCCATTTCTTTGCCCAGCGTGGATGGGGTGGCGGGTTGGCCGTGGGTACGGGAGAGCAGAGGGATATCGCGATACTGTACGGACAGATCTTTCACTGCGTCGATAAGCTTACGCCAGTACGGCAGGACCACTTCGTCGCGAGCGGTTTTCAGCATCAGCGCGTGAGACAGGTTGTTGATGTCTTCTGACGTACACGCGAAGTGAATAAACTCGGAAACGGCATGCAGCTCCGGGATATCAGCCACTTTTTCTTTCAGGAAATACTCAACTGCCTTCACATCATGGTTGGTCGTACGCTCAATGGTTTTGATGCGCGCAGCATCTTCTTCATTGAAGTTAGCGACGATCGCATCAAGGAAACCGATTGCGTCGGCAGCAAAAGCAGGAACTTCCTTGATCGCTGCGTGCGCGGCCAGTTTTTGCAGCCAGCGTACTTCAACCTGTACACGGAATTTCAGCAAACCGTATTCGCTGAAAATCCCGCGCAGCGCGCTGACTTTATCGCCGTAGCGTCCATCGACAGGGGAAACGGCGGTCAGTGAGGATAATTCCATAGATCACAACTCCGGGGTTAAATGAGCAAGAATTTGTTTTGCCTGAGTCGTCAGGCGATTACGAGAAAACATGAGTTGCAGACGGCCTCCACCAACCTGATGCCAGAGCACTGCTGCACGAATGCCAGCCAGTAGCGAAGCGCGTACTTTGGCCTGAACCTGCGGGCTCTGAAGGATGGCAGGAGAACCCGTAACCTGAATACGCGGGCCGAGTGGGCTGATGACGTCAACATAAATGCCGGCCATTGCGCTCATCAGCGTTTCTGACTGCAAATCAAAATGGTCCAACTGGCGCTGCAAGCCGTTGATACGGTCTCCCAGCGTGTCCATAGCGCCTTTGGCAGCTGACAGCTTACGCTCCAGTACCATCAGGCTTAACGTGTAGCGGGTGAGTTCCGCATTTAGCCCCTGACGACTGCTGGCGTTGAGCACGCCCAGCAACGTTTCAAGGCCAAGTCGCAGGTTAGCTTCACTCCCGCCAAAAACCCCAAGCGTAGAGCTGGGGTTCATGTCGATGATACTGTTGAGCGAAACGTGTAACGCATCGGCATCACAATGCCCCTGGTGCGCCAGTTCTTGCACCAGGCGTGCCGACTGGCATATACCTGCCAGGGCGAGGGTGATGTCATAATAGTTCTTTGCCACGTTCACTGCTTCCTTGTATCAAATGTGTAAATAATTAGACCGGCAAAGGCAGGCGTTGTTCGATAATTCCGCCGCCGAGGCAGACTTCGCCATTGTAAAAGACAGCCGACTGACCCGGCGTTACCGCCGCGACAGGTTCGTCGAAAATGACTTCAATACGTTCAGCATCCAGCGCTTTAACGGTGCACGGAATGTCGGTCTGACGATAACGGGTTTTCACCGTGCAGCGCATGGTGCCGGTGAACGGTTCGCGATCGACCCAATGCAGCTGTTGCGCCACCAGACCAACGGACATCAGACGTGGGTGTTCGTGACCCTGAGCGACAACCAGAATGTTGTTCTCAACGTCTTTATCCACCACATACCATGGATCTTCCGTCCCTTCTTTTGTACCGCCAATGCCCAGACCTTTACGTTGGCCCAGAGTGTGGTACATCAGCCCCTGGTGCTGGCCAATCTCTTCACCGTCAACGGTGATGATTTTACCTGGCTGAGCCGGCAGGTAGCGACCAAGAAACTCGCGGAACTTGCGTTCGCCGATGAAACAGATACCGGTGGAGTCTTTTTTCTTGGCCGTAATTAGTCCGAGATCTTCGGCAATTTTACGCACCTGTGGTTTTTCCAGTTCGCCAACCGGGAACAGGCTTTGCGCGATTTGCTCATGGCCGAGCGTGTAGAGGAAATAGCTCTGGTCTTTATTGCCATCGAGCCCTCGCAGCAGGCGGCTTTTTCCGTCGACATCCGCGCGGCGTACGTAGTGACCGGTGGCGATGTAATCGGCACCTAAATCTTCGGCGGCAAACTCAAGGAAGGCTTTAAATTTGATTTCTTTATTGCACAGAATATCCGGGTTCGGCGTACGACCCGCTTTGTACTCTTCCAGGAACAGTTCAAAGACGTTGTCCCAGTATTCTGCAGCAAAGTTAACGGTATGCAGTTCAATGCCGAGTTTGTCGCAAACAGCCTGCGCATCCGCGAGGTCGGCAGCCGCTGTGCAATATTCCTCACCATCGTCCTCTTCCCAGTTCTTCATGAACAGGCCTTCTACCTGATAACCCTGTTGTTGCAACAACCAGGCTGATACGGAAGAATCGACACCGCCGGACATGCCGACGATCACTTTTTTTGGGCTTTCAGACATAGGAATACTCACGACATTGAACTTCAAGGCGGCATATTCTAGCACGCAGCCCTTTACTTGACACCCTCTGTAAACGGCCAGTTAAATTCGCCGATCGTTGCCAGCGGATAGCGCTCTCCACTCTGGTAACAGAGAATGCTCTCGGCAACCAGCGGCGAACGCAGATTTGGCGCTGAAAGAATCTCTTCTGCGCTGACCCAGCGACAGCAATCTATATCACTGTCATGAGGTTCAGTAGCGCACATATTGGCAAGTTCGATAGAAAACAGAAAACGCAAAAAGGGCGTTTTGTCTGGCGCAATCCATTGATGCATTCGAATGAAATGCTGCGGTTGTGCGTTGATGCCTGTCTCTTCCCATAGCTCACGAGCGGCGGCCTGCACCAGAGTTTCGTCCGCTTCCAGGTGCCCGGCAGGTTGATTCCACAAAGCTTTGCCGTTGATGGTTTCCTCAACCACTAAAAATTTATCTTCTGCATGCACAATGCAGGCGACCGTGACGTGTGGTTTGAACATACAGCTTCCTTATACAGTTGCATCCCGCCATTCGCCGTTAGCGAGATTTTCCAGTGTGTAATCGCCCATGGCATAGCGTATGAGGCGCAGCGTAGGAAACCCAACATGCGCCGTCATCCGACGTACCTGACGGTTGCGGCCTTCATATAAGGTGACTTTTAGCCAACTGGTGGGAATATTCTTCCGTTCACGAATGGGCGGGTTTCTCGGCCACAGCCAGGCAGGTTCTTCTACCATTTGAATTCCTGCGGGCAGTGTAGGGCCATCGTTGAGCGTTACGCCAGTACGCAGGGCTTCCAGCGCCTCGGGCGTAGGTTCTCCCTCAACCTGAACATAATAAATTTTCCCCGTGCGCTTGCCGGGCTGCGTTAACCGCGCCTGTAATGCGCCATCGTTGGTCAGCACTAAAAGCCCTTCACTGTCCCGATCCAAACGACCCGCAGCATACACGCCTTGCACGGGAATAAAATCTTTTAACGTTTTGCGTCCGGCTTCGTCAGTAAATTGTGGCAAAACATCGTAGGGTTTATTGAACAAAACCACGCGTTTTGGCTGGCTTTCTTTACGCTGTTTAGTGACTTGTCGTGAGCTGAATCGCTTAACTTGGTGATTTCTAAAAGAAGTTTTTTGCATGGTATTTTCAGATTATATCAATTGCCGCATTATAGCCTAAGAACGAGTGTCTTTCATGGCGACGAACAATAGGGTAGTATTGACACGCTCATTACAAATCATTAACAAAAAATTGCTCTAACGCAGTCGTGCAGCAGGACGCCAATGCACATGCAGCGCGATGACAGACGAGCAAACCAGAAGCGCTCGAAGGAGAGGTGAATGGAAAGCAAAGTAGTTGTTCCGGCGGAAGGTAAGAAGATCACCCTGCAAAACGGCAAACTCAACGTTCCTGAAAATCCGATTATCCCGTTCATTGAAGGCGACGGTATCGGCGTTGATGTAACCCCACCGATGATCAAAGTTGTCGATGCTGCTGTCAAGAAAGCCTATAAAGGCGAGCGTAAAATCTCCTGGATGGAAATCTACACCGGCGAGAAATCCACTCAGGTTTATGGTCAGGACGTCTGGCTGCCTGCTGAAACCCTTGATCTAATTCGTGAGTATCGTGTTGCCATCAAAGGCCCTCTGACCACGCCAGTTGGCGGCGGTATTCGCTCTCTGAACGTTGCTCTGCGTCAGGAACTTGACCTGTATGTCTGCCTGCGCCCGGTGCGTTATTACCAGGGTACGCCAAGCCCGGTAAAACACCCTGAACTGACCGACATGGTTATCTTCCGTGAAAACTCCGAAGATATCTATGCGGGTATCGAGTGGAAAGCGGACTCCGCAGACGCTGAGAAAGTGATTAAATTCCTGCGTGAAGAAATGGGCGTGAAGAAAATTCGCTTCCCGGAACATTGCGGCATTGGTATCAAGCCGTGTTCTGAAGAAGGGACTAAGCGTCTGGTTCGTGCGGCGATTGAATACGCCATCGCGAACGATCGCGATTCTGTTACCCTGGTACATAAAGGTAACATAATGAAGTTCACTGAAGGCGCGTTCAAAGACTGGGGTTATCAGTTAGCGCGTGAAGAATTCGGTGGTGAATTGATCGATGGCGGCCCGTGGGTGAAAATCAAGAACCCGAAATCCGGCAAAGAAATCGTGGTTAAGGACGTTATCGCCGATGCATTCCTGCAACAGATCCTGCTGCGCCCTGCTGAGTATGATGTGATTGCGTGTATGAACCTGAACGGCGACTACATCTCTGATGCGCTGGCAGCACAGGTGGGTGGTATTGGTATCGCGCCGGGCGCGAACATCGGTGACGAATGTGCGCTGTTCGAAGCGACTCATGGTACTGCGCCGAAGTACGCAGGCCAGGATAAAGTGAACCCAGGTTCTATCATTCTGTCTGCTGAAATGATGCTGCGCCACATGGGTTGGGTTGAAGCGGCTGACCTGATCGTTAAAGGTATGGAAGGCGCAATCAATGCCAAGACCGTAACTTATGATTTCGAACGTCTGATGGACGGCGCTAAGCTGCTGAAATGTTCAGAGTTTGGTGACGCGATCATCGAAAACATGTAATCCAGATTCTGGGTTGTGTGAGAACGGGAGCCGAGAGGTTCCCGTTTTTTATGCCTGCAACATTGTTTCCCCAAAACATTTCCCCAAAAACCAGGCGTGCTCACCCTGTTTTTACTTCGACAACAGTCCAATCCTTACCCCTGTCGTCGTGATATTTGTCTGTCATTTCTCTTGATTTACGTTCCAATAATTTCTGGATATCAATCCCTTGTGTTTTATATCTTCTTTCTGAAAGTGATTGTTGCTCGTGGTTCGTAGTATATTGAAAGTATTCTTGGTTATTCGGTGCTCTGTATGTCCTATTCCATCGGTGAATTTGCGCGGCTTTGTGGAATAACCGCCACAACGCTGCGCGCCTGGCAACGTCGTTATGGACTTCTCAAACCACAGCGTACGGATGGTGGGCACCGGTTGTATAGCGATGACGATATCCAACAGGCGCTTAAAATTCTCGATTGGGTGAAAAAAGGCGTACCGATAAGCCAGGTTAAACCGTTGCTGTCCCGCCCTGGTGCCCGGCGAACGAATAACTGGCTCGCTCTGCAAGAGAGTATGCTGCAGCGCCTGAACGAAGGGAAGATAGAATCTCTGCGCCAGCTTATTTATGATGCCGGCCGCGAATATCCCCGCCCTGAACTGGTGAGCGAGGTGCTGCGTCCTCTGCGAAGCCAGGTATCAGCTAACGTGCCGGCTATCATAACGCTGCGTGAAATCCTCGATGGTATTATTATTTCTTACACCTCGTTTTGCCTGGAAGGGGATAAGCGTGCGCCGGGCGATAACTACCTGATTACAGGCTGGCATCTTACCGACCCCTGCGAGATCTGGCTTGAAGCGCTTGGTCGCACTGGACAAGGACATCGCATTGATGTGCTTCCTGTACCGCCCGCGATGCTTGCGCCTGAAATTTTCCCCGATCGCAAATGGCTGTTGGTGACGTCCGGCAAACTCACCGTAGCGCGCAAAAAACAGATAGACCTCTGGCAACAGCAGGTCAACTCCCTCGAAGTGATCCCGCTTTAATCCTCTGTCATTACCTTTCTTGTGTGTTGATTGGCCACTACCTTAGTGGCTTACGAATAAATTCTTTCAAAAATACTAAATTTTAATTTGTTGAATTAAATGAATTTATAATTATTTTTTAGTATAAACTTGGACAAATTAAAGTGTTTGTGTAAGTTTTAATTATACCGTCTACGTAATGTGGTTCACACAAGGGTAAGAGCTATGCGCGCACCGCCATCCGTTATCGACAGGTTTGTGGATTACTACGCCAGTTTGGATCGCCAGCCCGTCCCCGCGCTTGCCGGGTTGTACGACGTGCACGCGGTACTTGTCGATCCCTTCGGGGAACATAACGGGCTGTTTGCCATTCAGCGCTATTTCTCGCATCTCCTGGCGAATGTGAATGCCTGCCGTTTTGCCATTGACCCTCCACTGTGTGAGACCGGGCGGTTTGCCGTGACGTGGACAATGTACTGGTCGCATCCGCGTATTGCTGGCGGAGAAATACGATCTTTGCCGGGATGTTCAATGGTCGAGACACATGGCGAGAAGATTTTTCGCCAGCGTGATTATTACGATGCCGGTGAGATGCTCTATGAGCATCTGCCTCTGTTGGGTTGGGCCGTTCGCCACGTTAAAAGGAGGGTGCGCGCATGATGACTGTCCTCATTACTGGCGCAAGTTCTGGGATTGGCGCCGGGCTTGCAAAATCATGGGCCGATGACGGCTGTCACGTGATTGCCTGTGGCCGCAATCCCGAAAGGCTGGAACAACTGCGCCAATCCCACGCCAACATCACAGTACGCCTGTTCGATATGACAGACAGGGACGCCTGTCGCCAGGCGTTGGCGGACTGCAAACCCGAACTGGTTATTCTCTGTGCCGGAACTTGCGAATATCTCGACCACGGCTGGATAGATGCAGGGAAGGTTGAACGGGTGATGGCGGCGAATTATCACGGCCCCATCAACTGCCTGGCAGCGCTTCAGCCGCAGTTAACTTCCGGTAACCGCGTGGTGCTGGTCAGTTCGATGGCGCACTGGCTGCCGTTCCCACGGGCGGAAGCCTATGGTGCGTCTAAAGCCGCGCTAACCTGGTTTGCCAATAGTTTGCGTCTGGACTGGGAGCCAAAAGGTATTGCCGTGACCGTCGTTTCGCCAGGATTTGTTGATACCCCGCTTACCCGTAAAAACGATTTTCCTATGCCCGGGCAGGTGAGTGTAGAGCAGGCGGTGAAGGCTATTCGCCGTGGCCTGGCGAAAGGAAAAAATAGTATTGCCTTCCCGACAGGTTTTGGCGTGTTGCTGCGTCTGTTGGCCGGGCTGCCTGAGAGTCTCCAGCGCGCGTTGCTGCGCAGGATGGTGCGTTCATGAAAATTGCTATCATTGGCAGTGGTATTGCCGGATTAACCTGCGCCTGGCGTCTGGCCGGACATCATCAGGTGACGCTTTTTGAAGCGGCGTCGACCCCGGGCGGCCATACTGCGACGGTAGATATAGCGACTCCACAGGGGAATTTCGCAATTGATAGCGGCTTTATCGTCTACAACGACCGAACTTATCCGCGTTTTATGGGCTTGCTGAGTGAACTCGGTATTCAGGGGCAAAAAACGCAGATGAGTTTTTCGGTGCATAATACGCAAAGCGGTATGGAGTACAGCGGTCATACGCTGACTTCCTTGTTCGCCCAACGTCAGAACCTGCTCAAACCCGCATTTTGGGGAATGCTGAAAGAGATTGTCCGTTTTAATCGTCTGGCTAAACGGGCATTGAATGATGTCGATGCAAACGCCACGCTACAGACCTTCCTCGACCAGCACCATTTCAGTACGTTCTTTGCGCGTCATTATATTCTGCCGATGGGCGCAGCCATCTGGTCATCTTCGCTACAGGAGATGCGCCGTTTTCCGTTGCCGCTGTTCTTGCGCTTCTTTGAACACCACGGCCTGCTGGATATCTGGCATCGTCCGCAGTGGTTCGTGGTGCCAGGCGGATCGCGCGAGTACATTCGCGTTATGCTGGCGAAGCTGGGTGAGCGTCTGGCATTGCACCTCAATGCGCCTGTTCAGCAGGTTATTCGTCACGACAGCGGCGTCAAAATCCAGTTGGCAGGATCAGTACAGACGTTTGATCAGGTGATCTTCGCTTGTCATTCTTCGCAGGCTCTGGTCGTGCTTGGTGATGCCACCCCCGCAGAACGCGACGTGCTGGGCGCAATTAGCTGGCAGCGTAACGAGGTCGTATTGCATAGCGATCGCCGCTGGTTACCGGTACGCGAACGCGCGTGGGCAAGCTGGAATTACCGCCTGAGTGGGCAAGATCGCGCCAGCGCCTGCGTCACCTATAACATGAATATTCTCCAGGGATTACCCGAAGGAAGCCCGCTATTCTGCGTGACCCTCAACCCGGACACCCCTATTGACGAGCGATTCGTCTGGCGACGCTTTGTCTACGAGCACCCATTGTTTAATCCCGACAGCTGGCGCGCGCAGGCGCGCCGCACTGAGATCAACGGCCTGCGTCGGACCTGGTTCTGCGGGGCTTATTGGTACAACGGCTTTCATGAGGATGGCGTGCGCAGCGCGCTCGATGTAGTACACGGCATTGCCGCAGGAGAGGGGGGCTAAGATGAACAGCTGCCTGTACCACGGTGTTTTGCGCCATCGCCGCCTCCAGCCAGCAACACACCAGTTTAGTTATCAGGTGTTTATGGCGTGGCTCGATTTAGATGAACTCGCACAGCTTCCGGGCGTGGGCGTGAAATGTAATCGCTTCGCCGCGGCCGCTTTTCATGATGCGGATTACCCGCTGGGGGCACCGTTAAGAGAGAGCGTGTTGAATAAGCTTGCCTGCCTGACGGGCGAACATCCCGGGGGGCGTGTAATGCTTCTGACACAGCTGCGCTATTTCGGTTTTCATTTTAACCCGGTCAATTTTTACTACTGCTATGACCGTTCACAGCGTCTGCGCTGGGTACTGGCGGAAGTCCGCAATACACCATGGAATGAGCGACATTACTACGCTGTAGACGCACAGGAAAAGCGTCCGTCGGAAAAAGCGTTCCATGTATCGCCATTTAACCCGATGGATATGGTCTATCACTGGCGATTTAACCCGCCGGGTAAAACGCTGCATATGCATATCGAAAACCACCAGGCAGAGAAGATTTTTGATGCCAGCCTGATGCTCAAACGCGAGCCGTTGACGCAGGCGAGTTTACGCGCGTTGCTGCTACGACTGCCGTTGATGACGCTGAAAACGGTGTTCGCGATTTACTGGCAGGCGCTACGCCTGTGGCTCAAGCGAGTCCCTCTCTACAACCATCCCGTCAGCAGGAGTGAACGATCATGACCGATCCCGTCTTTGCGCTTGAACCTGATGTTCCGCGCAACCTGCGTGTGGCGCGTTGGCTTCTTTTCCGCATGCTGAGCGGCCTTCGCCAGGGTTCTGTCACGGTGCGGGAAGGGGAGCAGACCTTACATTTTGGTGATGTTTCAGCTGAATTACGCGCTGACGTACATATTCTCTCGCCCAGGGTGTACTGGCGGGTGCTTATAGGCGGAAGTCTTGCAGCGGCTGAGGCCTGGATGGACGGAGAGTGGGAAACGCAACAGCTCACGCCGTTACTGCAAATATTTGCGCTTAACAGCACCCTACTGGGACGCCTGGAAAGCGGTTTTCGCCTGCTTGGCCGACCTGCCGAGCGTTTGCGTCACTGGACGCGTCGCAACCATCGGCAACAAGCAAGAGAAAACATTGCCGCGCATTACGATCTCGGCAATGCATTTTACGCGCACTTTCTTGATGAGGATTTACTCTATTCCAGCGCATTATTCACCTGCCCCGAGCAGTCTTTAGCGCAGGCTCAGCAGGCCAAAATGGCGCGGCTTTGCGAGCAACTGGCACTGACCGCAAATGATCACCTGCTGGAGATTGGTACTGGTTGGGGGGCGATGGCGGAATTCGCCGCCCGCCACTACGGTTGCCGTGTAACCACCACGACCCTGTCTCAGGAACAGTTTGCCTGGGCGAAAGCGCGGATTGCCCGCGCAGGTTTACAGGAGAGAGTCAACGTCCTGCTGTGCGACTACCGCGACCTGACCGGGGAATTCGACAAACTGGTGTCGGTTGAAATGATCGAAGCGGTTGGTCAGCGTTATCTGCCGACGTTTTTCCGTACCTGCCAGGCGCGACTGCGTCGTGGGGGAAAACTGGCGATTCAGGCCATTACCATTCAGGATCAGCGCTATCGCGAATACAGCAAAAGCGTTGATTTTATTCAGCGCTATATCTTTCCAGGGGGCTTTTTACCCAGTATCACCGCGATGAGCGGCCTGATGACAAAGCATACTGACTTTGTGGTTCGTAATCTGTTCGATATGGGGCCCGACTACGCCCGGACGCTTGCGCACTGGCGACAAGGATTTGTTCACGCCTGGCATGACATTGAAAAACTGGGATTTGATGAGCGTTTTCGCCGTATGTGGCTGTACTACTTCGGCTACTGCGAAGCCGGTTTTAACGCCCGCACGATCAGCGTGGTGCAACTGACGGCGGAACGTCCATGAACCGCCATTTACAGGTCTTTTTCCTGGCTGTCGGGTTCGATCTGTACTGGCTCATGGTGGTGTTATTTCGTGAGCGCGGCCTGGCGTTATGGCTTGGGCTGGCTATTCTGGCCTGCTTCTTGCTGCCGTCTGCGCAACGTCTGTACGCGTTAATGCTGGCAGCGGTGGGTAGTGGTCTGGATGCGCTGTGGGCGTTGACGGGGTTGATTAATTTTCACGGCGAAGCATTGTTGCCGTTATGGATGGTTGCGCTTTGGCTCATGTTCGCTGTCCTGTGGACGCACCTTACCTGCTCGACTACCTTGCCGGGATGGCTGCTGGCCATAATGGCCACCGGTGGTGGGCCGATCGCCTATGTGATAGGAGAGCGTTTGGGGGCCATTACTTTTCTGGAACCAACATTTATTGTTGTTGGCTTAATGGCGACGGGCTGGCTGGTGTTGATGCTGTTTTTTCATATTTTCATGGGGAAACACTAATGAAACCTGCCTTATTGATACTGCTGGGCGTCATGGCGACGACGCCTTTTGCCGGTGCCGCTGACTGGTTAAGCTGGCGGCAAGTCGGCGATGCGACGCTCTCATGGGGACCATTCACGATCTATACCTCACAACTGCGCACGCCGGATGGGCGCTATCGCGGGCTGAAAGAGGATCAAGCACTGATTATCACCTATCAGCGCAATATTGAACGGCAAGAACTGGTTAATGCCACCCGCGAACAGTGGCGAGCGCAGGGTATTCTCGGGCGGGAAGCGCAGAGTGAGTCCTGGCTTCGCATGTTGAGTGAGATATGGCCAGACGTCGCGCCAGGTACGCAACTGGCTTTTGTATTGCAAGATAAGCAGGGGAAGTTTTGGTATCGCGCTTCAGCGGCTCAAAGGCACTTTATCCCGCTTGGCCCACCGCAGTCGGCGGCGTTCAGCGAAAACTTTCTCTCTGTCTGGCTGGGTTCCCGCACGCAATATCCTGAGCTGCGTCAGCAGCTTACTGGAGGTGAAAAATGAAACGTTTACTGGCCCTGAGCCTGCCCTTGCTGATGCAGGTGGCTGGTTGTAGCGCTGAAATTGCCGACTATCGGCAACAGCAGCCGACGCTGGATATCTTTCAGTATTTTCAGGGAGAAACGCAAGCATGGGGGATGATTCAGGACCGCAGCGGTAAACAGCTTCGTCGCTTCCATGTCGATATTAACGGCGATGTGGTGGGAGACACATTGACCCTCAACGAACGCTTTGTGTACGACGATGGAGAGAAACAGCAGCGGGTGTGGCATATCCGTAAAGTTAGCGCCGATCGTTACGAAGGTACTGCCGGTGACATTGAAGGCGTGGCGAAGGGGCAAGCAGCGGGCAACGCGTTCAACTGGCATTACAGCATGAATGTGAAAGCCAGAGGCAGAACCTGGTTGCTGAATTTTGACGACTGGATGTACATGCAGGATGCTAACCATCTGTTTAATAAAACGGAGATGAAGAAATTTGGCCTCACCGTCGGTACGGTGACGCTTTTCTTCTCCCGTAAAACGCGATAGTGAGGAAGAGGTCATGAAAATGCAACCCATCGTTGGGATCAGCGGCTGTTTAACGGGTTCTGCCGTCCGCTTTGACGGCGGGCATAAACGGGCAGAATTTGCGATGGAGAAACTAGCCCAGTGGGTGACTTTCCAGCCTGTTTGCCCGGAGATGGCGATAGGTTTGCCTGTCCCTCGGCCAGCGCTGCGCCTGGTGCAAACGACCGTCGGGGATATTCGCATGCGTTTTAGTCACGCACCTCACGAAGACGTGACCGACGAAATGGCTGACTTCTGCCAGCGGTATCTGGCAGGGCTGGACACACTGTCCGGTTTTATCGTCTGTGCAAAATCCCCCAGTTGTGGCATGGAACGTGTGCGCTTATATGACGATAAAGGCAATCGTGGGCGTAAAGACGGGGTGGGACTGTTTACCGCCGCGCTGATGAAGAAATATCCGTGGCTACCGGTAGAAGAAGACGGGAGGTTGCACGATCCGGTCCTACGCGAAAACTTCGTCGAAAGGGTTTTCGCCCTACATGAGCTCAATATGCTGCGCAAAAATGGCCTGACGCGGCGGGCTCTACTGGATTTTCATAGCCGTTATAAATTGCAATTGCTGGCTCACCATCAGGCCGGATATAGGCAAATTGGCCCATTTGTCGCATCACTGCATGAATGGGAGGATCTGGAGGCTTTCTTTGCGGTCTACCGGGATAATTTAATGACAATTCTGAAGAAACCCGCCTCACGTAAAAACCACACAAACGTGCTTATGCACATTCAGGGGTACTTCCGTAATCAGTTAACAATGCGTCAGCGCGGCGAGTTGCGCGAGGTGATCCTTCATTACCGCGCAGGACTACTGCCCATCCTGGCCCCGATGACGTTGCTGAAACATTATCTGGCGGAATACCCGGACGATTATCTGCTGACGCAGAATTACTTTGATCCCTACCCGCAAGAATTAGCATTGCGACTGACTGTTAAATGATCATGACTGATAAACAGAACCGAGCAGAGTGATAATTTATGTCGTGTTCGAATCTTTAATTACCGCTCTTCGCTCATAGTAGACGTCAGCTTTACCTTTATCGGTATTGTGTATGTCTACAATTTAATCTTATTTCCCGATAAGTGTTACTTTTAACCTTCGTGAAAAAGAAACAAAATCATTCCTGCCATACAGTTTAAACAAATTGAACCATCGGTTCTTACCGAGATGATTTAGTTTGATTAATTGAGGTTTATAATGGTAGCACATTATAAAAATACCCTGATCATCATCCACAATATTGTTTTTAAGCGTTGTCATTTGGCACTGACAAACCAATTCATAAAATTCTTTCCATTTATTTTGTGTTGCAATAATGGCACCGCCAATAATATAAGAGCGATTATTAATCATGTGATCGAAAACCTGATGAAGCGTTTTGACAGTTAACCCTTTTTTTACTGTGAATAAGTTAACTTTGTTGACGTCAAAACGATAATCCCAGCGAGATAATCCATCTATTACTTTCGCATTACGACAGTAACCAAAATCAACCCATGCAACCATATTATTATTTACAAGGTTTAACTCTATTGCCTTATTTACAAAGTATGTCTTCAGGTTGCAAACTAGTACGTAGTCTGAGGACCAGTATTCAGGGTTTATTAGTTGGCGAGTTTCAAGCTTATTTCTAAACTCATCATTTCTCTGGATCTGAGAAATCCTGTTTTTAATGTGTTGGAATTTTTTATTAATATCTAAGGGGATTACAACAGTACGTTTACCATTTCTAATTTTTTCTATTTTTGGTTTGAGATCGCAGGATGTAAATATAACCATGTCATTATCTAACTCAGACAAGTTTTTAAAATAATTGATGTAGGTATCAGATGTTCTCTCTAGATGAGAAGAGAAACCTTTATCACTCGTCCAGTTTCCTCGTCCTATATCGAAAAATGCTGTAACGATGGTAATAGATGAATTCATTTCTATGTAGTCCCTTTTCTATATTTGTCCAAAAACCACCAAAATATTAGCAATATATTTTTTTACAATTTGTAATATCCCGGTATTCTATCAGTATCAACATGGGTCGGAAAGCATAATTTGATATCTGAAATGATAAACAACAGATTGGATTTATCGAGCTGTAAAATTATATATTGCAGCTGTTTATTATTTAAAGTGTCATAATATATAATGTTATTATTTCTTATTGGTTTATCTTCCGGCATCTGGAATAATTAAGCTACAGAAGCAAAGATGCCCGGACAGGACAAATGATATTTGCTCAGTGATGAGTGTTGCCGTGACGGAGTCGTATGCCAGAACATAACGGCGGTTAGCCGGCAATCTTTCAGGAATTTAAGTCACAGCAAATTAGGGTATTTAATCTGAAAGCAGCCACATATCGACTTCTTCAAACATTTCCTGAACAGTGCGACTAATCTGTTCTTTCTCGTGCTTACTGGCGTCAGTGTTGATCGCTGGTAGAGTCAGCATCGGTTTAACCCGGACATCAGCATCTGGAAAGATCCGCTGCACTCTCTTTCTCAATTCGCCCAGAATGATCTCTTTTGCGCCTGGCAGACCATCAAAATTCCTTTTGTCATAAACGAGTTCCACGAACATTGTTACTTGCCTTTATCTGTATAAACATACAGTACTTATACTGTGTTTTTATCTGATATACAAGGGGCGACGTCAATACGAATTGACGTCGCCTGGTGATGATAATGTAATGAGGAGAGAGAAAGAAACATAAGCATTATGATGACTGATAAATAAACTAATGCTTTCTTGGTGTTTTAGTGCCTATGTTTCTAAGATTATCATTTCAGGTGTTTATGCTCAGGCATCATTCGCAACAGGGTATTGTCCTTCTGTATGGCGTGGTGAAATAATGCCGCGCCAGCATGGGCTGCAATCAGGAAATACCCTACATTTGCCAAAGTTTCATGAATAGTTTTTACGACGGCCTTTATTTCACCGTTGCTATGAAAGAAAGCGGGAATGTTTAGCCCTAAAAAATACCAACTCTTTCCGCCGTAAGCCATCGTCAAGATACCTAATAACGGTAGCGCCAGAAAAGAGACATAGAGCATGATATGCATTAATTTGGCTGATATCCTCTGCCACTGGGGTGGCGTAGGTACGATCGCTGGATCGTCATACTTATGTTTGAGAATTAAACGTATTATCATTAAACACCAGACAAATACCCCTGCATTATAGTGTGTTTCTTTCATCAACAGATAGAGGGTACTGCCTTTGGGAAACCAACCGCGAAATTCCATTGCGGCATAGGTTATCGCGATTAACACCAGAGTTAACCAGTGCAAGCGAATCTGAAGTCTTGAGAATCTGTTCATTATTTTTCCTCGAATGATACGCCACCACAACCGTATCGTATTAAGCTTAACAAATCCTTATTTTCATTAAGAGATTAGGGTTTTGTTATGTCTGCTTCGGGTAACACGATCGGATAGTTGATTGGTGTTCACTGCGAGTTTGTCAGGATTCAATTTTTCGACGAGATTTTGTACGGGAAAACGTGTAGAGCATTGGCTGCTAATGGGTAAACGCCGAGGCTTTCAGTTCTGGCTTTGATTTCCTCAAAAGGGAGTGAAGGAGACGGTTCCCGTCCACCCCAAAGATTGATCCCTTCAGGAATGTCGTCTCTGCCGTATTCCTCGGCTATCTCAATCGTTTTGCCATTATTTAGTTCGATGACGACGCTTTTTCCATCGACAGGGATCAGATTTCCGCCATCGTCAGTAATAAAAATTTTCATTGGCTCACCTCCTCGTTATGCCTACATATGATAGCAAATTAAATGTGGTGCAATACTGGTATTGCACTGAAAATGTTCAATGATTATTTACTATTAATCAATATGTTATGATGTGATTTAAAAAATGTGATTGGTTCCATGGCGATTTATGTTGCTGTCTACCATGCTCTGTAGAGACAAACTTGACCCAGTCAACGTTCGTTTTACGAGTTCATTTTTCGCCACAGGATATAAGAATGCGCAAAGCACTGTTACCGATATTTGCTGCGATATGTCTGTTCGTAATCGGCGTTTTTATTCTCAATATGCAACTTTGGTATTCCTCATCGCAGGAAGCTTTGGGGGGCGCTCGATATGCTGCGAAAAATATGGACAACATACTTAATGAAGCTTTCCAGGCAACGGGCACAGCTAAGCGCATCGCTGAAAAGAAATGCGATCTGGAGAGCCAATATCAGCTCGGAACTGAAGCCGCGCTTCGGCCTCATCTACGAACGTTGATTATTATTCGGCAAGGGAAGGTTTGGTGCACCTCACTGCCTGGTAATCGGATCCTGCTGAAGCAAATACCCGTTATACCTGATACAAATTTGCTGCTGGCCCCTGCGCAATATACGGTGAATGAGATACCTGTTCTGCTTTACCAAACTCATTTTCAAACAAGTAGTATCATTATCACAATAAGTGGAGTGCATATCCGGGGCGCATTGAATGTCCCAATAAAAGGGCTGTCCTATTCGTTGCGGGTGGGCGACAAAGTACTCGGTTCATCGGCGGAAGTGAAAGTCATCAAGGCGAACGCGCCGCAGTCTGGTCAGGTGGATTCTGCAAAGTATCCCTTCAGCATTATTTTCGATCAGCCTCCATTATTTAGCTTAAAAAGGCTTGTCACTAATGGTCTGGGAATACTGATTTTCATCCTGCTGATCTCGGCAGCTGTAGCGTATGCTATCGATAAATATTTGAATAAGAACGATACCCCTGAAGAAACGTTGCGCCGAGCGATAGATAAAGGGGAGATAGTGCCTTTTTATCAACCAATCGTAAATGGTCGCGATGGAACGTTACGCGGTGTTGAGGTGCTGGCAAGATGGAAGCACCCAAGGGCTGGATATATCTCTCCTGCCTCTTTTATTCCGGTTGCCGAAAAATCAGGTCTGATAGTACCGCTTACTCAAAACTTGATGAAGCAGGTCTCTGCGAATATGAACTCCATCGCCAGCAAATTACCATCCGGTTTCCATGTCGGAATTAACTTCAGCGCATCCCATATTACTTCCCCTGCGTTTGTGGAGGAGTGCCTGCGCTACAGAGGTAGTTTCAGTCGTGATGATCTAAATTTGGTGATCGAAGTGACTGAACGAGAACCATTGCATGTGGATGATGATCTTGTGCAGAGGCTTAATACGCTACATGAAAATGGTTTTGTCATTGCGTTAGATGATTTTGGTACAGGTTATTCTGGACTTTCTTACTTGCATGATCTGCACATTGATTATATCAAGATCGATCAGAGTTTTGTGGGACGGGTAAATGACCTTCCCGACTCAACCCGAATTTTAGATTGTGTACTCGATCTGGCGCGTAAGCTGTCTTTAAGCATTGTTGCAGAAGGAGTAGAAACGAAAGCGCAGCTTGATTATCTTAACAAAAACAACATTGTTTTTCTGCAAGGATACTACTTCTATAAACCGGTCACTTTTACTGAGTTTATCCTTATTCTGCTTTCAAAACCCAAAGTGAAGGTTTTTGTCGAATAAAACGGGAGAAATCTTGTTGATAAAGGTGAGAATGGGGGAGAATCGGCCGTAGAAATCCTGTGTTTTTCTTTATCGTGAGATAAATCTCAGATCGCGCTATTCAAAAAATATATCCTTAGTCATGTGGTGGTTATTTGCATTTTTACATACAGCAAACGGATAACAGCATGACAGATATAGCATTTACCAGGGCACGCGATTCAAATCGTGGAGTGAAGGTAGTACATAAGAAAATGGTGGATGTGCGCAGTAATACTAAGTACACAAACCGCGACCAACTAGCAATTGCCGCTGTTCTGTTTTTAGGCGGTATCGCCGGAGCTATTGTTTTGGCAATGTACTTAATGATGCAGGAGGGCGTTTTTCTGTACTGATTGTTTAATTTTTCTTATGTTTTATTAAGGCGTATATTGACTCGGTACTACCATCTCTCAGTAATGTTCAATATTATTAACCATCAATTAAGTTAAGCAGGTATTCCTGAAAATACCTGCTTAAAATATCACTTAGAACAATACACTCTGGCTTCACGAGGGGTATAGATGCCAATCGTGATGATGCGCAAGAAAACATCCATACCCGACTCCTGAACTTCAGTGCGAACAACCTTGTCTGCACCGCCGCAAACAGAAGCTGCATCGATGGTTTGTGACTGGCCAATACCATTAATAAAAAAATTCTGTCTGGTTTCCTGTGTGGGTTTTTCTGCAATACCGTTGTTGATTTTAAAGGTTTGCTGAGCGCAACCGGATAAAGCTGTTGCAGCAATAATCGCAATCATTAACTTTTTCATTTTTACCATTCTCAACTGTTGGATAGTGAGAAAATGATCTTCTTTAATGTCGCTGGTACATATCCGACCAGCGTTTATGCATGACAGTATTGTGCTGGCTGTTTATCTATTATTTAGTTAGATAAATAATTAATTTTTTTGTTTATGCTTTGTAGGTCATTGTTGATAACTTACGGTATCAACTCACATTTTATTAATATCAACATTAAGCACGCACAAAAATAGGGGTGTGTTAATGTTGTTGAGACGGGAATATCGAATTCATGTACGCGAGAATGATATCAGTTGCATATTGGCAGGACTATCAGAGATAGTCCTGCCAATAAAACATTTTACAATTAGAACTGATAGTTTAACGAAACCCAGTAGTTACGACCCGGATTTACGTAGCCGGTAGTGGATTGTGCAGTCTGATAGTAGTCACCTGCGTAGGTGCTATTGCGACCAACCTGATACAGTTTAACTTCGCTGAAGTCTTTATCCAGTACGTTATTGACTGCCGTATTCAGCGTCAGGTCTTTGGTCAGCTTATAAGACATTCCCATATCGAGAACGGTCCAGGCTTTTAAATTCGCGCCTTTGTCGTCATACACCGCCTTTTGTACCGCGCTGAGGTTCTCATAATTTTCGGTAAAGCGTGGCGCCTTACCGCGATAACGGGCGCTCAACCAAGCGTTCATATCTTCTGTAGCCTGCCAGTTCAGGCGGGCGTTAGCCATATGTTTGGGGGTATAGCTCAACGGTGCGCCTTTATTATCACCATCTTTTTGCTTGCTCTGTGTGTAGGTATAGTTAAGAGATAAACTCAGTACGTCCGACCAGAGAGGGAAGGTGCTGGCGAATTCAACACCATCGGTCCTTGCCTTACCGCTATTGGTATAGCTGTTGGTATTATCATCGATAGAATACGAGACAATTTTATTTTTATATTCGGTATAGAAGCCGGTAATGTTGGCGTTCAGTCCGGCCTCGTTTTCATAATATAGCCCGGTTTCGTAGCTGATACTTTCTTCCGGCTTGAGGTCAGGGTTACCGACAGTATTAACAGTTCCTTGCGCAGTTACGCCGCTAATGCCGTTATGCAACTGGCTGAGTGAGGGCGCTTTATAACCTGTAGTAACACCGCCTTTGAGCGTCCACTCATCGGAGACATCCCAAACCATATAGGCGCGAGGACTCAGGTGGCCGCCAAAGACATCATTATGTTCATAACGTGTACCTGCGGTTAACGCCAGTGAGTCTAGAATATGCCATTCATCTTCCGCATAGGCAGCCCACGTTTTTTGGTGGAACGTCTCGCCGGTATTGGCCAGTACGACACCGTCTTTCATTCGCGCATCCCAGTATTCCCCACCAAGGGTTAACAGGTGTGAGTCACCTAATGGCGTCAGCAGCACCGAGTCCAGAATGACGTTAGTGTTCTTGAGTTCTCGCGCATCACCGGCACGGCCCGCGTTTTCCGGCGTGAGCGCGGAGGAGACCAGTTGTCGGCCTTTGTTCTCGGTTTCATTCCAGCCGAGGGAAGATTTCCAGGTGCCGAACGTTAAAGCGGTATCGTGGCCGAGAGTCACTTTGTTGCGCTCATAGCGCAGCGTTTTATCATAACCTCCCGTCAGGTTGCCCAACTGTCCATCGTCATTGTCATAGCGCTGTCTGGCAGAGTCGAGATCTAACCACAACGTGTTGTTCTCATTGGTTTTCCAGTCCAGGCGCGTGCCGATATTATAGTTCTCAGATTCAGTTGGATAGGGTACGCGAGTAGAGGCGGTATCGCTCAAAGAGGTGACGCTTGAGCCCTGGCGCTGCGTTGTGCTCCCACGAACCTGCATATCCAGCACGCCTGCGATTAACGGACCGCTGGACCAAAAGTTGGCCACCGTACTGTTACCCCATTTATTACTCTCTTGCAGGTTAACGCCGGTATTGATGGAGGTGCTCCATTTATCGGTACTTTTTTTGGTAATGATGTTCACCACGCCACCGATTGCGTCGGAGCCATACAGCGTCGACATTGGGCCGCGGATCACTTCGATATGATCGATTGCCGCCAGCGGGGGCATAAAGCTGGTATTCATGGCAGAGAAGCCGTTTGGCGTTACATCGCTGCTGCCGTTTTGACGAATACCGTCAATCAGTATCAGGGTATAGCTCGCAGGCATGCCACGGATGCTGATCTCCAGACCACCGGTTTTACCGGTGCTGCTTTCGACATCCACGCCCTCTACTGAACGCAGGGCTTCACCTAAATCATTATATTTATTGGTTTGTAACTCTTGCTGCGAAATCACGGAAACACTGGCTGCTGCATTGGTAATTTTCTTTTCGTAACCGGAGGCGGTGACTACCATGACATCTTCGGCAAAAACCAGGGGGCTGGTAAAACCCATACAGGACAGAACGACAGAGGCAATCGGTTTTAAACGCATAGTCAAACTTCCTTTGTTAAAATTCAAAGGCAGTAAGATAATTGATGAAAATGATAATACAAATAATTATCATTATGGATTTACATAACTTGTCATTTCTGGTGTTTTTCTTGAATAAATATACATAAATTGTCATTGATTTAGCGTAAGGGAATGGTGGTTAAGACAATAGTCTTAATGGTAATTATTAGAATTGAATTAATATGTTATTGAATGAATGGTTGAATTTTAAACAATTTCTGGGGTTCACATCGTACTCATAACGGAGTATCAGAAAAAAGTATGATAATTTTAGAAAATCGTCATACTTTTCTGCGCCGCATCATTTTTTTCGCCAATTCTCTTCGCCATAATCCCTTTCCCAGGAGACTGCTTAACGACAATGCATCGTTAAGCGGCATAAACATAACGCAAATCTGGATAAAATAATGATCAAAGGCAAGCTGGCACTCCTGACGTGTGCATTAACTCTCGCATTAACCTCACCACTCCTCGCCGCGCAGAATGCGGGCGCAGGTCAGACGTTAAAACTGGCGATTGGACCGGAGCCAACGGAAGGGTTTGACCCAATGTTGGGCTGGAGTCATGGCAGCTATTTGCTTTTGCATG
Organism: Citrobacter sp. wls717; assembly: GCF_005280955.1. Taxonomy (NCBI): domain Bacteria; kingdom Pseudomonadati; phylum Pseudomonadota; class Gammaproteobacteria; order Enterobacterales; family Enterobacteriaceae; genus Citrobacter; species Citrobacter sp. wls717. Next base: position 104,882 of record NZ_SZWW01000016.1, read on the forward strand.
CGCCGTTATTAAAACAAAATGCAGATATGAGCTGGGGAAACCTGCTGACGGAGAAGGTGGTGACCAGTGCTGACGGCAAAACCTGGACGCTGACGTTAAAACCTGACCTTAAATTTTCTGATGGGTCGCCGCTAACCGCTGAAGATGTTGTGTTCACTTATAACAAAGCAGCAAAAAGTGGTGGAAAAATTGACATGGGGAACTTCGCTCATGCCAGTTTGAAAGATAACCGCACGGTCGAAGTGACGCTGAGCAGCCCGCAGAGCACCTTTGTGAATGTGCTGGGATCTTTAGGGATTGTTCCGGCAAAGCTTTATAACGAAAAAACATTCGCCAAAAATCCGATTGGCGCAGGTCCTTATCGGTTGGTGAGTTTCCAGCCTGGGCAGCAGCTGATTGTGGAGGCTAATCCCTGGTATGCCGGTAAGAAAAATGATTTCAGTAAGCTGGTGTTTGTTTTCCTTGATGAAGACAACGCTTATGCCGCAGCACGCAGTGGGCAACTGGGATTAGTACGTATTGCGCCTTCGATGGCGGTCGCCCCTCAGCAGCAGAATTTGAAACTGTGGGTGCGCGACAGCGTGGAGAATCGGGGCATTGTGTTCCCGATGATTCCTGCAGGTAAAAAAGACGCCAATGGTTATCCGATTGGTAACGATATTACAGCCGATGTCGCGATCAGACGCGCCATCAATTACGCCATTGATCGTAAGCAGCTCGCCGATCAGGTTATGGAAGGTCATGCGATCCCCGCCTATAGCGCGGTTCAGGGCCTGCCATGGCAGGGGCAGTCAGTCGCGTTCAAAGATGGCGACAGCGAAAAAGCACGGACAATTCTGGAAGACGCCGGCTGGAAAGTGGGTAAAGACGGTGTACGAGTGAAAGATGGCAAAGAGGCGCGCCTGACTTTATGGTATGCCAGCGGTGACAGTACGCGTCGGGATTTAGCCGAAGCCGTACGTGCGATGCTGGAGCCTGTGGGTATCCAGGTATCATTGCAATCCGGAAGCTGGGAAACCGTTGAGCGTCATATGCATGCCAACCCGACGCTGTTTGGCTGGGGAAGCCTGGATCCCATGGAGCTGTTCCATCATTACAGCAATCAGGCTGCGGGCGTGGAGTATTACAACCCCGGTTACTACAGTAATTCTGTCGTTGAAGAGCATCTCAAACAGGCTATTGATGCACCGGACTGGCAAAAAGCGCTGCCTTTCTGGCAACAGGTTGAGTGGGATGGCAAGCAAGGCGCTGGTGTACAGGGCGATGCCGCATGGGCATGGTTATTGAATATTCAGCACACTTACCTGGCAAATCCATGTATTGACTTAGGCAAAGGCGCACCGGAAATTCACGGGAGCTGGTCACTGCTCAATAATCTGGATGAATGGACCTGGACCTGCCGTTGATGAAGTCTGTAGTAGGCCATTTTCTCCGGCTGATGGTGTTATTAGTGCTGGTTGCGGCTGGCACTTTTGTGCTGCTCAGCTTTTCTCCGGTCGATCCGATTCGTGCTTATATTGGCAACGATCTCCTGCACGTGCCACCGGAACAATATGCACGTATCGCCGCTCGCTGGGGATTGGATCAGCCGCTGTGGGAGCGTTTTGGTAACTGGTTTATACGGGTATTGCAGGGCGATCTCGGGTACTCGATGTTGTTTAATGCGCCGGTTGCCAGCGTGATCAAGGAGCGCTTTGCTACCTCGTTTGCGCTGCTTAGCGGCGCATGGCTGCTCTCCGGTATAGTGGGGACGGCAATGGGATTTGTCGCCGGACGCTACCTGAATCGCTGGCCGGACAAAGCAATTTGTCGCCTCAGCTATCTGCTTTCCTCGTTACCGACCTTCTGGATTGGCATGCTGCTGCTGGCGTTATTTGCCGTTCGTTGGCCGGTATTCCCGGTCTGCTGTGCGTGGGAGCCGGGCAACAACAGCGATATGGCGACACTAACCGAGCGTCTGCGCCATCTGGTGCTTCCCGTTTGCGCGCTAAGTTTACTGGGGCTGGGGCAGATTACGCTTCATACGCGGGAAAGTATCGCCAGCGTAATGAAGAGCGAATTTGTCCGTTTTGCGCGCTCTCAGGGCGACAAAGGTTGGTCACTGTTACGCCATCAGGTTCTGCGCCACGCTATCACGCCCGCGCTGTGCCTGCAGTTCGCCTCGCTGGGAGAACTGTTGGGGGGCGCGCTGCTGGCAGAAAAGGTCTTTGCTTATCCTGGACTTGGGCAGGCGACCATTGATGCCGGCTTGCGGGGCGATCTACCGTTACTGATGGGGATCGTCTTGTTTAGCACCGTGCTGGTTTTTATTGGCAATTCACTTTCTACCTGGTTTGTTCACGTGTTGAACCGTGCTCTGGAGCGACCCGATGCTCTATAATCCGACGCCGACGCTTATTCGTCTGGTGCTCTCTTTTAGTTGTCTGCTATTCATTGCGGTTTATGGCGCGGCCACGCTGGATAACCCGTTGAATGTGAATCTGCTTGCCCGTCATCTGCCCCCTGATGCGCTGTACTGGTTTGGCACCGATAACCTCGGTCGCGATCTGTGGGTGCGTTGCTTTCAGGGGGCGTTAACCAGTCTGCAAATTGGTATCGGCGCGGCCTTGTGCAGTGGCTTCATTGCGTTAATGATGGCGGCGTTGTCACGCCTGCATCCACGTCTGGACGTGCTTATGCGTCTGATAACTGATGCCATGCTGTCGATGCCGCATCTGCTGCTGCTTATTTTGATTTGTTTTACGCTGGGCGGTGGGAAAAGTGGGGTGATCATGGCAGTGGCGCTAACCCACTGGCCGCGCCTCGCACTGATTCTGCGTGCAGAGGCCGAACGTGTTGCCCATAGCGATTATCTGACGCTGACATGGCGTCTGGGACATGGTCATTTTTACTGCTGGCGACATCACTATTTACCGGCATTATTACCTCAATGGCTCACGGGGACATTGCTGATGTTCCCTCATGCGGTGCTGCACAGCGCGGCGTTGAGTTTCCTCGGTTTTGGACTGGCGCCGCATGAACCGTCGCTGGGGCTGCTGCTGGCGGATGCGCTGAGGTTTATCAGTCATGGGGACTGGTGGTTAGTGCTGTTTCCGGGGCTGATGTTATTCAGCCTGGTGATGTTATTCGATCAGCTCGCGAGGGCAGTGCATCGTTTATGGTTGCGAGGTGACATATGTTGAGTTTAAGACAGGTCTCGCTGGACGTGGCGCGTTATCGTTGGTTCGGGGCGCGAAAATGGTCTCCGATGTTGCAGAATATCTCTTTCGACGTTGCGCCCGGTCAGATGGTGGCCTTAGTTGGGGGAAGTGGTGAAGGGAAAAGTCTGCTCCTGCAATGTCTGCTCGATCTGTTACCGGAAAATTTGCGTCTGCACGGCGCCATAACCCTTGATGGCAAAATGCTGAACAGTCATGACATCCGCGAATGTCGGGGCAATACCTTCAGCTATGTCCCGCAAGGCGTTCAGGCCCTGAACCCGCTGCTCTCAATTGAAAAGCATTTGCGCAGAGCAAGTCAGCTCTCCGGCCAAACCTGGAATGCCGGAAAAATAGAAAAATTGCTCCAGCGTAGTCAACTGGAAACCAGCGTATTAGATGCCTTCCCGCGTCAGCTTTCAGGCGGTATGGCGAAACGCGTTCTGGCCTGTCACGCGTCGCTGAGTCAGGCCCGCTATATTCTGGCTGACGAAATTACCGCCTGGCTTGATGCGCCATTGGCTAATCAACTGCTTGAGCAGTTGCGTGGTTTATGTGAGCAAGGGGCTGGTGTTTTATGGGTGACGCACGATCTCACGCTGGCGGCCCAGCATGCGGATCGCATCGTCGCGCTGTATCAGGGAAGCGTGTCGGATAATGTTAGTCGTGAACAGCTGTTGCGCGGGGAAATTAGCGAGCATCTGCAACGTCAATGGCGGGCTCTGCCTGAAAGAAATCAATTATTTGGAGTGCGCGATGCTGTACTGTCGTGATGTCGTGATTCGTCAGGGAGGGAAGGTGCTGTGGCAAAAACTTTCTTTCTCATTGCACCCCGGTGAGCGTATTGGGATTTGTGCGCCCAGCGGAACTGGCAAAACGACGTTGGGGCGCGTGCTGGCGGGCTGGCAAAAGCCGACCTCGGGCGACATTCTTATCGATGACCAGCCGCTACCGATGCATCAATATTGCCCGGTGCAACTGGTACCGCAGCATCCGGAATTAACTTTTAACCCACGGCGTAGCACCGGTGATGCGGTTTATGACGCCTGGCGGCCCGGCGCGGAACTCCTTATCCGTCTGCATATCAAGCCGGAGTGGCTAACCCGTCGCCCCGGACAGCTTTCTGGTGGTGAACTGGCGCGAATCGCCATACTTCGCGCGCTGGACCCGCGGACCCGTTTTCTTATTGCCGATGAGATTACCGCTCAGCTCGATCCTTCCATTCAAAGAGATATCTGGGGGCTGCTGCTCGAAGAGTGCCAGCGTCGCTCGTTAGGCATGCTGATTATCAGCCATCAGCAGGCGCTGCTTGATCAGATTTGCACGCGAGCGCTACCCACGCCGTGATTTTCCCCGTTCCGGTAAGTTACGATGTTGATTAAATGGTTATGTTATATTATAACATTTCACTCGCAAACGATTTGAGGGTGAAATTTTGGCTATTCATTTTAAAAAACTGGCAATCGCTCTGGGGATGATTTTGGTCAGTGGTCAGGTTTTGGCTCACGGTCACCATTCCCATGGTGTTCCGATGAGTGAAACAGAACAAAAGGTGTCAGAAGGCGTGTTTGATGATAATCAGGTACAGAACAGAGCGCTGACTGACTGGGATGGCATGTGGCAATCTGTCTATCCGTATCTGGTCAGTGGCGAACTTGATCCGGTATTCAAAAAGAAAGCGGAGAAAGATAAAAGCAAAACGGCAGAACATATTAAAGATTATTACCGTCAAGGCTATGCAACTAACGTAGACACCATCGGCATTGAAAATGGTGTGATGGAATTTCATACCGGTAATCAGGTTACATCATGCAAATACGATTATGCCGGATATAAAATCTTGCACTATAAATCAGGCAAGAAAGGTGTACGTTATTTGTTTGAGTGTAAAGCTGCTGATAGCAAAGCGCCTAAATACGTCCAGCTCAGCGATCATATCATTGCTCCGCGCAAGTCAAGCCACTTCCATATTTTTATGGGAAATACCTCGCAGGCAGCCTTGCTCGAAGAAATGGAGAACTGGCCTACCTACTATCCTTATCAGTTGAAAGGCGAAGAGGTGGTGGATGAGATGCTGCACCATTAACCCGGCCTAAGTTAACGGTACATACCCGCCGCTGGTGGCGGGTATTTTAATTAACAACCTTCTCTTTCCATCCCCTTGCGCATTCGTTAGCATATTGTCTTGCAGCAAGTGCATGTGTTTTTTCAGGAAGAGGTTAACGTGTTTGCAGAGTATGGAGTTCTGAATTACTGGACATATCTGGTGGGGGCTATTTTTATCGTGCTGGTTCCCGGGCCAAATACGATATTTGTGTTGAAGAATAGCGTTGGTCGGGGAGTGAAGGGCGGTTATCTCGCCGCAAGCGGTGTGTTTATCGGTGATGCTGTGTTGATGTTTTTGGCCTATGCCGGTGTTGCCGCCTTGATCAAAACCACGCCTGTTTTATTTAATATCGTTCGTTATCTCGGCGCTTTTTATCTGCTGTATCTCGGTGCGAAGATCCTGTACGCCACACTGAAATCAAAGGCAAGCGACGCCGCGGCTGAGGAAGTCCCGTTTGGCGCCATTTTTAAGCGCGCCTTAATTCTGAGCCTGACTAATCCGAAAGCAATTCTGTTTTATGTTTCGTTCTTCGTGCAGTTCATTGATGTCAATGCGCCGCACTCAGGGCTGTCATTCTTTATTCTGGCTATAACGCTTGAGATAGTGAGCTTTTTCTACCTGAGTTTCCTTATTTTTTCCGGCGCGTTTGTGACCCAGTACATTCGTACCAAGAAGAAGTTGGCTAAGGTGGGTAACTCCCTTATCGGTCTGATTTTCGTTGGTTTTGCTGCCCGTCTGGCGACGCTTCAGTCGTAATCATTGGCCCGCTGAATATGGCGGGCTTCAATATTAAGCTTTTCTTCCCCACACATATCAGCTAATGGTTATAACCAATAAATGGTATTTTAAATGTATATTTTGAGGCGTACTCTGTACACAGCAGCGGTTCAATAAGACTCGCTGGTTGTCGACTGGAAAAGGGAAGAAAGATGCTTCAAATTCCACAGAATCATATCCATACACGCTCAACTCCGTTCTGGAACAAACAAACTGCACCTGCCGGAATTTTCGAACGCCACCTTGATAAAGGCACCCGTGCCGGGGTTTATCCTCGACTGTCAGTTATGCAGGGGGCGGTCAAATATCTCGGCTACGCAGATGAACACAGCCCAGAGCCAGTAGAGGTGATGGTTATTGAGGCCGGTCAGTTTGGCGTTTTTCCGCCGGAAAAATGGCATAACATCGAAGTGATGACCGACGACACTTACTTTAATATCGATTTTTTCGTTGCCCCGGAAGTACTGATGGAGAGTGCAAATCAACGAAAAGTCGTGCGCACTGGCAAGGAGTAAATCATGGGCAAAGCAACCTATACCGTCACAGTAACCAATAACAGCAACGGTGTGTCTGTTGATTACGAGACCGAAGCGCCGATGACATTATTGGTTCCGGATGTCGCGGCAGAAGTGGTCAAAGACCTGGTCAATACCGTCCGTTCATACGATACCGAGAATGAGCATGAAGTCTGCGGATGGTAGTGCTTTCACTTCTGATACCGCTTGAACTGATTGATTCTTAACTCGAAAACCGCACTGCATTTTGATAACGCAGGGCGGTTTTTTATTTGCGTCGGATAGATCGCAGTCCGGAAAAAGATTTCTTAAGAATACCTTAAGAAATTCGCATCGTTTGCTAATAGTTGATCATTCATAGGGGTTATGATCGTGAAATAGTAACAATACAGAACTTCGCGCTTATGAAATTGAATACCCGACTTACATTATCCGCATTCATTCTTGGACTGGTCCTCGTCGCGATCCCGTTCACCGCAAACTGGCATCTTCCTCTGCTCAATGGCGCGGTTGTCACATGGATTGAAAATGGCCAGGCGCTATGGTTATTGTTTGGTGCTGTATTTACTTTCTGCTACATCCGGCCTTTATCGCGTCCTGCAGGCGAGAAGCAATTTTGGCTTTGGGCGGCGGTATGGTGGCTGGTATTACTGGGCCGAAGCACCAGTTGGGGCCGTGATTACTTCCCGGAGCATCCTAAACTGCTGTTCAGAGCTATCTCAGTCGTGTTAATTGCGATGATTATTCTGCCGGTCCTGCTGTCGAAGCACTTACGCCAGGATATTGCCCGGCGCTTGCGTAATGAACCCCTACCGCTGTGGCTACTGGCGATTACCGTCTGCGCATTTTTGATTTCCGATACAGTGGAGCATCATCGCCTGCTGGCGCCTGTCTTTTTGCATAACGCCAGTTACGGCGATTTGATTGAAGAATTGTACGAACTGCCGTTTATGGTGGGATTGTTTCTGATGAACCTCGGTTTTATGCAGCGGGATAAACAGCATGAGTCTGCCGCTATTTGCTTCAGTGAACCGCATCTGGCGAAGTAGTTGGAAAAGGCCTGAGTCTGGAAGGCCAGACTCAGGCGGTCAGGGCGATAATTTACGCAATGGCCTCACACAAGCGTGATTTCATTTCGCTGTACGTTTGTGCGGCATACTTCTCCGCCCATCCCTGATCGGTAATGTGCTCAATTTTGACAGCACAATATTTGGTTTCCGGCGTTTTCGAGATCGGATCAAGGTTATCCTGCGTTAGTTCATTACACGCGCCAATCCACCATTGATAGGTCATATACACTGTGCCGGCATTAATACGCTCAGATACATCCGCACGGCTGATGACCTTGCCTCGGCGCGAGCTTACCCACACCAGGTCACGATGACGGATACCCAGTTTTTCTGCATCATCGGTGTTGATTTGAACATACCCTGGCTCATCAGCCAGCGCCTGTAATGCCGCGCAGTTGCCGGTCATGGAGCGGCAGGAGTAGTGTCCGACCTCGCGCACAGTACACAACACCAGCGGATAGTTCTCATCAGGGACTTCAGCAGGAGCGCGCCACGGAGCGGCAAACAGTTTGCCTTTGCCATTCGCGGTATCAAACTGGCTGTGTGCGTAAAGATACGGTGTGCCCGGGTGATCGAGATCCGGACAAGGCCACTGAACATGGCCCATCTCACCCATTTTCTCATAGGTCACGCCATAGAATAGCGGGCACAGTTCGCGCATCTCATCCCAGATTTGCTGATTATTTTGATACTGCATTGGATAGCCCATTTCGCTGGCCAACAGACTGATAATTTCCCAGTCACGTTTAACATCCCCGTGGGGTTCAATCGCTTTCTCAAAACGCTGGAAGCCACGATCGGCGCAGGTAAAGACACCACCGTGTTCGCCCCATGATGTTGCAGGCAACAGGACGTCGGCCATCTCTGCCGTTTTGGTCATGAAGATATCCTGCACGACGATAAAATCGAGCGCGTTAAATCCTTCCCGGACCAGCCCCAAATCAGCCTCGGTTTGCAGCGGATCCTCACCCATGATGTAGTAGGCTTTTATTTTGCCCTCAATCGCCAGATGCGGAACTTCGGTGATGCGCGTTCCGACCTTGTCATCCATCTGATTAACGTCAATCCCCCAGGCGGTGGCGAATTTCTCTCTGACGGCAAAATCGGTCACGTCCTGATACCCCGGAAACTGGTTAGGCAGTACGCCCATATCACATGCGCCCTGCACGTTATTTTGCCCGCGTACCGGGCCAACGCCGACGTTTGGACGTCCCAGATTCCCGGTCAGTAAGGCCAGGCTCGACAGTCCACGCACCACATCAACGGCCTGGCCAAACTGCGTGACGCCCATCCCCCACATCACGGTTGCCGATGGCGCCGCGGCAAATGTACGCATCGCCTGACGAACCTGTTGTGCAGGGACGCCGGTTAAATGTTCTACGGCTTCAGGGGCATAGTCCTTAACGGTTTCCCAGTATGTTTCCAGACCTTCGGCATGTTTATGCACGTACTCGCGATCGTAAAGCTGCTCTTCAATAAGCACATGGCCAAAAGCGTTGACCAGCGCCATGTTGCAGCCATTTTTTAACTGCAAATGCTGATCGGCGATACGGGCGGTTTCAATACGGCGAGGGTCGCAAACAATGATTTTCGCGCCGTTCTGACGAGCTTTAATCACCCGACGGGCCACTATGGGGTGTGAGTCCGCGCAGTTATAACCAAAGATGAGCAGGCATTTTGAGTTTTCAATGTCGCTGATGGAGTTGCTCATTGCGCCATTGCCCAGCGTTTCCTGTAGACCCGCAACGGAAGGGCCGTGACAGACACGGGCACAGCAGTCGACATTGTTGGTGTTGAGCACCCCACGGGCGAATTTTTGCATCACGTAGTTGGTCTCATTGCCTGTTCCCCGGGAGGAACCTGTCGTCATGATGGCGCGAGGACCATAAGTATTTTTGATTTCAGATAAGCGTTTAGCGGTGTAACGAATGGCCTCATCCCAGCTAACGGGAGTGAATTTTCCACCTTTTTCATAACGGATCATCGGGCGAGTCAGACGGGGAGTCAGAAGGCGGGTGTCGTTCAGAAAGTCCCAACCATAATAGCCTTTCAGGCATAGCTGATTTTGGTTCGTTACACCCTCAGCGGCTTCGGCGCGGATGATTTTGTTATTTTCAACAACAAGCTTGAGCTTGCACCCGGCCCCACAGTATGGGCATACACTGGTGATTTTTTTCATCAATAACAGACCTGTTAAATGCTGAAATAGCGCGAATTGTAGACGAAGCCACGTGAATAGATATCACGGGCTACGATGTGTCGTAGTGACGGGTTGTTAAAGCATAAAGCATGCCAAAAATGAAAACCCAGCATTGGCAGGGGGTGCTGCCCAGAGAGCAGAGAGGAATGACTGTCGATTCGTCACTATTGACGAGAAGCGTCATAAATATCACCTTTTTGTCGTTGGTCTAACTCTATGAAACATCAGAAAAAGATGAAAATTACAGGTGATGCCGATCACAAATTATAATTTTTCAGCGCTATGCTATGCTTTTATACAACGAGTCAATCGTTAACTTAAAAACATAAGTGAGGAAAATAATGGGCATTATTTCATGGGTGATTTTCGGTCTTATCGCGGGGATTTTGGCAAAATGGATTATGCCGGGTAAAGATGGCGGCGGATTCTTTATGACCATTATCTTGGGGGTTGTTGGTGCGGTGGTTGGCGGCTGGATCAGTACCTTCTTTGGCTTTGGCAAAGTTGATGGTTTCAACTTCGGCAGTTTCGTCGTAGCGGTTATCGGCGCGATCGTGGTGCTGTTTATCTACAGAAAGATCAAAAGCTAATTCAATATACAGAGAGGAAAGGCCACTGATATGTGGCCTTTTTATTAGTTACCACCAGCCCAGTTCCGTTCCCAGAACCACGATGATAGCCACGCCAATCATAATGAGCGTTGTTTTTTTCATCGTTATGCTCCCGGCGCAGCGTAGCCGCCAACAAAAAACCAGGATAAGAAAACGACAGCGGAAATGAAAATAATGACGGGGAAAATAATACCGAGTCGCATAGGATTATCTGCCAGAGTTATTTAAAGACGAGCCAGCATAGCAGGGCTTAATGTACGACAAAAGTGGTTTTACCCTGTCGCTTTTTATCTTTGTACATTGCGCTGTCTGCCATGTGGAGCGCACAGTTTACATCGGTCTCATGCGGATCAATTTCCACCACGCCCAGGCTGGCGCCAGGATAAAACAGATGGACGCTGCCCAAGTGATAGTCGCCGCAAATGCGCTGTTGCAGCTGATTTTTCACCTTTTGCAGGCGCTCACACCGATCGCTTTCATCTTCCGGCGACAGGCTAACGACTAAAAATTCGTCACCGCCCAGTCGACCAAGGATATCATTGTCGCTGCATTCGTGGAGCAGGCGCTGTCCGATCTGGATCAGGAACTGGTCGCCAACTTCATGACCAAAGCGGTCATTAATCAGTTTGAAATCATCCAAATCAATATAGGCAACGACGACCTTCTGCCGGAGATGTCGGGCAAGCGAAAATAGGGTTTCAACATTTTCAAAAATCGAGCGCCGGTTCGGTAACCCGGTCAGCGCATCGGTGTAGGAATACGCAATCAGCGCGGCGTTGGCTTCGCGTAACTGAGCGACCAGCGACTCTTTTTGAATAGACTGGGCGATCAGGCCGGCAAACAGATTCAGCACCTGTTCACCTCGCTCGCTCAATGCCTGCTGGCGGCGACTGGTGGCGCAGAGCGTACCGTAAAACGTTCCGTCCGGAAGATGAACAGGCGTGCTGAGAAACGTAGTGATTTCCAGCGCACGGGCTGCGCTGCATTCCGGCCAGCGTGCGGGCACGTTGTCGCTGTACAGACAGTTATCTTCGATGGCGCGTTTGCATAGCGTCTCATCCCACGGGACGGACAGCCCTTCCGGGATCTGCATTTGTTTGCTATTGCGCGCGTACAAAATATGCTGCAGGCGAGCATCTAAATCGACCTTGGTTAAATAGGTTGATTCCATCTCTGTCACCACCTCCAGCATCTCCAGAAGTTGCCGAACCAGACTCTCAACAGACTGCTCCGTGGCTAAGGATTGTGAGACTCTGGCGAGGATCATGTCCGACATGAGGTGTAAATACTCCTGAGTAATGACAAGGCTGGCGTTGCCCGCATGATAGAACATCAAGGTGAAAGATGAAACACGTGCTCCCGGTTAAAATGTAAACATAAAATTGAAACCCGGTGGTAAAACATGGAGATATATGAGGAGTCGGGGTAATCTTGCCGGATAACGTTCTTAGCAGGAGTTGATATGAAACTGGCGTCTGTTATTTTGCCCGGCATGCTGGTACTGGCAGGGTGTAGTACCCCACAACCGGAAGCGCCAATGCCGCCGAAAATTGGTATGGCGAATCCGGCATCGGTGTATTGCGAACAAAAGGGCGGCTCGCTGATTGCGGTGCAGACTCCGCAAGGGGTAAGGTCTGACTGCAAACTCCCCGGAGGGGAAGTGATAGATGAATGGGAACTCTGGCGTAGAGATCATCCGGCAGCGGGAAAGTGATCCACTGTTAGCATTGACGTAGCCATTCAGCCAGCACCAGCGCGTGGTTTTGCTGAGTATTCTTCGCCGCATACAGTAGCGTTAAGGTTTGCTGCCGGGCAATTTCTGCGAGGCGCTTCCCTTCCTGCTGCCGTTGGGCCAGTTCGCTACGGTACTGCTGGGAGAAGTGAGAAAAATCAATCAGCTCTGCGTGGAATGCTTTACGTAAATCTGATGACGGCGTCAGCGCTTTATTCCATTCATTGAAAGCAAGGTCGGTCTTTTTTATCCCCCGTGGCCACAACCGGTCGACCAGAACGCGATAACCATCGCTTGTTTCTGCCGGGTCATACACGCGTTTACACTGAATATTCATCTTTTCATCCGCTCCATTAAGCCGCCGCGTTGGTATTTAGCATCATTTTTATGACGGTTAAATAAGATCCTAAAACGTGACCATTATAGCATTTTGCCAGCCTGGACTCCCAATTTAAGGGATTGTGATACCGATGAAAAGTCGGTAGGCTGAGGCTCCTTATGTTGTCTCTTATTGTCTGGACATAAGGAAACCTTAATGGACATTTCCCCGATAAAAGATACGCTTCGCATTGCGCTGGTGGGCGATTACAACCCCGATATTGTGGCGCACCAGGCGATTCCCCTTGCCATTGATGATGCTGCTGCCGTGCTGGAGTTAGTGGCTGATTATGACTGGCTAACCACTTCTGATATCAATAGCCGTGAAGACCTGATTGGCTATGATGCCATCTGGGTCGTGCCAGGCAGCCCCTATCGACACCCGGAAGGGGCGCTGATTGCGATACGCTACGCACGCGAGAACAGCATTCCATTTTTAGGCACCTGTGGTGGTTTCCAACACGCCATACTGGAGTATGCCCGAAACGTACTGGGCTGGAGTGATGCCGCGCATGCTGAAACGGATACCGCTGGGCGAATGGTGATCGCGCCGTTGACCTGCTCGTTGGTTGAAAAAACGGATGATATTGAGCTCCGGGCCAATACGCTGATTGCGAAAGCCTATGGACGCGATGCTATCACGGAGGGGTATCACTGCAACTATGGTGTGTCGGACGCTTTTGCCACCGAGCTTGAGAGCGGCGATCTCCGGGTGACCGGTTGGGATGACGCCGGGGATATTCGCGCCATTGAACTGGTAACGCATCCTTTCTTTGTTGGCACACTCTTTCAACATGAACGTGGCGCGCTGGCGGGAAAACCCGTGCCGTTAGTCCAGGCGATGCTCCGCGCGGCGCGGGGATAAAATGCCGGGCAGGAGGTTAGCTAACCTGCCCGCTACATTATGCGTTCGCGATCTCCCGATCGCGCCCAGCGCACAGACCAAACATGGCCATCAGCATCGCTAACACGGCGACACCCGCTAATGGAATCAGCCAGCTACCGTTGAGGTCGTGAATTTTACCCATCAAGGGCGGCCCGCAGGCGGCCAGTAAATAGCCGACAGACTGCGCCATTCCGGACAACGCCGCGGCCTGATGTGCGGAACTTGCGCGCAGGCCAATGAAGGTCAAGCCGAGGATCATGGTCGCACCTGAGCCAAAGCCAAACAGAATGGTCCACAGTAAAGCCTGGTCGGGCATTATGGCAAATCCCGCCGCGCCAACGGCGCACATTACTGAAACCAGGGCGGCGATGGCACGCTGATCCTTAAATCTGTTCAGGACGAGGGGAATCAATAACCCTGGCGCGGCGGTCGCCAGTTGCAGTAAACCGTGCAACGAACCGGCCTGCGCCTCGCTGTAGCCGTGGCTGATTAAAATGGCGGGCAACCAGCCGATGATCACGTAATAGATAAGCGAGTTGATTCCCAGAAACAGGGTCACCTGCCAGGCGAGGCCGGAGCGCCAGATAGCACGGGAATGTAATGCGCGTGAGTTACTCAGGCTGGCATTGCCCGTCTGACGACACTGGGGCAACCAGATAACCAGCGCCAGCAGCGGAAAAACCATCAGTACCATCAGTGCGCCGCGCCAGCCAAATCCATTTAACGCCAGCGGAACAACCATGGCTGAACCCAGCGCCGCCGCTGCGCCCATGGTCAGCGAGTAAGCGCCAGTAAGTTTTGCCACATGCTGGGCATAATCACGCTTAATCAGCCCTGGCAACAGGACATTTCCCAGGGCTATTCCGCACCCGATGATAGCGGTTCCGCTAAACAGCAATCCCGGTGAGGGCAGCGAGCGTATCGTAATACCTGCGCAAATCAGCAGCATAGCGGCAAACAGGCTGCGTTCGATGCCCCAGCGGCGCGCAACGGCTGCGGCCAGAGGGGATACCAGCGCGAAGGCCAGCAGCGGAAGGGTGGTCAACAGTCCCGTTTGGGCGGTACTCAGACCGTAGTCGGCACGAATTGCATCTAACAGCGGGGCGGCGCCGGTAAAGGTAACGCGCAGCGTGGTGGCAATCATCAGGATACCCGCGATCAGCAAAGCAGCGTTTTTACCGCGGGAGGAAGGCGTATTTATCATTTTTTTCTCATCTTGTCAGGCGAGGCGATACCTTAGCGTTTTTACGCCATGAGTGAATCAAGCTAAAATGACAGTTTATCGCTAAAATCGGACATTCTTATGTTGGGACTAAGATTGGATGGGTATGAACCTGACCTTCACCATGATGCCGCGGTGGCGTTCTGCATTCAGGCCCGGGAAGATGAACTCTTTAGTCCGCTGCATCAGCATCGTAAGGGGCAGTTGATTCTGGCTTTGCATGGCGCGATTACCTGCGAGGTCGAAAATGCCATGTGGATGGTACCTCCCCAATATGCGGTGTGGATCCCTGGTGAAATTCCGCACAGTAACCATGTAACCGTAGGCGCACAATTGTGTTTCTTGTTTATTGAACCTCATGCCGTCGTGATGCCTGAGCGTTGTTGTACGCTAAAGATATCTCCCTTGTGCCGGGAGCTCATTCTCTCGCTGGCGTCGAAAACGGACGACCAACGACTGGAACCGTCAACTCAGCGACTGACGCAGGTGTTGTTTGATGAACTCCCGCAGCAGCCGCAGGAGCAACTGCAGTTACCGGTTTCCGATCATCCGAAAATCCGCAGAATGGTCGCGACAATGGCGCGAGAGCCTGCCCAATGGCAGACGCTGGGGCAGTGGGCCGACGTATTTGCGATGAGTGAGCGCAACCTTGCCCGGCTGGTCGTCAAGGAAACGGGATTGAGCTTTCGCCGCTGGCGTCATCAGTTGCAGTTGATTCTGGCGCTGCAGGCGCTGATCGATGGTCATAATGTGCAGCAGGTCGCGCAAATGCTCGGTTATGATTCAACCACCGCATTTATCACGATGTTCAAAAAAGGCCTGGGGCAGACCCCAGGCCGTTATCTGAGCTGACTTGCTACTGCTTCCCAACAATCAACGAGACCAGACCTGCTGCAATAAGCGGCCCCACCGGTACGCCGCGAAACAGCGCCACGCCCAGTACCGTACCGACCAGTAAACCGGCCACAAGCTGGGGCTGGCTGCCCATCAGCGTGACGCCGCGCCCGCCAAGCCAGGAGACAACCACGCCGACGGCAATCGCGACCAGTGATTTCCAGTTTACAAAGGAGTGAATGAGCGTGGAGGGCGGTAGCGTTCCGCTGGCGATCGGTGCCATTACGCCGATAGTCAGAATAATAATCCCGATGGTCAGTCCCTGTTTTTCAATCCACGGAAAGAACGTATTCAGAGGGGTTACACGGACGATGATCAGCACCAGAATTGAAACAGCGACAGTGGTGTTGTGGCTGACAAAGCCCAGAGCTGCCAGTCCGAGGAGGATCAGCAAAGTGACATCAAACATCGTAGTTTCCTTGCCAAAAGAAAAAATAAGCCTGCTTACTGTACGCGTAAACGCGTGACGGAACAGGCTTTATTTAATAATTATGATTTTTTTGAGCTAATGCACGATGCGGCGTTATTTACTGCTAACTCGGCTGTTATTGAACGCGGCGGAACGAAATTAATTCCGGTTGCGCAATTCGCAGGTAATCAGCAGTATCCATGATCACGGATTTTTCCAGCATTCCGGCATTGAACGCAATTTCAGTAAAACGTTCAAACAACAGCGGATCGGCGACCAGTTTGAGATTCGGATGGAAACTAAATGGTGGGATGGCGCCAAATACGCAACCCGTCAGTTCATCGACTTCCGCCGGGCTGGCGAGCGACGCTCTCAACCCGCCGATATGGCCGGCCAACAGGCTCAGGTCGGCCTGCTGGTCGGCAGAGAGAATCGCCAGAACATGCTGATTAACGCCGTTACCCTTCACTTTACAGACCAGCGCTTTTGCGCCCTGGCCCAGTGCAGTACCGCGAATTTCAGAGACCGCTTCACATTTGCCGACGGCTTCATGGCTAACCACGCGATACGTCGCGCCTTGTTCTGATAATAACGAAATTAAACGCTGATGCGTTGCGTTACCTTTGTTCACTTCCGTCATGACTTGCTCCTGGTACAACAATGAAAATCCTGGCTGAAAAATGATTACGCATCGGTGCGTTTTTTCTGTTTGTTCAGATAGAGTTGGGCATCCGATGCTTTGTAAGCATCATCAATGGTGTCGTTTGGCTGCATATTATAAATCCCGGCAGAGAAGCTGATTGATATATCTTGCGCAATAATTTGTAAGTTGTAGCGAATCCGTTCCAGCACGCGGTGCGTTAATTCACTGGGATGATCGATGAGGATAATGCAAAATTCATCCCCGCCGAGTCGGATGGCATAGTCGCTTTTGCGAATCGAGGTTTGAATGGCTTTAGCCAGAAGGGTGATAATGCGATCGCCTTCCTTATGCCCCAATGTGTCATTAATGACTTTAAGCTTATCGCAATCAATGGCGATAAAGGTCACGAGGGTTCCCGTGTTGACCAACTGCTGCAAACGCTGTTCGAGCATCGGCGTCAAAATTTTACGGTTATAGAGTCCGGTCATCGCATCGCTGATATTTTCCCGCGTGACGTTGTGATACAACCGAAAATGAGTTCTGACCATATTCAGCAGCAATATCGTTGCCAGAAGATAAAAGGCGAATATTTTCCATGATGAGACGATAAAGTACATAAAATCAAGAGATAACGTAACGCGTATGCCGCCAGGGATGTCCTTTTCGTAGTGAACGTAGCGGAATAAATGGGTCTCACTTTGGTGAACAATAATCTCTTTTCCTGAGCTGATATCCGAGAGCGTCACGTTAAGAAAACGCCAGACGAGAGGGCGGTCGCTGGTATAAAAGATATTTTTTAAATTTTCTTTGTTAATATCCACCATCACCACGCCTTTTAGCTTACCGGCATAGTAGACCGGCGTTAAAAAACTCATCACCTTTTTCTCGGTCAGGTTATCCTCATAAATACTGGAGATCACCGTACGACCAGTGAAAATACCGTCAATATCATTCTGATCGATTCCCAGCGAGCCTTTTTGCAAAAATGTCCAGTTGTGTATCGCAAATTTCCGTGAATCGATCAGGTCATAGAAATAGACGTAGTTATTTTTCAGATCGACGTAGTAGCGAAATTTATACTCCAGCGTCCCTAATCCCTGCCCATAATCCTTTTGCAGGCGATTGACGTTCACCGCCCGGTCAAAAGAGGGTAACAGGAATACGTCTTCAAGTTGCCCGTTACATTTCGTAGAGGTGGTCTGCAACGTACCGTGTAATGGCAGATAATTATGCGCTGTGAGATTGAGCCCATGTGTACCGTTAACGCTATCGAAAGCATCGCAGAACGCTTTTTGTTGTTCGACAGATGCGGGTCCCTTAGGGGATGAAAATGTGCGCATCAGATGGGCTGCAATACTCTGATTGGTGTACTTATCATAGAGAAAGGAGGAGTCGGCTTTCTCATTGATATAGCGCATATAGGCATTCATTGCCTTATCGCTGGCAATGAGTTCATAAACTAAAAAAGAAGATGTCAAAACAACAACGCTGACTGAGATAAAGAGCCTGAGCGCTTTATGATGCAACTTCATAATGAATTACAGCCCATAGGTTAGAGATGCGATTTTACCACATGCTCCACATTCGCTCTAACGAAGCGGCGGGATAAACCATTGCAAAATGTCACGATCATGATACAGGGTAATGTAATCAGCCGAAGCCTGAGCCTCGGCCGAAAGTGGTTACTTAATTATTGCTGGTGGTACTTTGCTTATGAAACAGTTCGCGGAATACCGGATAAATATCATCCTGATCGCGGATATGCTGCATCGCAAAATTTTCAAAGGTTGATTGCAGATGTTCATATTCACGCCATAAGGTCTGGTGCGCGCGGCGGGTAATTTCGATATAGCTGTAATATCGCACTACCGGCAACAGTTTTTTCGCCAGAATCTCATGACACAACGGTGAATCATCCGCCCAGTTATCACCATCCGACGCCTGCGCGGCATAGATATTCCACTGAGCAGGGTCGTAGCGGTCTTTCACCACTTCATCCATTAACTTCAGCGCGCTGGAGACAATAGTTCCCCCGGTTTCCTGAGAGTAGAAGAACTCATGCTCATCTACCTCTTTCGCCTGGGTGTGGTGGCGAATATAAACCACTTCCACGTTCTTATAGGTGCGGCTTAAGAACAGATACAGCAGAATATAAAAACGCTTTGCCATATCTTTGGTCGACTGATCCATCGAACCGGAGACGTCCATCAGACAGAACATCACCGCCTGGCTGGAAGGATCGGGCCGTTTTTCATAATTCTTGTAGCGTAAGTCAAAGGTGTCGATAAACGGCACGCGTTCGATTTTTGCCCGTAGTTCGGCAATTTCTTTGCGTAACCGTTCCTCTTCCAGCAACTGAGCCGGTTCACTTTTCGCGATGGTCTCCAGATCCGCTTCGAGCGCATGCAGTTCGCGACGCTTACCTGCCGTCATTGCCGTGCGACGCGCCAGTGAATTTTGCAGGGAGCGCACCACGCTGATGTTGGCCGGCACACCGTTAGAGGTAAAACCAGCCCGGTGCGTTTTGTACTCCGTTAGCTGACGCTGCTGATTCTGTTTAAGGTTTGGCAGAGCTAAATCTTCGAACAGCAGATCGAGATATTCATCTTTAGAAATCTGGAAGACGAATTCATCCTGACCCTCGCCATCCTGACTCGCCTGGCCTTGTCCGCTTCCCGAACCGCCGCCTCCGCCCTGTGGACGTTCAATACGGTCATTCTGCACAAAATGGTCATTACCCGGATGCACACGATGGCGCAAGCCACCGCGCCCCTGATGAAACATCGGTTCGCTAATATCATCAGTCGGAATAGAGACAGATTCGCCGCTATCCACATCAGTCACCGAACGCTTGTTAATGGCCTCGGAGATCGACTGTTTAATTTGCGATTTATAACGGCGTAAGAAGCGCTGGCGGTTTACCGTGCTCTTGTTTTTGCCGTTAAGACGCCGGTCAATAAACCAGGTCATAAGCCCCCCGTACTGCATTTGCCAACTTACGCTTCATCCTTCAAGTTGTCTCCGCGTTGGCTGCATTCGCTCACCCAGTCACGTACTTATGTACGCTCCTGGGAATTCACTCATTTGCCGCCTTGATACCTCTTGAATGATTTCGCGTACAGAAGAAATATTGGCCCGGTAAACGGATAAATTTTCCGGGCCATTTATGCTCTTAAGACGATTTACGTACGCGCAAATACCATTCGCACAGTAAACGCACCTGTTTACGCGTGTAGCCTTTTTCCATCATACGGTCGACAAAATCGTCGTGTTTTTTCTGCTCGTCAGTCGAGGTTTTGGCGTTGAACGAAATAACCGGCAGCAACTCCTCGGTATTGGAGAACATTTTCTTCTCAATCACCGTGCGCAGTTTTTCGTAACTGGTCCAGTTTGGATTGCGACCGCTGTTATTCGCTCTGGCGCGCAGAACAAAGTTGACGATCTCGTTACGGAAGTCTTTCGGGTTACTGATACCCGCTGGCTTCTCAATTTTTTCCAGCTCTGCGTTCAGCGACTCGCGATCGAACAGTTGACCGGTATCCGGGTCACGGTACTCCTGATCCTGAATCCAGAAATCCGCGTAGGTGACGTAACGGTCGAAAATGTTCTGTCCGTATTCGGAATAGGATTCGAGATAAGCTGTCTGAATCTCTTTGCCAATAAATTCAGCATATTTAGGGATCAGGTAGCCTTTCAGGAACTCAAGATAACGTTCTGCCTGCTCCTGAGGGAACTGTTCACGCTCGATTTGCTGTTCCAGTACGTAGAACAGATGCACCGGGTTCGCCGCGACTTCGGCATGATCAAAGTTAAAGACGCGAGAGAGGATCTTAAACGCGAAACGCGTGGACAGACCGTTCATTCCCTCATCGACCCCGGCGTAATCCCGATACTCCTGATAGGATTTCGCTTTTGGATCGGTATCTTTCAGACTTTCGCCATCGTAAACGCGCATCTTCGAGTAAATGCTCGAGTTCTCAGGTTCTTTCAGACGAGAAAGAATGGTGAAACGGGAGAGCGTTTCCAGCGTGCCTGGCGCGCAAGGCGCATGGGTCAGCTCACTGTGATTAAGCAATTTCTCGTAAATTTTGATCTCTTCGGAGATCCGCAGGCAATAAGGCACTTTGACAATGTAAACACGGTCAAGGAACGCCTCATTGTTTTTGTTGTTGCGGAACGTCACCCATTCGGACTCGTTCGAGTGGGCAAGAATAATTCCGTTAAACGGCAGGGCAGAGATACCTTCCGTCCCGTTGTAGTTACCTTCCTGGGTGGCGGTCAGCAGAGGATGCAGCACTTTAATCGGTGCTTTAAACATCTCTACGAACTCCATAATTCCCTGGTTAGCGCGGCACAACGCCCCCGAGTAACCGTAGGCATCAGGATCGTTCTGGGCGTGGTGTTCGAGTTTACGAATATCCACTTTCCCGACCAGCGCAGAGATATCCTGGTTGTTTTCATCGCCAGGTTCCGTTTTGGCGATAGCGATCTGCTCCAGAATAGACGGCCAGACTTTGACGACGCGGAATTTTGTAATGTCCCCGCCAAATTCGTGCAGGCGTTTCGCCGCCCATGGCGACATGATCGTCCCGAGGTAGCGACGCGGGATCCCATACTCTTTTTCCAGGATCTGCGCATCTTCCTGTGGATTAAACAGGCACAACGGATGATCGTTAACCGGGCTACGTTCGCCATTGGCGCTCAGGACATAAATCGGAACTCTCTGCATCAGCGACTTGAGTCGCTCAGCGAGAGATGATTTCCCCCCTCCCACAGGCCCCAACAGATACAGAATCTGTTTCTTCTCTTCTAACCCCTGAGCCGCATGTTTCAAATAAGAAACAATCTGCTCAATGGCATCTTCCATGCCGTAAAACTCTTCGAAAGCGGGATAGCGTGCAATTACCCGATTCGAAAAGAGTCGAGAAAGACGAGGTTCGTGGGCAGTGTCAACCATGACAGGCTCACCAATAGCCATTAATAGCCGCTCTGCCGCGTTGGCATAAGCACTGCGATCTTGCCGACAAGTGGTAAGAAACTCCTGCAGCGTGAACTCTTCGTCCTTGGCAGCTTCGTAACGCTGGCGATAGTGATCGAATATATTCATGGTATGCCGTCCTTTCGTTTTTTAGCACATGTTAAGAGCCGTTCATATGAATAGTAGAGGCCCCTGAAGAGGTAAACTGAACGACGTCGCTGCTGAAGAAATAAGCAACTCTCATGCCATTTTGATGGTCAGGAGATCAACGTATTCGGTGATACACCTTCTAAAATTAAGCGTAGATGGCATTTGCAAAACTTGCCTGGGTGCGCAAATGAATTTCAATGGCATATCAATAACTCATCAGCAAAAAAAGCACATCTTATGTAAAGAAATGGGGCGGGATTCATGTGGTGTTCACTATCCTGCAAGCAAAATGTCATCACTCGCTGAGAAATTAGGGGGTTACATTCCTGGACTAATACGTAAAATAGTTGGGCTGAAGCGTATTGGCGGTTACACTTTGACCGCTACACATTTGAATAAGGAATTATGGATTGTGACCAAACTCAAACTTCTGGCACTTGGCGTGCTTGCCGCAACCGCAGTTAGCACCGCACACGCGGAAAGTCAGTGGACTGTTGGTGCAGGTGTCGGCGTGATTAACAGCCCGTACAAACAGTATGACCGCGATGTTTATCCCGTTCCGGTTGTCACCTATGAAGGCGATAACGTCTGGTTCCACGGTCTGGGTGGCGGCTACTATCTGTGGAATGATACGGCAGATAAGCTCTCCATCATGGCGTACTATGATCCGACGCATTTCAAGCCGGGTGACAGCGACAGCCATGCTTTGCGCCAACTCGACAAGCGTAAAAGCAGCCTGATGGCTGGCCTCTCGTATGTACATAACACCCAGTATGGTTTCCTGCGTACCGCTCTGGCGGGTGATACCCTGGATAATAGCAACGGCTTTATCTGGGATCTGGCCTGGCTCTACCGTTACACTAACGGTGCGCTGACTTTGACGCCGGGTATCGGTGTGCAGTACAGCAGCGAAAACTACAACGACTATTATTATGGCGTGTCCAATCACGAGTCTCGCCGCAGTGGTCTGAAAAGCTACAGCGCTGACGATGGATGGGATCCATATCTGGAGTTGACTGCAAGCTATAACTTCCTTGGCAACTGGAACGTATACGGCACTGGCCGTTATGTGCGTTTGAGTGATGAAGTGAAGGATAGCCCGATGGTCGATAAATCCTGGTCTGGCATCTTCTCGGTGGGTGTGACCTACAAGTTCTGATGCTATTGCGTGTCAAATACAAGCCTGCAGAGATGCGGGCTTTTTTATGCTTCGTGGGGATGAATATTGATCTAAAACATGAGATTGCATTTTTATAGTGGTTTTATGTTTCGCCTGGCCGCAACGATTATTTAACCAGGTATTTCTTTTGCCGTTACTAAAAATAAACCTCTCATTTGATTAGCCTGATAGCTATTGTTTTTTTGCATGAGGTAATATCGCCATGCCTTAATGATTTATTGTTGTGGGTTGTCGTTTTCTGGGTTCATAATTTATTGATAATACTGTGGTTTATTGTATTGTGATGCGCCGGGTATTTATTCTCAAGTGGCATAAAGATAACTGATAACTATTTTGGCTTATTTCGAATGTTAACTTTCAGGTGAAAAAATAAAAAATTAATCATTTGTTTTTATTTTACATCCTTTAGGTATTTGTCTGAAAAAATTAAAATTGACATTAAATATCCTATTGCCGATATTCATTAAACTTTAAAAGTAGTGATAGCAACTCTCGTGGTAAGGCCTTAAATATGCCACGGGGATATCTTGAGTAAAAACCTGGTATAAATAATGAAAAAGTTAATCATGATAGCTGTGATGGGCGGGGTCCTGGCTGGATGCACCAGCGAGGCTTCACGCATGAGTGCATGCGAAAACAAAGGGATCAGCCGCGATGCCTGCTACATCGCCGAACAAAACCGTCAGGCGACAATCAATGCCGCGGCTGAAAAACAGGCCCTGGAAAACGCGCAAAATCTGTATAGCTCTGATGGCACCCATCCCGACCATCACCACAAATACGATAAATACTAAGGTTTAACTCATGAAGAAATTGATTATTATCGCTGCGCTGGTGGCTTCATCTGCTGCGCCTGCTTATGCTATCAGCGAAGCATATCGTCAGCAATTACAGCATGAACACAAAACTCAGGTCAGCGACGCTAATGCCCCGGTGCACGCCAGCAAAACCACATCCGTGCATGTGAATAAGCTGGGCGTGGACTTTAAACGTGGCGCTGATGGTATTGCATATATTAATGGCAACCCTGCGGCAAATGATGAAAATAATGCCGATGCACAAACTTACAGTGCGGGTTTGATTTCCGTCATTGTCTATAAAAACGGAAAAATTAACGCCATGAAAGAGGGCAAATATTTAGGTCGGTTGAAATAAGCGCTGGCTAGTGAAAATTTTGCATTATTTAGGTCCGTGATCTGCATCAGATCCCGGGCCTTTTACTTTAATCGCATTAACGGGCGACACGCCAAACTATGATGGTGCAATTTGTGCACCATAACAGGACACATGTCTGTTGTTTTGCTTTACTGTGGTGCATTAACACAGGAGGGTGCGATGACAGCGAAACAGGTGATGTTTACGGAGCAGGTATCGCTTCCTGCGATTGGGCAGGGAACATGGTACATGGGCGAGGATTCAGCCCGACGTCGGGATGAAGTCGCCGCGTTACGGGCTGGGCTGGATCTTGGCCTGCGATTGATTGATACAGCCGAAATGTACGCAGATGGTGCAGCGGAAGAGGTTGTTGGCGAGGCGCTGTCAGGTCGGCGTGATAGCGCTTTTTTAGTTTCGAAGGTTTATCCATGGAATGCCGCGGGCAAGAAAGCGATTGCCGCCTGCGAAGCCAGCCTGCGTCGTTTGAAAACCGATTATCTGGATCTCTATTTGTTGCACTGGACGGGAGACTTTTCATTTGCTGAGACCGTTGACGCTATGGAAACGCTTATTGCGCAGGGCAAAATCCGCCGCTGGGGCGTCTCTAATCTTGATTACGATGATATGCAGGCATTATGGCAGGTTACGGGTGGACGACACTGTGCAACTAATCAGGTGCTCTATCATTTAGCATCGCGCGGCATTGAATATGATTTACTGCCATGGTGCCAGCAACAGCAGATGCCGGTTATGGCCTACAGTCCGCTGGCTCAGGCAGGGCGGCTACGGGGGAACTTGCTTTCTAACCCAGTGCTCAATGACATTGCGCGCGCCCACAATGCCAGCGCTGCGCAGATTTTACTGGCATGGGTTATTCGTCTTTCGGGGGTGATAGCCATTCCGAAAGCCGCGAATGTGGCGCATGTCGAACAGAATGCCGCGGCACTGGAGATAACGCTCTCTGCCGATGAGCTGACGCAGTTAGATAAGGAATATCCGGCGCCAAAAGGTAAAACGGCGCTGGATATGGCCTGATTTGCCGCATGGCCTACGGCTGAGAGCGGTTTGTAGGCCGGATAAGGCGTGAGCCGCATCCGGCATGGTGCGTAGAGCTGTTAGCGCTTAGCAACACGAATCGTTTGTGCCAGACGAGACGGTTTTTCTTCGGTGGTTTTCTGCGGTGCCGTGGCGTAAGCCGTTTCTACGCAAACAAATGTTTTGTAGCCGTCATCCGGCATGTCGCCCATGCTGACAGACAGCGCCGGGCCTGGGTTCCAGCCCACGACATTCAGATGGTGGTGGTGGATTACGTCAATATTGCGATTCAGCGCATCATCATGAATGACGCTGCACGCTTCCGGATTCAGATAGACACGATCGGTACGGTCCGGGAAGGTCTGGATACCATCAGCCAGTACGTCTTCTTTGGCATCATTCACTTTATCGATCAGACGATCGCCAAGACCGCTGACTTTCACCGCCGCAATATCACCCACATTGAAATAGGTATGCAGCGCGGAGGTGGTTTCAAACTCACCGTGCGCTTCCAGCTCCATCTCGCAGGTGGCGCCCACTTTGAAACGGGCCAGCAGGCAGAACTCGTGCGGCCAAAGCTGATGCGTTTCAGCGCTGCTTTGCAGTTCGAACGTCAGTACGACACCTTTCTCGTCTTCGTTATGCGCCTTCAGCGTCCAGGGCAGGTTACGTGCAAAACCATGAGACGGCAGGCCAGGCTGAGCGGCAGGGCCAAACCACGGCCAGCAAATCGGTACGCCGCCACGCAGCGCAACACCGGTTTTAAACGGCGTATTGTTACTTAACCACAGGACTTCTTCTTCACCGTTTGGTTTCCAGGAAAGAAGATGTGCGCCCTGCAGCGCAAAAGAGGCTTTAACCTGCGGGTGATCGACAACAATGACCTCAAGCTCATCAAGCTGACGGCGGGAGAGTACCGGGGCAATTTGTTCGACTACCGGAAGTGCAAAAATTTTATTAATCATTACGCAATCCTTTTTAACCCTAAATAATTCGGGTTGCAGGACGGCGGCAAGTGAACGAACCCCGATGAGCTTACTGTAGTAAGTGATTCGGGTGAGAGAGCGTAGCCAACACACCTGCAACTCGAAGTATGACGGGTATCTTCAGGCAAAAAAAAGAGCGACCATAGTCGCTCTTACAGATTACTGTTTCATCTCAACTTATTTGGAGATGTGAGCAATCAGATCCAGAACTTTGTTGGAGTAGCCGGTTTCGTTGTCGTACCAGGATACCAGTTTCACGAAGTTGTCGTTCAGTGCGATACCTGCTTTAGCATCGAACACGGAAGTGCAAACTTCACCGTTGAAATCGGTAGATACTACGTCGTCTTCGGTGTAACCCAGAACGCCTTTCATCGGGCCTTCGGAAGCAGCTTTGATTGCTTTCTTAATTTCTTCGTAAGAAGCAGCTTTTTCCAGACGAACGGTCAGGTCAACAACGGATACGTTCGGGGTAGGAACGCGGAACGCCATACCAGTCAGTTTGCCGTTCAGTTCTGGCAGTACTTTACCGACAGCTTTAGCCGCACCGGTAGAGGACGGGATGATGTTCTGGGATGCGCCGCGGCCGCCGCGCCAGTCTTTGTGAGACGGGCCATCAACGGTTTTCTGAGTAGCGGTGGTTGCGTGAACAGTAGTCATCAGACCTTCGATGATGCCGAAGTTGTCGTTGATAACTTTAGCCAGCGGAGCCAGGCAGTTAGTGGTGCAGGAAGCGTTAGAAACGATGTCCTGACCTTCGTATTTGTCAAAGTTAGCGCCTTTAACAAACATCGGAGTGTTATCTTTGGACGGACCAGTCAGAACCACTTTTTTCGCGCCAGCAGTGATGTGCTTACGAGCGGTTTCATCTGTCAGGAACAGGCCAGTAGCTTCAGCTACTACGTCAACACCAACTTCGTCCCATTTCAGGTTAGCCGGATCACGTTCAGCGGTAACACGGATTTTTTTACCGTTTACGATCAGATGACCGTCTTTCACTTCAACGGTACCGTTGAAACGGCCGTGAGTGGAGTCATATTTCAGCATGTAAGCCATGTAGTCAGCGTCTAACAGGTCGTTGATTGCAACGATCTCGATGTCAGAGCGTTCTTGAGCAGCACGGAAAACAATGCGACCGATACGGCCAAAACCGTTGATACCTACTTTGATAGTCATATATTCCACCAGCTATTTGTTAGTGAATAAAAGGTTGCCTGTAAAATTACAAAAACCTTACGCAGCGTCAAGCGGAATCGTGTCAATCATTGCGACATATCAATCTGCTGCCTAAGCTTTGCGCAACTGACTCGCCTCACTCTTCCTTTGGGCTTGAAACCACATGGGGTCGGCGGCCCGAATTTTAAAGGGCAATCAAGATAAAAACGTGATTCTGATCACGAATTGCAGGCTGCCATTTCGCAAGGATCAAGTTTAGAACAAAAGTTCGCACTCCGGTGTTAATGTTTTGTTAGAATCTGTCTCGCGATGTGAGTTTAGATAAAGTGAGATGTGAGCAAATGGCTAATCAACCTTCTCCAGAAGAACTGAAAAAAAATTTAACAGAAATGCAGTTCTACGTGACGCAGAATCACGGGACAGAACCGCCATTTACCGGGCGTTTGCTGCATAACAAGCGTGACGGCATCTACCACTGTTTGATCTGCGATAAACCGCTATTTCGTTCCGAGACAAAATATGACTCTGGCTGCGGCTGGCCCAGTTTTTACGAGCCGGTCAGCGAAGAGGCTATCCGTTACATAAAAGATACCTCGCATGGTATGCAGCGCATTGAAATCCGCTGTGGGAACTGTGATGCGCACCTGGGACACGTCTTCCCGGATGGCCCAAAACCTACCGGTGAGCGCTACTGTGTCAACTCAGCCTCTTTGAACTTTACCGATGGCGAAAACGGTGAACAAATTAAGGGTTGAAGAAACGATTCAGCAAATTATTCTACGGAGAGGGGATTTAACATGAATCTTGATGAGATGATCAACAGCATGACGCCGGAAGTTTATCTGCGCTTATCTACCGCCGTTGAACTCGGAAAATGGCCGGATGGCGTGGCGCTAACGGCAGAACAAAAAGAGAACAGCTTACAACTGGTGATGTTATGGCAGGCGCGCAACAACATTGATGCGCAACATATGACGATTGATACCAATGGTGAGATGGTGATGAAGAGCAAGCAGCAGCTAAAGGTTGAATTTGGTATTACGCCTGAGCCTATAGCAACGTTCAAATCCTGATAATCCTGGCCCGGCAGTCATGATGTCGGGCCCGCAGTCGCTGTTATTTTTTGTTCATCATCGCCTTCAGATCGGCAAACGGATTATATTTCGCTTCGCCAACAGCCTTCTGCGCATCTTCTCCGGCAACCACCGTTGAACCATACTGGTCCGCTTCCGTATATTTAGAATGCTCGTGATCGTGACAATACAGGCACAACATTTCCCAGTTGCTACCATCTTCCGGGTTATTGGAGTGATCGTGATCGATATGGTGTACCGTCAACTCGCGCAAATTTGAATAGACAAACTCGCGGGAACAGCGTCCGCAGACCCAGGGGAAGAGCTTAAGCGCTTTTTCCCGGTAACCAACTTCCAGACGAGCGTAATTTTTAGGGATAAAAGCCATAAAAGCTCATGCCTCCAATAGAAAATGAATAGCTGCGCCAAAGATTGGCGCAGCGTAATTCGGTAATCATAACCTATTGTGTCAGGCGTTGGGATCAGTGTTTGATGCCCAATGAATCGGCTAACTGTTTAGCCAGTTGATTGTTGTCATCCGCACCGTATTCCCAGAACATGGCGCCTCCCAGCCCCTTACTCTTGATGTAGTCGGCTTTGATCGCCACCGAGCGCGGGTTTTCATAGGAGAGGGCAAAGAGCGCTTTCCCGTCTGCTGACTGTACCGACAGCCACGGTACTTTCGCCTCATCATCCCAATGCTGGCTAAAGCGCTTCTGCGGATCGTTGATCAGCTTCGCCACGATATCGTTGTACTTCACATAGGTATCTTTGCTCAGATCGACGCCCAATGATTTGAACAACGCAATTTGTGCTGCTTCGAAATAGGGCTGGGTGGCAGGGCTCTTCTGCGCGTCAGGTTTGCTCCAGTCAATTCCCGGTTCAACGGCGCGTTTTGGTACGCGTCCATAAAAACCAATACCCAGATTCATCTGGCTCGGTTTTAACCCGGCGGCGAGATAGTTATTGACCACAAAATCCGCACTGTACTTATCTGCGGCGGCGACGGTCGGCCATTTCGTCGAATCATACAGGTTTGAGTTGAAATATTGAGTGCCGTAGGCCATGTCATAGGTCATCAAATTGATGTAGTCGAGTGATGGCGCAATGGCTTGCACATCCACCCAGCTTTTCGGACTTTCCGCATTCGCACCCACGGCAATGGTCAGTAGCTTTTTATGCCCTAATGCTGCCCGCAGCTCTTTTAACAGCGCGGTAAAGTTAGCGCGATCGGTTGGTTGGCTTTCGACCAATCCCCATGCGCCATTGACCGGATATTCCCAGTCGAGGTCGATGCCATCCAGACCGTATTTCTCAATAATTTCCTGCGCAGACTGAATGAATACCGCTCGTGTTTCTTTCGTTGCTGCCGCGCCTGAGAATCCACGCGCCCCCCAACCCCCGACAGAAAGCAGAACTTTCAGATTCGGATTCTGCTTACGCAGCTCCGGGATTTTCTGCAAATCAGCCTGCACTTTCTCTGAAAGCCAAATCTGATGCAGCTTGCTGGCGTCTTTTAGGGCGTCATTGGTTTCGTCTTGCTCGTTGTTGTAGACAAGACCAAACGAATAGTTGAGGTGGGTTATCTGGCGCACATCCAGTTTATTGATATCGCCGCCTGGACCGGCAGTGACATCGCCACCGCCATTAAAGTAGCCAACTGACATCAGTGAATTGGCGGAAACAACGCTGGCGCAGAGCAGGGGGAATGCTGCCAACAAAGGCAATAGTTTCATCGGTGTTCCTCTTTGACATTTAAACAAGTAAACACGCCACGGAAAGGCGTGGCGAAAAAAACAGCTCTTACAGATTAACCGTTTCATAACAGAAAAAATGCGAAGGGGTTCACGGCGTACAGGCGAAGCGGCCTCCACGTTTCTGTAGGTTTCAGTACATCTTTGCACTTATTTGTGATCTGAGTTGTGAAATGCAGATCTTAATCTGTGTTTTAAAGATTTTGTGTTGACCTCAAAAATTACATGGATAAGTATGATGACCACTGATGCAAAACTAAACACAAAGGAAAATTCAATGAAAGCACTGGCAAGATTTGGCAAGGCCTTTGGTGGCTACAAGATGATTGATGTTCCGGAGCCGGTATGTGGTCCGGATGACGTTGTGATTGAAATCAGGGCAGCTGCTATCTGTGGCGCAGATATGAAGCACTATAACGTTGACAGTGGTTCCGACCAGTTTAATTCGATTCGTGGTCACGAATTTGCCGGTCGAATTGTCCAGGTCGGCGACAAGGTTAAGGACTGGAAAGTGGGTCAGCGCGTGGTTTCTGACAACAGCGGGCACGTTTGCGGCGTCTGTCCTGCCTGCGAACAAGGTGATTTTCTTTGTTGTACAGAAAAGGTGAATTTAGGCCTGGACAACAATACCTGGGGCGGTGGGTTTTCGAAATATTGTCTGGTTCCTGGGGAAATCCTCAAAATTCACCGCCATGCGCTGTGGGAAATCCCGCCTGGTGTTGATTATG
This sequence comes from Citrobacter sp. wls717, assembly GCF_005280955.1. Classification (NCBI taxonomy): domain Bacteria; kingdom Pseudomonadati; phylum Pseudomonadota; class Gammaproteobacteria; order Enterobacterales; family Enterobacteriaceae; genus Citrobacter; species Citrobacter sp. wls717. Next base: position 135,735 of record NZ_SZWW01000016.1, read on the forward strand.
AAGAGGCGGCAGTCCTGGACCCCATCTGTAATGCCTACAAATCTATCGCCCAACAGTCCAAATTTCTCCCAGGTCAGGACGTGGTGGTTTTCGGTACTGGCCCGCTAGGTCTCTTTTCCGTGCAAATGGCACGCATTATGGGGGCCGTTAATATCGTCATGGTCGGGCTGGAAGAGGATGTCGCGGTGCGCTTTCCTATCGCCAAAGAGTTGGGGGCGACGGCGGTCGTCAACGGTTCGAGCGAAGATGTGGTCGCCCGTTGTCAGGAAATCTGCGGCAAAGACAATCTGGGATTAGTTATCGAATGTTCCGGCGCCAATATTGCCCTGAAACAAGCTATTGAAATGCTGCGTCCCAACGGTGAAGTTGTCCGCGTAGGGATGGGTTTCAAACCACTCGACTTCTCCATTAATGATATTACCGCGTGGAACAAAAGCATTATTGGTCATATGGCTTACGACTCCACTTCCTGGCGTAACGCCATTCGTCTGCTTGCGAGCGGTGCGATTAAAGTCAAACCGATGATCACTCACCGTATCGGCTTATCGCAATGGCGCGAAGGTTTTGACGCCATGGTCGATAAAACCGCGATTAAAGTCATCATGACTTACGACTTTGATGAATAACATGTTTATTAAAGGGACGTTATCGCATGGAACAGATTGCAAAACCGCACTGCGGCGCCAGGTTGGACAGGCTGCCTGACTGCCGCTGGCATACGTCGATGTTCGCTATGGTAGCCTTCGGATTACTGGTTTGCTGGAGTAATGCCGTTGGCGGATTAATTCTCGCGCAGCTAAAAGAACTCGGTTGGACCGATAATTCTACCACCGCCACGTTTTCCGCCATTACTACGGCGGGTATGTTTCTTGGTGCACTGGGTGGCGGAATTATCGGTGATAAAACCGGGCGTAAAAACGCGTTTATCCTGTATGAAGCGATTCATATTATATCCATGGTAATTGGCGCGTTTTCACCCAATATGACCTTTCTGATCGCCTGTCGTTTTGTCATGGGGGTTGGTTTAGGCGCGTTGCTGGTAACCCTTTTTGCCGGGTTTACCGAATATATGCCAGGACGGAATCGTGGCACATGGTCCAGTCGGGTCTCGTTTATCGGCAACTGGTCTTATCCGCTCTGTTCACTGATTGCGATGGGGTTAACGCCACTGATCAGCGCGGAATGGAACTGGCGCGTACAGTTGTTGATTCCGGCTGTGCTGTCGCTCATTGCAACCGTTATTGCATGGCGCAGTTTCCCGGAGTCGCCCCGCTGGCTGGAGTCTCGCGGACGCTATCAGGAAGCTGAACAGGTGATGCGGGCCATTGAAGACGGTGTCATTCGACAGACAGGTAAGCCACTACCGCCGGTCGTGACAGAAGATGATGACAAACAACCGCGTTCAGTGCCGTACTCCGCTTTATTAACGGGAGTTTTATTAAAGCGGGTGATTCTGGGCTCCTTTGTTCTGATTGCCATGAACGTTGTGCAGTACACCTTAATTAACTGGTTACCGACAATATTTATGACTCAGGGGATTAATCTGAAAGACTCCATAGTCTTAAATACCATGAGTATGTTCGGTGCGCCGTTTGGAATTTTCATCGCCATGCTGGTAATGGATAAAATTCCGAGGAAAACGATAGGGGTGGGGTTATTAGTGTTAATTGCCGTGCTGGGTTATATCTATTCGCTGCAAACCAGCATGTTGCTAATCACATTAATTGGTTTCTTCCTGATTACCTTTGTGTATATGTACGTTTGCTATGCCTCCGCGGTATATGTTCCAGAGATATGGCCGACTGAAGCGAAGCTGCGCGGGTCTGGGCTTGCTAACGCGATAGGGCGTATCAGCGGTATCGCCGCGCCTTATGCGGTCGCTGTATTACTTAATAGTTATGGCGTGACGGGCGTATTTGTACTGCTGGGCGCAGTCTCAATTATTGTCGCTGTTGCTATTGCCACCATTGGAATTGAAACAAAAGGCGTCTCTGTCGAGAGTCTCGGTATTGATGCCGTTACCAGCAAATAATATTGACGGGAAATAAAATGAAAAATTCAAAAGCGATATTAAAAACGCCGGGCACGATGAAAATCATTGCCGCCGATATTCCGGTACCTAAAGAGCATGAAGTGCTAATTAAAGTTGAATATGTTGGTATTTGCGGTTCAGATGTTCACGGTTTTGAATCGGGCCCCTTTATTCCGCCGAAAGATCCCAATCAGGAAATAGGTCTTGGGCATGAATGCGCCGGTACGGTGGTGGCAGTGGGAAGTCGCGTTAGTAAATTTAAACCGGGCGACCGGGTCAACATTGAACCCGGCGTGCCGTGTGGCCACTGCCGCTACTGTCTGGAAGGGAAATACAACATCTGTCCTGACGTCGATTTTATGGCCACACAGCCAAATTATCGCGGTGCGCTAACGTACTATCTGTGCCACCCGGAAAGCTTTACTTACAAGCTGCCGGACAATATGGACACCATGGAAGGCGCTCTGGTAGAGCCTGCGGCGGTAGGGATGCATGCCGCAATGCTGGCGGACGTTAAGCCGGGCAAGAAAATCGTCATTCTGGGGGCTGGCTGTATTGGTTTAATGACCCTGCAAGCCTGTAAATGTTTGGGGGCTACCGACATCGCTGTTGTTGATGTCCTGGATAAACGTCTGGCGATGGCCGGGCAGCTTGGCGCGACGGTCGTGATTAACGGTGCGAAGGAGGACACCGTTGCCTGCTGCCAACAGTTTTCCGGCGATATGGGGGCAGACATTGTTTTCGAAACTGCCGGTTCGGCCATCACGGTTAAGCAGGCGCCATATCTGGTAATGCGCGGTGGGAAAATCATGATCGTGGGCACGGTGCCTGGCGATTCAGCGATTAACTTCCTCAAAATTAATCGTGAAGTCTCAATACAAACTGTTTTCCGCTATGCCAATCGCTACCCGGTCACCATTGAAGCCATCTCCTCCGGGCGTTTCGATGTGAAGTCGATGGTGACGCATATTTATGATTATGCAGACGTTCAGCGCGCGTTTGACGAATCCGTCAATAACAAACGCGAGATTATTAAAGGCGTTATTAAAATTAACCATTAATTTAAATAGGGAGAAACACCATGCTGGCAGATATTAAATATTGGGAAAACGATGCTCAGAATAAACATTATGCGATTGCTCACTTTAACGTGTGGAATGCGGAAATGCTAATGGGGGTCATTGATGCGGCAGAAGAGGCTAAATCGCCGGTAATTATCTCTTTTGGCACCGGATTTGTGGGGAATACCTCGTTTGAAGATTTTTCGCACATGATGGTTTCGATGGCGAAAAAGGCCTCGGTACCGGTTATTACTCATTGGGATCACGGACGTAGCATGGAGATTATTCACAACGCCTGGGTTCATGGCATGAACTCTCTGATGCGCGATGCCTCCGCCTTTGATTTTGAAGAGAATATTCGTCTGACCAAAGAGGCTGTGGACTTCTTTCATCCGTTAGGCATTCCGGTCGAAGCGGAGCTGGGCCACGTGGGCAATGAGACGGTCTACGAAGAGGCGCTGGCGGGTTATCACTATACCGACCCGAGCCAGGCGGCGGAATTTGTCGAGCGTACCGGCTGTGACTCTCTGGCGGTGGCGATTGGCAACCAGCATGGCGTATATACCTCCGAGCCGAAACTTAATTTCGAGGTGGTTGAGCGCGTACGCCGAGCGGTTTCTGTTCCGCTGGTGCTGCACGGGGCATCCGGCATTAGCGATGCGGATATTAAAAAAGCCATCTCATTAGGCATCTCTAAAATCAATATTCATACCGAACTGTGTCAGGCGGCAATGGTGGCGGTGCAGGAGAACCAGAACCAGCCATTCCTGCATGTTGAACGTGAAGTTCGTAAAGCAGTAAAAGAGCGAGCGATGGAAAAAATCAAACTGTTTGGCTCTGACGGTAAAGCGGAATGATAATATGGATAATATCGAGGTTATTTGTATAGGGGCGGCAATTGTTGATATCCCCTTACAGCCAGTGAGTAAAAATATCTTTGATGTAGATTCTTATCCGTTAGAACGTATTACGATGACCATCGGGGGCGACGCGATTAATGAAGCGACTATTATTTCTCGCCTTGGGCATCGTACTGCGTTAATTAGTCGGGTAGGGGATGATGCGGCAGGTCATTTTATTCTCGACCACTGTCGTCGGGAGAACATTGATATTCAAAGTCTGAAACAGGATGCGGATATTGATACTTCTATTAACGTGGGTTTGGTTACAGCTGATGGCGAACGCACCTTTGTCACCAACCGCAATGGTAGCCTGTGGAAGCTGAATATAAACGATGTTGATTTTGACCGCTTCTCTCAGGCAAAGCTGCTGTCGCTGGCGAGTATTTTTAACAGCCCGCTACTCGACGGCGAAGCATTAACGACGATCTTCACTCAGGCGAAAGCACATCGGTTAATTATTTGTGCCGATATGATTAAGCCACGACTTAATGAAACGCTGAACGATATTCGCCAGGCTTTGAGCTACGTAGACTATCTGTTTCCTAATTTTGAGGAAGCAAAACAGCTTACCGGCAAAGAGACGCTGGATGAAATTGCCGACAGTTTCCTGAGCTGTGGCGTAAAAACGGTAGTGATTAAGACCGGTAAAAGAGGCTGCTTTATCAAGCGTACCGATATGAAAATGGAGGTCCCGGCGGTTTCAGGAATTACCGCTATCGACACCATCGGCGCGGGAGATAATTTTGCCTCGGGATTTATCTCCGCGTTACTTGAAGGCAAGTCGCTGCGCGAGTGCGCACTGTTTGCTAACGCAACGGCAGCAATATCGGTACTGAGCGTGGGCGCCACAACGGGCGTAAAAAACAGAAAGCTGGTTGAACAACTTCTTGATGAATATGAAGGGTAATAACGGCAGATGAAAAAGATTCCTTTAGGCAGTACGGATATTATGCTTTCCCGCATGGGATTAGGGACATGGGCCATTGGTGGCGGTCCGGCATGGAACGGCGATCTCGATCTGCAGGTTTGTATCGATACCATTGTCGAGGCGCATCGCTGCGGTATTAATCTGATTGATACCGCTCCAGGCTACAACTTTGGTAATAGTGAAGTCATTGTTGGGCAGGCGCTGAAAAAGTTACCGCGTAAAGATATCGTGGTTGAAACTAAATGCGGCATTGTCTGGGAGCGGACAGGCAGCCTTTTTAACAAAGTGGGCGATCGCCAGTTGTATAAAAACCTCACGCCCGAGTCGATTCGTGAAGAGGTCGATGCCAGTTTGCAAAGGTTGGGTATAGAAAGCATTGATATCTATATGACCCACTGGCAATCGGTCGAACCCTGTTTTACACCGATTGCGGAAACCGTAGACACGCTGAACGCACTTAAGAAAGAAGGCAAGATTCGATCTATCGGTGCTGCCAACGTGGATGCAGGGCATATCAGGGAGTATCTCAAACACGGTGAGCTGGATATCGTGCAGGCTAAGTACAGCATCCTTGATCGCGGACTGGAAGCTGAATTGTTGCCGTTATGTCAGCAGCATGGCATCGTCGTGCAGGTTTATTCACCGCTCGAACAGGGTTTACTGACTGGAACAATCGCGCGGGATTATATTCCTGGCGGCGCACGGGCCAACAAAGTCTGGTTCCAACGGGAAAATATGCTGCGGGTGATTGATATGCTCGAGCAATGGCGGCCATTGTGTGAAAAATACCGTTGCACGATCCCCGCGCTGGCGTTGGCGTGGATTTTGAAGCAAAGCGATTTAATCACCTTACTGAGCGGGGCGACCGCGCCTGAACAGGTTCGCGAAAACGTCGAGGCGCTGACCGTTGCCCTGACTGATGGCGATTCATCATTGATGAGACAAATGGCAGAAGCGTTGGATATAAAATAATCCAGCTGGCAATGACCTCTGTTTCTGTGTAAAAGAGTACTAAATCTGTGATTCAGACATGTTCTTTTGAAAATAAACATAGCCTGTGAGATACTAGGGTCTTATTATTACTTTGCAGGAAACAGAGGTGTCATCGTGGCGGCAAAAGACAGGATTCAGGCCATTAAGCAAATGGTGGCTAATGATAAGAAAGTGGCGGTATCTAATTTAAGTTCCATCTTTCAGGTAACTGAGGAAACAATTCGCCGCGATCTCGAGAAGCTGGAAGATGAAGGTTTTTTGACCCGAACATATGGTGGTGCGGTACTTAATACCACCGCGTTGTCTGACAATATTCATTTTTATAAACGTGCAAAGTCTTTTTTTGAAGAGAAGCAGATCATTGCTCGTAATGCATTACCGTTTATTAAAAATAAGACCACAATGGCCGCTGACTCCAGCAGTACGGCGATGGAATTATTAAAGCTGTTGAAGGAAAGAAACGATCTGACGCTGCTAACCAACTCGGCTGAAGCATTTCATGAACTGGCGCAGTCAGAAATTAACGTCGTTTCTACTGGCGGCGAGCTGAATAAGAATACGTTGTCGTTGCAGGGAAGGATCACCAAGGAGATCATCAGTCGCTATCATGTTGATATTATGGTGATGAGCTGCAAAGGTCTGGATATGCAAAGTGGGGCGCTTGACTCTAACGAAGCAGAAGCGGAAATCAAAAAAACCATGATCCGCCAGGCGACTGAGGTGGCCCTGTTGGTTGATCACTCAAAGTTTGATCGTAAAGCTTTCGTCCAGCTCGTGGACTTTAGCCATATTAACTACCTTATAACCAATAAGGCACCGGGTGCAGAGTGGATTGCGTTTTGTAAAGAGAATAATATTCAACTCGTTTATTAATTTTAACGTTACTCGTGTCGATATTATTTTAGTTTGCACCTGGATAATGCCATAAAAATCTAATGATGATGGATGGCGCGGCAAAATTACCTCTGCCGCGATCGCCATACTTTCTGTTTAGTTGAATTTGAGGCATCCAGATGGAACAATGTGACCCTATCGGTGCAAGATTAGATCGTTTACCCTTATCGCGATTTCATTTTCGTATTTTTGGCATTATTAGTTTTAGTTTATTAGTCACCGGTTTCCTCAGTTATTCCGGGAATGTGGTATTGGCAAAATTAGTCAGTACTGGTTGGTCTAACAATTATCTCAACGCAGCATTTACCTCGGCGCTGATGTTTGGCTATTTTGTCGGTTCGCTAACCGGGGGCTTTATTGGTGATTATCTCGGTCGACGCAAGGCATTCCGCATTAATTTGCTGATTGTTGGGGTCTCTGCTTGCGCGGCAACGTTTGTGCCCAACATGTACTGGCTTATTTTTTTCCGTTGCCTGATGGGGATCGGAATGGGGGCGCTGATTATGGTGGGCTATGCTTCGTTTACCGAATTTATTCCGCCTGCAGTACGTGGAAAGTGGTCTGCCCGCCTGTCATTTGTTGGTAACTGGTCGCCGATGCTGTCCGCGGCTGTTGGCGTCGTGGTTATTGCCTGGTTAAGCTGGCGGGTGATGTTTCTGCTCGGTGGCGCGACAATGCTGTTGGCCTGGTATCTGTCCGGAAAGTACTTTATCGAATCTCCCCGTTGGCTGGCTGGTAAGGGACAGAGAAGTGAAGCTGAAAAACACCTGATACTGGTGGAGTCGCAGATTGAGACAGAGAAAAATATCACCTTACCCTCCTGTCAGAGCCAGTGCCTGGCGGTGCACTCTGGCGTGGAAAGTGGTTCATTTTGGCTACTGTTCAAGGGGCCGATGTTGCGCTGTACGCTGGTGGCGATCACTGTGCTTATCGCGATGAATATTTCGCTCTATACCATCACAGTATGGATCCCAACGATTTTTGTTAATTCGGGAATCGATGTGACGAAGTCTATCTTTATGACCGCGATAATTATGATTGGCGCGCCCGTTGGAATATTTATTGCCGCGATGATTATCGATCGTTTTCCACGGAGGCTGTTTGGTTCATTCTTACTCGTTATTATCGCGCTGCTCGGATATTTCTATTCGATTCAAACTGAAGAGTGGGCCATTTTGAGCTACGGGTTGGTGATGATCTTTTTTCTGTATATGTATGTTTGCTTTGCCTCTGCGGTATATGTCCCGGAGTTGTGGCCAACACATCTGAGATTGCGTGGTTCGGGTTTCGTGAATGCGGTGGGCAGGATTGTCGCGGTGTTTACGCCTTATGGCGTCGCTATTCTGTTGACACGCTACGGCTCGACCACTGTCTTTATCGTGCTGGGCGTTATGCTGGTGCTCTGCGCACTGATTCTGTTGTGCTTTGGCATCGAAACACGCAAAGTTTCTCTGGAAGAGATTTCAACCCTGGCCTGAAATAACGTGCCGACAGGAGCGATCCTGTCGGCGTCGCTTACGGTTGGGTTTCCAGCCAGTCATCCAGCGTATACAACGTCGCACCCGCCGCCGCCATTTCCATAAAGGCGTTTGCACTGTCCTGGGGGTGAATATTGACGCCACGACAACCGTCGGTAATGACGCTGACGGCGTAACCCAGATCGAGCGCATCCAGAACGGTAAATTTTACGCAATAATCGGTCGCCAGCCCCATGATGATGAGCTCGGCAACGCGATGTTCGAGCAGCCATGCGTTCAGTGCGGTTGCCTGACGACGACCATTATCAAAAAACGCACTATAACTGTCGACCAGCGGGTTTTCGCCCTTAGTGAAGGTTTGCGCTATCGCGCGCTGGTTCAGCAAAGGATGCAGAGCTGCCCCTTCGCTGTTTTGCACGCAATGGTCGGGCCAGAACGTCTGCGCCAGGCCGTCCAGTTGCCCCTGACTGTAAGGTTCAACCTGGTGCTGGCTGGCAAAACTACCGTGATTAGCCGGATGCCAGTCCAGACTGGCGACGACGGTGTCGCCGCGCGGGGCGCACCAGTCGATCAGGCGGTTAGCAATATCGATGGTGCTGTCGCCTTGCGGGACGGCGAGGGCGCCGCCGGCACAAAAGTCGTTCTGTAAATCGACCAACAGTAAGGCTCGGGCCATGGGCATTAACTCCTTTATTCGTCTGGCGTGAGCTCGCCACGCAGGTTTTGCGACATTGCTTGACGAATGCTCTGCGTGTCCAGCCCCTGACTCAGCAAATAGTGCAGTTTGGTGAGCGTTGCTTCGACCGTCATATCCGCGCCGCCGATAACGCCAGCATGCGCCAGCGCGTTCCCCGTCGCGTAACCCCCCATGTTCACCTTGCCGGACATACACTGCGTAAGGTTAACCACCACGATGCCGCGTGAGCTGGCATCTTCAAGCTCTTGCAGAAACTCTTTATTTTGCGGCGCATTGCCCACGCCGTAAGAGCGTAAAATTAACGCTTTAACCGGCTGGCGCAAGAAGTTGCGTACCACATCCGCAGAAATCCCAGGGTAAATAGTCACCACGCCAATCGGTTGTGGCGTGATAGGGTGAACAATCAGTTCGCCCGTACCGTGTGGCGCAGGTGGTGTTCCCAGTCGACGGATATGGATACCCGCTTCCAGGAGAGGGGAAAGATTGGGTGAGGCAAAGGCGTCAAAACCATCGGCATGCGCTTTGGTAGTACGGTTGCCGCGAAACAGTCGATTATTGAAGAACAGGGTCACTTCGTTAATCGGATAATTCGCTGCAACGTAGAGCGCATTCAGCAAATTAATTTGTCCGTCGGAGCGTAATTCTGCCAGTGGTATTTGTGACCCTGTCACAATCACCGGCTTGCCGAGATTCTCCAGCATGAAAGAGAGCGCCGAAGCGGTAAACGCCATGGTGTCGGTGCCGTGGAGAATGACAAAACCATCGTAATCGTCATAGTGCGATTTAATGTCTTCCGCAATATGCTGCCAGTCTTCCGGCGTCATATCGGAAGAATCCATCAGCGGATCGTATTCATGGATGGTGAAGTCTGGCATCTCAGGGCGGTGGAATTCTGGCATCAATGCCAGCTGGCGCTGAAGATGACCAGAAACGGGGATATAACCCTGTTCTGAGCGCTGCATACCAATGGTACCGCCGGTATAGGCAACGTAAATCGATTTCTTTTGCATGGGCGTCACAGATTAAGTTGTGCATGAACAGGCGCAGTATAAAGTCCCTCCTGAAAAAAGACAGCGCAAATGACGCATACCGGTTGTCTGATCAATATGTCATTTACGTTCAGTGCGTTGTCCCGATTATACAGTGTGGTTCTCCCCCCTCAGTCCTACAGTATCGACCTTCTTTTACGCGTACTTTTACGGATCGAGAAATGATCAGAAAGAGAATCGATAATGCCGCTATTTTGCTGATGGTGGTGATTTGCGGTGTCTGGGGTAGTCAACAGGTTGCGATTAAATCCGCGGCTGATGATATGTCGCCGTTTCTTCAGGTGGGGTTGCGTTCTGCAATCGCCGCGCTGCTGATTGGACTGCTTTTTCACCGCCGGGATAATATATTTGGCCGCCTGCGTGAGCGCAGTATTGCCAGAATGGGTACTATCGTTGGGCTGCTTTTTGCGCTTGAGTTCGTGTTGGTTTCTGTCGGAATAACGCTGACGACTGCCTCTCATATGGCGCTTTATCTGTACACCGCGCCGTTGTTTTCCGCTGTCGGGTTACATATTATTTTGCCTGAGGAACGCCTGAGCCGTCTGCAGTGGTGCGGGTTGGGCATCGCCTTTTTCGGGATTGCCGTCGCCGTGATGTGGGTTGCGCATGACGGGAATACGCAGTGGAGTCTGGCAGGCGATTTGTGCGGGCTGTTTGCGGGCATTGCCTGGGGAACGTCCAGCGTTGTGATTCGCTGCAGTCGTCTTGCTACCATCCCTTCATCGTGTACGTTGTTTTATCAACTCGCTATCACCGGTATTGTGTTATTGCTTATTGGTTTGATGCTGGGTGAAACGACGATACATATGACCTCGACATTGATGGCTAGTCTGACTTTCCAGACGCTGGTCGTCGCATTTTCAAGCTATCTAATCTGGTTTACTCTGCTGCGTAATTATCATGTTGCTTCGCTGGGAACGCTGGTTCTGATGACGCCTGCGATGGGGATTATCGCCGGTGTGATGTTTCTGGGAGAATCGCTACAGCCTGCGTTTATCGTAGGGGCGCTGTTGATACTGACAGGATTGCTTTGTGTGTCATTACCGTCCCGGGCAATTTTGCGCCATCGCCCGGGTTTAAACCGGAGCCTGAAGTGAAGAAAAACAACATTGCGTTGCCCCCAGGTGGAAAAGCGGATCGCGATATTATCACCGCCATTGATGCGAACCAGACAGCGATGCCCCTCAGGCCGCAATTAAATGTCGGGATTGTACTATGGCCTGAATTTCCTTTACTGGCACTGGCGGGGTTGACGGATGCGCTGCGTCACGCGGCGGATATGGGGGATGACAGCCAGAAGATCCGCTGTTCCTGGCGTCTGATGAGCGCTACGCCAGAACAGCCTGTTTTAAGCAGTTCGGGCATGGCGATGATGCCGGATAGTGCATTCGTTACCCCGGAGCAGTTCGATTATATCGTGGTGATCGGTGGGCTATTGCGCAGTATGGCAAAAGCGGACCCTGCCGCGCGGCGTTATCTGCATCTTGCCCATCAGCGGAATATCCCGCTGGTCGGTGTTTGTACGGGCAGCTTTGTTCTGGCGCAGGAGGGTTTTCTACAGGGATTAACTGCGGCGGTTCATCCCTGGCATCTGAACGATTTTAAGACGCAATTTCCTCTGTTGACCGCCCGAACCGGCGTCGATTTCCATGAAGAAAAGGGGATACTGACTTGCCCGGGCGGTATCTCAACGATCGGACTGGCGACGGAGCTTATTCGCCGACACTGTGGCCCCGACAGAGCGACAAAAGCCATTTTCCAGATGTCAGTGCCTAACCGAATAGACGGCACTTCCGTGGCGGTTTCCAGAGCGATAGGCTTTACGCATGTGAGCGATAGCCGCTTACGTAAGGCCGTATTTTTGATTGAGAAAGGGTTGGTTAAACCTATCTCCACCCAATGACTTGCCGCAGAAGTCAATCTGAGTCCACGGCAGTTGACCCGGTTGTTTAATGCTGAGTTTTCTCAGTCGCCGGGGGAGTTTATCCGTAGCGCCCGATTGCGTTATGCCCATTGGCTACTGATAAATTCTGGAGAGAGCGTAACGGAGATTGCGCTGCGTCTGGGGTTTAGCGACTGCGCGCACTTTATTCGCATGTTTAGTCGGGAATTTGGCTGTACGCCTGGGGATTGTCGGAGTACCCGAATCAATGCTGCCCCATCCGGGGCAGCATTTGACGGTTAACGAACGTTGGCGCAGGTCAGGCAAAACGCATAGCGGTTTTGCGGATCGTTAAACGCGGCCAGCTTATCGCTTTCAGCTTTTACCGTACTTGCCGCAGAAGCCAGCGGAGCCGGAAGCATTGCCTGAATGGCGGCGGGCAGCATGGCGCGAACCGAACCTGACATACTGTCCATGACCATATCCACGAATGTGGGTTCGTCCTGGTAATACTCAATGTGCCATTGTTTCAGTTTGGCCAGTTCAGCCGCTTTCGCGACGGCGTCGTCAAAATCCCCCAGACTGTCGACCAGACCGTTGGCTTTCGCATCCTGGCCGGTCCAGACGTGGCCCTGAGCGATTTTGTCAATCTGCTCTGGCGTTGTCTTACGTGCATTCGCGACCAGCGTGATAAAGCGCTTATAGCCGTTCTCGATGCTCAGTTGCATCATTTGCTGTACTTCAGGCGGTAACGCTTTAGTAATGGAAATGTCCGCCAGCGGAGAGGTGGCTACGCCGTCGGTATGTACGCCAATGGAATCCAGACTGTTTTCCACGGTGTTGATCACGCCAAAGATCCCGATTGAACCGGTCAGTGTGCTGGGGTTAGCCACAATGTAACTGGCTGGCGTGGAGATCCAGTAACCGCCTGATGCCGCCATACCGCCCATCGACACGACGACCGGTTTGCCCGCTGCTTTGGCCGCAGCCAGTTCAGCGCGGATCACTTCGGAGGCGCTGACGCTGCCGCCAGGACTGTTCACTCGCAGAACAATGGCTTTCACCTTCGGATCAAGACGCGCTTCGCGGATTTGTGCGGCAGTGGTGTCGCCGCCCACATTCCCAGGGGTTTCTTCTCCGTCCATAATCGCGCCATTCGCGAAGATGACGCCAATGCTCTCTCCGGTATCCGCCGGGGTTTTCAGCGAATAATCGTAGTAGCTGACGGCGCGGAAGTTTTTATCCGCTTTGCTCCAGCCGAACTGTTTGGTCAGCATTTTTTCGACTTCAGCGCTGGAGGCGAGTGCATCCACCAGTTTGTTGTCGAGCGCGTATTTTGCGGTATCGCCCTCGACTTTTGTCAAACCGTCCAGCATCGCTTGCGCGCCGGGGAACACCTGTTGGGCTGGGATCTGACGGTTTGCGGCTACCGTATCGAGATAGTTCTGCCACAGCTCGCCGATCCAGCGGCTATCGGCCTCGCGCGCGGCAGGGGACATATCATCGCGGATGAAGGGTTCTACCGCAGACTTATAGGTACCGACGCGGAACACGTGCGTTGAGACTTTCAGTTTATCCAGCAGGGACTTGTAGTACAGACCGTTAGTGGCAAAACCGTGCAGATCAACGGAACCCTGCGGAGAAAGGTAAATTTTGTTGGCAAAACTGGCGAGGTAATATTGCCCCTGGCTGAAGTTATCGCCCACGGCAAAGACCGGTTTGCCGCTGTCGCGGAATTCCCGCAGCGCTTTACCGATGTACTGCATGGACGGCTGATCGGCCCCGGCAAAGTTTTTCAAATCCATCACGATGCCGGTGATGTTGCGGTCATCTTTCGCCTGGCGAATGGTATTCACGATATCAAACAGGGAGTTTTCCTGCAGTCGGTCAGAACTGGCGCCAAACAGTTGACGACCAATGGCGCTCAAGCGACTGGTGCTTGAAGGCTTGTCGACAATCACGCCCGAGATATCCAACAGCAGCGCGCCACGTTCAGCATGTTCACTGGTGTTGCTGCTACTGACCTGCATCCAGATCCCCACGCCAACAAGCACCAAGAAGATAAAGAACAGGTTAAGCACAAATTCACGGACGAAATTGAGTAATCGCCATGTCCATTTAAAAAATCCGGCAATAAATCGCCACAGGGTTCGCATGTATTCTCCCTACCGATTAACAACACGCCACCCGGTTATCCCGAAAAAGGCGTTAAGATGTGGCTATCGTAATGACCCAACGGGCACTTGTCAGCAGGAATCACCGCCTGTGCTGTAACAAAATCCGCTCACGTGTTAATTTTGTGAATAAATCTCATTGTTGGAGTTAAACAAATGGATGCACTCGAATTACTCATCACCCGTCGTAGCGCTTCTCGTCTTGTCGAACCGGCACCGGCGAGAGAGCAACTGCAAAACATTCTGCGGGCGGGAATGCGCGCGCCAGACCACAAAACACTGCAACCGTGGCAGTTCTTTGTCATTGAGGGCGAAGGACGCGAGCGCTTTAGCGCCGTGCTTGAAAAAGGCGCTATTGCCGCAGGCAGCGACGAGAAAGCTCAGGAAAAAGCGCGGACGGCGCCGTTTCGCGCCCCGCTGATCATTACCGTCGTCGCGAAATGTGAAGAAAACGACAAGGTTCCGCTGTGGGAACAGGAAATGTCTGCCGGTTGCGCGGTAATGGCCATGCAGATGGCCGCTGTTGCTCAGGGCTTTGGCGGTATCTGGCGTAGCGGCGCATTAACGGAAAGCGCGGAAGTTCGCGAAGCGTTTGATTGTCGTCCGCAGGATAAGATCGTCGGTTTTCTCTATCTGGGTACGCCGCAGCTCAAAGCGTCCACGACCATTAGCCTGGCCGATCCGAGCGCTTTTGTTCGTTATTTCTGATATCAACGGCAAAACTGTCTGGATTATGAGCAAAGACACCTGAATTCAGACAGTCACTCTTACCACATCATGGAATGAGCGCTACCATATCCGAATTGCAATGACAGGAGATGTCCATGAGCGAGCAAGCTATTCGTTTAACGCAATACAGCCACGGAGCCGGTTGCGGTTGTAAAATTTCCCCTAAAGTGCTGGAAACCATCCTGCACAGCGAGCAGGCGAAGTTCGTTGATCCAAACTTACTCGTGGGTAATGAAACCCGCGATGACGCCGCTGTCTACGATTTGGGTAATGGCACCAGCGTTATCAGCACCACCGATTTCTTTATGCCGATTGTCGATAATCCGTTTGATTTTGGCCGTATTGCCGCCACCAACGCCATCAGCGATATTTTTGCTATGGGCGGCAAACCGATTATGGCAATTGCTATTCTGGGCTGGCCGCTGGATAAGCTGGCGCCGGAAATCGCCCGTGAAGTGACCGAAGGCGGACGCTTTGCCTGCCGTCAGGCGGGTATCGCGCTGGCGGGCGGTCACTCTATCGATGCCCCGGAGCCTATCTTCGGTCTTGCGGTTACCGGCGTTGTGCCGACTGAACGCGTGAAGAAAAACAGCACCGCCGAGGCGGGATGCAAGCTGTTCCTGACCAAACCTCTGGGCATTGGCGTCCTGACAACCGCAGAGAAAAAATCGCTGCTGAAGCCGGAGCACAAAGGGCTGGCGACGGAAGTGATGTGTCGGATGAACATTGCCGGTGCGGCATTTGCCGATATCGAGGGCGTGAAAGCCATGACCGACGTTACCGGTTTTGGTCTGCTGGGACATCTGAGCGAGATGTGTCAGGGCGCAGGCATTCAGGCGCAGATTGTTTACCAGGATATTCCTAAGCTTCCTGGCGTTGAAGAGTACATCGCGCAGGGCGCGGTGCCGGGCGGTACCCAGCGTAACTTTGCCAGCTACGGACACCTGATGGGTGAAATGCCGCAGCCGGTTCGCGACCTGCTCTGCGATCCGCAAACTTCCGGCGGTTTGCTGCTGGCGGTAACGCCGCAAGCGGAAGCCGAAGTGAAAGCGGCAGCGGCGCAGTTTGGTATCGATCTCACTGCGATTGGTGAGTTAGTGGAAGCTCGTGGCGGTCGCGCCATGGTTGAGATCCGTTAACTCGATGCGGTTGTTTATTGCCGAAAAACCGAGTCTGGCGCGCGCTATCGCCGATGTGCTGCCAAAGCCGCATCGCAAAGGTGACGGCTTTATTGAATGCGGAAACGGACAAGTGGTGACCTGGTGTATTGGTCACCTGCTGGAACAGGCGCAGCCAGACGCCTACGACAGCCGTTATGCGCGCTGGAGTCTGGTCGATCTGCCGATTGTCCCGGAAAAGTGGCAACTGCAGCCACGTCCTTCGGTGACCAAACAGCTCAACGTTATCAAGCGCTTTTTACATGAAGCCAGCGAGGTTATTCACGCGGGAGACCCCGATCGTGAAGGACAACTGCTGGTGGATGAAGTGCTGGATTACCTGCAACTGGCTCCCGAAAAGCGCCAGCAGGTGCAACGTTGTCTGATTAACGACCTCAACCCGCAGGCCGTCGAACGCGCTATTGAGCGACTGCGGGCCAACAGTGAGTTCATCCCGCTGTGCGTGTCGGCCCTGGCGCGGGCGCGGGCAGACTGGCTGTACGGCATCAATATGACCCGTGCTTACACCATTCTTGGGCGAAACGCAGGCTATCAGGGTGTGCTCTCGGTCGGGCGCGTACAGACGCCGGTGCTCGGCCTGGTTGTGCGTCGCGATGAAGAGATTGAAAACTTCGTCGCCAAAGATTTCTTTGAAGTGAAAGCGCATATCGTGACGCCCGCCGATGAGCGGTTTACCGCTATCTGGCAGCCCAGCGAAGCATGTGAGCCGTATCAGGACGAAGAAGGGCGCTTGCTGAATCGTACGCTGGCCGAACACGTGGTGAACCGTATTAACGGCCAGCCGGCGCTCGTTACCAGCTATAACGATAAACGGGAATCAGAATCCGCGCCGCTGCCGTTTTCGCTGTCGGCGTTGCAGATTGAAGCGGCGAAACGCTTTGGTTTGAGCGCGCAGAACGTTCTGGATATCTGCCAGAAACTGTATGAAACCCATAAATTGATTACCTATCCGCGTTCGGATAGCCGTTATCTGCCGGAAGAACATTTTGCCGGACGTCATGCGGTAATGAACGCAATTAGCGTTCATGCGCCGGATCTGCTTCCGCAACCCGCGGTGGATCCCGATACGCGAAACCGCTGCTGGGACGATAAAAAGGTGGATGCCCACCACGCCATCATTCCTACCGCGCGCAGTTCGTCCATCAACCTGAATGACAACGAAGCGAAAATTTACAACCTGATTGCGCGCCAGTATCTGATGCAGTTTTGTGCGGATGCGGTATTCCGCAAGTGCGTTATTGAGCTGGATATTGCCAAAGGCAAGTTTGTCGCCAAAGCGCGTTTTCTGGCGGAGGCCGGATGGCGCACGCTGCTTGGCAATAAGGAGCGCGATGAAGATAACGACGGGACGCCGTTGCCGGTGGTGGCTAAAGACGATGAATTGCTGTGCGAAAAAGGCGAAGTGGTTGAACGTCAGACTCAGCCGCCACGCCATTTTACCGATGCGACGTTGCTGTCAGCGATGACCGGGATTGCGCGCTTTGTGCAGGATAAAGATCTGAAAAAGATCCTGCGCGCCACGGATGGATTAGGTACGGAAGCGACGCGCGCCGGGATTATCGAGCTGCTGTTTAAACGCGGATTCCTGGTGAAAAAAGGGCGCTATATCCATTCGACCGATGCCGGAAAAGCGTTGTTTCACTCTCTGCCGGAAATGGCGACGCGTCCGGATATGACCGCGCACTGGGAATCTATTCTGACCCAAATCAGCGAAAAACAGTGTCGTTATCAGGATTTCATGCAGCCGCTGGTGGGAACGCTATATCAGCTTATCGATCAGGCGCGCAGTACGCCGGTACGGCGCTTCCGGGGAATTGTCGCGCCGGGTGGCAGTGGTGGCGATAAGAAAAAGAGCGCGCCGCGTAAACGCCCGGCGAAAAAAAGCCCGCCATCCGAAGAGGCAGGCGTGTAAGTCTGTAGGCCTGATAAGCGTAGCGCCATCAGGCTTTGCCGGATGCGGCACCCGTGCCTTATCCGGCCTACGGTTCTACAGAGACAATATTAAATCACACCCTGGCCCAGCATCGCGTCGGCAACCTTCACGAAGCCCGCGATATTGGCGCCACGTACGTAGTTGGTTTGTTTGCTTTCGCCGCCGTATTCAACGCAGGCATGGTGAATATCCAGCATGATGTGGTGCAGGCGCGCGTCCACTTTCTCCGCTTTCCAGCCCAGACGTGCGGCGTTTTGCGCCATTTCCAGACCGGAGGTCGCTACGCCACCGGCGTTGGCGGCTTTACCCGGCGCGAACAGAACGCCCGCTTCGAGGAACAGGTCGGTGGCTTCGATGGTGGTCGGCATGTTGGCCCCTTCGGCGACCGCTTTCACGCCGTTGGCGATCAGTACGCGCGCCGCGTCGACATCAAGTTCGTTCTGGGTGGCGCACGGCAGGGCGATATCGACCGGAACCGACCACGGCTGCTTGCCTTCGAGATAGGTCAGGCCAAACTCCCGGGCGTAATCCGCCACGCGACCGTCACGGCTGTCTTTGATCGCGCACAGACGCGCCAGTTTTTCTTTGGTAAATCCACTTTCGTCGACCACAGTGCCGCTGGAGTCGGAAGCGGTCACCACCCGGGCGCCAAATTCCATGGCTTTCTCAATGGCGAATTGTGCAACGTTACCGGAGCCAGAGACCGCCACGCGCATGCCTTCAAAGCTGAGGCCATGACGTTTAAGCATCGCTTCGGTGAAGTACACCAGGCCATAGCCGGTCGCTTCCGGGCGGATCAGGCTGCCGCCGAAAGAGAGACCTTTACCGGTAAAGACGCAGGCGCTGTTGTTGGACAGTTTTTTCATCATCCCGGCCATAAAGCCGACTTCACGACCACCCACGCCGATATCGCCCGCCGGAACGTCGGTATCGGGACCTAAATGGCGGAACAGCTCGGTCATCAGCGCCTGGCAGAAACGCATCACTTCACCTTCGCTTTTACCTTTCGGGTCGAAGTCACTCCCGCCTTTACCCCCGCCCATCGGCAGCGTGGTGAGGGCATTTTTAAAGGTCTGCTCGAAACCGAGGAATTTCAGGATCGACAGGTTTACGGAAGGGTGGAAACGCATACCGCCTTTGTATGGGCCAATGGCGGAGCTAAACTGCACGCGCCACGCACGGTTAACCTGCACCTGATTACGATCGTCGAGCCAGACTACGCGGAACTGGATCACGCGCTCCGGCTCAACCAGACGCTCCAGCAGCGACATCTGGCGATAACGTGGGTTTTGCTCAAGGAAGGGCCACAGCGTCGTCATCACTTCACGAACGGCTTGCGCGAACTCGGTTTGGTTTGGGTCGCGCTTTTGTACATGGTTAAGAAACGACTCCAGAGAACATGTCTGATCCATAGATATAAAAACCTCTTATGTATTGATATGGTTATATTTTTGATATTTGTGTTAAGTGTTTTGCAGTTTTTGACTATACCACCAGCAGCGTGACGGGACGCAAGAAAAAATTAACCCCGCTAAGTAAATTAATATCGCGGCGTGGGTCATAACCAAAAACGATGACGGGCGGGACTAAAGTTTCTGCCGATTTATACCGTTATACTGAGCATAACTGTCAGTCACAAAGGAAAGAATATGCGCCGTTTAATCATGGCAGGAGCGTTGGTACTGGTGTCCAGCGCGACGCTGGCAAATCAGCTTTATCGCCCGGATGTGCAGGTGAATGTGCCGCCGGAAGTGTTCAGTTCCAGCGGGCAGCGAGCGCAGCCTTGTAGTCAGTGCTGTATTTATCAGGATCAAAACTATTCCGAAGGGGCGGTGATCAAAGCGGATGGTGTGCTGCTTCAGTGCCAACGCGATGATAAAACGATCAGCACGAATCCGCTGGTCTGGCGGCGCGTAAAAGAATAAAGGCTTCTAACAGCGGGATATCGGCAGGCGCCAGCGGATAACGCCGCGCCTCTTCGGGTGAACACCAGACCATATTCTGGTGTTCATACGCATTCAGTTCTCCCTGAAAAGACGGTACATGCCAGGCATGTAAATGAATCAGCCGGCCCGAAACCTCACGTTGATGGCTGGCGATATAGCGCCCAACGACTGCGTCGATGCCTAATTCTTCACGCAGTTCACGCACCAGAGCCTGAGGCTGACTTTCGCCCGACTCAACTTTACCGCCAGCAAATTCCCACATGCCTGGCTGATCCGCATCCGGCGAACGCTGAGCCAGTAAAATTTTGCCATCACGTTCAATGATAGCGGCGACCACGTCGAGGGTTTTCATCATATTCATCAAGATCTAACAGCAGAAAATAACATACTATATTTATCTTTGAGTTATCTAAAGTATTCAGGAGTCATCGTTGAACGATCCTCACTCGTGGGTAAGTCCGTTAACGCGTATTCCCTCCAGTTTGCAAGCGCTCGTCGCGACGCAGAAAAAACATTATGGCGATGTGCTGCATCCCACGCGTTGGTGGGGGCGGATGCCGTTTCTGTTCTGGCTCGTGGCGCTGTTTGTCGGGTTTCTGGAGCGTAAAAAGGCGCGCTTAACGCCGGTGATGCGCGCATTGTTAATGACCCGCGTTTCTCAGGTATGTCATTGCGCCTTCTGTGTTGATGCCAACAGCTTACGGCTGGCGGAACGCTGTGGCGCGCTGGATAAAGTCTTGCAGGTCGCCAACTGGCAAGAATCAGCGCTGTTTAACGCAGAAGAGCGCATAGCGCTGGCCTATGCGGATGCGGTGACCGCCACGCCACCGCAGGTTGACGATGCGCTGAAAACGCAAATGAAGCAGCATTTTACCGATGACGTCATTACTGAAATGACCGCGCTGATTGCGTTTCAAAATCTCTCGGCGCGTTTTAATGCCGCCCTCGATATTCCTGCGCAAGGATTGTGCGACAGTTTTAAAGGACGCCCGCATGCTTGACCGTCATCTTCATCCACGGTTAAAACCGCTGTTGCATCGCTGTGTGGGCATTATTGATAAACCTGCGATTACCCCGGATGGCCTGACGCTGGTTGGTTTTGCTATTGGCGTGTTGGCCCTGCCATTTCTGGCGTTAGGCTGGTATCTGGCGGCGCTGGTGGTCATTATGCTTAATCGCTTGTTTGACGGGCTGGACGGGGCGCTGGCGCGGCGCAGAGGGCTAACCGACGCGGGAGGATTTCTCGATATCTCACTCGATTTTCTGTTTTACGCCTTAGTACCGTTTGGTTTTATTCTTGCCGCACCTGCGCAGAATGCACTGGCTGGGGGCTGGCTGTTGTTTGCGTTTATTGGCACTGGCAGCAGCTTCCTCGCCTTCGCGGCCCTGGCAGCGAAACACGATATTGATAACCCAGGCTACGCGCATAAATCGTTTTATTATCTGGGGGGGCTAACCGAAGGCACTGAGACTATTTTGCTGTTTGTTTTGGGCTGTTTGTTCCCGGAATCTTTTGCCGTGCTGGCGTGGGTCTTTGGCGCGCTGTGCTGGATGACGACGTTCACTCGGATCTGGAGCGGATATGTGACGCTGAAAGCGGTTCAGCGTCAGGCGTAACGTCTTGTGTTGCCGGATGCGCTTATCCGGCAAGGGTGACCATATTACTTGCTGCTGTCCGGACCCCGTTCACCGCTGGCGACCGGGTTTTTCGGATTGCTGCTCCACTCATACCAGCCACCGTCGTAAACAGAGACGTTTTTCCAGCCCATCGCGCGGGCATACATAAACGTTTCTGAAGCACGCCAGCCGGTGCCGCAGTAGAAAGAAACCTGCTGGTCAGGCGTGATATTCCACTGTTTCCACATGGCGGCGATATCATCCGCGCTGCGCATGGTGCCGTCCGGGTTATGAAAATCTTCCATATGCGTGGAATCACTCCCCGCGTGGCCCCAGCGTGCGCCTGCGATCTCACCTTTTGGCTTGATGTAGCTATAGCCGCTGGTGGTACCAATAAACTCAGGCCACGAGCGGATGCTGACCAGCGACGCATCCTGGCGATGCAGCAGGCCGCGAGCCTGTTCCGTATTCAGCATTAGTTGTGGTTGGGCAGGGATAGCAACGCCAAAATCAGGAGCCGCTTTCACCGTCGGCGGCGTTCCGCGTTCCACCGGTAAACCTGAATCTGACCAGGTTTGCCACCCGCCGTCGAGCAGACGCACATCTTTCACGCCTGCATACAACATGATTTGCGCCACGCGCGCGGCGGCATAGACATCACGACCGTATAAAATCACCGTGGTGTCGTGGCGAATACCATGTTTTGCCAGCATGGCTTTGAGTTGCGCGTCGGAAACTTTATTCCACAGTGGTTCGCTCTCGACTTCGTTGGTATCAATGTATCCTGCACCGGGAATATGACTGAGCAGATACAGCTTCGGCGCGCCCCAGGCGGCTTCAATCACTTTCCAGTCACCCGAAGGTTTAGCGGTCACTTCTTTTCCCTGCTGCAGGTCGTGCAGCCACTGCGGGTAAACCAGTTGTTCGAAGTGCGGCAGACGTTGCAGGCGGCCAGGATCCGCAAGGGCGTCGCTGAGGGTTGAAATATGGCTAAAACCGACTTTCTGCAGGCGGGATTTAACGGTCTGCATCTCGCTATCGCTACCATACAACGCCACCGGCGCATCGGTTTTTAGCTGATGCGCCTTCACCCAGGCATTGAGTTGTTCATCATTCATTTTGTCGAGCCAGGCGGCAGACAGATTCAGTGCGGAGGGTTCGTGTCCGGAAGGACCATTGAGCGATTGTGGCCAGCCGTTGTAAAAAGCGCTCTGACGGGTATCGATCGCCGCGCCTTGCTTTTGCTGTAACTGGTTGAGGGTGAGCGTCTGTGCTGTTTCAGCAGCCCAGGAAGAAGCGCAAGCGAGCCCTAAAGCCAGTGCCAGCGCGGTCATTTGAGAAACACGTTTCATCGAATAGCCCGACGTTGAAAAAAGAAGACGACATTCTGTGCCGCCGGTTAAGTAAAAACCTTGCGTTAACGCAGCATATCGCCACATTCACGCCCAGTTTTCCATCTGTAATACACGGCCTGCTGACGGGACATCCTGCGCGTCATGCGTAACCTGTACCACCGGAATATTCAGCTTGCGCACCTCGGTAAAGACCCACTGGCGAAAGGTATCGCGTAGCGACGCATCCAGTCTGCTAAAGGGTTCATCGAGCAGCAGCGCCTGAGGCTGAGCCAGCAGGGCGCGCAGCAGGGCGACACGCGATCGTTGGCCGCCGGAGAGCGAGGCCGGATCGCGATGATAAAATCCAGCCAGGTCCGCGCGCGTAAGGGCGTTTTCAACAGTATGGCGTCTGGCGGATCCTTGCAGGCTGGCGGGTAAGGCCAGCAGTAAATTCTGCCCAACGCTGAAATGGTCAAACAGCAACGCATCCTGGAACAGGATGCCAATCTGGCGCTGCGCGGTGGGCAGCGTGTCTATGCGCCGTTCATTGAGCCACAGTTCGCCTGAAGCCTGAAACTGAGGAGACAATGCGCCGACCATCCACGAAAAAAGCGAAGACTTACCGCTACCGGAAGGTCCCATAATAGTGACAATGTCACTTTTATTAACCTGGAAGTTCACATCTTTCAGTAGCGTTGTCGCGCCCCGGTACACTGAAAGGCTTTGAACGATGAGCATTAACGGAGTCCTTGTCGAAAGCGGCCGAGCCACGCGGCGAAAAGCGCCGCCAGTACGAAAACGAATAGCGGTAACAGAAGCTGCCATAGCGCCTGTGTCGCTAAAACAGCCGTGCTGCCGCCGCTGCTTAATGCCACCGCCTCGGTGGTCAGGGTGGGATAGCGTCCGGCCCCTAACCATAGCGTTGGCATATATTGGGCAATACTGACCGAGAAGCCAACCGCGAAGGCGACCAGTGCCGGGCGTAACAGCAACGGGCATTTTACCCGCCAAAATATGCGACCCCGTGTCCAGCCCAGCGTTTGTGCAATCAAAATCAATCGTGGGTCAATGCGTTGCCACGCCGGTTTGAGCACAAACAGCATCCACGGCATCACCCACAGCAGGTGGCCCCAGATGATGGTCGTCATCAGCCCATCTTGTCCGGTATATAATGCCAACAGATACTGTCCGGTGACCAGCGGCAGCGCGGGTAGGATAATGGGCAGCCAGACCCAACGGTGTCCGGTTTGCGGTCCCCATTCCAGCCACGCAAAGAGCATCAGTAACCCCAGCACGCTGGAGATGAGCCCCAGTTGCAGACTGTTACTGAGCGCGTCGCTGTTGAGCGATGAAGAGTTGGCGGAAAGCGCCAGCACCAGGGCGCATACTACTCCGCTGATGGGCAAAAGTTGTACCAGCGGCCGTGCGATTGTTGTGGACGAAAAACGCAGGCGTACTCCGTTTACTGCCGGAATTGTGCGCCGCCAGCCACGCCAGAACAGATAGCCCACCAGCGCGAAGATAAATAGCAGCAACACCAGCAGCAGGCTGGCGAGTGCGCCTTTGGCCTGTTGTTCGGCATCGCCCTGGCTGAGCCATTGCCAGCTCAGCACAGCAAGCGTGGGCGGGTTGCCGGGGCCAAGGACGATGGCCACATCCACAACGGAGAGTGACCAGGCCACGACGGCCAGCATGGCTTTGCCTAACGCAGGGGCGATGGAGGGCAGTACCAGCCAGTTCAGGCATTGCAAACGGCTGTAACCCAGCGAATCCAGGACGATAACCTGCTGTGAAAGTTGTTTTTCACTCAGCAGGGCTGAGAGGATCCACAACAAAAAGGCGCTCTCTTTCACCGCCAGCGTTATGCCAAGCCCAACCCCATAGCGGTCCGGTTGCGAGTTGAGAAAGGGCAGCCACTGCCAGAGCATGCCGCCTTCGGCAAAAATCAACAGCATGCTGGTCGCGAATGCGACGTGCGGGATCGCCAGCAGCAAGGGCAGGCGCGTGCACAATCGCGCCCAACCAGCGCCAGGCCACAAAAAGAGGATCGCCAACAGCGTAATGGTCAGGGCACCCAGAGCCGCGAGGCTTACGGAAACCACTGTTGCCAGCAACGCCTGCGAGAGTTGAGGATCGTCAAAGAGCGCCAGCCAGTGCGTGGTGCGAAGCGCTGGGGCTAGCAGAGAGAACGTTGCTGGCACCAGCGGCAGATAAACTGCCGTCATGATGCCCCACAGCAACAGAATTAATGCGTACCGTAGCGGCGTAGCCATTCTTGTTCCAGTGCATTTATCCAGGCAGCATGTGGTTCCGGCAGTACGGCAGGGAGTCCTTGCGGGGTGTACGCCAGCAGTGCGTTACGCTGTTCGTTGGGCAGTTTTTGCGGATCAAGTACCGAAGGGTCTCCCCAGATAGCAGGGTCAGCTTTACGCAACTGCGCTTCGGGAGAAAGCAGGAAGTTTGCCACGACTTTTGCTCCGGCGCTGGCGCGAGCATTCGCCGGAATAGTGACAAAATGCACGTTGCCGATCATGCCCTGTGAGAAACCAAAACTATAGCTGGTTTTAGGCAATTCGCCGCTGGCCATTTTTTGCTGCGCGTGGGCTGGGTTAAAGGTCAATGATAAGCGCAACGTACCGGTATTCAGCAACGCATCCATCCGCGCAGGCGTGGGAGGAAAATCTTTGCCTTCACGCCATAGTGAAGGGTGTAGAGCGTCAAGATAATGCCATAACGGAGCGGTAACGTTGGCGAATGTGGCGGCATCGGGCGCAACTTTCAATGCTTGCGGTTCCGTGGTGAGCATAATCAATAACTGCTCGAGAAA
The DNA here is from genome assembly GCF_005280955.1 of Citrobacter sp. wls717. Classification (NCBI taxonomy): domain Bacteria; kingdom Pseudomonadati; phylum Pseudomonadota; class Gammaproteobacteria; order Enterobacterales; family Enterobacteriaceae; genus Citrobacter; species Citrobacter sp. wls717. The sequence goes on from NZ_SZWW01000016.1 coordinate 161,389, forward strand.
AGCCGTGCCGGTAAAGTCTGGCGGGCGCGGGTAGGTAACTGTGCCAGGGTGTGCCTGCGCAAATTCAAGCAACGCCTGCGGGGATTGCGGCGGCTGGGCGGTGAGATCGCGCCGGGCAATGAAGGTTAGCTGTGCGCCGCCCCATGGCGATTCTGCCCCTTCCGTGGGGATGGCAAAGTCTTCACTGACCGGTTTCCGGGTATCAACATAGCGCCAGTTAGGTAACGCCTGCGCCCACTGGGTTTGCAGCAGACCCGCTTCTTTTAATGTGCGGAAGTTTTCACCGTTTACCCACAATAAGTCGACAGATCCGCCGGTTGTTCGCCCGGACGCCGCCTCGGCCTGGATGCGTTTAACGGCGTCGGCGGCATCCGCCAGCCGCACAATTTTCAGGTTAATGGCATAGTGCGTTTTCATCTCGCCGCTAACCCAGTCGAGATACTGATTAACGGCGTTATCGCCACCCCAGGCGTTGAACCATACCGTCTGACCGCGGGCGTCATTTTTGATTTGCTGCCAGCTGGCGTCCTGGGAAAAAGCCGCCAGCGGGCAGAGCAGCAAACTCAGGCACAATAAGCAGTAACGCATAATATCTCCATTGCTAAAAATGGCGTATGTCTCAGGTTTTCTTCCGTTGACGCTCAAGGTAAAGGCTTCTTGCTCCTGAAATCACCACGCTCAGGGCAAACAGGATGAACAGGCCGGTAACAAACCAAAATGTACCGCCGGTTAACAGGCTACCGGCCCACGAATAGACAATCGTGGCGGGTAACTGACCGAAGCCGGTGGCGAGGAGAAAGTGGCGAAAACGAATCGAGGTCAGGCCCGCGGCATAGCTTACCGGGTCGAAGGGCACAAAAGGTAACAGGCGACAGATGAGAATAGTGTGCTTGCCATAACGTTCGAAAAAAGCGTCCATGTTGTTCAGCACCGTTTTCCCGGTCAGCTTTTCCACCGCACTGCGACCCAAAACGCGGGCAATAAAAAAACACAGCGCTGCGCCGACCATCGCGCTGCTCCAGGACAGTACACCGCCCCAAAACGCGCCAAACAGCGAGGCATTGGCAAACGTAATCACAAAGGCGGGAAGCGGCGCGACGATGGCCTGTAAGATCATCAGGAAGAACGATACAACCGCAGCCTGGGTCCCATACGAACGAATGAAGTTCTCGAGCGCGTGTTGATCCAGCGTAGTAAACGCCGCCAGGCTGCCCCGGAGAAAATCACTGACGCCAGGTATCCACGCCCATGCCATCAGCGCGAGCAGCAGCACAACTATCAATCCTGCCCGGTAATAGTGGGTTAATCGCGCTTTGTTCAGCTTTGTCATTTACCTGCACACTCGTGGCTGGACGACGGATCGATATGTTTATATCTGGCCCAGGCTTTTGCCGCCTGAATAAGAATGAATAACGCCAGGCCCGCAACGCTGAGTTTGCCGATAAATGCCAGAGTCATGCCTTCGCTGGCCAGTTCGTGCGACATCAGCGTATAGATAAAGATGCCGGGCAAGGTGGTTACCGCAGATATCACCGTAAATGACCAGAACGGAATCGCCGTCAGTCCATAGGCGTAATTTTGAATATTATAGGGGAACAATGGTACGAGTCGGGTCAGGATCAGAAAGTCCAATCCGCTATGGGCAATGCCTTTCTCGATTGCCTGAAAAGTCGCCGTGTGCCCAACGTATTTCAGCAGTAGTTCCCGACCAAGCCAGCGAGCCAGCAAAAACGACAGCGCCGAGGCGACGGTTGCCGCCACTAACGAGACAAGCGTCCCTGCCACAGGGCCAAACAGCACACCGCCGACGATCACCAGAATACTGCCGGGGATCAGACACAGCGCAGCGATGATAAACAGCAAGATGTAAAGCGTATAGCCGAACATACCGCTTTGGCGGATGACGTTTTGTAAATGATGGAAATTGGTTATCAGGTCGGTCAGGCCGAAATAATGGAAAACTCCCGCCAGAACGCAGAACAGGACTGTGACAATCAGCAGTCGATATTCTGCGTTATGCGAACTTCTTTTTCATGGGGGTTCTCCTGTAAAACCGAGTGTAATGCAGCGTTTTCGTCAGCGAAAAGTGCGCGCGAAGATATAATAAATTCCCGGACACAACAATGTATTACCGTCGATTTATTGATTTTACACAGAATAAACAGACTCTCCAGGCGAGGCCCGGAGAGTGACAAATCGCAGGAGGTCAGACGCGGAATTTTGCCCATACCGGCGCATGATCGGACGGTTTTTCCATGCTGCGGATCTCATAGTCGATGCCGGTTTCTTCGCAGCGCTCCGCCAGTGGGTTGCTCGCTAACAGCAGATCGATACGCAGGCCACGGTTATCATCAAAGCCTTTGGAGCGGTAATCAAACCACGAGAACTGGTCATTTTTTTCAGGATAAGCATGACGATAGGTATCCACCAGGCCCCAGCCCAGCAGGCGCTCCATCCACTCACGCTCTTCCGGCAGGAAGGAACATTTACCGGTACGCAGCCAGCGTTTACGGTTTTCCTCGCCAATGCCGATATCGAGATCGGTTGGGCTGATGTTCATATCGCCCATGATCAAGACCGGATTGTCGCGTTTCAGTTCAGTCTCCAGATAGTTTTGTAGATTCTGGTAAAACGCGGCCTTGGCCGGAAATTTGGTTTCGTGGTCACGGCTTTCGCCCTGCGGGAAATAGCCGTTGATCACGGTAATGCTGCCCAGAGGAGAGGGAATTTCCGCCATGATGATACGACGCTGCGCTTCTTCGCCATCGTCCGGGAAGCCACGACGCACTGCGATTGGCGTTTCTTTCGTTAGCAGCGCCACGCCGTAATGACCTTTCTGACCATGATAAAAGACGTTGTAACCCAGCTTTGCTACCTCTTCGAGAGGGAACATGTCGTCGTGGACTTTTGTCTCCTGTAAGCCAATCACATCCGGTTGGTGTTTTTCGACAATGGCTGCCAGTTGATGAGGACGGGCACGCAGGCCGTTGATATTAAAAGAGACAAATTTCATAGTCGCTGCCGTTTTGCAAGATGAATAGTGCAAGGATGGTAGCAGAATTTCCGCTGGCTGACTGCTTCTTGTCACCTGATTCCAACAATGATTGCCAATGGTGTTAACGATGGAGCAAAAACTGCACCGTTTTGGCGCGAAGCGCGTCAGAACAGAGCAATAATTTCCGATAAATTTCGTATACGATCACAATTCCAGAATTATATTTGGCAACTGAATAAAACTGCGGTTTTTCCTCTATTTAGTCGCCTGGTGCGCAAACATATTCACTTTATATGCACATTAAGTGAATATCGCCACGTTGTAACCTGTTGATATTCCGTCACCGACCTTTGTTTATGCACTTTTTTTGCTGGCTGGCACGAACCCTGCAATCTACATTTACACCGCAAATACTATATTTATTAACATATAAATAACCTTTTATTTACCGTTGAGGTCGCTATGTCTCTGTCAATTACGCGTGAAAATTTTGATGAATGGATGATGCCCGTATATGCCCCGGCTCCTTTTATTCCGGTGCGTGGTGAAGGTTCACGTCTGTGGGATCAGCAGGGTAAAGAGTATATCGATTTCGCGGGAGGCATTGCGGTTAACGCGCTGGGGCACGCCCATCCGGCATTGCGCGAGGCATTAAACGACCAGGCGAGCAAATTCTGGCACACGGGAAATGGCTACACCAACGAGCCGGTGCTGCGTCTGGCGAAAAAGCTGATTGATGCCACCTTCGCCGAGCGTGTTTTCTTCTGTAACTCCGGCGCGGAGGCTAACGAAGCGGCATTAAAGCTGGCGCGTAAATATGCTCACGATCGTTTTGGCAGCCAGAAGAGCGGCATCGTGGCGTTTAAAAATGCTTTCCATGGCCGCACGCTGTTCACCGTCAGCGCCGGAGGGCAGCCCGCTTATTCACAAGATTTCGCGCCGCTGCCGCCGGATATCCGCCATGCCGTCTATAACGATCTCGACTCCGCCCGCCAACTGATTGATGACACCACCTGTGCGGTCATCGTTGAACCGGTGCAGGGGGAAGGCGGCGTCGTACCGGCAACAAATGACTTCTTACAGGGGCTGCGTGAATTATGCGATCGCCACAATGCGCTGCTGGTTTTTGACGAAGTCCAGACCGGTGTGGGTCGTACCGGCGAACTGTATGCCTATATGCACTATGGCGTTACGCCAGACCTGCTGACGACAGCCAAAGCGTTGGGCGGCGGTTTCCCCATCGGCGCGTTATTGGCGACAGCAGACTGTGCCAGCGTGATGACGGTTGGTACGCACGGTACAACATACGGCGGAAACCCGCTGGCCACGGCGGTGGCGGGCAAACTGCTGGAGATTGTTAACACCCCGGATATGCTCAACGGTGTTAAGCAGCGTCACGACTGGTTTGTGGAGCGTATTAACGCTATTAACGAACGTTTTGGACTGTTTAGTGAAATTCGTGGGCTCGGCCTGCTGATCGGCTGCGTACTGAACGCGGAATTTGCCGGGAAAGCGAAACTCATCTCGCAAGAGGCGGCCAATGCCGGAGTGATGGTGCTGATCGCCGGCGCTAACGTGGTGCGCTTTGCGCCAGCGTTAAACGTCAGCGAAGAAGAGGTTGCTAGCGGACTGGATCGCTTTGCGCTGGCCTGCGAACGAATTAAAGCAGGAGGTTCATCATGATGGTGATTCGTCCTATTGAACGCGCTGATATCACCGCGCTGATGCAACTGGCCGGTAAGACCGGCGGTGGTTTGACTTCGCTACCGGCCAATGAAGCCACGCTGATGGCGCGTATCGAACGCTCGCTACAAACCTGGCGCGGTGAGTTGCCGAAAAGTGAGCAAGGCTATGTTTTTGTACTGGAAGACAGCGCCAGCGGAACCGTGGCAGGGATTTGCGCCATCGAGGTGGCGGTAGGGCTTAACGATCCCTGGTACAACTATCGGGTTGGCACGCTGGTGCACGCCTCGAAAGAGCTGAACGTATATAACGCGCTGCCGACGTTGTTTCTGAGTAACGATCACACGGGCAGCAGCGAGCTTTGCTCTCTGTTTCTCGATCCCGACTGGCGTAAAGAGGGCAACGGCTATTTGTTGTCTAAATCGCGCTTTATGTTTATGGCGGCATTTCGTGACCGGTTTAATGAAAAGGTCGTGGCCGAGATGCGCGGCGTAATCGATGAGCACGGTTACTCTCCCTTCTGGGAAAGCCTCGGCAAACGCTTTTTCTCCATGGAATTCAGCCGGGCGGATTTTCTCTGCGGCACCGGACAAAAAGCCTTTATTGCTGAACTGATGCCCAAGCATCCTATTTATACCCATTTCCTGTCTGAGGAAGCGCAAAGCGTAATTGGTCAGGTACATCCGCAAACCGCTCCGGCGCGGGCGGTGCTGGAGAAAGAAGGATTTCGCTACCGTAACTATGTCGACATTTTCGATGGCGGGCCGACGCTGGAATGCGATATCGACCGCGTTCGCGCTATTCGTAAAAGCAGGCTGGTGGAAGTGGCGGAAGGTCAGCCAGCGATCGGTGATTACCCGGCCTGTCTGGTCGCTAATGAAAACTATCAAAACTTCCGCGTCATGTTGGTTCGCGCTGACCCGGATACCCAACGTCTGGTACTGACGGCGGCGCAACTGGACGCCCTGAAATGCCACGCGGGCGACCATGTACGTTTTGTGCGTCTTTGTGCAGAGGAGAAAACAGCATGACATTATGGATAAACGGCGACTGGGTGACGGGGCTTGGCGAGCGTCGGGTGAAAACGAATCCGGTAAGCGGTGATGTGCTGTGGCAAGGTAATGATGCCGACGCGACTCAGGTGATGCAGGCTTGCCGTGCTGCGCGCACCGCCTTTGCCGGTTGGGCTAAACACCCCTTTAGCGCGCGTCAGGCTATTGTCGAAAAATTTGCTTCATTGCTGGAAAGCAATAAAGCCGAGCTAACCCAGATTATCGCCCGGGAAACCGGCAAGCCGCGCTGGGAAGCCGCCACTGAACTGACGGCGATGATCAATAAAATTGCTATTTCCGTGAAAGCTTACCATGCCCGTACCGGAGAGCAGCACAGCGAACTACCGGATGGCGCGGCGACGTTGCGCCATCGGCCGCACGGCGTGCTGGCGGTATTTGGCCCGTATAACTTCCCTGGCCATTTGCCCAATGGCCATATTGTTCCGGCTCTGCTGGCGGGCAACACGTTGATTTTCAAGCCCAGCGAGTTGACGCCGTGGACCGGTGAAGCCGTGACAAAGCTGTGGGAACAGGCGGGATTGCCGCCGGGCGTGCTGAATCTGGTGCAGGGCGGACGCGAAACGGGGCAGGCGCTGAGCGCGTTGGATGATCTGGATGGTCTGCTGTTTACCGGCAGTGCCAATACCGGTTATCAGCTGCATCGACAGTTATCCGGCCAGCCGGAAAAAATCCTTGCGCTGGAGATGGGCGGCAACAACCCTCTGATCATTGAGAACCCGGAAGATATTGATGCGGCAGTACATCTGACCATTCAATCCGCATTTGTTACCGCCGGGCAGCGTTGTACCTGCGCCCGTCGCCTGTTGGTTAAAAACGGCGCGCAGGGGGATGCGTTCCTCGCGCGTCTGGTGGAAGTCAGCCAACGACTAATGCCAGCTCACTGGGATGCGGAACCGCAGCCGTTTTTAGGCGGGCTGATTTCTGAACAGGCCGCACAGCACGTTTGTGATGCCTGGCAACGTCTGGCGTCGTTGGGGGGGCGCACGCTGCTGGCGCCACGCATGGTGAAAGCCGGAACGTCGCTGCTGACCCCCGGTATTATTGAACTGACCGACGTGGCAAACGTACCCGATGAAGAGGTTTTTGGTCCTCTGCTCGGCGTCTGGCGCTATGACAGCTTTGATGACGCGATTCGTATGGCGAACAACACCCGCTTTGGGTTGTCATGCGGGCTGGTTTCACCCGATCGCAGCCAGTTTGATCAGCTCCTGCTGGAGGCGCGGGCCGGGATTGTTAACTGGAATAAACCGTTAACCGGCGCGGCAAGCACCGCACCGTTTGGTGGTGTGGGCGCGTCCGGTAACCATCGCGCGAGCGCGTGGTATGCCGCGGATTATTGCGCCTGGCCGATGGCGAGCCTGGAATCTCCGGCCTTAACCCTGCCGTCGGCGCTCAGCCCCGGTCTGGATTTCTCTTGCGGGGATAAACGATGAAAGCGCGTGAGGTCAATTTCGATGGTCTGGTGGGACTCACCCACCACTATGCGGGACTGTCATTTGGTAATGAGGCTTCGACCAGCCACCGTTTTCAGGTGTCGAACCCTCGTCTGGCGGCAAAGCAGGGTTTGTTAAAAATGAAAGCGCTGACTGATGCGGGATTCCCTCAGGCGGTGATCCCGCCTCATGAACGTCCCTATATCCCGGCGCTGCGTCAGTTGGGCTTTTGCGGCAGTGATGAGCAGATTCTGGACAAGGTGGCGCGTCAGGCGCCGCACTGGCTCTCCAGCGCCAGCTCCGCATCACCTATGTGGGTGGCGAATGCGGCAACGGTCTGTCCTTCGGCAGATTCACTGGACGGGAAAGTGCATTTAACGGTGTCGAATCTGAATAATAAGTTCCACCGTTCGCTGGAAGCGCCGACGACCGAAGCGCTGTTACGCTCGATTTTTCGTGATGAAAATACCTTTGCGATTCATGGCGCATTGCCTCAGGTTGCGTTGTTCGGTGATGAAGGGGCGGCAAACCATAACCGCCTTGGTGGAGATTATGGCGATCCCGGCGTACAACTGTTTATTTACGGTCGTGAAGAGGGGAATGCGTCACAGCCGAGGCGCTATCCGGCGAGACAATCTCGTGAAGCCAGCGAGGCCGTAGCCCGGCTGAATCAGGTCAATCCACATCAGCTTGTTTTTGCTCAGCAAAACCCGGATGTCATCGATCTTGGCGTGTTTCATAACGATGTGATTGCGGTGTCGAATCGTCAGGTGCTGTTTTGTCATCAGCAGGCGTTTGTCAGACAGCAAACGTTGTTAGAGCAACTACGCCGTCAGGTGGACGGTTTTACCGCGCTGGAAGTCCCGGCTGCGGAGGTGTCGGTGCAGGATGCGGTAACGACCTATCTGTTTAACAGCCAATTACTGAGTCGTGACGACGGTTCGATGATGCTGGTTTTACCGCAGGAGTGTCGGGAGCATGCTGGCGTGTGGCGATATCTGAGCCGTTTGCTTGCAGATGACAATCCGATCGATGACCTGCGGGTCTTTGATTTGCGTGAAAGCATGTCCAACGGCGGCGGCCCGGCCTGTTTACGCCTGCGAGTGGTGCTTACCCCACAGGAGCTGCAGGCCGTGAATCCGGCGGTTATCATGAACGACACGCTGTTCAATACGCTGAATAACTGGGTTGACCGCTACTATCGCGATCGCCTTGTCGCAACGGACCTCGCGGATCCACAGCTGTTGCGCGAAGGGCGTGAAGCGTTGGATACGCTGACGCAATTGCTCAATCTCGGCTCTGTTTATCCCTTCCAGCAGGAGAGAACGAGCCATGGATAATTTTCTGGCCCTGACGCTCGCAGGTAGCGCACCTGAGAAAACGCAGGGCACAATTCACGGTTTTGTCTGGCAATGGCTTGGTTACGGGGTACTGGAACTGACACCAACTGCGCCGGTTGAACAGTCGCTGGTGCTTTCTGCGGGAATTCATGGCAATGAAACCGCGCCGGTAGAAATACTTGATTCATTGCTGACCAGGCTGTTTAACGGTGAGCTGGCGCTAACATGGCGGCTGCTGGTCATTCTCGGTAACCCGCAGGCGCTGGCCGCGGGAAAACGTTATTGTCATAGCGATCTGAACCGTATGTTTGGTGGCCGATGGCAGAGTTTTGCCGAGAGTGAAGAGACGCACAGAGCCCATGAGCTTGAACTGTGTCTGGCAGATTTTTACTCGCGCGCGAAAGAGCCTGTGCGCTGGCATCTGGATCTTCACACCGCCATTCGCGGCTCACAGCATTTGCGCTTTGGCGTGTTGCCACAACGCAATGTTGCCTGGGACGAAAACTTTCTGGGTTGGCTGGGGGATGCGGGGCTGGAGGCATTGGTTTTCCATCAGACCCCAGGCGGTACGTTCACCCATTTTAGCGCTGAACGTTTTGGTGCGCTGGCCTGTACGCTGGAACTGGGTAAAGCGCTGCCGTTCGGGCAAAACGATCTGACCCAGTTTGCACACACAGCAGATGCGATGGCGCAGCTGCTGCGGGGCGAGCGAGTGTCAACGGTAGAAACATCTCCGTTGCGCTACCGTGTGGTCTCGCAGATTACGCGGCGTAGCGACGATTTTATTCTCCACATGGATAACCAGACGCTCAATTTTACCCCCTTTACCGAGGGAACGTTACTGGCGCAGGACGGAAATGAACGTTTTATCGTCACCCATGACGTTGAATACGTTCTTTTTCCGAACCCAAATGTGGCCTGTGGTTTACGTGCCGGATTGATGCTCGAAAGATTTTGATAAATATAATCGCCCTCAGATTTATTTCTGAGGGCTTATTTTTACGTGCGCTTTAGATTTATTACAGATTATTCCTGGTAAGTTGCTTTCTTAATAATCACAGTTCAGGTATAGTTCTTCATAATCCATTCAAAATCATCTGGTTGTAATTTTTTATTTCAACTCTGCGCAATTTATTCTTTTTTTCTCCATAATCGATGAATGTTTGTTTTTTACACTTTCATTGTTTTACCGTTGCTCTGATTAATTGACGCTTAAGCCGGTAAAGTTAATCTCGTCAACACGACATCACATTGCATAAGAATCGCATGAATGTCGTAAAAATAACTGAAAGAAAGGATAGAAATTATGCGTAAACTGACTGCTCTGTTTGTTGCCTCTACCCTGGCGCTGGGCGCTGCAAACCTGGCCCATGCTGCTGACACCACAACAACTGCGCCAGCGGATGCCAAACCAATGATGCATCACAACGGGAAGTTCGCCCCGCATCACGACATGATGTTCAAAGACCTGAACCTGACCGACGCGCAGAAACAGCAGATTCGCGAAATTATGAAAGGCCAGCGCGATCAGATGAAGCGTCCGCCGCTGGAAGAACGCCGCGCCATGCACGATATCATCGCCAGCGATAGCTTCGATAAAGCGAAAGCCGAAGCGCAAATTGCGAAGATGGAAGAACAGCGTAAAGCCAACATGCTGGCGCACATGGAAACGCAGAACAAGATTTACAACATTCTGACGCCGGAACAGAAAAAGCAGTTTAATGCCAATTTTGAGAAGCGTCTGACAGAACGTCCGGCGCAGAAAGGTAAAATGCCAGAAGCTGCCGAGTAATCGCCAGTCGTCTACACTAAATCAGTCATGCTGTGTCGGCGTTCAGCGCCGCACAGTGTGCAACAAACTCAAGACCGCCGCTCTTGTCCACAACACGTTTAACGATGTGGGCAGGATCGGCGGTTTTTTCTTTCCCGCCAGGAGAAGCGTTAATTTTTTTGCAAAATACCCTATTCAGCACTAAGGCAAATCAACCCTGTTGCCGATAACGATACTCTGCAGGGTAAATATCACAATGATGATTTATGGCTGGCTGTTCACGGCAGGTTGACGTGCTACGCCTTTCTGGAGGGGTGATGGAATATTTCGATATCCGCAAAATGCCGGTCAGTCTGTGGCGCAATGGGGCGGGAGAAACGCGAGAGATTTGCTGTTTTCCGCCAGCAACACGCGATTTTCACTGGCGGGCGAGTATCGCCTCCCTTGCAGCAAACGGAGAGTTTTCTCTTTTTCCGGGCGTAGAACGCGTGATTACCTTGCTGGAAGGAGGTGAAGTGACCCTGGAAGAGGCGAACATCTTCACTCACACCCTGAAGCAGCATCAACCTTTTACTTTTGCTGGTGACAAGGTAGTAAAAGCAAAGCTGACGGAAGGACGGATGTCGATGGATTTTAATATCATGACCCGACGAGATGTTTGCCAGGCGAAAGTCAGAGTTGCCGATCGCACTTTTACGACCTTTGGTTCTCGTGGCGGCGTCGTGTTTGTTATCAGTGGCGCCTGGCAATTGGGTGAGAAGCTGCTGACGGCCGATCAGGGCGCGAGCTGGCACGACGGTAAACACACCCTGCGCCTGTTGGAGCGCGAGGGAAAACTGCTGTTCAGCGAGATTAACTGGATGCCGGGATACTCTCCGGATTCAGTTCAATAATGTCGTATTTGCCAGACAAAACAGGCCGGCAGAGAATTTTGTAGCCATCATGGTCAAAGCCAGCCGGCATTCTCGCCAGGGTTGTCGCCTCATCCAGCGTTGCAACGGCGCCCAGCCAAAACCAGTTATTGATGATATGGTACTGAGTCATTTCAGCGCGGGTTTCTTGCAGCGCAATGGCATTGTTCCACGGCCAGCAGATGACGCGTACTCTTTCCAGCGCCTCAAGCAGGCGCGAATGATGCGCCTGCGGGCTCTCTTTCCCACAGCACGCTCCGGCGCAGCGCTTTAGCGCTGAGCGAAAGCAGGCGCGCCCGCGACTCAAGGGTTCCAGCCCCAACAGGCCGTAGCACAGTTGCTGTTCATCGGCGATGCTTTGCAATGTTTGTAGCGCGGCACGGCGATTGGCAAACAAACCAAACAGATTGGGGGCATGGGAGAAATCAATATCTCGTGCGTAAACAACCTGAACAGTCTGGTCGGTAAGCTGCAGGGCGCAAAGCTGACGATTGCGTCGCAACCGTTTATTAAACAGAGGCTGCTGCTCTTTGATAAGCCGCGCTTCTAACAGTAGGGCGCCAATTTCTCCAGCCGTACAAATCCAGCTAATGCGTTTGGACTGGCGCAGCATTGCCGCTTCGTCCGTGGTACGCAGGTGTGACAACACGCGACTGCGAATATTGACGCTTTTGCCTATATAAAGCGGCAGGGTGTCGCTTTCGCTATGAAACAGATAGACGCCGGGCACCGCGGGAAGCGCACTCAAAAATGGGCGCAGATGCTCGGGGTATTCATAAATTGCTGCTGCCTCTAATGTCAGGCGAGGGGCTGATTGACGCCGTACCACTTTTCACTCCGCTGCTGGTTATCCATCCAGTATAACAGCTGAGGGGCGATTAAAAAAGCGGCATGATCAGGCTGCTAAGGCCGGAGAGCAGCAATAGGGGCGCTACCCGGCCTTAGGCAGAAAAAATTATGCTTTTTTCCAGAAATCATCAAACACGGTGATGGGTGGGCGACGTTTGTGCTCAGTCTTCAGATACCAACCTTCGATTTTTTTAGCTATTTCAGCATCCAGCGTTTTTCCTTCCAGATAATCGTCGATGTTGTCATAGCTCACGCCCAATGCGGCTTCATCCGGCAGAGAAGGGCGATCGTCTTCAAGGTCGGCGGTGGGAGCTTTCTTATATAAATGCTCCGGGCAACCCAGCGCAGCAAGCAGCTGTTTACCCTGGCGCTTGTTCAGACGGAATATTGGGTTGATGTCAGTACCGCCATCGCCATATTTAGTGAAGAAACCGGTGATCGCTTCTGCTGCATGATCGGTACCCACGACAACGCCGCTGGTCATGCCCGCGATACTGTATTGCGCCTTCATACGTTCACGGGCTTTTTCGTTGCCGCGCACAAAATCACTCAGCTCAATTCCCGCCTCACGCAAAGCCTGCTCGCTGGCCAGCACTGCGCCTTTAATATTGACGGTGAGTACGCGGTCCGGTTGTATAAAGGCGATGGCATCCTGGCAGTCCTGCTCGTCAGCCTGAACGCCATACGGTAAACGCACCGCAATAAATTGTAGCGCGTCATTCCCCGTTTCCTGGCGGAGCTCGGAAACGGCCATTTGGCAGAGTTTTCCGGCGAGGGTAGAGTCTTGTCCGCCGCTAATGCCCAACACCAGTGATTTCAGAAAGGGGTAGGTTTGCAGGTATGATTTCAGGAAATCTACGCTGCGACGAATTTCCTCTTCTGCATTAATGTGCGGTTTTGCGCCAAGCGCTTTGATTATCTCTTGCTGCAGAGTCATGCAACCCCCTGTGAAAAATAAAATGATATGTTAAAGCTAACGCGTTGAGGCCCAAACGACAAGGGATGCAGGCCTGATATAACATCATTTTGTTTTAATAGAATTTTCCGAAACGGCCTAAGTATCATCTGATTGCTTGAAAAATGCGTTGTTGTGCTCCAGGCTTACATAACACGCTGAAAAACAAGAGGACGAAAAAATGAACAAGAATCTAACAGGAATTCTGGGTGCAGCGGCTGTTTTGACTATGCTGGCGGGGTGTACGGCCTATGATCGTACCAAAGACCAATTTGTTCAGCCCGTAGTGAAAGATGTGAAGAAAGGGATGAGCAGGGCGCAGGTCGCGCAGATTGCCGGTAAGCCTTCTTCAGAAGTGAGCATGATCCATGCGCGCGGGACCTGTCAGACCTACATCCTGGGTCAACGAGATGGTAAAGCTGAAACCTATTTCGTTGCTTTAGACGATACTGGTCATGTGATTAACTCTGGCTACCAGACCTGCGCAGAATACGACACCGACCCGCAGGCAGCGAAGTAGTAACAACTGTTTATTGCCTGAGCACTCTGAACAACCGGCCATCGCGCCGGTTTTTTTGTGCCGCACGATCTTATTTATTGCCGCGAATTATTTGCATAAAATGTGAGGGGGGTCATAACGACAGGTCAAGGAGAGACAATTTAGTTGGTCAAGGAAATACCATCCATCGGTACAATCCCGTATACTCGTTTCAGCCACCTAAAAAAGTAATTTAGCTGACGCAGGTTACCCAGAGCATGGATGCAGGTTATGGCTTGCGGAGTGTCTGGTTGACAGATAATCGCACATGAGGATCGTTTTAATGGAAAAGAAACACATTTATCTGTTTTGTTCTGCGGGCATGTCGACTTCATTGTTGGTATCGAAGATGCGTGCTCAGGCCGAAAAATACGAAGTGCCGGTTATTATTGAAGCGTTTCCTGAAACGCTGGCCGGAGAAAAAGGTCCAGCGGCCGATGTTGTGTTATTAGGTCCGCAAATTGCTTATATGTTGCCCGAAATTCAGCGTTTGTTACCCAACAAGCCTGTGGAAGTGATTGACTCGCTGCTGTATGGCAAAGTCGATGGTTTAGGCGTGCTTAAGGCTGCTGTTGCAGCAATTAAAAAAGCCGCAGCAAATTAATTATTTTATTTTAATTTTTCCCGTCAAAGAGTTATTTCATTAACATTCACCGCAATTATTAATTGCGGTATTTAAGGGTATTTTTCTATGAGTAACGCTATTGCTTCACTTGAAAAGGTACTCCTTCCTTTTGCTGTAAAAATTGGAAAGCAGCCGCACGTTAATGCAATCAAAAACGGTTTTATTCGTTTAATGCCGTTAACCCTCGCAGGGGCAATGTTTGTATTAATTAATAACGTTTTCCTGAGCTTTGGGGAGGGGTCGTTTTTTTATTCGATGGGCATTCGACTTGATGCTTCAACTATTGAAACGCTGAATAGCTTGAAAGGCATTGGTGGAAACGTCTATAACGGTACGCTGGGTATCATGTCATTGATGGCGCCGTTTTTTATCGGCATGGCGCTGGCAGAAGAACGCAAGGTCGACTCACTGGCTGCCGGGTTGTTATCTGTCGCCGCATTTATGACCGTCACGCCATACAGCGTGGGTGAAGCTTATGCGGTTGGCGCTAACTGGCTGGGCGGCGCGAATATTATTTCCGGTATTATTATCGGCCTGGTGGTCGCGGAAATGTTCACTTTTGTGGTCCATCGTAATTGGGTGATCAAATTACCTGATAGCGTACCGACATCCGTATCGCGTTCCTTCTCTGCGCTGATTCCTGGCTTTCTTATTCTCTCCATTATGGGGATCATCGCCTGGGCGCTGAACACCTGGGGTACCAACTTCCATCAGATCATTATGGATTCCATTTCAACGCCGCTGGCATCGCTGGGTAGCGTAGTGGGTTGGGCCTATGTGATTTTTGTTCCGCTGCTGTGGTTCTTTGGTATTCACGGTTCTTTGGCGCTGACCGCGCTGGACAGCGGAATCATGACGCCATGGGCGCTGGAAAACATCTCTATCTACCAACAGTTTGGTTCCGTAGACGCTGCGCTGGAAGCCGGTAAGACGTTCCACGTCTGGGCGAAACCGATGCTCGACTCCTATATTTTCCTTGGGGGTAGCGGGGCAACGCTGGGTCTGATTATCGCTATCTTCCTGGCATCGCGTCGTCCTGACTATCGTCAGGTTGCTAAGCTGGCACTGCCGTCAGGTCTCTTCCAGATTAACGAACCTATCCTGTTCGGTCTGCCGATCATCATGAACCCGGTTATGTTTATTCCGTTCATTCTGGTTCAGCCGATTCTGGCGGCGATTACGCTGGCAGCTTACTACTCAGGCATTATTCCACCGATTACCAACATCGCGCCGTGGACTATGCCAACCGGTTTGGGCGCGTTCTTTAACACCAACGGTAGCGTCGCCGCTCTGCTGGTCGCGCTGTTCAACCTCGGTATTGCAACGCTGGTTTACCTGCCGTTCGTGGTAGTAGCCAACAAAGCTCAGAACGTTATTGATCAAGAAGAAAGCGAAGAAGATATCGCTAACGCATTGAAATTCTAAATTTAATCCGGCGTGGCTTCGCGGTCATGCCAGACTGAACCAGAGGAAAAAAGTATGTTGGATATCGAGAATATCGTCGACACGCAGTCAGAAGCAGAAGAACTTGAAGAAGTGGTGATGGGGCTCATCATTAATTCTGGTCAGGCGCGTAGCCTGGCATACGGCGCACTCAAAATGGCCAAGCAGGGGGATTTTGAAGCAGCGAAGACCATGATGGACCAGTCTCGCCTGGCGCTGAACGAAGCGCACCTCGTGCAAACAAAACTGATTGAAGGCGATCAGGGCGAAGGTAAAATGAAAGTCAGCCTGGTGCTGGTCCACGCACAGGATCATCTGATGACCTCGATGCTGGCGCGCGAGTTGGTCACTGAACTGATTGAACTTCACGAGAAGCTGAAATAGCGAGGAGTGCAAAATGCAGCTACAGATTAACGCACCGGAAATCAAAACCGTCTATGAACAGCAGCTGTTTAATGGCAAAAATTTCCATGTGTTCATCTATAACAAAACTGAGAGCATCAGTGGGCTGCATCAACATGACTACTATGAATTTACGCTGGTTTTAACCGGACGCTATTATCAGGAAATCAACGGTAAACGCGTATTGCTTGAGCGCGGGGACTTTGTTTTTATCCCGTTGGGATCGCATCACCAGAGTTTCTATGATTTCGGTGCGACAAGGATCCTCAACGTCGGTATCAGTAAACGTTTTTTTGAACAGCACTACCACCCGCTGCTGCCGTTTTGTTTCGTTGCATCGCAGGTCTATCGGGCGAATAACTCGTTTCTTACCTACATTGAAACGGTTATTGCATCACTGAACTTTCGTGAGAGCGGACTCGATGAATTTGTAGAAGTGGTCACCTTCTATATTATTAATCGGCTGCGCCATCATCGCGAAGAGCAGGTGCTGGATGATATTCCTCAGTGGCTCAAAACCACCGTCGAGACCATGCATGATAAACGGCAGTTTAGCGAGAATGCGCTGGAAAATATGGTACACCTGTCCGCGAAATCCCAGGAGTATCTGACCCGCGCGACCCAGCGTTATTACAGCAAAACGCCGATGCAGATCATTAATGAAATTCGCATTAATTTTGCTAAAAAACAGCTGGAAATGACTAACTATTCTGTAACGGATATTGCTTATGAGTCTGGTTACAGTAGTCCAAGCCTGTTTATTAAAACATTTAAAAAGCTGACGTCGTTTACGCCAAATAGCTATCGTAAGAAATTAACTGAATTTAATCAGTAGATATTATTTTCCAATAACTCATTTTTTATAGCTTGCCCTAAATAGCGTCGGGACAGCCACGCTATACCTGACAAACGGGTTGAGCATAATACATGTCAGTGTTTTGACACTGAAGGGAGAACGTATGAGCCAGAAATTAAAAGTCGTCACTATCGGTGGCGGGAGCAGCTACACCCCTGAGTTACTTGAAGGCTTTATTAAGCGCTATCATGAATTACCGGTTTCTGAATTGTGGCTGGTTGATGTAGAGGGTGGTAAAGAGAAGCTGGACATTATTTTTGACCTTTGCCAGCGGATGATCGACAAAGCTGGCGTTCCGATGAAGTTGTATAAAACGCTGGATCGCCGCGAAGCGTTGAAAGATGCTGATTTCGTTACCACCCAACTGCGTGTAGGACAACTTAAAGCCCGTGAGAAGGATGAGCGTATCCCGCTGAGCCACGGTTATCTGGGACAGGAAACGAACGGTGCGGGCGGTCTGTTCAAAGGTTTGCGTACCATTCCGGTTATTTTTGACATTGTAAAAGATGTGGAAGAACTGTGCCCGAATGCGTGGGTGATTAACTTTACTAACCCGGCAGGGATGGTGACTGAAGCGGTCTATCGCCATACGAATTTTAAGAAATTCATCGGCGTGTGTAATATTCCCGTCGGCATGAAAATGTTCATTAGCGATGTGCTGGCGCTGAAAGAGAGCGATGATTTATCTATCGATCTGTTCGGTCTGAACCATATGGTCTTTATCAAAGATGTGCTGGTGAACGGCGTGTCACGTTTTGATGAACTGCTGGACGGCGTCGCATCGGGCGAGTTGAAAGCGTCTACCGTGAAGAACATCTTTGACCTGCCGTTTAGTGAAGGACTGATTCGTTCGCTGAAACTACTGC
Organism: Citrobacter sp. wls717; assembly: GCF_005280955.1. Lineage (NCBI taxonomy): Bacteria > Pseudomonadati > Pseudomonadota > Gammaproteobacteria > Enterobacterales > Enterobacteriaceae > Citrobacter > Citrobacter sp. wls717. Next base: position 179,129 of record NZ_SZWW01000016.1, read on the forward strand.
CGTGCTCTTACTTGCTCTACTACTTCAAGCCAAAAGAGATGCTGGCAATTGAGATGGGTGAATACTATAAGGGCGGGGCACGCGCTCAGGTGGTACAGAAAGTTGAGAAACAACTTTTTGATCTCTATAAAAATCCTGAGCTGAACGTTAAGCCGAAGGAACTGGAACAGCGCGGTGGCGCTTATTACTCCGACGCGGCCTGTGAAGTGATCAACGCTATCTACAACGATAAGCAGACCGAACATTATGTCAACATTCCGCACCATGGGCATGTCGATAACATTCCTGCGGACTGGGCGGTAGAAATGACCTGCACGTTGGGACGCAACGGCGCCACGCCACACCCACGTATTACTCATTTTGATGAGAAAGTCCTCGGTCTTATCTATACCATTAAAGGCTTTGAAGTGGCGGCGAGCAATGCGGCATTGAGCGGAGAGCTAAATGATGTGCTGCTGGCGCTGAACCTTAGCCCGCTGGTGCATTCTGACCGCGACGCTGAAGTCCTGGCGCGTGAATTGATTCTGGCGCATGAACAATGGCTGCCAAATTTCGCCGGGTGTATTGAGAAACTGAAAAGCGAACAACACTAACTGAGGTCGGCTATGGAACGCGTACTGATTGTGAATGCGGATGATTTTGGCCTGAGTAAAGGCCAAAACTACGGCATTGTTGAAGCCTGCCGCAATGGCGTGGTCACCTCGACGACGGCGTTGGTAAATGGCGCGGCGATTGACCATGCGGTACAACTGAGTCGTGACATACCTGCACTTGCCGTCGGGATGCACTTTGTTCTGACGCTGGGCAGACCGTTGACGCCAATGCCAGGCCTTACGCGTGACGGATTGCTGGGGAAATGGATCTGGCAAATGGCAGAAGAAGATGCTTTGCCGCTGGATGAAATTTCGCAAGAGCTGGCCGCGCAGTATCAGCGTTTTATAGACCTGTTTGGGCGGGAACCGACGCATCTGGATAGCCATCACCATGTGCATATGTTCCCGCAGATTTTCCCCATTGTCGCGAGCTTTGCAGCCGAACGAGGGATTGCGTTGCGTATCGATCGTCAGGCGGTGTGCCAGTCGTCTGATTTACCCGACACGTTGCGTTCTTCCCAGGGATTCAGCAGCGAGTTTTATGGCGAAGCGATTTCTGAGGCGCTGTTTTTACAAACGCTGGATGCCTCAGCAGACCGGGGAGAGTCCTCTCTGGAAGTCATGTGCCATCCAGCCTTTATCGATGACACTATTCGTCAAAGTGCCTACTGTTACCCCCGCTTAACTGAGCTTGACGTACTGACGTCTTCGTCACTGAAATATGCTATTGCGGAGCGCGGTTATCGTCTTGGCAGTTTTCTGAACGTGTAATTCCTGAGTTTGCGGCGCAATTATGCGCCGCATTTTTTTAGGCAGGGATCGCGTCGATTTTTCCGGCTCGCGACCAGACACGATGCGCAGTCATCAGTGTCAGTAAGGTATCCATAAACTGTGCGTCTGCACTGTCCGCTTCTACCACGCCTTCCTCACTCTGATTTGTGATATTCAATGCAGCTTTAAGCTGGCGAGCATCTCCAGCCAGGGCGATAGGTTTCAGGTGCTTATACGCTTCCAGTAGGTAATATTTCGCATCGCCATTCATGGCGATATCCGCGATATTCCCACCCGGAACGATAACCGCATCGACCGTCAGCGACGGCGAGCCGGCAAAGGTACCCGCGATCGTCAGGACGGAGCCATCGTCGGCAACCACATTACCCATTCTGGAATAGAGCAACCTGGCATGAACGCCTTTCGCCTGCAGGGCCTGCATAATGGTGAGCAGATCGTCTGCCTTTACCTGATCATTGAGCAGAATGGCGACCACGCGGCCTTTGATATCACCTTTTGATCCCGCATATAAACTAAGCGAAGGCGCATTGGTTAACCCGTTGACGTCCGGTGGAGGGGAGATCTGGGTTTGCTCTTCGGTCAGTTCAAAACCGAGGTTGCTGGCCACGGACTGCGCCAGAGTGGTATCAATATGCGCCAAATGATCGACCACTCTTTCGCGAATATAAGGCCGGGTCACTTTGCTGAGTTCGAAACTGAATCCGCCAATAATATGCTGTTGCTCTATTGGTGTCTGGCTTAGCCAGAACAGGCGAGGGTGGGCATAGTATTCGCCGAAAGAGGGGCTACGCTCACGAATTTTATTCCCGTCAATGCGCTCCTGATACGACTCAAATCCACCACGTTTTGGCCCCGGCGGCGTTTCTCGTGGCCAGTTGTCATTGATGGAGTTAGGTTCATAGTTGGCGGGATTGGTATCAATATCCATGCGATGCATACCGTCGCGTTGGAAGTTATGGTACGGGCAGGTAGGGCGATTGATCGGGATTTCATGGAAGTTGGGCCCACCCAGGCGACTGATCTGTGTGTCCGTATAGGAGAACAGTCTGCCCTGTAACAGAGGGTCATTGGTAAAATCGATGCCCGGAACGATGTGACCGGGATGAAATGCCGCCTGTTCGTTTTCCGCGAAGAAATTGTCCGGGTTGCGGTTTAGTACCATTTTACCGACGCGCTGAACCGGAACCAGCTCTTCCGGGATGAGTTTTGTCGGGTCGAGCAGGTCAAAATCGAATTTAAACTCATCTTCCTCCGGAATTAACTGCAGGCCAAGTTCGTATTCTGGGTAATCGCCGGCTTCAATTGCCTCCCACAGATCGCGGCGATGGAAATCAGGATCGCGACCCGTTAGTTTCTGTGCTTCATCCCATACCAAAGAAGCTTTGCCAGCCAGCGGTTTCCAGTGGAAGCGGACGAAAGTGGCTTTCCCCTGCGCATTAATCAGCCGAAAAGTATGGATGCCAAAACCTTCCATCGTGCGATAACTGCGCGGGATCCCCCGGTCAGACATCGCCCACATCACGTTGTGCAGGGTTTCAGGTTGCAATGAGACATAATCCCAGAAGGTATCATGCGCGCTTTGGCCCTGTGGGATTGCCCAATGTGGCTCCGGTTTTACGGCGTGGACGAAATCCGGGAATTTATGTGCATCCTGAATAAAAAAGATCGGCGTGTTATTTCCTACCAGATCAAAGATGCCCTCTTCAGTATAAAATTTTGTTGCAAATCCCCGAATATCCCTGACCGTATCCGCTGAGCCTGCGCCGCCCTGGACTGTTGAGAAACGGACAAAAACGGGTGTTATCTTGTTTTCTTCGGACAAGAAATCGGCTTTTGTCGTTGCGCTTAAATCGGTATAGGACTGAAAGTAACCGTGCGCGGCTGACCCTCGAGCGTGAACGATACGTTCTGGTATACGTTCGTGATCAAAATGGGTGATTTTTTCTCGCAGGATAAAATCTTCCAGTAATGTTGGCCCGCGATTTCCGGCGCGCAGCGAGTTTTGATCGTCTGCAATGCGTACGCCCTGATTGGTGGTCAGGGCAAATTCTTCGCTTCCTTTGCGAAAACTGTCCAGCGCGTTGAGTTTGTCACTTCTGATGTCAGGCGCTTTTAAGCTGCCGGACGTGGTGGGTTGCATGCCCGGAGGCGTGGGTTCAGGCGTTGGACGATGTGAACCGTCTGCTGGCGCCAGGGAATCAAGACCGGGTTTGGACTCGCTGGCATCATGAACCGGCGCAGTGTGATGGAGCGGATGCTTATCTTTCTGTGACATTAAACTCGTCTCCTGTATTCATCGCTGAAAGGGTCGTTGTTGCTGTCAAAAGCTTTAACTATAGACCACTCACTCAGCCCTGCAGGAATATACCGGGGAAGTAAAGCGCATGAGACAGGCAAACCGCGCACGCAAGGCAGGACGCGGGAGGGGAAAATCGGCTAAGATAGCGGTTTTCTGATTTTTAGAATTTGTCTTTAGTGAAACAACTGATTATGAAACCTCTTCGCCAACAAAATCGTCCGGTTATTAGCTACGTGCCCCGTGTGGAGCCTGCTCCGCCAGAGCATGCGGTTAAAATGGATGCGTTTCGTGACGTATGGATACTGCGCGGTAAATATGTCGCTTTTGTCTTAATGGGGGAGTCGTTTCAGCGTTCGCCTGCATTTACGGTTCCGGAATCAGCGCAACGCTGGGCTAATCAGATTCGCCAGGAAAATGAACTGAGCGATTAACTGGATATAAAAAAACCGCCGGAGCATGACACGCCGGCGGTTTTTTGTTTATCAGCAAACAGGCTTAGCGATGCGCCAGTTCGGCGTTATCGTCGCTGTCCAGAATCGTTTTGTCGGTCTGCTTCAGCCATTGGCTGGTCAGCGTACCGGCAGTCATGGAGCCGCTAACGTTCAGCGCCGTACGACCCATATCAATCAGCGGTTCAACGGAGATCAGCAGCGCGACCAGCGTTACCGGCAGACCCATGGCAGGCAGAACGATCAGCGCGGCAAAGGTCGCGCCACCGCCCACACCCGCAACGCCTGCGGAACTCACGGTCACGATACCTACCAGCGTGGCAATCCACATGGGATCCAGCGGGTTAATACCGACAGTTGGGGCGACCATCACCGCCAGCATAGCCGGGTACAGGCCGGCACAGCCGTTCTGACCAATCGTGGCGCCAAAAGAGGCGGCAAAACTGGCAATGGATTCAGGTACGCCCAGACGACGGGTTTGTGCTTCAACATTTAGCGGGATGGATGCGGCGCTGGAACGGCTGGTGAAAGCGAAAGTCAGGACAGGCCATACTTTGCGGAAGTATTTCAGCGGGCTAACGCCGTTCACTCCCAGCAGGATCCCGTGTACCACAAACATAATGCCCAGACCGAGATACGAAGCGACGACGAAGCTGCCAAGCTTGATGATGTCCTGCAGGTTGGAGCCTGCAACCACTTTAGTCATCAGCGCCAGAACACCGTACGGCGTTAACTGCATAACCAGACGAACCAGCTTCATCACCCAGCTTTGCAGGGTATCGATAGCGACCAGAACACGCTCGCCTTTTGGGGCGTCATCTTTCAGCAGTTTCAGTGCGGCTACACCGAGGAATGCTGCGAAGATAACCACGCTGATAATTGACGTCGGGTTCGCTCCGGTCAGATCGGCAAACGGGTTTTTCGGGATGAACGACAGCACCAGTTGCGGAACGCTGAGGTCGGCTACTTTGCCAACATAATTGGTTTCAATGGCATTCAGGCGTGCGGTTTCAGCCCCGCCTTGTACCAGACCTTCGGCGGTCAGGCCGAACAGGTTGGTCACCAGAACACCTACCAGCGCGGCAATCAGCGTGGTAAACAGCAGCGTGCCGATGGTCAGGAAGCTAATTTTACCTAACTGAGAGGCGTTGTGCAGACGCGCAACGGCACTGAGAATAGAGGCAAAGACCAGCGGCATAACAATCATTTGCAGCAACTGGACGTAACCGTTGCCGACAATGTTGAACCACTGTACGGAATCTTTAAGAACCTGGCTGTCGGAGCCATAAATGGTGTGCAGCGCGAGGCCGAACACCACACCCATGACCAGACCGACCAGTACTTTTTTTGCCAGACTCCACTGTTTGTGACGGGCTTGCGCCAGCACGAACAGCAGCACTACGAACACGATAATGTTCGCGATTAATGGAAAGTTCATCCCCGTTCTCCTGATCTTATTATGCGGATCACCGTACGATGGTGATTCAGTTGGCGCAAGATTAGCAGAACTGTGACATGCCTCTTATATTCAAATGGAATTGTTTATGCCAAAAATGACATTTCGGCTGATTTATTAGTCAACCTGGTGCGTTATGAAACGATTAAACTGCATTTGTAGCGTATTTATCATTTGCGATGACCAGCGTACTGCACTGTTTTCTTGTACGGTCTGTGGCATCCAGATGGCCCAGGCAAACAGCGCCATACACAGGAATCGCTCCAGTTGATTCCCTTTTTGCGGTACAAGGATCGGCAGGCGAAAGCGCCAGCGACAGGGCCAAAGCAGGGGGACGCCTGCCGGGGTCAGCATGTCGGCCAGAATGTGGCTGAGATAACCGAGAACCATGCCCTGTAAGGCATCAGCTGGAATTATCCAGGTATCAGGGACTTTCAGGTAAAACGTGGCCAGCAGGGCAAAGACTGCCAGCAGGCTATGCGTAAACCCGCGATGGCCAAATGCGCGGGCAATGGGTTTCGATATCCACTTCAGACGCTGTCCGAGCAGAGATTTTGGATGATCGATATCCGGTAGCAGACATGTCAAAATGGCTGAAGGAACAATATGCCACCAGTCACCCTGCGCAAGAACGGGCGTTAGCTCGGCATTTTTGGCAAATACCGCACAGGCAATAGAAAAAAGAAGGTGGCCTTCCGCCGTCATGATAAAACCCAATAAACTGTCGATTTATACAGTATAGGGGTTTTATACAGTAGGCGGAAGAGGTGACGTTGTAACCCTTTGTCACAAGTGCGACATTACCGCGCCAGCCAACCACCATCCACAGCCAGCGTATAACCATGAATATAGTCAGAAGCTGAACTTGCGAGGAAAACGACCGGGCCTTTCAGATCGTCTGGCTTTCCCCAGCGTCCGGCTGGAATACGATCGATAATCTCCTGATTGCGCTCGCTGTCTTCACGTAGTTGCTGCGTGTTATTGGTCGCCATATAGCCGGGCGCAATAGCGTTGACATTAATACCTTGTGCAGCCCATTCATTAGCCAGCAGGCGGGTGATACCCAGTACACCGCTTTTCGATGCGGTATAGGAAGGAACGCGGATCCCGCCCTGAAATGAGAGCATTGAGGCAATATTAATTATTTTCCCACCGTTACCCTGCGCCACAAACTGGCGCGCCACGGCCTGCGACAGAAAGAACACGGATTTGAGATTCAGGTTCATCACGTCATCCCAGTCTTTTTCGCTGAAGTCCAGCGCATCCTGGCGACGTATGGTGCCCGCATTATTGACCAGAATATCGATCCGACCAAATGCCTCCACCGTTTGTGTCACAATGCTGGCGAGTACGTCCTGTTGGCTGAGATCGGCCTGAATCGCCATAAAACGTCGACCGAGCGCGTTAATTTTCTCTGCGGTTTCATGCGGGGTTTTACGATTCACTCCGACCACATCACAGCCAGCTTCAGCCAGCGCCAGTGCCATACCTTGTCCAAGGCCGGTATCACATCCGGTAACGATGGCAACTTTACCTGCGAGACGAAAAGCATCCTGAATCATATTCACCTCAATTATTCATTCCATTCACACTTTACCATGCGGAAAGAATAGGAGAGGCTGAGCAGAAATACAATAAAAATGAAACGCTGTTTTAAAAAAACAATCTCACGGGCAATGATTCGCATTGCCCGTGAGAGGATTAGCCGCGCAGATGAACGGCTGTAAGTTCGGTGAGCGAGGACAGTTTTACGTCGGCCAGTACATAGCGAGGATCGTCCTGATTTTCATGTGCAGGCACCACGATAGAGCGCATGCGAGCCGCTTTCGAGGCGATCATGCCGTTGACTGAATCTTCCAGGGCAACGCAACTCAAAGGATCAATGCCCAGTTTCGCTGCGCAATCGAGATACACCTGCGGGTGCGGTTTGCTGTAGGGAAGTTTCTCTGCGGAGGCCAGTGCATCGAAGCTGTCGCGCAGATCAAACATGGTCAGCACTTTTTCCAGCATATGCAACGGTGATGCGGATGCCAGCCCGACCAAAAGTCCCTGCGATTTGCACAACGCCACGGCTTCACGTACGCCAGGCAGCAGCGGTCTTGTTTCTTCAACTAACGCAATAGCCCGCGTGATGATACGTTCAGTCACTTCCTGACGTGTGGGGCCATTCCACGGTTGCTGCGCAAACCACAAATCAACCACCATGTCGATGCGTAAGCCAAGGGTATCGGGAAGCTCATGGCGGCGAGTGATATCAACGCCTAAACTTGCCATCACATCCAGTTCGGCCTGATCCCAGAGCGGTTCTGAATCGACCAGTAATCCATCCATATCGAAAATTGCAGCAAGAATTTGACGCGGGGTTGACATCACAACCTCTCCTTTAGGGTGATAAAAGGGATTTCGAGCCAGTCATAACAGGCTCTGAGCGTTCATTATGGCTAATTCTCTATTATACCGCCTTTAAAGATCAGGCGAAAACGGTTATCAACGGGTAAACTTAGGCCAAAATGACACGTCTTTATCAAGGGGAACTCATGACGTATCAACAAGCTGGACGCATTGCCGTCTTGAAAAGGCTGGTGGGATGGGTGATTTTCATTCCCGCGCTGATTTCAACACTGGTTTCTGTACTGAAGTTTATGTATGCGCACAGCGAAAAGCAGGAGGGGATTAATGCGGTGATGCTCGATTTTGCCCATGTAATGATCGACATGATGCGGGTGAACACCCCCTTTCTTAACGTATTTTGGTATAACTCGCCGACACCCGATTTTCAAAGTGGACTCAATTTCGTTTTTTGGCTGATTTTCATCCTGATTTTTGTCGGCTTAGCGTTGCAGGATTCAGGTGCAAGAATGAGCCGTCAGGCGCGTTTTTTACGCGAAGGTGTTGAGGATCAACTGATTCTGGAACAGGCCAAAGGCAGTGAAGGGTTATCACGCGCACAAATTGAATCACGTATCGTGGTACCGCACCATACGATCTTTTTACAAATTTTTCCGCTGTATATATTGCCGGTGATCGTTATCGTCATCGGCTACTTCTTCTTCTCATTACTGGGCTTTTTGTAAGCGTTGAAACATCAGGCCTGCCGCATTGTGTAACGTCAGGCCTGATAAGCGCGTTGTTAAGCCGCCAGTAACCTATCCATCGCTTTCTGCGCCACAACCAGATGCTGCCCTCCGAACAGAATAGCCCGATTCAGCAGCGTATAGAGCTGGTAGACAGGCTGTCTGTCAAGAAAATCCAGGGGGAGCGGCGAGACGGACTGATAACCATCATAAATTTGCGGCGGCTGCTCGGTATGTAACGGCAGCATTGCCAGATCGCACTCTCTGTCTCCCCAGTAGCAGGCAGGGTCGAAGATGTAAGGACCGTTCGGGCCGAGCGCGCAGTTTCCCGACCACAAATCCCCATGCAGGAGAGACGGCTGCGGCTGATGGGACGAGAGGCGTTGCTGAACATGCTCGACAATGGCGTCAATATTGCCAAACGCAATACCTTTTTCAGCGGCGAGTTCCAGTTGCCAGCCAATGCGCTGCTCGGCAAAAAAAGTTGACCAGCGACGTTGCCAGGCATTGGGTTGCGGCGTGGTCGAGAGCGCATTGTCGAAGTCGAGTCCGAACTGCGGCTGATCGCTCCATTCATGCAAATGCGCAAGCTGTTGGCCGAGGATAAATGCATTGTGCGCGTCAAGCGGACGGGGAGGGAGGAAGTCCATCACCAGGAAACTGTAATCTCTGTCTGCGCCTACCGCCCAAACTTTAGGTACAGATACGGTTTGACTGCGGGAAAGTAGCTCCAGTTGATCGGCTTCCGCCGTAAAGCCGGTCAACAGCTCTCTTTCATCGCATTTGACGAAAAAATCGCGCCCCGCATAGCGTAAATGCCATGCGGCGTGGATCTCTCCGCCGGGCAGTTCATTACGCAGTTCGATTTCGCCTTCACCTAATTGCTCGCTTAAAAGACGACTGATAGCCTGCCACATGATGTCTCTCCCCATGTTGTCTGCCAGATCATAAGGTTAGCGCAAGAATGCGGTTAAAAAACACGAACTGACGCACACCACGGACGCGTCATCGCTGGAAAGGCACTTAATGTTTGTCGTTCTTCTTCATCTCGCACAGTTGTGGAGACGTCTGTTTGCACATGATTCACTTCTTTGTAATCACGTGATTTTTTATCATAGACGTATAACAACCATGCCGACAGTTTTACCGGAAAATCCCCCTTCCTGGTAAGAAGGGGGACGGTGGCATTACTGCGCAAGGTATGCATATATTTTTTGCGTATCGTCCAAAGCGCACAGACGCGTCCCCTGATTCAGGGTTGCTGCGCTACCGGCGGCAACCCCGAAACGAACAATATCGTCAAAAGGTGCGTTCTCAGCCAGTTTAAGCGTCATGGCGCCGACCATGCTGTCGCCTGCGCCTACGGTACTTTGACTTTTCACCGGTGGTGGAACCACCTGGACGCAGGTGTCGCGATCAACGCCCAGCGCCCCTTGTGGCCCAAGAGAGACCACGACGCGGTGTGCTTTACCCGATTGCACAATCTCCTGCGCGGCTTTACGCACGTCATCAGGTTGGGTGAGTTCGCGGTTCACCAGCGCGCTCAGTTCTTTAAGGTTGGGTTTGACCAGTTCGATATTGCCGATGGCTAACGCCGCCGTTAGCGCCTCGCCTGAGCTATCGACGATGCAGCGAATACCCTGTTTTTGTGCTGAGGTAACGAGTCGGGTCAGCTTCTCAAGTTGTACGCCAGGCGGCAAACTGCCGCTAATCACCAGCAGCGCGCCGGACTCAATTTCCAGCACCTGATCCTGAAGTTGATAGAACTCATCATCGGTCAGCGCAGCCCCGGGCATAACGAAGCGATACTGCTCACCGCTGGACTCAACGTGGACGTGCAGATTTTGGCGGGTCCAGTCTTTGGCTTCGACTGTAGAGACGGGAACATTTTCGTCGGCGAGCAATGCAACAAGATGCTCTCCCGTGGCCCCGCCCGCGGGGAAGATAGCCGTCGCAGTACCGCCAAGATGCGCTATTGCACGAGCGACGTTGATGCCGCCGCCACCGGGTTCAAAAACCGGCGAGGTACAGCGAAGTTTACCCTCAGGGTAGATTTGCGGAGTAATTGTTGCGCTATCGAGAGAGGGCGCAAGTGTTAACGTATAGATACGTACCATCTTTACCTCCTGTTAGGCTGCCTTCAGTCTGGCACTTAACATCCCGAAAGTGAAGTAATTAACAACATGATTTTTCATATCTTTATTTAAAATTATCGGGTCAAAGTTATATAAATAAAATATCGATTTAAGAACGCTCTTATTCAAAAAATGAAATAAGAATTTATTGCTATGTTATTCGAGTCTTTTTATAATTTGTTACCTTTCAAGGGTCTTTTGTCATTGATCCATATGAAAGTTTCCGAGACCGTTATGGTCTCTTTTTTTGTTGTACGGACTCTTAATAAATGAAGCTTTTGAAGACAGTGCCCACAGCATTCATGCTGATGGGAGGCCTGCTTGCGTCAATGCATGCTGCCGCCGATGATTCCGTTTTTACTGTCATGGATGATCCTTCCAGCGCGAAAAAACCCTTTGAAGGTAACCTGAACGCGGGATATCTCGCCCAGTCAGGCAACACAAAAAGTTCTTCTTTAACTGCAGACACCAACATGACCTGGTATGGTCAAACTACGGCGTGGTCTCTGTGGGGAAATGCCAGCAACACCTCCTCAAATGATGAGCGTTCATCAGAGAAATATGCCGTAGGGGGCCGTAGTCGTTACAACATGACCGACTATGACTATCTCTTTGGGCAGGCAAGCTGGTTGACCGACCGCTACAACGGTTATCGCGAGCGTGACGTACTGACCGCAGGTTACGGTCGTCAGTTCCTTAATGGGCCGGTGCACAGCTTCCGTTTTGAATTCGGTCCTGGTGTTCGTTATGACGAGCACACTGATGGCACCACCGAAACGCAGCCGTTGGGCTATGCGTCCGGGGCGTATGCGTGGCAGATGACGGATAACACCAAATTTACTCAGGGTGTATCGGTATTCGGTGCTGACGATACGACACTCAACTCTGAAACGGCTTTGAACGTTGCCATCAATGAACACTTCGGGTTAAAGGTGGCTTACAACGTGACCTGGAACTCTGAACCGCCGGCAACGGCGCCGGAGCATACCGATCGTCGAACGACTGTTTCGCTCGGTTATCGTATGTAATGACAAGCCGGGTCAAATAATTGGCCCGGTTTTCCCAGTTAAAGTTAAGTTTATTTAATATTTACTCTACGTTTTATTTTTACCACGTACCAATAACGCGCTATTTTTCAGGTAAATTCTATTTAATAGATAAATAAACGGAACCGTACTGCCGGTGCCAATAATTTAACCCCAGATCATTGCGGCCCAACGCAGCATCAGCATGGCCGCACAAATAACAAGCAGAATCACAACTATTTTCCAGTGTTTCTTCGCAAAGCGATTTGTTGGCATAGTTCTTTCCCGCTCATATTCGATGACTTTCGGCAAGTGTAACAAAGACGTCAGGGTGTCAGTGAATTGATTTACATCATACAGTGCGCGTTGATTGCTGCTTTGATCGGCTCGTAACACCGTGTACACTGTCAACGGTGTTATCAAAAAAAGGGCGTAGGTCCAGCGTCGCCACCAAGGCAACCCGTGACATATTTCGCAGAGTGAAGCGGGAATCAGCCCACACCTTTTTGATAATTTTAAATATTGAATCTTTGTATGTGCTCTTACGTGTGGGGCACCACTGCAAATAAGGATATAACATGCCTGTTATTACTCTTCCTGATGGCAGCCAACGCCATTACGACCACGCTGTAAGCCCCATGGATGTTGCGCTGGACATCGGTCCAGGTCTGGCGAAAGCCACGATTGCTGGCCGTGTTAACGGTGAGCTGGTAGATGCTTCCGATCTGATTGAACATGATGCGAAGCTCTCCATCATCACCGCGAAGGATGAAGAAGGTCTGGAGATCATTCGTCACTCCTGTGCGCACCTGTTAGGGCACGCGATCAAACAACTCTGGCCGCACACCAAAATGGCGATCGGACCGGTTGTTGACAACGGTTTTTACTACGATATCGATCTTGACCGTACGTTAACCCAGGAAGACGTCGACGCGCTCGAGAAGCGGATGCACGAGCTCGCTGAGAAAAACTACGATGTCATTAAGAAGAAAGTCAGCTGGTACGAAGCGCGTGAAACCTTCGTGAAGCGTGGCGAGACCTATAAAGTCTCTATTCTTGATGAAAACATTGCCCATGATGACAAGCCTGGCTTGTACCATCATGAAGAATATGTCGATATGTGCCGTGGCCCGCACGTGCCGAACATGCGTTTCTGCCATCACTTCAAACTGATGAAGACCGCTGGGGCATACTGGCGTGGCGACAGCAATAATAAGATGCTGCAGCGTATTTATGGTACTGCATGGGCAGATAAAAAAGCCCTCAACGCCTACCTGCAACGTCTGGAAGAAGCCGCCAAACGCGATCACCGTAAAATCGGTAAACAGCTTGACCTGTATCATATGCAGGAAGAAGCGCCGGGTATGGTGTTCTGGCACAATGATGGCTGGACTATCTTCCGTGAACTGGAAGTCTTCGTTCGTTCGAAACTGAAAGAATATCAGTATCAGGAAGTTAAAGGTCCGTTCATGATGGACCGCGTGCTGTGGGAAAAAACAGGTCACTGGGATAACTACAAAGATGCGATGTTCACGACGTCTTCAGAGAACCGTGAATACTGCATTAAGCCCATGAACTGCCCGGGCCACGTACAGATCTTTAATCAGGGTCTGAAATCTTATCGCGATCTGCCGCTGCGTATGGCTGAGTTTGGTAGCTGCCACCGTAACGAGCCGTCAGGCGCGCTGCACGGTCTGATGCGCGTTCGTGGCTTCACTCAGGATGATGCGCATATCTTCTGTACTGAAGAACAGATCCGTGATGAAGTTAACGCTTGTATTCGTATGGTCTACGATATGTACAGCACCTTTGGCTTCGAGAAGATCGTCGTCAAACTGTCCACTCGCCCCGAAAAACGTATCGGTAGCGATGAAATGTGGGACCGTGCTGAAGCTGACCTGGCCGTTGCGTTGGAAGAAAACAACATCCCGTTTGAGTTCCAACTGGGTGAGGGCGCATTCTACGGTCCGAAAATTGAATTTACCCTGTATGACTGCCTCGATCGTGCATGGCAGTGCGGTACTGTACAGCTGGACTTCTCTCTGCCGTCCCGTTTAAGCGCCTCTTATGTTGGCGAAAACAACGAGCGTCAGGTGCCGGTTATGATTCACCGCGCAATTCTTGGGTCGATGGAACGTTTCATCGGTATTCTGACCGAAGAGTTTGCTGGCTTCTTCCCGACCTGGCTTGCGCCGGTTCAGGTTGTGGTCATGAACATTACCGATTCTCAGTCTGAATACGTTAACGAATTAACGCAGAAACTACAAAATGCGGGCATTCGTGTAAAAGCAGACTTGAGAAATGAGAAGATTGGCTTTAAAATCCGCGAGCACACTTTACGTCGTGTCCCTTACATGTTGGTCTGTGGCGACAAAGAGGTTGAAGCAGGCAAAGTTGCCGTGCGCACCCGTCGTGGCAAAGACTTGGGCAGCCTGGACGTAAATGAAGTGATTGAGAAGCTGCAACAAGAGATTCGCAGCCGCAGTCTTCAACAACTGGAGGAATAAGGTATTAAAGGCGGAAAACGAGTTCAAACGGCACGTCCGAATCGTATTAATGGCGAGATTCGCGCCCTGGAAGTTCGCTTAACAGGTCTGGAAGGCGAAGCTTTGGGTATTGTGAGTCTGAGAGAAGCAATCGAAAAAGCTGAAGAAGCTGGAGTAGATTTAGTTGAAATCAGCCCTAACGCCGAACCGCCAGTTTGTCGTATTATGGACTACGGCAAGTTCCTTTATGAAAAGAGTAAGTCTTCTAAGGAACAGAAGAAAAAGCAAAAAGTTATCCAGGTTAAGGAAATTAAATTCCGTCCTGGCACCGACGATGGCGATTACCAGGTAAAACTCCGCAGCCTGGTACGCTTTCTGGAAGATGGCGATAAGGCTAAGATCACGCTGCGTTTTCGCGGCCGTGAGATGGCCCACCAACAGATCGGTATGGAAGTGCTCAACCGCGTCCGTGACGATCTGAGTGAACTGGCAGTAGTCGAATCCTTCCCTACGAAGATCGAAGGCCGTCAGATGATCATGGTGCTCGCTCCTAAGAAGAAACAGTAAGGCCTTCAAGTAGCAATGTCTGTGGAGCCTGCGGGTTCCACAGCTGTTGTTCGCCTACGTTTCGTTTATTAACAATGCGAAGTGGAAGTTATTAAAATGCCAAAAATTAAGACCGTACGCGGTGCTGCTAAGCGCTTCAAAAAAACCGGTGGTGGTGGATTTAAGCGTAAGCACGCAAACCTGCGTCATATTCTGACCAAAAAATCTACTAAGCGTAAACGTCACCTGCGTCCAAAAGGCCTGGTTTCTAAAGGCGATCTGGGTCTGGTTATCGCGTGCCTGCCGTACGCATAAGCCGTTAACGTTTAATTAATTTTTTACTAAGAATATAGATACAGGAGAGCACATATGGCTCGCGTAAAACGTGGTGTAGTTGCCCGTGCACGTCACAAGAAAATTTTGAAACAAGCTAAAGGCTACTACGGTGCGCGTTCTCGCGTATACCGCGTTGCCTTCCAGGCTGTTATCAAAGCTGGTCAGTACGCTTATCGTGACCGTCGTCAGAAAAAGCGTCAGTTCCGTCAACTGTGGATTGCGCGTATCAACGCAGCAGCACGTCAGAACGGTATTTCTTACAGCAAATTCATCAACGGCCTGAAAAAAGCCTCTGTTGAAATCGACCGTAAGATCCTGGCTGACATCGCAGTATTCGACAAAGTAGCGTTCACCGCTCTGGTCGAAAAAGCGAAAGCAGCTCTGGCATAAGCCGGTGAAAAGAGGGAGCCTGGCTCCCTCTCTTTTATTGTAGCGCAATCAATTAGTTGACATTTTACCCGTAAGCCTTTTCAATAAAGGTTGTCCGGTTTTTACCACATAAGGTAATGCAAGCATGAATGCTGCTATTTTCCGCTTCTTCTTTTACTTTAGCACCTGAATCCAGGAGGCTTGCGCGTGAAAGAAGAAACGGAAAACAGCGCCTAAAAGCCTCCCTGGTGGAGGCTTTTTTTATACGCGTCATCCTTCAAGTTGTCTCTGTGTTGGCTGCATTCGCTCACCCCAGTCACGTACTGATGTACGCTCCTGAGGATTTGCTCTTTTGCCGCCTTGATACAACTTGAATGATTTTGCGTATAGACGAGCGACTAGTGAATATCGCCACATAACGAGGAAAACCATGTCACATCTCGCAGAGCTGGTTGCCAGTGCAACGGCCGCCATTAACCAGGCTTCAGATGTTGCCGCGTTAGACAATGTCCGCGTCGAATATTTGGGCAAGAAAGGGCACTTGACCCTTCAAATGACAACCCTGCGCGAGCTGCCGCCAGAAGAGCGTCCGGCAGCAGGTGCGGTGATAAACGAAGCCAAAGAGCAGGTACAGCAAGCGCTGAACGCACGTAAAGCCGAATTAGAAAGTGCTGCGCTGAATGCCCGTCTGGCTGAAGAAACGATCGATATCTCTCTGCCGGGACGTCGTATCGAAAATGGCGGTCTGCATCCGGTAACACGTACTATCGATCGTATTGAAAGCTTCTTCGGTGAGCTGGGCTTTACCGTGGCGACCGGTCCGGAAATCGAAGATGACTATCATAACTTCGACGCACTGAATATTCCTGGCCATCACCCGGCGCGTGCTGATCACGACACTTTCTGGTTTGACGCGACCCGTCTGCTGCGTACGCAGACTTCCGGCGTGCAGATCCGCACCATGAAAGAAAAACAGCCGCCGATCCGTATCATCGCCCCTGGGCGCGTATACCGTAACGATTACGATCAGACGCACACCCCAATGTTCCATCAGATGGAAGGGCTGATTGTTGATACCAACATCAACTTCACCAACCTGAAAGGTACGCTGCACGATTTCCTGCGCAACTTCTTTGAAGAAGACCTGCAGGTTCGCTTCCGTCCTTCTTACTTCCCGTTCACCGAACCTTCTGCGGAAGTTGATGTGATGGGCAAAAACGGCAAATGGCTGGAAGTGCTGGGCTGCGGGATGGTTCACCCGAACGTGCTGCGCAACGTGGGTATCGATCCGGAAATCTACTCCGGCTTTGCATTCGGTATGGGTATGGAGCGTCTGACCATGCTGCGTTATGGCGTGACCGATCTGCGTTCTTTCTTCGAAAACGATCTGCGTTTCCTCAAACAGTTTAAATAAAGGCAGGATAAAACAATGAAATTCAGTGAACTGTGGTTACGCGAATGGGTAAACCCGGCGATTGATAGCGATGCGCTGTCAAACCAAATCACGATGGCGGGTCTGGAAGTTGACGGTGTGGAACCTGTTTCGGGCGCGTTCAACGGCGTTGTGGTGGGTGAAGTGGTTGAGTGCGCTCAGCACCCGAACGCTGACAAACTGCGCGTCACCAAAGTGAATGTAGGCGGTGACCGCCTGTTGGATATCGTCTGTGGCGCGCCGAACTGCCGTCAGGGCCTGAAAGTGGCGGTGGCAACCGTGGGCGCCGTACTGCCAGGCGACTTTAAAATTAAAGCAGCGAAACTGCGCGGTGAACCGTCTGAAGGCATGCTGTGCTCGTTCTCCGAGCTGGGTATTTCCGACGACCATAGCGGCATTATCGAACTGCCCGCCGATGCGCCAATTGGCACCGATATCCGCGAATACCTGAAGCTTGACGACAACACTATCGAAATCAGCGTTACGCCGAACCGCGCCGACTGCCTGGGTATCATCGGCGTGGCACGTGATGTTGCCGTACTGAACCAGGCTCCGCTGGTTGAACCGGAAATGGCGCCAGTAGCCGCAACCATTAGCGATGTCCTGCCGATTCAGGTCGACGCGGTGGAAGCCTGCCCACGCTATCTGGGGCGCGTGGTGAAAGGCATCAACGTTAAAGCGCCAACCCCGCTGTGGATGAAAGAAAAACTGCGTCGCTGCGGCATCCGCTCTATCGATGCCGTGGTTGACGTAACGAACTATGTGCTGCTCGAACTGGGTCAGCCGATGCACGCGTTCGACAAAGACCGCATTGAAGGCGGGATTGTTGTCCGGATGGCAAAAGAGGGGGAAACCCTGGTTCTGCTGGACGGCAGCGAAGCTAAACTGCATGCGGATACGCTGGTGATTGCCGACCATAACAAAGCGCTGGCCATGGGCGGCATCTTTGGTGGCGAACATTCCGGCGTGAATGATGAAACGCAAAACGTCCTGCTGGAATGCGCGTTCTTCAGTCCGTTGTCTATTACCGGTCGCGCACGTCGTCATGGCCTGCACACCGATGCTTCTCACCGCTATGAGCGTGGTGTCGATCCTGCGCTGCAGTACAAAGCGATGGAGCGTGCAACCCGTTTGCTGATTGATATCTGCGGCGGTGAAGCCGGTCCAGTTATTGATGTAACCAACGAAGCGACGCTGCCAAAACGCGCGACCATTACGCTGCGCCGCAGCAAACTGGATCGTCTGATCGGACACCATATTGCTGATGACCAGGTGAGTGATATTCTGCGTCGTCTGGGTTGTGACGTCACGGAAGGTCAGGATGAGTGGAAAGCGGTAGCGCCGAGCTGGCGTTTCGATATGGAAATCGAAGAAGACCTGGTCGAAGAAGTTGCCCGCGTTTACGGTTATGACAATATCCCGAATACGCCAATTCAGGCAGGTCTGATCATGGGTACGCATCGTGAAGCGGATTTATCGCTGAAACGTGTAAAAACCATGCTGAATGACAAAGGCTACCAGGAAGTTATCACCTACAGCTTTGTCGACCCGAAAATTCAGGCATTGCTGCATCCGGGTGAAGAATCGCTGCTGCTGCCAAGCCCAATTTCTGTTGATATGTCGGCAATGCGCTTGTCGCTGTGGACCGGTTTGCTGTCAACGGTGGTGTATAACCAGAACCGTCAGCAGAACCGGGTGCGTATTTTTGAAACGGGTTTACGTTTCGTACCGGATACGCAGGCCAACCTCGGGATCCGTCAGGATCTGATGCTGGCAGGCGTGATCTGCGGTAATCGTCATGATGAACACTGGAATCTGGCAAAAGAGACCGTTGATTTCTATGATTTGAAAGGCGATCTGGAAGCGGTTCTCGACTTGACCGGCAAACTGGCGGACATTCAGTTCAAAGCTGAAGCGAATCCAGCACTGCATCCGGGTCAGTCTGCGGCGATTTATCTGAAAGGTGAACGTATTGGTTTCATTGGGGTTGTTCATCCTGAGCTGGAACGTAAACTGGATCTGAACGGTCGCACTCTGGTGTTTGAACTGGAGTGGAACAAGCTCGCAGACCGCGTGGTGCCTCAGGCGCGTGAAGTTTCTCGCTTCCCAGCGAACCGTCGCGACATCGCAGTCGTTGTGGCAGAAAACGTTCCCGCTGCGGATATTTTATCCGAGTGTAAGAAAGTTGGCGTAAATCAGGTAGTTGGCGTAAACTTATTTGACGTGTACCGCGGTAAGGGTGTTGCGGAGGGCTATAAGAGCCTCGCTATCAGCCTGATCCTTCAGGATACCAGCCGTACACTTGAAGAAGAGGAGATTGCCGCTACCGTCGCCAAATGTGTAGAGGCATTAAAAGAGCGATTCCAGGCATCATTGAGGGATTGAACCTATGGCGCTTACAAAAGCTGAAATGTCAGAATATCTGTTTGATAAGCTTGGGCTTAGCAAGCGGGATGCCAAAGAACTGGTCGAGCTGTTTTTCGAAGAGATTCGTCGTGCTCTGGAAAATGGTGAGCAGGTAAAACTCTCTGGTTTTGGTAACTTCGATCTGCGTGATAAGAATCAACGTCCGGGACGTAACCCGAAAACGGGCGAAGATATTCCCATTACAGCACGGCGCGTGGTGACCTTCAGACCCGGACAGAAGTTAAAAAGTCGGGTTGAAAACGCAACGCCCAAAGAAGAGTGATTTAACGATTCGTTAAACCACTTGCGTTGCCATCAAAGCGGCAGCGTAAAGCATGACGTATATAACTAAAAAGGCCGCTCTGCGGCCTTTTTCCTTTTCACTACCGAAACAGCACCGTAAAATCACCCCCATCTCTTTTCAGCAGAATGGAAAACATGCTGACTTTCGCCCATCAACAGCAGCGACGAAACGTGCGCTGGATACTGTCACTGTCAGTGCTGATGTTACTGGCAACGATTTTAAGCCTGTGCGCAGGAGAACAGTGGATCGCTCCCGGCGACTGGTTCAGCGCCCGCGGCGATCTGTTCGTCTGGCAAATCCGCTTTCCTCGTACCCTCGCCGTTTTGCTGGTAGGCGCTGCGTTGGCTTTATCCGGTGCGGTAATGCAGGCCCTCTTTGAAAATCCACTCGCGGAACCGGGTCTACTGGGCGTGTCTAACGGCGCAGGTGTAGGACTCATTGCTGCTGTGCTGCTCGGGCAGGGGCAGCTTCCCGGCTGGGCGTTGGGCTTATGTGCCATCGCCGGGGCGCTGATTATTACTCTCATTCTGTTACGCTTTGCCCGTCGTCATTTGTCTACCAGTCGCTTGCTGCTGGCGGGAGTGGCGCTGGGCATTATCTGTAGCGCGTTGATGACGTGGGCCATCTATTTTTCCACCTCTTTTGACTTACGACAACTGATGTACTGGATGATGGGGGGCTTTGGCGGCGTCGACTGGCATCAGGCCTGGCTGATGGTGGCGTTGATCCCCGTACTGATATGGATCTGCTGTCAGTCTCAGCCGATGAATATGCTGGCGCTGGGGGAAACTTCTGCGCGCCAACTGGGGTTACCATTATGGTTCTGGCGCAATCTGCTGGTGGTCGCCACAGGATGGATGGTCGGCGTAAGCGTGGCTCTGGCGGGTGCGATTGGTTTTATTGGATTGGTTATCCCCCACATTTTGCGGTTGTGTGGTTTAACCGATCACCGTGTTCTCCTGCCTGGCTGCGCGTTGGCTGGCGCAATCGCATTATTGTTTGCTGATGTTGTCGCGCGTTTGGTGTTGGCTTCGGCTGAACTGCCCATCGGCGTGGTGACGGCTACCATGGGAGCACCGGTATTTATCTGGCTATTGTTGAAAGCCGCGCGCTAGAAAGCGTTGGTTCGGTCTATGATTAAAAACTGAAAATCAACCTGTTGTTCTGGAGATGCTATGCAAGACACTATCCTCAATACCGAAGTGACGACCATTGACGGCGAGGCGACTACGCTGCAACCGTATTCCGGCAATGTACTGTTAATCGTCAACGTTGCTTCAAAATGTGGACTGACGCCGCAATACGAACAACTGGAGAACCTGCAGAAAGCCTGGCATCAGCAGGGCTTCAATGTGCTTGGTTTTCCCTGCAATCAGTTTCTGGGCCAGGAACCGGGCAGCGAAGATGAAATAAAAACGTACTGCAGTATGACCTGGGGCGTTACCTTCCCGATGTTCAGCAAGATTGACGTCAACGGCGAGGGGCGTCATCCGCTGTATCAGAAGCTGATTGATGCCGCGCCAACGGCTGTGGCGCCAGCAGACAGTGGATTCTATGAACGTATGGCCAGTAAAGGCCGGGCGCCGCTCTACCCGGACGATATCCTGTGGAACTTTGAGAAGTTTTTAGTGGGACGGGATGGGCAAGTACTGCAACGATTCTCTCCGGATATGACGCCTGAGGATCCGATGCTGGTGCAAAGCATCAAGAAGGCGCTGGCAAACTAATGTCTCGATTGATGCAGCTACAGGATGTAGCGGAATCGACCCGGCTCGGCCCGCTTTCTGGTGAAATAAAAGCAGGGGAAATCCTGCATTTGGTGGGGCCTAACGGTGCGGGGAAAAGTACGCTGTTGGCGCGTATGGCGGGTTTGACGACCGGGGAGGGCAGCATCACCTTCGGCGACATGCCGCTTGAAGAGTGGCCGGCAGCAAAGCTGGCGCAATATCGTGCTTATCTTGCGCAACAGCAAAACCCGCCTTTTGCCATGCCGGTCTGGCATTTTCTGACGCTGCATCAACCCGACAAAGCGCGTGCCGATCTGTTACAGGAGGTCGCCGATGCGCTTGGTCTGGGGGATAAGCTGGGGCGTGGCGTTAATCAACTCTCCGGCGGTGAGTGGCAGCGTGTGCGCCTGGCGGCCGTTATTTTGCAAATTTGCCCGCAAGCTAATCCATTCGGTCAGCTTTTACTGTTGGATGAGCCGATGAACAGCCTGGACGTCGCGCAACAAAACGCCCTGGACAGGTTGTTGGGCCAGCTGTGTTTGCAGGGAATAGCGATTGTGATGAGCAGCCATGACCTCAATCATACCTTGCGCCATGCGCATAAGGCCTGGTTGCTCAAACGTGGGAAGCTGCTTGCCAGTGGCTCACGTGATATGGTCCTGACACCAGCTAATCTGTCTGCGGCTTACGGCGTGAACTTCCGTCGTTTGGATATCGAAGGCCACAGAATGCTCATATCAACCACTTAAGTTAAATGGGTTCTTGAAAATCCTGTAATTTCCACGCTAAATTGGCATAAAAATAAAATCCAGAGGATTCGTCCTGAATGCGCTTTTGGCTCCTTTTCATCACAGCATTGTTTTTGGCGGGCTGCAGCAGCCATCGTGCTCCTGCGCCAAATGCCCATTTGTCGGATTCTATCGCCGTTATCGCCGGTCTTAATGACCAGCTACAAACCTGGCATGGCACACCTTATCGTTATGGTGGTATGAGCCGTAGCGGGGTGGATTGCTCAGGGTTTGTTTTGATGACGATGCGGGATAAATTCGATCTACAGCTCCCGCGCGACACGCGCATGCAATCAAAGATTGGTACCGAAATCGATAAAGATGATTTGCTGCCAGGCGATCTGGTTTTCTTTAAAACCGGATCCGGAGAAAGTGGTCTGCATGTCGGCATTTACGACACCAATAATCAATTTATTCATGCCTCAACCAGCCGCGGAGTGATGCGCTCGTCACTGGATAATGTCTACTGGCGTAAAAACTTCTGGCAGGCTCGACGTATTTAACCCTCACAACTGACGAGGCTGCTAACGACTGTGCAGCCTCGACATTTTCATTTGAATGCTAACTGTTATTACTGCTTCCAGCCGATCAATAACCCTGTGTGTTACGAGTGTATCTTGCTAAAAATATGATTTATGCCGGGATATTAAAAAGTGCAAAGCTGGATATTCGCTTATAATCACGATAAGCTAAAAAAAAGGATTCGATTTACTGGCTATAAAGGGACAAATGAAAGAGCCTCTACTTGCATCAGCAGTAACGTATTTCTCCATCCTTTGCTACAGGATGCCGGATAACACCTATGCAGAGGGGCTGGTACGATGATTGTTTCACTGGATAATCTTTATCAATCGGAGTTGTCTTTTCTTCCTGCGAGAAGTGAAAAAGGCGATCTTGAATTCGTAGATATCATCACCAGTTTTGCCAGCCTGCAGGGGGATGTGCGTATACCAACCGAGCTGGTCTTACCTCGGATGTCGGACGATGAACAATGTCGTTTATTTACAGAGAAACTGGAATTAATCGAAACGTGCCAACATTTTTTTATTCAGCGAAAAGTCTCAGTCTGGATTAATTTAACCCCGGCAGTTGCTCATACTTTATTATCAGACGCTGAATATGCTTCACAAATTGAACGATTTTCATTTCTGGAACTGGCTATTAATGAAAGCTATCCAGAGTTAAACAAGGGTAAAGACAATCCAACGCTGACTGCACTTGCGGCAAGATTTCCATTAATTCTGCAAAATTATGGCGCTGGCGGCATATCAACGCGGGCAATTTTTGATGGCCTGTTCAAACGTGTGGTGTTGGATAAAAACTTTGTTCAACAAAGGATTGCACATATTTCATTTGAACCATTTATGCGCGCTATCCAGGCGCAAATATCACCCTGCTGTGAGTCAATCATCATTAGCGGTATTGATACGCAAGAAATGTTGGCACGAGTACTTCCCCTCGGTTTCAGCGCCATGCAGGGAGGACTGTGGCCTGCGGTACCGCCCGCGCAGATAATTTCGTTATCGAGGATATAACCCTTTTATTTGCTGGTGTTTAACAGGCTATTAACAGTCTACACTAGAGACAGGAGGCCCTATGACCCTGTCTTTTACCACCCGCTGGCGTGATGAATTACCAGCAACCTATACAGCACTCTCGCCTACGCCCCTGAAAAACGCGCATCTTATCTGGCATAACGATGCTCTGGCTGAGCAATTGGCTATTCCTGCGGCGCTGTTTACTATTCCAGAGGGTTCAGGCGTTTGGGGAGGCGAATCCTTGCTTCCCGGGATGTCGCCTTTAGCGCAAGTTTATAGCGGACATCAGTTCGGCGTTTGGGCCGGTCAGCTTGGTGACGGACGTGGGATCCTGCTGGGCGAACAACAGCTTGCTGATGGCTCGACGCTTGACTGGCACCTGAAGGGTGCCGGACTGACGCCTTATTCCCGCATGGGGGATGGGCGCGCCGTGCTGCGTTCAACCATTCGCGAAAGCCTGGCCAGCGAGGCGATGCACTATCTGGGAATACCCACCACGCGGGCATTGTCGATTGTCACCAGCGACACGCCGGTATATCGCGAAACGGTAGAGCATGGGGCGATGCTCATTCGCGTGGCGCAAAGCCATATGCGCTTTGGCCATTTTGAACACTTTTACTATCGTCGCGAGCCGGAGAAAGTCCGTCAACTTGCAGACTTCGCGATTCGTCATTACTGGCCGCATTGGCAGGAAGAAGCCGATAAATATCAGCTGTGGTTTAGCGATATTGTCATGCGTACCGCAAGCTTAATCGCCGACTGGCAGGCGGTAGGGTTTGCGCATGGCGTTATGAATACGGACAACATGTCTATTCTGGGGCTGACGATGGATTACGGTCCGTATGGTTTTCTTGATGACTACGTGCCGGATTTTATCTGTAACCACTCCGATCATCAGGGACGATACAGTTTCGATAATCAACCTGCAGCCGCGCTGTGGAACCTGCAACGTCTGGCACAAACCCTGTCGCCATTTATCCCGGTCGAGGCGCTCAATGATGCGCTGGACAATTACCAACTGGCGCTGTTAACGCGTTACGGTCAACGGATGCGGCAAAAGCTCGGCTTCTTTAGCGAGCAGAAAAACGATAACGAGCTGCTGAGTGAACTGTTTAGCCTGATGGCGCGAGAAAGAAGCGACTATACGCGAACGTTTCGCATGCTCAGTCTGACGGAACAACACAGTGCGCTATCTCCGCTACGCGATGAGTTTGTGGATCGTGCGGCGTTTGACGACTGGTTCACACGGTATCGCTCGCGCCTGGAACAGGACAGCGTTGTTGACGATGTCAGACAAACGCAGATGAAGGCGGCAAACCCGGCGATGGTTTTACGCAACTGGCTGGCGCAACGGGCGATTAGTCAGGCGGAGCAGGGAGATTACGCCGAGCTACATCGGCTGCACCAGGCGTTGCGTACCCCGTTTGTCGATCGCGATGATGACTATGTCAGCCGGCCGCCTGAGTGGGGCAAACGGCTGGAAGTGAGCTGTTCAAGCTAAGGCGCCAGAAACACCTGGGGGGACACGTTGGCCGGATGATGGCCAACGTGAACCTCAGCACCGTACCAGCGCATCAGATCATCGGCCCGTAACACGGTCTCCGGCGTCCCTTGCGACGCCAGCCTGCCATTATGCAGTAACACTATTCTGTCAGCCCATAAAGCTGCCAGATTCAAATCGTGAAGCACAATACACACATGCAGCTCTCCTGAAGCGACAAGCGTTTTCAGTAACCGCAGCAGA
The DNA here is from genome assembly GCF_005280955.1 of Citrobacter sp. wls717. Taxonomy (NCBI): domain Bacteria; kingdom Pseudomonadati; phylum Pseudomonadota; class Gammaproteobacteria; order Enterobacterales; family Enterobacteriaceae; genus Citrobacter; species Citrobacter sp. wls717. The sequence continues at coordinate 204,628 of NZ_SZWW01000016.1, forward strand.
TGTTGCTGGTGGTAAAGATCCAGCGCCGAGGTGGGTTCATCAAGAAATAACCAGCCGCGAGGCGCTCCGTCGCACCAGAGTTGCGCCAGGGCGCGGGCTAACTGCACGCGCTGTTGCTCGCCGCCGGAAAGCGTGGCGTATTGCCGACCTGCCAACGGCGCGCATCCGGTCATCTCCATCACCTGCGCGATAAGGCGAGGTTCCGAACGCTGGGTCCAGGGCGCACGGCCCATCGCGATAACGGCCTCTACCGGCCAGTCAAATCCCAGTTGCGTTTGCTGACGCATCACCGCCCGATGGCGCGACAGCGTCTGCATATGCCACTCATCCAGCGCTTTGCCCGCCAGCATGCAGCGCCCGGTAATCGGTTTGAGAAAACCGGTCAACAGGCGCAGCAGGGTAGATTTCCCCGCACCGTTTGGGCCGATGAGCGCCACCAGTTCACCTTTTGCGAGGGCAAGCGATACATCAGCAATCACCGACCTGCCAGCCACGCGATAGTGAAGTCCTTCAGCAACGAAATGTTCAGCCATGCGATCCTCGCTGACGAAAAATAAGCCATAAAAACCATGGGGCGCCGAGCAGACTGGTTAACAGACCGACCGGCATTTCCGCTGGCGCGACTGAAGTGCGGGCCAGCGTGTCGGCAATCAGTAATAAAAACGCGCCCGCCAGCACGGAACCGGGGATAACGGCCCGATGGTCTGCGCCGAGCCACATACGCATTAAATGCGGGATAACCAGCCCGATAAAGCCAATTACGCCGCTTACTGCCACCGCTGCGGCTACCAGCAAGGCGCTGCAAAGCAGTAAAATACGCTGGATTGTACGCACATTCACGCCAAGATAATGCGCCTCTTCCTCGCCCAGTTGCAGCAGGTTCAGGGCCGAAGCCAGACGCCAGACGATCAGCACCGTCGGGATAGCCAGCGAGGTAACTGCCAGCAGCGTGGACCATTGCGCAGCGCCCAGACTTCCCATCCCCCACAGCGACAGCTGGCGCAGTTGCGCATCATTACTGACCCACGACAGAACGCCAACAGCCGCCCCGCAGAGCGCGTTGATCGCAATACCGACCAGCAGCAGCCGCGAGAGTGAACCGTCGCGCTGTTGGCTGAGGATAAAAATCACCACGGTTGCCGCCAGTGCACCGACAAATGCAGCCAACATTGGCGCATACAGCATCAGTAGCGCGGGCAAAGAGACAGGCAGTACCACCCACAGGGCGACGGCGCAGGCCGCACCGCTGCTAATTCCGAGTAATCCCGGGTCGGCAAGTGGGTTGCGAAACAGTCCCTGCATCACACAGCCGGATAGCGCCAGAGAACCGCCAATCACCAGCGCCAGCAGAACACGGGGCAGGCGAATAGTGAGCCAGATTTGACGCAGAGTTTCATTGTCATCACGCCAGAGCAGACTTACCGGCAGGCGCAACGCGCCAAAACCGGTAGCCAAAATTGTCATTACGACCAGCATTAGCGCCATGACCCACAAAGAACAAGTGATTCGTCGGGACATCAGGGCAATTGCTCTGCTTTCGCGCGTAGCTGCAAAATGGCCTGCGGCGTGCGGATACTGAAGCCAAGCAGTGCCATATCATCAACCTGCAATACCTGTTTATTCCGTCCCGCAGGTGTTTGCGCCAGCCCCGGCAGCGCCCACAGGCTCGCCTCGCCACCCATTGCCTTAACACCTTCCCGTGAAATCACCACCAGGTCCGGCTGGCTGGCAATCACACCTTCTTGTGAAAGAGGTTGATAACGGTTAACCCCCTGCATCGCGTTGCGCAAACCGGCGGCGCGAATAGCGGCATCGGCTCCGGTTTGCTGGCCTGCAGCCATGGCGGTCATCCCACCATGATTAAGAATAAACAGGACGCGTTTGTTAAGTTCAGATGACGGGAGCGCCGCCAGCTCCTGACGTAAGGTTGCACGCAACGTTTCGCCATCGGCCTCCCGGTGAGTCGCCTCGGCAATGACGCGAATTTTTTCATCAATCGCGTTAAGGTCGTTGTTTGCCGGGATCGTAACAACCCTGACGTTGCTCTGCTCGACCTGTTTTAGCGCCAGAGAAGGCTGCGCCTGCGCACTGGCAAGGACCAGCGTCGGACGGGTGGCAAGGATCCCTTCGGCGTTAAGCTGGCGTAAATAGCCGACGTCAGCCAGGGCGTTTGCGGCTTCAGGCCACTGGCTGGTACTGTCTCGCGCCACAAGCGTTGACTGGGCCCCCAGCGCGTACACAATTTCGGTGACGTCGCCCCCCAGAGTAACGACTCTTTCCTCGGGGACCGCCAGCGCAGTAACGGGCAGCAACGCAATCAGGAGCAGCAGTTTGTTCATGCGGCCAGCCCTTTCGGCGTCAGTGCGTCAATTTGCGCGCGCCATTGCGTTTGCTCCGGTTCGCCTTCCGTACGTTGACCATACAGTTGGGCAATCTGTGTGCCATCGGCCGCAAACAGTTCCAGACTGGTAACGTGTCCATCGGCGGTTGGTTTGCGCGTTACCCACGTTTCAGCCACGCTTTCTTCCAGCAGATGTAATGTAAATGCTGGATTGAATATATTCAGCCAGCCTTTCATCGGTACCAGTTTTTCTATCACGCCGGTAAAAATTTGTACGCAGCCGCGATTACCCACAAACACCATAATTTCATTACCATCCTGACGCGCGGTATTGAGTAACTGCGCCAGTGCGCCATTGGTCACTTTACAGGCCAGATCATCGCCCACCAGATTAAACGCCTGTTGGCGAGTGAGATCGTGGCGTTTCAGCAGACCGAAGAACTGGTGGACATCGGTCATGGCTCGCCACTCTTGATCCACGGTCTGTGCATCAACGGTGACGGTAGCAGGAGCAGGGTTTTTAGCGGATTGCAGCGCCAGTGGCGGGTTTTCAGTGAAGATGAAACGGCTCAGTAACGCTGCCCATTCTTCAACGAGGGTATTTTGTGTGGCATAGACCTTCAGTAATGCATCACCCTGATGGTCGAAAAACTGAATGCTCTGACGCTCGCCGTGAGCGGTTGTTTCTCTGATATGAAAGGCGTTTGCCCATTGATTCAGGAACAGACGCAGATCGAGGGCGCGTGGATTGAGTACCAGCCCGGCATGCCCGCTCAGGTGCTGGTTGGTAAAGGCGCCGACCTGCTCATGCACCGCATATTCGTTGCGGCAAATACATTTTGTTTCGCCTACGGCTTCCAGCGCGCCGAGGATTTCGCGGACTTCGCCACGTAAGCGCCAGGCGTCATGACCGACGCGCGCGAAGGTCAGTTCTGCCTCGCTGATGTGCATCATAGCCGCGATGTCACGTGCGTATTTGCCAGGGTTTTCTTTTTTCAGTTCCAGCCAGCGTGTGTGGTGATTCATTGTTTCTTCCTTCCAGATTGCTGCCCCGGCGAACCGGGGAAAAGTGATTACCACTGATAACTCACGAAAATTTTGCCATTGCGGCCATCCTGCGGAATGCCCTGCGGCGACCAGTACTCTTTGTCGAAGGCGTTGCCCAGGACCAGTGTGGTGGTCATGCCTTTTAGCGCCTGTTGCCCCTGATAGCTCACGTAGAAGTCGTTTACCGCATAGCCGGGTTGTTTGGCGTAGCTGCTGCTGATGTGCGTTGAGCGGTCAGCAAATGTACCTATCCAGCCAACGGAGAAACCGCTGTGCGCAATCGGCACGTTCAGTTTGCTGGTGACGGTGTCCGGGTTAATGCTGGAAATGTACTCGCCCGTGTCAGTATCTTTACCCCGCGTGCGGTTATAGGCCATATCGAGACTGAACAGATCGGCGGTGTATTTCGCCATCACGTCCCAGCCCCAGATTTTGGCGTTGGGTACGTTATAGGACATGGTCGTCGCAGCGGCAAAATCGACGCTGGTGGAGATGTAATCTTTGGCTTTGGTGTCGAAATAGCTGGCTTTAAATTCGAGCGCATCACTCGCCATCAACAGATCGTCAAAGCGCAGGCCAAATCCGTATTCCTGTGTTTCGTTGGTTTCCGGACGCAGGTTCGGGTTTGGCACCCAGTAATTGGTGTAAAAACGGCCAATCGAGAAGTGTTTCGCGTCGTTATACATCTCGCCCATGGTTGGAGCACGGAAGGCCTGAGCGTATGAACCGAAAAGCATCAGCCAGTCGGCAGGCGCAACGGTGAGTCCAGCGCGGGACGACCATTTATCGGCATCGACATCTTCATAACCGTCGCTGCTACCGCGATAAGAGTCATACCGTGTCCCCCCCAGCAGCGTAACCGGCAGGTCGCGCAGGGTGATTTCATCCTGTAGCCAGCCGGAGCTAAAATCGATTTTTGCCTCCGGGAAACCGGTGGTTGCGCCGCCCGGTTGTTGTTCCTGACGATAGTATTCACCGCCGTAGGTCAGTAAGTGAGAAGCAAATGAATCGGTAAACAGGCGGCTACGGTTGTCGACTTTCCCGCCTTTGGTGGTCTGCTTGCGAAATTCGCCGGTGCTGTCCGTGTTTTGTGCATTAATGCGCGCTTCGGACCAGTAGATGCGGGCATCCGCGTTTAGCCAGTCATTATCCGCCGGGGCGAGGGAGTAGGTCAGTTGCGCATCGCGCTGGATGGTTGAGCGATCGGTCATCGGATTGCTGGTGGTATCCGCCGCGCTGGTTTGTGGATTTTTAGGTTCCCGGGCATCATTGTTGTAATAACGCAGCGAGCCGGCCAGCGTCTGGGCGCTGTCAATTTTCCAACTGCCTTTCGCCAGCATATTGTTAATCGCTTCATCGTTCGGGGCGGTAGTGCCGTCGCTCTGGCGCAAATTACCGCGATCGCGACTGGACCAGGCCAGCAGCCCGTCGAGGGTATCGGTGCGGCCAAATGCGCTGGCGCCCATACCGAGGCTGTGATCGCCGGTAGCCGCGGTACCGAACACGCGATAACCGCTATTCTGACCCGCCTCCAGTAAGTCTTTAGCATCCGCAGTGTCATAGGCGATTACGCCGCCCAGCGCGCCGCTGCCATACAACAGTGCGGAAGGGCCGCGCACCACTTCAATCCGCTTGATTAGCGCCGGATCGAGGAAGGTACTGTTCAGGTGCCCGGTATCGGTTCCCTGGCGAACGCCATCCACCAGCACCAGAACGCCGCGACGGTCATAGCCGCGCAGATTGACGTCCTGACCATTTGTCCGCCCCGTACCGTCAAGGCTCAGGCCCGGAACCTTCCGTAACAGGTCGGCTGCCGAGCTGGCTGTCTGGTTTTCAGGTGCAGTAGCGTCGATAACGCTGACCATCATCGGCGCTTCAAAGGCGCTACGGGGATTACCGGTGGCGGTGACGGTCATATCCTCTACTGCCGCCCAGGCAACGACGGGAAGATTACTGACAATCGCCAACGCCAGGAGCGACGGGCGCAAGGATGCGGTGTGCAGGTGGGGCATAGCAACTCTCCATTAGAAAATCGAAAAGCGCTGGCTGCCTGGGTATCACCTGGGTGGCTGGCGAAAAGTGTCGTTTATTTAGTCAGAATGAGTTTTCCAGCATGGGTCTGGCGCAGCAGGTAGTGCTGGCCATCGTGCTCTATAATCACGCGTCCTTCTTTGCCCAGCAAACTTTTACTGTCAATGCGACGCTCGGTTGCGGCGACGGCAGGCGGTGTTTTTTCTTTTGCAGGCGTTGCTGTTGTGTTATCCATACGTGACATAGAGTTTAAAAATAGCAATCAATGTAACAATGATAATCATTATCATCAAACTGCAAATGTGCGGCAAGCGTTTTTGTGAAATAATTGTGACGGGGACAGTTTTTGCACAACAATGAAGGAAAAAACAAAGAATTACCACCGGGCAACGTGGTGTTACCCGGTGTACAGCGTTAAAAACGGCTATCAACCGCCGAGGCGAGTTTGTCCACCAGTAGTTCAGTATCTTCCCAGTTCAGGCACGGGTCGGTAATCGACTGACCGTAAACCAGCGGCTGACCGCTGACGATTTTTTGCGTGCCTTCACGCAGGAAACTTTCCGCCATGATCCCGGCAATCGCCGTCGAACCGTTGCGAATTTGCTGGCATACGTCATCACACACTTCCAACTGACGGCGATGCTGCTTCTGGCAATTACCATGGCTGAAATCGACGACCAGATGCTCAGGCAGGGAAAATTCGTGCAAGGTATCGCAGGCGGCGGCAATATCTTCAGCAAAATAATTCGGCTTTTTACCGCCGCGCATAATGATATGCCCGTATGGATTACCGCTGGTCTGATAAATGGTCATCTGGCCGGTTTTATCCGGGGAGAGGAACATATGGCTGGCGCGGGAGGCGCGAATCGCATCGACGGCGATACGGGTATTACCATCCGTCCCGTTCTTAAACCCAACCGGGCAGGAAAGAGCAGACGCCATTTCGCGGTGGATCTGGCTTTCGGTGGTGCGCGCGCCAATGGCGCCCCAACTGATTAAATCAGCAATAAACTGGCCGGTCACCATATCGAGAAATTCAGTGGCCGTGGGGACGCCCAGTTCGTTGACCTGCAGCAGCAGTTTACGCGCCAGCTCAATGCCGTGGTTCACACGGTAGCTGCCGTTCAGGTCCGGGTCGGAAATTAAGCCTTTCCAACCCACGACGGTGCGTGGCTTTTCAAAATAGGTACGCATCACGATTTCCAGACGCGTCTGGTGCTTTTCGCGCAGCGCCTGCAGGCGCGTCGCGTATTCCACGGCGGCATCGAGATCGTGAATTGAGCAAGGGCCTACGATCACCAGCAAACGGGGATCTTCGCCATTCAATATTTTTTCTATCCGGCGTCGGGAGTCCGTAACATGACGGGCGACGGCGGACGAAACAGGATGCCGCTGCGCAAGCTCTGCTGGAGTGACCAGGTTGTCAATACGCGCAGTACGGAGTTCATCGGTTCTGTTCATTACTTGTCTCAGAAATTTGTTGCTTCAACGGCAGGACTACCGGGAAGTGATGTGCATCACAATATCACACTCATCCGGCCTGGTGGCGAGCATAATAACAAAAAATTGAACCAATGCACTAGCATTCTAGTACATGCGGCGATTCAGCCCCATAATGTCGAGGATCTTGGTAGCAATCTCTTCTACCGAATAGTTGGTACTGTTTAACCATGGGATCTGATTTTTCCGGTACAGCGCTTCCACTTCGGCAACTTCCATCCGACACTGGCGTAGCGAGGCGTAACGGCTGTTCTCTCGTCGCTCTTCGCGGATCGCCGCCAGGCGTTCGGGGTCGATGGTCAGACCGAACAGTTTATGCTGCAGCGGCTTCAGGGATGTGGGCAGCACCAGATTATCCATATCATCGGCAATAAAGGGGTAGTTGGCCGCGCGGATACCAAACTGCATGGCCAGATACAAACTGGTCGGGGTTTTGCCGCAACGGGAAACACCGAGCAGGATCACCTGCGCCTGATCGAGGTTGCGCAACGAAATACCATCGTCATGGGCAAGGGTGTAATCAATAGCGGCAATACGCGCATCGTACTTGTTGAGGTTGCCGGGATTCAGGCCGTGGGTACGATGGGCAATCGGCGTTGGGTCGAGCTTCATCTCTTGCTGCAATGGAGCGACCAGCGCCTGTACGATATCCTGACAAAACCCCTCGCTTTGCAGAATGATTGAGCGGATTTCCGGCAAGACGATGGAGTAAAACACCAGAGGACGCACGCCGGTTTGTTGGTAAATGGCGTCAATCTGGTCTTTAACCGCGCGCGCGCGACTCTCGTTTTCAACAAACGGCAGCGTAATGCTGTTGATAGTGACCGGAAATTGCGACATTACCGCGTGGCCCAATACCTCGGCGGTGATGGCCGTACCATCAGAAATATAAAAAACGTGACGATCAACAGCATTATCCATTTTGCGCATCCTGGGGCAGACATAATTCTCTGAAAGCATAAATTAAAATTCGCCAGAAGCGAATATTGCGCCATCACTTTTATAAAGTGAAACGCTATTTTTATATTTAATGAAAAGTGCATTTCATTTTTCGGAACAAATGTTTATACCGGTAGTTTTTGTGGTGATCCCGTGTCGCTCGCGGGTTTGCGCAAATGCGGAAACAATCTTAAAAAATAAAAAATAAAGTTGCTTGAACGATTCACCGTTTTTTTCGCCGCGGTAAATATGCAAAGATAAATACGCAAAATTGAGTTTCCTAACCTCGTTCATATATAAGGATTGTTCGATGTCCAACAATGGCTCGTCACCGCTGGTGCTTTGGTATAACCAACTCGGCATGAATGATGTAGACAGAGTTGGGGGCAAAAATGCCTCCCTGGGTGAAATGATTACTAACCTTTCCGGTATGGGAGTTTCCGTACCGAATGGTTTTGCAACAACCGCCGATGCGTTTAACCAGTTTCTGGACCAAAGCGGTGTAAACCAGCGCATTTATGAGCTGCTGGATAAAACGGATATTGATGATGTTACCGAGCTTGCGAAAGCCGGGGCACAAATCCGCCAGTGGATTATCGACACTCCTTTCCAGCCGGAGCTGGAAAATGCCGTCCGCGATGCCTACGCGCAGCTGTCAGCAGACGATGCCCATGCTTCTTTTGCCGTGCGTTCTTCCGCCACCGCAGAAGATATGCCAGATGCGTCATTTGCTGGTCAGCAGGAAACCTTCCTTAACGTCCAGGGCTTCGATGCTGTCCTGGTCGCTATCAAACACGTATTTGCTTCGTTGTTTAACGACCGCGCGATCTCTTACCGTGTTCACCAGGGCTATGACCACCGTGGCGTGGCGCTTTCTGCTGGCGTCCAGCGGATGGTGCGCTCTGACCTTGCGTCCTCAGGCGTTATGTTCTCCATCGATACCGAATCCGGTTTCGACCAGGTAGTGTTTATCACTTCCGCATGGGGTCTGGGCGAGATGGTGGTGCAGGGTGCCGTTAACCCGGATGAGTTCTACGTGCACAAACCGACTCTGGCGGCTAACCGTCCGGCGATCGTTCGTCGCACCATGGGATCGAAAAAAATCCGTATGGTCTACGCGCCAACCCAGGAACACGGTAAGCAGGTGACCATTGAGGATGTGCCGCAGGAACAACGCGATATTTTCTCTCTGACCAATGATGAAGTGCAGGAACTGGCGAAGCAGGCGGTACAGATCGAGAAGCACTACGGTCGTCCGATGGACATCGAATGGGCGAAAGACGGTCATACCGGCAAGCTGTTCATTGTTCAGGCTCGCCCGGAAACCGTGCGTTCTCGCGGGCAGGTGATGGAGCGGTATACGCTACACGCCCAGGGCAAAATTATTGCTGAAGGTCGCGCCATCGGTCACCGCATTGGCGCCGGCCCGGTCAAAGTTATTCACGACATCAGCGAAATGAACCGTATTGAACCCGGCGACGTACTGGTGACTGATATGACCGACCCGGACTGGGAACCGATCATGAAGAAAGCGGCGGCGATTGTGACCAACCGTGGCGGTCGTACCTGCCATGCGGCGATCATTGCCCGTGAACTGGGGATCCCTGCCGTGGTTGGCTGCGGCGATGCCACCGAGCGCATGAAGGATGGTGAGAAGGTCACTGTCTCCTGTGCCGAAGGCGACACCGGTTATGTTTACGCTGAGATGCTTGATTTCAGCGTGAAGAGCTCCAGCGTGGAGACCATGCCGGATCTGCCGTTGAAGGTGATGATGAACGTCGGCAACCCGGACCGGGCTTTTGACTTTGCCTGCCTGCCAAACGAAGGTGTCGGCCTGGCGCGTCTGGAATTTATTATCAACCGCATGATCGGCGTGCACCCTCGTGCGCTGCTGGAGTTTGATGACCAGACGCCTGAGCTACAAAATGAAATCCGCGGCATGATGAAAGGTTTCGACTCTCCGCGTGAATTCTACGTTGGCCGTCTGACGGAAGGGATCGCGACGCTGGGTGCGGCGTTTTATCCGAAACGCGTCATCGTGCGTATGTCGGACTTTAAGTCCAACGAATATGCTAACCTGGTCGGCGGTGAGCGTTATGAGCCGCACGAAGAGAACCCGATGCTGGGCTTCCGCGGGGCGGGCCGTTACGTTTCAGACAGCTTCCGCGACTGTTTTGCACTGGAATGTGACGCGGTGAAACGTGTCCGTAACGATATGGGTCTGACTAACGTTGAAGTGATGGTACCGTTTGTACGTACCGTTGCCCAAGCGAAAGCGGTGGTTGAAGAGCTGGCGCGCCAGGGGCTGAAACGCGGCGAGAATGGCCTGAAGATCATCATGATGTGCGAGATCCCGTCTAACGCCCTGTTGGCAGAACAGTTCCTTGAGTACTTCGATGGCTTCTCCATCGGCTCAAACGACATGACGCAGTTGGCGCTGGGCCTGGACCGTGACTCGGGTGTGGTTTCTGAACTGTTTGATGAGCGTAACGACGCGGTGAAAGCGCTACTGTCGATGGCGATTCGCGCTGCTAAGAAACAGGGCAAATACGTGGGTATTTGCGGTCAGGGACCTTCTGACCACGAAGACTTCGCGGCCTGGCTGATGGAAGAGGGGATCGACAGTCTGTCGCTGAACCCGGACACCGTCGTACAGACCTGGCTGAGCCTGGCTGAACTGAACAAGTAACATTATGCCTTATCCGGCCTATTCAACGTAGGCCGGATAAGATGCGTTAGCATCGCCATCCGGCACTTTATCCTGCAATACTCTCCATGCTCAAACGTTTAATAATATCCTGACGCAACTGGTATTTTTGTACCTTACCGGACGCTGTGCGAGGTAACTTCTCGACAACCACGATATGCTCCGGGTATTTATACTTTGCCACCCGTTTGCGGCTAAAAAAGGCGACGACAGATTCCAGCGACAGCGAATGATGCGGGGCTTTTAGTACCACATAAGCGCACGACCGTTCACCTAACCGTTCGTCCGGCATCGCGACAACGCAGGCATCATGAATGCGTGGATGTTGCAATAAAATATCCTCTACCTCGCGGCTGCTGATATTTTCCCCTCCGCGCACAATAATATCTTTTTTACGCCCGGTTATTTTGATGTATCCCGCGTCGTCCATCCGGCATAAGTCGCCACTGTAATACCACCCCTCTTTATCCAGCGCGCGGGCGGTCAGTTCGGGTTCATCGAGGTAGCCCATAAAAACATTGGGGCCACGCGAGGCCTCTTCACCTTCTACTCCTGCAGGCAGGGTATTGCGCGCTTCATCAACGACTTTAATTTCGACCCCTGCGGCAGCATAGCCGTCGGTTGTCATCATGCGGGAAGGTGAATCATCGAGATTGACCAGCGCATGCGGCGAGCTCTCCGTTGAACCATAAATGCTTAACAATTTAATGCCGAGCCGTTGGCAGTCACGGGCAATCTTTTGCGGAATGGTGGTGCCTCCGCATAAAAAAAAGCGTAGCGATGAGAGATCGCAGGCGCGTTTTTCCATGCGACACAACATGTCATAGACAAATGGCGTTGCGCCGAGTACGCAGGTGCAGTGCTGTTGCTCCAGCAGATCGAGACAGGCGTCTGGGGTAAAAATATCCAACAACACGCTGCGTGCGCCGATTAAAAACGGTGCGGTAACGCCATGCAGAAAACCGGTAGCATGTCCTAGCGGCGCGGGCATTAAAAACACATCTTGCCAGGTGAGATTGAGACGGGCGCAGTAGGCGCGTTCGCTGGCAAGGATATTGTTGTGGGTTAACATTACGCCTTTCGGCATTCCCTCGGTTCCGGAGGTAAACAGTACCGCTGCCAGTTCATCCGCGTGAACGTTAATCGTTTGATTTAACGGCGGTGCTAAAAGCAGTTGGCTGAGTGCCTGCGAGGTGGTTGCCGGCGCCAGTTTATCCACGGCAACAATCTGTTGCAGATGCGGTAACTGGGTTTGTAAGGGGAGGATCAAATCGACCGGCCGGGTTTGTTTAAACAGGGTAGGTGCGAAAAAAATCTTCGCTTTACATTTATTTAATACCCATACTAACTCCGCTTCGCGCCAGGCGGGTAGTAACGGGACGGAAACGGCTCCAGTTTTCAGGCAGGCCAGATAAATAATGGTAAATTCGCACCAGCCAGGCAACTGGAAAGCGACGCGATCGCCGGGTTGAATACCGCAGGCTAAAAACCAGCTCGCCAGACTGCTGGCGGCACTGTCGAGTGCGGCGTAGGTATATGAAGCGCCATGATTATCAACCACGGCGATTTTATCCGGCATGGCTCTGGCTGTTTGGTTCCAGTAATCGCCAAGCGAAGCATCTCCCCATAAACCTTGTTGTCGCCAGGCATCGCGACGTTCGGCGTTAAACGTTAGTGTGATACTCATTCGTTATTCCCTGGATAATATCGGCATACGTCTGACCGGATTGGCCGTGGAGGCCGATCCGGGGTACAACGGCTCAATCCGTTAGCCGTAGCGAAAATCAATGCCAAATGTTCCTGCCGGATACTCCCATTGTTCGAGGATCGTATCGCCGCACAGCACCCGACAGGTGCCACACTCCAGGCAGCCAGCAGAATCAAAATGAATATTCCCACTCTCGTCCTGCTTATACAGTCCGGCGGGACAGGCCTTCAGCAGTTTGCGAAATTCATTCAGATCGGGATGTTCGGCCAGAATAATGTGCGGGTGACCTTCATCGACATTGAATTTATTGACGCCCAGCTTGACGTCGACGTTAACGGTATTGTCCTGACTCATAGCGCAGTTGCCCCCTTGATGCCGTCTTTCAGTAAGTTCATCAACCCAATTTTCTTCGCATGGGACATCATCATCTTACGAATCGGTTGGTTCGGGCGTCCGTCAACGGTGAACATATCGTTCATGATATCTGCGACCATGCGAGGGTATTGGGTGAACAGGCGCGGGTTTTCCATCAGCGCCGGGATCTTGCGAAAATGCTGTAAATCACGCATCACACAGCCCTGTTCGAGGGCGCGTTTGTAGTCCATCAGGCTGCTGGCGGAGAAGTCCTGGCGTTCTTTGGCTGCAATGGCGGTTTGGGCGGCAGCTTCTGCGGAGGCTATTGCTAAATCCATACCACGCACCGTGTAACCCAGATTCAGACAGAAACCCGCGGCATCGCCGACGATCATTACGCCGTCATCAACCAGTTTGGGTACCATTGCCAGACCGCCTTCCGGTACCATATGTGCGGAATACTCCAGCAGTTCTCCTCCCGCAATCAGTGGACGAATAGTCGGGTGTTGCTTAAAGTCTTCCAGCATTTGTGGAATACTTTTCGTCGCGTGAGCAATATCCCCCAGCCCGCATACCAGCCCCAGAGAGACCGAGTCCTGGTTGGTATACAGAAAGCCTCCCCCCATCAGTCCATCAGACGGTGAACCAGCAAACAGCCAGGCTGCGCCTTCATCGCCTGAGAGGTTGAATCGATCTGCAATCACAGCCGGAGGTAAGCCGATCAACTCCTTTACGCCAACGGCATAGTGGTGAGCAGAAGAGGGAGGGACCATCCCCAGCGACCGTCCTAATATTGAGTTGACGCCATCGGCCAGGATGACAATATTGGCTTCCAGGATATCGTCACCAGCTTGCACGCCGGTGACCTTATTACCTTCGCGGATCAGCGCATCAACGCGGACGCCGGGGATGAACTGCGCGCCGGCCTGTTCTGCTTTTTCCATCAGCCAGGGATCAAGTCGGTTGCGCAACACGGTGTAAGAATCCTGCGCTGGCGCGTTGTCTTTATCCCGATGAAAGTCGAGCGTTACGGCGCTCTCTTCGGTCAGGAAGGATATTTTTTCGCGGGTCACTTTACGTTCGAGTGGTGCTTCCTGCGCGAATCCCGGCATGATGCGTTCCAGACTATGCGCATAGAGTCGCCCACCGGTCATATTTTTACTGCCCGCACTGTTTCCGCGTTCGATGACCAGCACGTCCAGTCCGGCCTGCGCCATAACGTAGCCTGCAACTGTACCCGCCACGCCAGCACCGACCACAATGGCATCGAATTTTTCATCTGACATGCTTTATGCTCCTTTCCCGCCGCGAAGCAGCGGGAGATGTGCGTTAAATGGGGGGTTAGCGGCTGAGATGTTCGATAAGGGCCGGAACAACTTTGTAGATATCGCCTACCAGGCCGTAATCGGCGTAATTGAAAATAGGGGCTTTTTTGTCTTTATTGATAGCGACAATGACTTTCGCGCCGTTACCGCCGACCATGTGTTGAATTTGTCCTGAGATGCCTAACGTGAGGTAAAGGTCTGATTTCAGTAACACACCAGAAACGCCAATGTAGCGTTCGCGCTCCATCCAGTTTTCGCCTTCGGCAATCGGGCGTGAACAGCCCACTTCTGCACCCAGTACCGATGCCAACTGGTGCACCATCTCCAGATCGTGTTGCGCAACCAGGCCGCGCCCCACGCCAACCACACGTTTGGCTTTACTGAGGTCCACGCTGCTCACGGATTTGGCGCGACGTTCCTTGCACATAATTTCATGAAGCGGTGCGATGTAAGCTGCCGAGACAACAGGACAGGTGTGCGATGCGTTTTCCGCTACGGGTTCAAGCACCCCTGGGGCTAGCGTGATAATTGCCAGCGCGCTTTTGATTTTTTCTTTGCCGAATGCCAGACCACCATACATGCGGTGCTCTGCGAACACGGTGTCATCCTCAAGCGTCACCGATATTGCGTCGTTCACCATCGCGGCATTGAGTTGGATGCTTAACCGTGCCCCAAGTGATTTCGCGCGCTTTGTAGCGGGCATCAACAGCATTCCGGCGTGTTCTTGCATCTGCGCTGCAATGGTTTCGGCGTAATTTTCAACACGCTGTAAACCGGAGGGGGCTTCGAGCACGATTATCTCATCGGCACCCAGAGGTTTAACCTGATTAGCTTGTTCGCTGCCTTGTACAATAAGATGGACGTGTTCACCCCACTGACGCGCGCCGGCCATTAATTCTGCGTAGCGTTCTACGTTATCGCTGAACACCCATACGTTAGCTAATTTACTCATGATAATTTCTCTCCGTTGAGCTTAGTTCAGGGCTTTTTTCAGGTGTTCCGCCAGTTCGGCAATGGCTTCAGCCGAGTCATTTTCCAGAATGATGTGCTTACGTTCTGTTTGTGGCGGTACGGTAAGGCTTACCAGTTCCGCTAACGGTGACGCTGGCGTCCAGCCAATATCGCTGGCTTGCCATGTTGTGACGGGCTTTTTACCCGCGCCGAGAATGGCTTTCATTGAGGGAATACGCGGCGTGTTGATATCCGAGGTTACGCAGAGTACAGCGGGGAGTGGCAGGTCAATCACTTCGACTTCATCTTCCAGCGTACGCTCAACAACGATGCGGTCGCCATTACGTTGGATGTTGCTGACGGCGCTAATCACCGGGAGTTGCAACAGTTCGCCAACCAGTAAGCCAACCTGTTGGGCGTAGATATCCCCCGATCCTTCTCCGAACAGCATCAGGTCGAAATTTATATTTTTGGCCGCGCAGACCAGCGCCTGAGCGGTGTCGCGGGGCAATGAATGCTCCAGCTGTGGATCCTGCACCATGAACAAACTGTCCGGTCCACGCGACAGCACGTCTTTACGCACTTTGGAATTTTGCAGTAGCGAGCCGCCCACGGTTAAAGCGACGATTTCATCACCCTCCGTACTCAGTTGCGCCGCGGCCTCAATCGCATTCAGATCAAACTGGCTGATTTTGGCGTCGGCCCGGTCAAAGTTAAGCGAACGCTGTGGGGTAACAACAATGTCCTGTTCTTCAGGCACCAACTTAAAGCAGGTTATTATTTTCATGGCATCTCCAGTCATCCACAGTAGGGAAAATTAACTGAAAATAGTGTGCGGCAGAGAGGGGACTGTTTTCGACGGGGCAATCTGTTTTCATTCCCAACAATCTTGCAAAAAAAAGTGCGGCGGGAATGCTTGTTTCATAAACGAGAGCTCGGGGTTGTGTACTGAAGAAAAAAAATAGCAAACACACCAGGAAAGGATAATTGCGAAATGCATCCTGTTTTTTATCGTTTCTACGCTTAATTTGTTTCTGATATGTAAATTGTTAATGTTGAATTAATAACATTTACTCTTATCAGTTTTTATAAAACGGGAATAATCGTAGAGAACAGCGAGATAGCGCCGGAGGTATCATCTTGCAGTCGACGCAAATAATTTTGTTTCGCCAGCAAGGAATAACGTTGTATAACATCATTATTGTTTTCGCTTTCTGATATTAATTATTCGCAAAATTACTGCCTTTAGGTGGAGGTTGTCATGTATCAACGCTGCTTTGATAATGCCATGGAGACCCTTTTTGAGCAGGGGAAAACGCCGAGACTTTCCCGATTCGTCATTAGCGATGATCCTAACTGGGAATCCGGCCATCATGTTCATGATAATGAAACGGAGCTTATCTATGTTAAAAAGGGGGTTGCAAGATTAATCATCGACTCTTCGCTGTATGTCGCGCATGCCGGGGACATTGTGGTGATTGAACAAGGGCGATTACATGCGGTTGCATCTGATACCAGCGCACCGGCTACCACTTACACCTGCGCGCTCTACGGTTTCCGGTTTAAAGGCTGGCAGGATAATCAGCTATTGCAGACGCACTCGTGTCCGGTCATTAACGTCAGTCAGGGTAAAGAGGTTATTAAGAGTATTTTTAATGAACTGGGGGTGATGCTCCCGCAGAGCAAGAACAACCTGACTTCTTCCGCTTATGACGCATTCGCGTATGCATTAACCGTGTTATATTACGAAAACTTTAAAAATGCTTACCGCTCTGAACAAGGATATATTAAAAAAGATGTCTTAATTAAAGATGTACTGGTCTATTTAAATAACAATTTCCGCGAAAAAATCACTCTCGAACAGTTATCTAAAAAATTCCGCGCCAGCGTGAGCTATATCTGCCATGAATTTACCAAGGAGTATCGTATTTCACCCATCAATTATGTTATTCAGCGACGAATGACGGAGGCAAAATTTTCCCTGACTAATACCGAGGCCTCGTTGGCGGAAATTTCGTGGCGGGTAGGGTATGAAAACGTCGATCATTTTGCCAAACTTTTTCAGCGGCATGTGGGATGTACTCCCAGCGATTATCGTAGGCAGTTTAAAAATAACCTTGCTGAGCAAGAATGCCTGATGCCTGAAGTCTGATTCCCCCGCACCGTCCCGGATAGCGCATCCGCGCTATCCGGTCAGTTATACCGCTTACTTATTTTGATAATCTTTCAGGATTTGGCGACCCGCGACGTAAATCATGATTTCATCGGTACCACCGCCAATGCGCTCACAGCGGACATCGCGCCAGAATCGGGATACGCGTGCTTCATCGGTGTAACCCAGTCCGCCCATAATCTGAATTGCGTCGTCAATCACTTCCATTGCCGTACGTGCACAATACAGTTTTGCCAGCGCCGCACTGGTGCGCAGCGACTGTTCCTGATCGGCCTGCCAGGCGACCTTCAGCACCATATTACGCATGTTTTCGATTTTTATTGCCATCAGAGCCAGTTTTTCCTGGATCATCTGGTTATGACCAATTGGCTTACCAAATGCGATGCGTTGGTTAGCGTAACGAGCGGCATCTTCGAAGGCGCATTCGGCAAAACCCGTGCTGCGCGCGGCGTTGATCAGGCGTTCCATTTCAAAGTTGTACATTACATTAAGGAAGCCCATGCCTTCTTCGCCGACCATATCGCTTTCGTCCACTTCAACGTTATCAAGATAGACTTCGCAGGTGCTTAACATGTGCCAGCCGATTTTATGCAGTGGGTTAACCTTAATGCCAGGTTTCTTTGAATCCACCCACCATAGCGTAAAGGCTTTCTTCGGATCTTTCGGCTCCGGGTCGCGAGCCAGTACCAGCATGTACGGATACTCTTTAGCGCCGGTGATAAATGTTTTTTGCCCGTTGAGATACACCTTGCCGTTTTTGCGGGTATAGCTGGTGGTGGCGCTGTTATTGTCGGAGCCTGCTCCCGGTTCGGTTAATGCCAGCGCATACGCTGGATCGCCCGTTTCCATGGTGCTTTCTGCCGTTTTACGCAGCTGCTCGGCGGAGCCAAAACGTCGCATGCTGTGGATGCACTGACCATTGGTGATCAAAAATGCGGGCGCGCCACATTTTGACACTTCCATCAGCGCCAGCATCTGGGTGACGTAATCAGCCGGGATGCCGCCAAACTCTTCCGGAACGCCCAGCATCGAAATACCGTTGTCCGCAAGAGCTCGCATAAATTCCTTCGGATAAGTCGCCGTCTGATCGCAGGTGCGGAAATACTCTTCCGGGAAATTGCTGGTAATCAGTTCGCGAATGCTGGCAAGCAACAGTTCTTGTTCTTCAGTTAATGAAAAATCCATCAGGGTACTCCTTTTAATTGGCTGCGTCGGGTAATACAAAGCCCATCGAGGCATCGATAAATAATCTTTCGTCCATCAGTTTCAGGTCTGGGGAAATAATCGGAGTGAAGTCCATTTTGTCGAGAATGTCTTCCTGCAAGGAGACCCCTGGCGCAATTTCAACTAAATGGAGGCCATCTTCTTTTAACGTAAATACAGCGCGTTCGGTGATGTAACGCACATCGAGACCACGCTCAAGGGCAATTTTTCCACTGAACGTGACTTCAGGTAATTCGTTAACGAATTTTTTCACCCGACCTTCCTGCACGATATTTAACTTGCCGTCGGCAACTTCCGTTTTCAAACTTCCGGCAGTTAACGTGCCGCAAAAAATAATTTTCCTGGAGGTGGCGCTAATATCGATAAAACCGCCGGTGCCCATGATTTTGCCATTGAATTTATGTACGCCGACATTGCCGTGCCGATCCACTTCAGCAAAACTTAAATAACACACATCCAGCCCGCCGCCGTGGTAGAAGTCAAACTGGGAGGTCATATCCAGAATGGCGCGGGTGTTGACGTTGGCGCCAAACGCGATGCCCTGAGACGTAATGCCGCCAATCGGGCCGGTTTCGACCGTCAGAATAAAATCGTCGGCACAACCTTCTTCGCGT
Organism: Citrobacter sp. wls717; assembly: GCF_005280955.1. Lineage (NCBI taxonomy): Bacteria > Pseudomonadati > Pseudomonadota > Gammaproteobacteria > Enterobacterales > Enterobacteriaceae > Citrobacter > Citrobacter sp. wls717. The sequence goes on from NZ_SZWW01000016.1 coordinate 223,542, forward strand.
GCGACAAGGCCAATCCCGTCGGCGATGCCCACGCCAACGTTGCCGACCGCGCCTTTACGCATTTCGAACAGCGCGCGTCTGGCCACCAGTTTACGCTGGTTAAGCGGCAGGGCTGTTTGCTGGCTGTCATCGAGGACAAAATCGCCGGAAATAAAACGGTTAACCGGCGCGCCACCGTACAGTTGGGTTTGGTCGGGGTCGATGACCACAATATCGACCAGATAGCCCGGAATACGCACCGCTTTCGGATGCAACGTGGCTTTCTTCACCATTTTTTGCACCTGCATCATGACGATGCCGCCGTTGTTGTGTACGGCCTGAGCAATCACCAGCGCATCGAGATACATCACTTCATCTTCAAAGGTGGCGTAGCCTTCGCTATCGCAGGTCGTGGCGCGAATAAAAGCGATGTTTGGCGCAATGGCTTTGTAATAGAGGTACTCTTTGTTATCGATTTCCACCAGTTTGATCAGATCTTCGGTCGTCACCTCATTCAGTTTGCCGCCCTGTTGGCGAGGATCGACAAACGTACCGATGCCGATATCACTCAGAATGCCAGGCTGGTGGGCTGCTGATGCTCGCAGAGCTTGGGTCAATACGCCCTGAGGATAGTTATAGGCAGCGATTTTATTCTGCTCAGCCAGGTCGGAGATTCGTGGCGATTGTCCCCAGTGGCCGCAGAGCGCCCATTTGACTAAACCTTCCTGCGCCAGCGGGCTGATTCCGCGGTCGGCGCGGTCGCCTAAACCCGTTGGGCTAATTAATGATAAATTACGTGGTGATTGCGTATTTTTGTATTTTTCTGCCAATGCATTAATTAATGTGGTTGCTTCAAGAATACCGCCGCCTGCGCCTAATACACAGAGTGTTGCTTCATCAGGAATATAATTAATGGCTTCTGCTGCGGATAATACAGGTACCCGACCATCGATACGGTTTGGTCTTAGAAATTTCATATAAACTCCAGATTATATGCGTGCGACTACCTGTCGCTATAGTCGACAATAATATTGTGAGTTAATTTAATCAGGCCTAGCTGCCAGCCAGATATTCGTGGTTAAGCGAATATCTGGGGCAGGGCATTGCTAATAGTGATGTGGATATATTCTGCTATTAAGCCTGATGCAATATTGTTAATACAGTACGCAGATCGGCGACCGAAATTTGTCCCGGGGCCGACGCTTTTTTCACGGCGCCAAAGGTGGCTGCTGAACCGAAAACCTCGCCGGAGAGACGTGAAATCACCCCAGTTTTAGCCATCGACATGGTAATTATCGGCCGGTCCGCATAGCGCTCTTGCATTTCCAGCGTAGCGCCCAACAGTGTCAGCACATCCGTTTTGTTTTGCGGCATCAGGGCGATTTTAGGAATATCCGCGCCAAGTTCCTGCATTTTACGCAGACGCTGGATGATCTCCTCTGCGGCTGGTGTCTTATGGAAATCATGATTCGACATAATCACGCTGACATTTTTCGCGTGGGCATGTTCGACGGTCGCTTTAACCAGCTCATCACCGGTGAAAAGCTCCAGGTCGATCATATCCACCAGACCGCTGTCTACTGCTGCACGGTTAAGTGCAATATAGTTTTCGACAGACAGTGCCTGTTCACCGCCTTCTTTGGCGCTGCGGAAGGTGAAAAGTAGCGGTTTGTCCGCTATCACATCGCGGATGGCGCGAGCCGCTTCCAGCACGGCATCTGTGGAAGAGACATCGCTGAAATGGTCAACTCGCCATTCCAGAATGTCGAAATCCGCTTCGCGATAGGCCAGCGCTTCGCTTTTTACCGTGGCGATGTCTATACCCATCAGCGAGACAATGATCTTCGGCGCACCCTCGCCAATCACGAGGTTTCTTACGGTTACGGTTTTCATTGATTACCCTTTAAATATATTACAAATGCGTGCCCGTCAGGCTGCAAAACCCATAACCTGTTTCACATACTCCAGTGGGAAATCTTTCCCGGTCCAGAGTTTGAACTGTTCAGCCCCTTGCCATAACAACATGCCGTAACCATCAATTGTTTTGCAACCCGCAAGTTGCGCCTGTTGCAATAATTTGGTCATATGCGGGTTATAAACGCATTCAGTCACCAGCAGCTCCGGGCGCAGCAGGGAAACGTCGGTCACGAGAGATTCGTTGTCCAGCGGCTTCATGCCGACTTTTGTGCCGTTGGTCAGAATATCCGCGCTGGCGAGGGCATCGGCAAATGCTTGCCGATCGGCGAGATCGATAACGGTCACGACGCAATCGGTGTTTTCATTGACGCGTTTGGCGAATGCCTGCGCCTTTTCAAAGAATTCATCTTTACGGTTAAACAGCTTAATTTCTTTGATGCCTTCAATGGCCGCCTGCGCGCCAATGGCTGTCGATGCGCCGCCCGCGCCCAACAGTACCATGGTTTTACCTTTAATATCGAAGCCGCTTTCTTTAATGGCGCGAATATGACCGGTGCCATCGGTATTGTAACCGCGCAGGTAACCATCATCGTTCACGATGGTATTGATTGCGCCGACCAGTTTGGCCGCAGGGGTCAATTCATCAACATATTCACATGCCAACTGCTTATTGGGCATAGAGACCCCGGTGCCGCGCATCTTCAACGCTTTCAGTCCGGCAATGGCATTGGCAAACGTTGAGTTATCGACTTCAAATGCCATGTAGGTAAAAGGTAGTCCCGCTTTTTCTAATGCCTTGTTTTGCATTTCTGGTGACAGACTATGTCTGATAGGGTAGGCCATTAAGCCAATCAGTTCATATTTAGCAGTTACGTCCATTTGATACTCCTTCTAAACAATTTATTGAAAATAACGTTCGCCCAACCGCACATCATTTTTGGGAATATCAAATACGCGGTAGTAACGAATAAAGACGATGATGGCGGTGATGAAGGCCAGCAGAGCAAATGCAAAGTCCAGCAAAATGATGTATTGCAGGCCAATGTTAGAAAGGTATCCGGTGATTAATGGGATAATAAAATTGGCTACGCCACCCATCATCATATAAACACTGGTGACTTTGGCTTTGCTCCTGGGGAAAAACTCTGACATCACCGAGACGCCAAGCTGTAAAATACCGCCAGCGGCAGAGAAACCAATCAGAAATGAACCGGCGTTACACACCAGCGGAGAGGGATATAAATAGATGACCGCTGCGGTGATGGTTGCCAGCGCGGCGTTAAACACATTTGCCCATATCGGTCGAACCATTTTCTTCAGCAGGGCGGCAAAAATAAATACGCAGACCAACGATCCCATACTGTAGTAAGAGATCGTTTTCAGGGCGTCGGCTTCCGCCATGCCGGCAAACGCCATGGCGTATTTCGGCATCCAGACCACGATGACGTAAAAGGTTGAAAACGCCGCGACACCGAACATCACGGAAGCGACTCCTTCCAGCCAGACCAACGGTTTGCTGTTCATCTGTGGCAGCTCTTTGGCGATACCGGCATCCACCATCTGGCTGGGAAAGCGGCTTTTTAACAGCATTAGGGTAATAACGACGAACAGTACGCCGGGGATAATGACCGCATAGCCGTACCAGATATGGTTGAGCAGCATGGTGCTGACGACAATGGGGTAGAGCATCTGCCCGAACGAGACCATCGCTTTAACCAGGATAACAGCCGATCCTGATGCTTTGGGGAAGCATTCCATTAATGCCGGATAGCCACCGGTATCCAGCGCCGAGTTAGCCACGCCAACGCAAACAGCCAGAATAAAGGCAATCAGCAGATTAGGGCTGGCGGGAATACCGAAGAAAAACAGCATATACAGAATAGCGCCTAACAGAATGATCGCCCGGCGGCCAAACTTATCTGAGAGCACACCAAAGAATAAAATACTCACCAGTCGCCCCAAACCAATGCCTGAAATTAAATAGGCAATCCCGGCATTGTCGGTGGAGAACTTTTCTGCGAGAGACGTCATATTTTGCGCCAGCGTAATGACGCTAATGCCGTGGAGAAAATAACTTAAATAAATACAGATTATCGCCAGAAGAAATGGCGTGTTAAAGGTCTTGTTTTGAGACATTTTCACAACTCCTTGCGGATTTTAAAATTATTTCGTGCTTGACGATATTTTTAAATTTCGGCGACCTTGTGCTTAATATACCGTTCAGTAGACACATTACCTACATAGCATGGCGTTTAACTTACCAGGTATTTTGCATCTTAAACTGTGAATTTAATTCTTCCTGATGACTTTTCGCTGATAATTTAAAAGGGCAGCCAATTATGTTGCAGAAGGGATGAACAATATTGCATCCCCGTTATTCTGCGACCGTCGCCATTTTTAGTTGATGTTTTAATGCGGCGCGGCTGCGATACCCAATAAACAGCGCCAACAGGAAACCGACCGCGGCGATACCGGCATCAAACCACATGATATGAGCAATGCTGGTCTCAGAGATTCTTGCTGTGATCAGCGGAATGGTGAAAGTCGCAATGCTGCCCGCGCTGTAGTAAATGCCGGTCGCTTTACCCTTTGCATGTGGAAAGCGTGCCGCCATCAGCGTTAAACCGATTTGCACCACGCCTCCGGCTGAAGAAAATCCAATGACAAACGCAAAGGTGATAACCACGTAGGGTGTCGGGTGCAGGCAAACCACCAGCAGCGCAATAAATGAAATAAAGGTGTACAGCATCAACAACAATGTCGCGCGTTCCGCTTTGCGCGCCAGTGGAGCAGTAATCAATACGCACAGCAAAGAGCCGCAGGTGTAAATGCTTAACAATTTGATAGATAACGTATAAGGCATGCCAGCAACAAACTGTCCGTACTGCGCCAGCCACTGGCTTACCAGATAAAATGTCGCCATGGCGATATAGCCATACAGAGTGTAACAGGCAAGATCGAGAATCGAACAACGATGTTCAGATTGTTGTGTTTCCCGTTTAGCAGGTAATGCCTTGATGGAAGTTCGATTTCCTGGATGCGCCGGGAAGCGACAGCGAAACAAAAACACGCCGTTGATTATCATAATGGCGGCCGCCAGCAGGAAGGACCAGCCAAACCAAAGCTCGGCCCACACCAACAAACTGATAATCATAGGTAGCAGAAACTGGCCGCTGGAGACGAAGGCTTTTATTAATATATTGGCTGTACTGGGCGATCGGGGAAACGCCTCCATCAGGCTGGGATAGGTTCCGGCATCGAGAAAACTGTTGGCCATTCCCGCCAGAAAGCCAAAGGCATAGGCGATAAAAATACTATGCGTATTGATGATGCCAACAAAGAAAATCAGGTAGCAGATCATGCCGAAAATAATAAACGGTCGGCGGCCATAGCGGTCGGAGAGCATGCCAGCCATTAATAAGACACTTAAACGACCGATGCCCAGCGAGGAAATAACGATCGAGACGCCCGCGGCGTTGGTTTGCCACTGGTGTTCAAGCGAAGACATATTGAGGCTCATCAGAATGACCCCCATGCCGTGGACCAGGTAATTAAAGTACAGCCCTATCGCAGTGGAGAAATAGGTGTTTTTCATAATGTGTTACTCAGCGAAGAGGCTAAATTGGTATGGCGTTGTAAATGCTTAACACAAACGCTCAAGGTCGTGAGCGTAGAGCTCAACAGCAGCCGATTGATAGATTTTCCAGTCGAGGAAATCGTTGTGGTGATAAACCGTCTGAAATGAGTTCAGATCGGGGAAAAAACGCATAGTGTTATTACCAATGCGGTTATTAATTTTGTCGATAACTGCATTAATTCTTACTTTCCGTCTGGCTTTCATTTCTTTACAAATGTGCGCGATGTACTCCGGGATTTCCCTATCGCCATTTTCCCATTGTTGCCATGCGGCAACATTATTATCACGCGAGATATACATCGCGCTTTCTTCCACCGTCATAGCAAAAATATGGCGGATAGCCTGCAGTTCCAATGCGTTCATTATTTGATTACCTCATAAAAGACGGTGGAATAGTAATAGCATTGCTGTGGATATTTCGGCTTGAAGAGAGTCACAGTATCTTGTGCAATATTATTTGTTGTATAGCAGGGAAGAGGTACTGAGTTTTGCAGCCAGTCGAGTGCAGAGGTGAGTGAAGGACAAAAAAAAGCCCATCGTGGGAGATGGGCAAAGACTACACACAGCAATTCGTTGTTTCACTCAGGGGAATTCCATGCTTATAAATCAATGTGTTGATCTACAGCCTTGAGCTAATAGTAGGCATACTGATTTTTCGCGTCGATCAGATTCATCTCAATAGTTTAAAAACTGTAAAGAATTTGCGACATAAATGAGTGCTGCGAGGAGAGTACCGTTCGGTTTAACTCAGTACCGGGACGGGATAGATTAACATTACTAAACAATCAGGCGGCAATGCCGCCTGACGTTGGATTACTTATTGCTTTCAATTTCTGCGAGGAGTTCGTCCGGATCGCTCCCCGGCGCAGGCGCTTCATTCACCCAGGCAGAGAACAGACGCCAGGACACAGCCAGGACTACCGGGCCGATAAACAGACCAATCATGCCGAATGCAATTAATCCACCGATGACGCCAGAAAGGATAAGGAGCAGCGGCAAATCGGCGCCCATACGAATCAACATTGGGCGAATGACGTTATCCAGCGTTCCAACCACACCGCTCCACACCAGCAGCACGGTGCCCCAGGTTGAATCCCCGGTCCAGTACAACCAGATAATGGCCGGGACCAGCACCGGCAGCGGCCCCAGTTGTACCAGGCAGGAGAGGATCATTAATACTGCCAGCAGCGTCGCATACGGCACGCCGGTTACCGCCAGACCAATGCCGCCGAGGACCGCCTGTACCAGAGCCGTAACCACAACACCTAACGCAACAGCGCGAATGGCCTGCGCCGCCAGCAGAATGGCGGCATCACCGCGTTTAGATGCCAGTCGACACGCGAAATGACGGATCCCTAACGCCACCTGCTCACCACGCCAGTACAGCAGGGCGCTGAATAGCAGCATCAGGCCACAATGCATCATAAAGCGACCAATATGCGCAGCCTGACCGACAAACCAGGTCGTTGTGGCGCCGACATAAGGCCGAACTTTGGCCATAATGGCTGCGCCGCCCATATCCAGCAGGCTGTGCCATGCGCCATACATTTTGGCTCCCACCAACGGAATGCTGTTCAACCATGCCAGATCCGGCAGCGTCATATCGCCAGCAGTGACGGCATGGATCAACGGTCCGCTGCCATCAACAATGCTATTAACCAGCAGCGCAATAGGAATGATAAACAACATTACCAACAGCAGGGTCATTACCAGCACCGCCAGTGAACGGCGTCCCCACAGCAGTTTTTGCAAGCGTAACAGGATAGGCCAGGTTGCGATGACCACCGTACCCGCCCATGCAAAACCGAGGATAAAGGGCTGCACAATCCAGAGACAGGCCACAATCATGATGGCTAAAAACAGCACCGTTAGCAGCACTTGTGCAATATCCCTGGGCTGACGAAAATTTACCATAAATACTTTTCACCTTTGTCTTTGCGTCAGAACGTTGACGCGACGTGAACACTTAAATCACACCCTGTAATGATGAGCAATTTCAGCGGTTTTGAACAGGCGGATTCTGCCTGTAAATCTGCTGAGCGTATTAGAAAAAAATGTGATACAACAAACAAAGCAACACGCAAACGATTAAATTCACAACACAGACCGCAGGAAAGGGTCACTATAATGATTCCACAAATTTCTCAGGCGCCAGGTGTCGTTCAACTGGTGCTCAATTTTTTGCAGGCGCTGGAGCAGCAAGGATTCACGGGCGATACGGCAACGAGCTACGCCGATCGGCTGACAATGTCGACGGATAACAGTATCTATCAGTTGCTTCCTGATGCTGTGGTTTTCCCGCGTTCAACGGCAGATGTGGCGCTGATCGCCCGTCTGGCGGCTGAACCTCTTTTTTCGTCGTTGATTTTTACCCCGCGCGGCGGCGGTACCGGGACGAACGGTCAGGCGCTGAATCAGGGCATTATTGTTGATATGTCCCGTTATATGAGTCGCATTATTGAAATCAACCCGCAGGAAGGTTGGGTGCGGGTCGAAGCCGGGGTAATCAAAGATCAGCTCAACCAGTTTCTGAAGCCTTACGGCTATTTCTTTGCCCCGGAATTATCCACCAGTAACCGGGCAACGTTGGGCGGGATGATCAATACCGACGCATCCGGACAAGGTTCGTTGGTTTACGGTAAAACCTCCGATCACGTGCTGGGTATCCGCGCGGTGCTGATGGGCGGCGATATTCTTGATACTCAGCCAATGCCGGTCGAACTCGCCCAAACGCTGGGCAACAGCAATACCACTATTGGCCGCATCTATAAGACGGTGTATGAGCGGTGTCGTGATAATCGGCAGCTTATTCTTGATAAATTCCCCAAACTCAATCGCTTCCTTACTGGTTACGATCTCCGACACGTCTTCAACGACGAGATGACCGAGTTTGATTTAACCCGCATTCTTACCGGTTCAGAAGGTACGCTGGCGTTTATTACCGAAGCGCGCCTGGATATCACACCGTTGCCCAAAGTCAGGCAGTTGGTCAACGTCAAGTATGACTCGTTTGATTCAGCATTGCGTAACGCCCCGGTTATGGTGGAAGCGCGCGCACTCTCGGTAGAAACCGTTGACTCCAAAGTGCTTAATCTGGCGCGGGAAGATATCGTCTGGCATTCGGTAAGTGAGTTGATTACCGACGTACCGGATAAAGAAATGCTGGGCCTGAATATCGTCGAATTTGCGGGTGACGATGAAGCATTGATTGATGCTCAGGTCAGGGCGCTGTGCGAACGCCTGGACGGCTTAATTGCCCGTCAGGAGGCCGGTGTCATTGGTTGGCAGCTGTGTACTGAACTCGCGGGCGTGGAGCGCATTTACGCCATGCGTAAAAAAGCCGTCGGTTTGCTGGGAAATGCGAAAGGTTCCGCGAAGCCTATTCCGTTCGCCGAAGATACCTGCGTTCCACCGGAGCATCTGGCTGACTATATTGCCGAGTTCCGTGCGCTGCTCGACAGCCACGGTCTGAGTTATGGCATGTTTGGCCACGTGGATGCCGGCGTGCTGCATGTCAGACCGGCGCTGGATATGTGTGACCCGCAGCAAGAAGTGCTGATGAAACGCATTTCTGACGATGTGGTCGCGCTGACGGCAAAATATGGTGGTCTGCTGTGGGGCGAACACGGGAAAGGTTTTCGTGCAGAATACAGTCCGGCGTTTTTCGGTGACGAACTGTATCGCGAATTGCGCAAAGTGAAGTCGGTATTTGATCCGCAAAACCGGCTGAACCCGGGGAAAATCTGTCCACCGGAAGACGTTGACGCGCCAATGATGAAAGTGGATGCCGTCAAGCGAGGGACTTATGACCGACAGATCCCATTGGCGGTGCGGCAAGAGTGGCGCGGAGCAATGGAGTGTAACGGCAACGGGTTATGCTTTAACTTTGATGCGAAAAGCCCCATGTGCCCGTCGATGAAAATCAGCCTCAACCGAATCCACTCGCCGAAAGGCCGTGCCACGCTGGTACGTGAATGGCTGCGTCTGTTGGCGGATCGCGGAATTGACCCGATACAGCTGGAAAAAGAGCTACCGGAAAAACGCGCCAGTTTACGCACGCTGATTGCCCGCACCCGTAACAGCTGGCATGCGCGTAAGGGCGAATACGATTTCTCGCATGAAGTCAAAGAGGCGATGTCCGGTTGTCTGGCGTGTAAAGCCTGTTCCACGCAATGTCCGATTAAAATTGATGTACCGGAGTTCCGCTCGCGCTTCCTGCAACTGTACCACACGCGTTATCTGCGACCGTTGCGCGATCATATGGTGGCGACCGTTGAGAGTTATGCGCCGCTAATGGCGCGTGCGCCCAAAACGTTTAATTTCTTCATCAATCAGCCGCTGGTGCGTAATCTGGCTAAAAAGCACATCGGTATGGTGGATTTACCGTTGTTGTCTGCGCCGTCGCTGCAACGTCAGTTGGTTGGTCATCGTTCTGCGAACATGACACTGGAGCAGCTCGAATTACTCAGCCCGGAACAAAAAGCCCGTATGGTGCTGGTGGTACAGGATCCGTTCACCAGCTATTACGATGCGCAGGTGGTGGCTGATTTTATCCGTCTGGTAGAAAAACTGGGCTTACAGCCGGTACTGCTGCCGTTCTCGCCAAACGGCAAAGCGCAGCACATTAAAGGCTTTTTAAACCGTTTTGCCAAAACAGCGAAAAAGACATCTGAGTTTCTCAACCGGGTGGCGAAGCTGAATATTCCAATGGTGGGTGTTGATCCGGCGCTGGTGCTCTGTTATCGCGATGAATACAAGCTGGCGCTTGGAGAACAGCGGGGGGATTTCCATGTATTGCTGGTCAACGAATGGTTATCTACCGTTGTGGCGTCACAGCAGCCAGCTGCTATTGCCGGTGAGCCGTGGTATTTCTTTGGTCATTGTACCGAAGTGACGGCCCTGCCAGGCGCGCCTGCGCAGTGGGCAGCTATTTTTGCCCGTTTTGGCGCCAGGCTGGAGAACGTCAGCGTGGGGTGCTGCGGCATGGCTGGCACTTATGGGCACGAAATGAAAAATCACCAGAACTCACTGGGGATCTATGAGCTATCATGGCACCAGGCAATGCAACGACTGCCGCGAAATCGTTGTCTGGCTACCGGATATTCCTGTCGTAGCCAGGTTAAACGCGTTGAAGGCACGGGCGTTCGCCATCCATTACAGGCACTGCTGGAGATTATAGGATGATCTGGAAACGTGAAGTCACTCTTGAGGCGCTCAATGCCATGGGTGAAGGAAATATGGTGGGGTTGCTCGACATTCGCTTTGAACATATTGGCGACGATACCCTGGAGGCCACAATGCCGGTGGACCATCGCACCAAACAACCTTTTGGTTTACTACATGGCGGTGCATCGGTGGTGTTGGCGGAAAGCATTGGTTCAGTGGCCGGTTACCTGTGCACTCAGGGAGAACAAAAAGTGGTGGGCCTTGAGGTTAATGCCAACCATGTTCGCTCTGCGCGGGAAGGGCGTGTCAGAGGCGTGTGTAGCGCCATTCATACCGGCTCTCGCCATCAGGTATGGCAAATCGAAATCTTCGATGAGCAAGGGCGATTGTGTTGCACATCGCGTCTGACGACCGCTATTTTGTGATGCATATTGCTTTTGGTCATTATCTGCGCAGTGAATGGTGTTATACTGTGCAGGTTTTGAACACAAGCGAGGATGATATGTCTACCCAATTAGACCCGGCCCAACTGGCAATAGAGTTTTTACGTCGTGATAAAACCGATCTTTCACCGGCTCAGTACCTGAAAAGACTGAAACAGCTTGAGCTGGAGTTTGCGGATTTATTGACGCTCTCTTCAACTGAACTGAAAGAAGAGATCTATTTTGCCTGGCGCATGGGCGTTCATTGATTCCGGTATGCTTATTGTAATGTAACCCCGACATGCGTTCGGGGTTATTTTTGGCGTTAAATCTTGTTTACCACTTCATCTCACCGGTATTGACCTTCGCGCTTAGCTCCAGAGAGCTGGCGTCCGCCAGACCTGGCCATGCCGACGTCATGGTTTTAACCACGTAAGCTGAACCTTTATTCGCGCTTAACGCTTGTTCAAATGACTGCAAATAGTCCCGGGTGAAGCGAATCGCTTTATCGCCTGTCGGGCGTTCGCCAATATAATGCCCCGGGACCACCTGAGCGGGCTGTAAGTTCTGCATCTCGCTTAACACATTGCGCCACGCGGAACGCTGTTCAGCAGATTGTGTATCCGCCGTCCAGACATGGATCCCCGAAGCCACGCCGGTACCGCCAATGATTGCGCGGTTCGCCGGGATCCAGACATACGCCGCATAATCGTTGGGATGGCGAAGTTCCAGCGTTTCGCCATCAACCGTGAAACGCGTTTGTGTGGTGGCTTGCGGCACGGTGAGTGATGTTGGCGCGCCGTCCTTCATTTGCGGGCCCCATAACTGCAGTTTGGCCTCTTTCGTGGCGCGGATATGCTCAACCACATGCGGTGTTGCCAGCACTTTTACCTGTGGGAAGGCGTTGACGAGGGGCTGCAGACCGAAATAGAAATCCGGATCGCCGGAGGTGATTACGATGGCTTTCAGCGTTTTACCGCTGGCGTGAATCATCTGTACCAGTTGTTCGCCATCTTTGGTGCTGAACTGCGCATCAAACAAAATCGCTTCTTTCGGTCCTGAAACCAGCGTCGAGGAGACCGGGAAAATAGCCTTATCCTGCGGGTTGTAGACGTCCAGCTGGAGCGGGGCGGCAAAGAGTGAAGAGGAGAACAGGGGTAACAGCAGAGCCAGAGTTTTAACATTCATACCAGGTAACCTTGTGCAGGAAATTGTCTTTTGATAGTTCGCGTATTTTAAGGATATTTGCATCTGTTAGAATTCCTGTATCAGGGTATGCTGAGTTTCTTAAAACGATCGGATGGGATGCAATGGACAGAGTAATGGCGGCAACGGTATTCAACCATATCTGTGATTTGGGCAGCTTAAGCGCCGCCGCGCGAGCGCTGGGGCTTTCCAGACCGATGGTTAGTCGTTACCTCGACGAAATGGAAAAATGGGCGGGGGCAAGGCTTATCCATCGGTCGTCGCGTCGCCTGACGATCACGCCAGCCGGAGAAGAAGCGTTAGTGAAAACGCGTTCTCTGGCGCAACTTTCGCTGGATATTGCTGCCGCCAGTGCCGCGCAAATACCTTCCGGTACGCTACGTGTCGCTTGCGCGCACTATACCGCGATGCATATTCTTGCTCCGGTGCTGCCCACTTTTCTGGCGCGGTATCCGCAACTGCGCATTGAGGTTGAGATTAATAATCAACCGGTAAGTCTGGTCGGGGAACGCATCGATGTGGCGATCCGCATTACGGATACCCCCGAGCCTGGGACCATCGCCCGTCGATTGGGGGACTGTGAATCCGTGCTGTGTGCGTCTGTCGATTATCTGCATCAACATGGCACTCCTGAAACGCTCGACGATCTTACGCAGCATAACTGCCTCTATTACAGCGACTTTGCCGGAAAATCCTGGCACTTTTTCGATGTACAAGGGCAGACGGTTTCTGTTGCGATCAAAGGGAATTTGAGCGCCGGGATCTCTTCGCTGCTCTGTGAGTCGGCGCTGGCGGGTATGGGCATTGCGCTGGTACCGGAGCCGGAAGCGCGAGAAGGGTTGGCGCAGGGAAAGTTAGTTCGGTTACTGCCAGAGCTACAGCCTAAACGCCTGCCAATATACGGGTTGTATCTTTCTCGTGAGCATCAGCCTGCGGGGTTACGCTTGTTGTTAGACGCAATTAGTGAAACAACGCGCGAATTATGTCATTGACTGCGCTCAAAAAACAATCAAACCGCAATTTGTGTTAAACAAAACTTATCCGGGAGTGAGATTATTCTTATGCCCCTTCAAGAGCTAAGCCATTACGAGTGCCGGAGATAAGCGCCGGATGGGGCCGGAACCCTTAAGCCTGCCAGCAAGCAGACTTAAGGGTTTTTTGTTATTTGCACTGTTCCGCATAATAATGCATTGCTGCTGAGACTGTAAGCGCTTAATTTCTATGTGCCTTTAAAGATGATAATTGGACTGTCTGCCACAATGAAAATAGTTTGTTCTTGACTCTAAAATAAAAGTGTAAGCGAGATGGATGTTATTCCTTTCTAAGTTAAATTCACATTTAATTTTACTGAGTCTGGCATAAACTATCTTTGCATTCAAACCACTTAGTTCAGAGATTTCAGAAAATGAATAACCCTGACACAAATGCTCAAGAATAAAAAAATCCTTATTTGTCAGAGGCTTTGAAGCGTAATGATGCTCCAGTTCTGGAATGCTGGCTACAGACCACTTAGTATACGCCTTTGCTTTTTTTAGAATATCCACCCAGTTTAATATTGATTCTGTCGGTGTAATGCATAGTATGCTGAATTTACGCAGAAAATCTGCTGTCTGTTTATTGCATATAGCTATTATTTTCTGCGGTTCATCTAATGTAATCCGCATGTAATTTTTTATTTTATTTAATAGTAAGATTGGATGTGGGTTTTCGATGAGATCGAAAATATGAATGACCTCATCGGGTTGTGAAGTTTCAAATATTTCATCAATGAGGCCCAAAACCCCCTGCCGGGTATAGGCACAGTAAGTATGTATATGAAATCCCATAGTGTTTATCCTTTTTCTTTAGGAATCCATTCAATAAGTATTCCATTTTTAATATCTAGTTGGCCATTATCTCTGTAATGGTTTACGACACGCATTATTGTACTTTTTGAATACTTTGTTCTTTCCTGAAGAAATTTATAAACAGAGATTGATTTTCTAAACTCTGGTGGGAGCATACTAAGAACGGTAATCAGCTCTCCGATTGCCACTTTAACTGATGCGCCATTGAGGTTGGCATCTCTGCGCCATATGGCTTGAGATTTATACTTTTCAACTATCCACAATTCTTTGAATAAATTGAACTTTTCCACTAAATTCAATGCGGTTTCTTTTTTAATCCGATATGCTACTGAATGAGCCCGTATCTCACCATAAAAGTACGCTTCACTTTCAGGATGGTCGGTCCCGCTCATAATATAGGGCGCAAGCGCAGTACAGAATACCAGGTCGTCCCTTGTTCTCCTGATATCCATCGCTCCTTCAGTCAGAAAGACGAAGTCAGTATTATTCGGCTTAACGCCTAAAGTACGCTCAATTCCAATTTCGCTTTTTATTATGATACGCGCGGCACCGGATGATAACCATTTGGAGATAATTAACTTCATTTCATCATTTGGCTTCATCATACGCAGGATTCTCATCATAAAAGTGGAATTTTAGTATCAATGTTCAATGAGTACTCACGATGTAAGTATATTCACATGGGGAATACTTTCCTTGCAATATGGGAAAATAATTAATTCCATATTGAAATGGTAACTTAATGAAATTAAATGAAATTATTATGTAATATAAGGTCGTTTTGTGGTTCAAGCATTTGTACTTGCTCGTTTTTTTAATGTTTTAATCTTGGTTTTGCGTTTATGTCTGGTTTAATGTTCTGTCCTCTCTCTATTTTGTGAATTATATATCCACAAGGTTCTTATGTGTTCTATTCCTGATTGTGTCATTTGAATCTTCTCTTTACATAAATTTACATAGCGAGAGGGGCGAGAGGCAATTCGTTAAGCGAGAAATAATTTATTCCGTTATTAAATCGGGAGTTACGTTGCAATGCGCCGTAATGCCTGCAGAATTTCAAACGTATTACTTATTGACGACGATCCTGTTCGCGACTGCATCGTTATAAACAGGAATATGCGGTTAGCGGTGGGCTGGGGAATTTCATATATATCAAATGGTTAATATATACCTGGTCTGCCGGTCAAAGAAATGTTAGTTACGGTGTCTGTTATGTATGTCAGGACAAGATAAAAACGAAAACAGGACGACAAGGATAAGGATGTAAAGGAAAGTAATAGATATAAAACAACAGGATATTAAATCTGAACCTATTTGCCGCATTAAAAAGTTTAGGATTTTTCATGCTGGTTGGAAATTGATAGCTTTAATAACCAGGGTATACTCGTGGCGTAAAACTGTGTAACTTGATGTTTCTAAACCATGGGGCTATACATAACTTAGTTATGCCATGAGCTATTACTATTCTCCAGGATCGTTCAAGTAATTACACCTCTTAAGAAAATGAACTTCACTGCAAATGTAGTGGGGTTTTAGAGATATGGGAATTAAGGAGCGTCGATGTCTTGCTTAAACACCAGGTTATCAAAAGTATCAATAATGATTGGTCTTCTATTCTCAACATCAACTGAGATCGCTAAGGCGCAAACGATAGCCGATAACACATCAACTAATGTGCTTGCAGGCTATTCATCGTCAAGCAGTACTTCTGATACTCCAGAGTTATTTGCTTTGAATGCAGGAACAATTACTTCGCCTGGGGCATTAAATATTGTCACGACCGGAGGTAACTCTGAGGGCGTTCTTGCTCAATCTGGCGGGACGGTTAATCTCAACGGCGTTTCAACTATTACGACTTCTGGCGGCGATTCATCCGGAATTAAAGTGGATGGTACAGGTTCTTCGGTAACAAGCCAGGGGGACCTTAACATCACAGCAAATGGAAGTTCGTATGGAATATATGCCTTAAACGGCGGCAAAGTTGATGTTTCCGCCGGGACGTTAAACGTAACGGCTAACAACGATGCATCTGCCAATGGCCCATATAGCGCAATAGAAGCTAGCGGAAACGGAACCAGTGTAATTGTTAATGCCGGAGGCTTGATTCAGACATCCTCTCTTTTACCTTCTGGTGGAGGAGTCAATTCGTCTGCAGTGAATGCATCAAATGGGGCCAGTATCGAGCTTAATGGCACCTCATCCTCTAAATTAAATATTAAAACCGTTGGCGATACTGCGCATGGTATCTCAATGGATGCTAACGGAGTGGGGACTTCCGTCCATGGAAGCAACTTAGCTATCTCCACATCGGGTGCAAATGCAAATGGGGTATTTGTTGGGGATGATTTTTTACTTAGTGACTCGACCGTAACGACCTCCGGGACAGATGCCGATGGTATTAAGTTCCTCGGCAGCAATAGTGCAGGTGTGATACAAAATTCATCCATTACGACCAGTGGGGCGACTGCAAACGGTATTTCAGTTATCGCTGGCGGTGATTCACAGCTCAATGGAGTTTCAATCAACACGACAGGCGACGAATCTTTTGGCATCTATGCCACGAGTTCAGGCAACGTTAGCTCACAGGGGCTGTTAAGTGTTAATTCCACCGGAAGTGGTTCTTCAGCGATAGTTGCTCAAGATAATAGTAACGTTGACGTTCGCGATCGGTTCAATATTGTGAGTACTGGCGATGATGCTTCTGCTATATCTGCTACAGACAGCAGTACAATCACATTGTCAGGTACTGGCACCATCGAAAAGAATTCATCATCATCCATCTTCACAACATCTGCGATTTATGCTGCATCCGCAAGCAGTGTCTCAATCCAGGGTACAGATGCCATAAATATCAACACGACAGGTGCAAACATTCATGGCGCCTATGTAGATGGCAGCGGTGATTTGAATAATCCGACAAGCATCTCGCTCACCAATACTAACATTTCAACTGCTGGAGTGGGTGCGCTTGGTGCATACGCGATAAAAGAAGGGGCTACCCTGAACGTTGTTGATAGCAATATAAACACAAAAAATTCATCCGCTGCAGGCGTTATGACGAGGGATGGTGCCATCGCCAATATTAGTAACTCAAATATACTTACCGAGAATCATATTTCAGCGGCGGTACGGGCGGTATCTGGTGGCAAGATTAACGTCACGGATAGTGCGTTAGAGACGAAAGGTAACTATTCGCCAGGTGTTTCTCTTGAGGGTGGGGATGTCGTTCTTACTAATACAACAGTAAATACGACTAATAGCATCCAAAGCCCGGCAATTTTGCAGAATCGCGGCGTGTCGACGCTTTCAATGACTGGCGGTGCATTATCATCTCTTGCCGGTGAGTCTATCTACGCTATAGAAGGCAATGGGACCATCCAGTTAAATGAGGTTAATTCCACCGTTAATAACGGCGTGTTTATTCAAAACACGGGGGCAGCGGCGTTAGAAGTCAATGCCGATGCTAACTCTGTTGTGTCGGGGGATGCAATTAATACCTCATCATCGACGGCTTCGCTTTCGCTTAACAATGGCTCTGTCTGGACAGGTAAAGCTGTTGATATGACAAATCTAAACATTGCCAATGGAAGCCAGTGGAATGTGACGGGCGATTCAAATTCTGCGGCTATTACCTTAAATAGTGCTTTGATTAACTTTCAAAGCAGTGGCGTTAATGATGTTAAGACCATCACGACGAATTCATTCTCCGGAAATAATGGAACGATAACTTTTAATACGGTTCTTAATGAAGGCGACGCTAATACAGTTTCTGACAGAATTGTAGTTAATGGTGATGCTGCCGGTAGCCATACGATTAATATCAATCAGATTGGTGGAGCGGGGGCGCTCACGGTAAACGATGGTATTAAACTTGCTTCTATCAGTGGTCAGGATACGAGCTCGGTAACGCTATCAAAACCTGTTGTCGCAGGCGCTTATGAATATCTGGCGTATAACGGCGGCCAATCCGGAAATGGATGGTATTTGCGCTCGACTTTAGAGCCTACCCCAGAACCGACCGAGGAGCCGACGCCGAATCCAACCCCTGAGCCGACGCCAAATCCGACGCCAAACCCAACTCCGGAGCCGACGCCAAATCCGACTCCGGCCCCAACATCGGAACCATCATATAACCCATCAGTACCTGGTTACGTTATCGCCCCGTACTTAAACCGCATGTATGGCTATCAGACCGTTGGTACTTTGCATGAAAGGGTCGGTGAACAGGAAAATATTAAGAAAGAAAGTAATATGCCTCAGGGGGCCTGGGGACGTATTGGCGGCGGTGAAACAAAATCTAATGCAGATCGTTTTAACTATGACGCCGACACCTGGTTTGCTCAGCTTGGCGGCGATCTTTATAACAACTTTGAAGAAGATGGCACCAGAGTACATAGTGGCGTATTTGCTACTTTCGGACAAGTTAGCACGTCTGCTAAAGATTCTGTTCGTGGAATGTATCAAGGCAGATCGACAACGACAGGTAAGATCAATTCCAAAGGCTACGGTGTAGGGGCTTATTACACCTCATATTTTTCAAATGACGTATATGTAGATACTGTGGCTCAGTATACTCACTATCGTAATGAATATAATAGTATTTACGGTAATGATGCCACTCAGGATGGTGATGGCATAACTCTATCCGTAGAGGCAGGTAAGCCATTCAAATATGCCAATGGGTTATATCTGGAACCTCAAGTTCAACTTATGTATCAATACCTTCACTTAGATGCGACAAACGATGGCGTTGCCTACGTTAAATCAGCGTCTGATAACTCGGGCCTTGCTCGTATCGGAGGACGTCTGGGTTATGATAGCGTTAAAACATCTAAAGCACATCCATATTTAACTGCAAATGTCCTGACTAATATTGGTCGTTCGCCAGATGTAACGGTGAGCTCGGTGAAATTTAATCAAGATTATTCAGATCAATGGTATGAAGTGGGCGGTGGTTTTACCGGTGATATTACCAAAAATGCTTCACTATATGCAGATATGAAATATCAGCATGATTTTGAAGGTAATATGCATGGTTTTGCTGGCAACCTGGGAATTCGGGTTAACTGGTAATAGTTAAAGGGCGGTAAGTTTATGCTTACCGCTTTTTTATTAACGTAAGTAATATGCCTGTAAATCAATACGTTTTGTAATATGCAAATATTAAGTCCCTGATTATACAATAATTGCATGATTTTATTCAGATTTTAAAACCAATCCCTTAAATAGGTATTACCTATACATCTTTTGGCGTTTGACCTGCCTGAACGATTGGATTTTCATAATCCATTATTAATCAATGTATTGAACAAAATAATCCATCTCTGATAACCCGCGCTGCAGGGTCTATGCTTATTAAAAGTAGCCAAAAATGGCGATTAACCCGAATGCCCCTGCTGTTGAGGGGTTGAAGTGATAATCATTATCACTAACATGGTGTTATAGCTTGAAAGCTAATGACTCGAGGTAACCCTATGGAATTGCATTCAGGAACATTTAACCCGGACGATTTCGCATGGCGTGGTTTGACGTTAACGCCGGCAGCTGCGGCGCACATCCGCGAACTGGTGGCAAAACAACCCGGTATGTTGGGCGTGCGTTTAGGTGTGAAACAAACCGGATGCGCGGGATTCGGCTACGTGCTGGACACCGTCCGTGAGCCGGAAAAAGACGATCTGCTGTATGAATCGGATGGCGCCAGACTTTATGTGCCGTTACAGGCGATGCCGTTTATCGACGGGACGGAAGTCGATTTCGTTCGCGAAGGATTAAATCAGTTATTTAAATTTCATAACCCGAAAGCCCAGAACGAATGCGGCTGTGGCGAAAGTTTTGGGGTATAGGCGGTACTATGTCTCGTAATACTGAAGCAACTGATGATGTCAACACCTGGGCTGGCGGGCACCTCAATTATAAAGAGGGCTTCTTCACCCAACTGCAAACCGATGAGCTGGCAAAAGGGATCAATGAAGACGTTGTGCGCGCGATTTCGGCAAAACGTAATGAACCCGACTGGATGCTGGAGTTTCGCCTGAATGCCTTTAACGCATGGCTCACCATGGAAGAGCCGCACTGGCTCAAAGCGCACTACGACAAGCTGAATTATCAGGATTACAGCTATTACTCTGCGCCGTCCTGCGGCAATTGTGATGAAACCTGTGCTTCTGAACCGGGGGCTGTTCAGCAAACAGGGGCGAATGCCTTTTTAAGCAAAGAGGTAGAAGACGCCTTTGCACAGCTAGGGGTACCGGTTCGTGAAGGAAAAGAGGTGGCGGTTGATGCTATTTTCGACTCGGTGTCGGTGGCGACAACCTATCGCGACAAGCTGGCAGAGCAGGGCATTATTTTCTGTTCGTTCGGTGAGGCGATTCATGACCATCCCGAGCTGGTGAAACAGTATCTGGGAACCGTCGTTCCGGGTAATGATAATTTCTTCGCCGCGCTGAATGCCGCAGTGGCATCTGATGGCACCTTTATTTATGTGCCGAAAGGCGTGCGTTGTCCCATGGAACTCTCTACCTACTTCCGGATTAATGCCGAAAAGACCGGGCAGTTTGAACGCACTATTCTGATTGCGGATGAGGGCAGCTACGTCAGTTATATCGAAGGTTGTTCAGCTCCGGTACGCGACAGCTACCAGCTACATGCGGCGGTGGTGGAAGTTATCATCCATAAAGATGCTGAAGTGAAATACTCGACGGTGCAAAACTGGTTCCCCGGTGATGGTAATACCGGCGGCATTTTGAACTTCGTCACCAAGCGCGCGCTGTGCGAAGGCGAAAACAGCAAAATGTCGTGGACGCAGTCGGAAACCGGCTCGGCTATTACCTGGAAATACCCAAGCTGCATTCTGCGTGGCGATAACTCTATCGGTGAATTCTACTCCGTCGCGCTGACCAGCGGTCACCAGCAGGCCGATACCGGCACCAAGATGATCCACATTGGCAAGAACACCAAATCGACCATCATCTCGAAAGGGATCTCCGCCGGTCAGAGTCAGAACAGCTATCGCGGCCTGGTAAAAATCATGCCGACCGCCACCAACGCGCGTAACTATACCCAATGCGACTCCATGTTGATCGGGGCGGACTGCGGGGCGCATACCTTCCCGTATGTCGAGTGTCGAAACAACAGCGCCCAGCTTGAGCACGAAGCCACGACGTCACGCATCGGTGAAGACCAGCTGTTTTACTGTCTGCAACGCGGCATCAGCGAAGAGGATGCCATTTCGATGATCGTCAACGGTTTCTGTAAAGACGTGTTCTCTGAACTGCCGCTGGAATTTGCGGTGGAAGCGCAAAAACTTCTCGCCATAAGTCTTGAACACAGCGTCGGTTAAAATTTAAGGAAAGCACATGTTAAGCATTAAAGATTTACAGGTCAGTGTCGAAGATAAGGCGATTCTGCGTGGGCTCAGCCTTGAGATTCGTCCCGGAGAAGTCCATGCCATTATGGGGCCGAACGGTTCCGGGAAAAGTACGCTGTCCGCCACGCTCGCCGGACGTGAAGATTACGAAGTCACTGGCGGGACGGTTGAATTTAACGGTAAGGATTTACTGGAACTGTCGCCGGAAGACCGGGCCGGTGAAGGGATCTTTATGGCATTTCAGTATCCGGTAGAAATTCCCGGCGTCAGTAATCAGTTTTTCCTGCAAACGGCGCTGAATGCGGTGCGCAGTTATCGTGGGGAGGAGTCGCTGGACAGGTTCGACTTCCAGGATCTGATGGAAGAAAAAATCGCGCTGCTGAAGATGCCGGAAGACTTACTGACGCGTTCGGTAAACGTCGGTTTCTCTGGCGGTGAGAAAAAGCGGAATGACATTTTGCAAATGGCGGTGCTGGAGCCTCAGTTGTGCATTCTCGATGAGTCAGACTCCGGGCTGGATATTGATGCGCTGAAAATCGTCGCCGATGGCGTGAACTCGCTGCGCGACGGGAAACGCTCATTTATTATCGTCACTCACTATCAGCGCATCCTGGACTATATCAAACCCGATTATGTTCACGTTCTCTACCAGGGGCGAATTGTGAAGTCCGGCGATTTCACGCTGGTCAAACAACTGGAGGAGCAAGGATATGGCTGGCTTAGCGAACAGCAGTAACGTGCTGCAACAGTGGCACCATCTGTTTGAGACCCAAGGGGAGACCCGTTCGCACTATGCGCAACAGCATCTGCAACAGCTACTGCGTCTGGGGCTGCCAACGCGTAAGCATGAGGACTGGAAATACACGCCTCTGGAGGGATTAACCAACAGCCGGTTCGTCAGCAATGTCTCCGCGCTAACGCCAGCCCAGTTTGAAGCGCTGGCACCAGCGATTGATGCGGTACGATTGGTGTTTGTCGACGGGAAATTTTGTCCCACGCTCAGCGACAGTGTGGAAGGTAGCGGATTTGATATTACCGTTAATGATGAGCGTCAGATGCTGCCTGCGGCTATTCAGCCGGAAGTATTTCTGCACCTGACCGAAAGCCTGTCCCGCAGCGTAACGCACATTTTGGTCAAGCGTAACCAGCGACCAGCGAAACCGCTGCTGCTGCTGCACATTACCCAGGGAGCGACGGGCGATGCGGTGAATACGGCGCACTATCGTCACCATCTGGAACTGGCGGAAGGCGCAGAAGCCACCGTTATTGAGCATTATGTCAGTCTCAGCGAGCTTCGCCATTTTACCGGGGCGCGCTTAACGATGAACGTCGCGGCCAATGCACATTTGCACCACATTAAACTGGCGTTTGAGAATTCGCTCAGCCACCACTTTGCCCATAATGATATTCAGTTGAGTGCAGATGCCTCGGCAGTCAGCCAAAGTTTCTTGCTGGGTGATGCCGTGTTACGCCATAACACCAGTACCCAGCTCAACGGCGAAAATACCACGCTGCGCCTTAACAGCCTGGCGATGCCGGTGAAAAACGAAGTTTGTGACACCCGGACCTGGCTTGCACACAACAAGGGCTATTGCAACAGCCGCCAGTTGCATAAAACGATTGTCAGCGATAAGGGGCGGGCGGTGTTCAATGGCCTGATCAACGTCGCCCAACACGCCATTAAAACCGACGGTCAGATGACCAATAACAATTTACTGCTCGGAAAACTGGCGGAAGTGGACACCAAGCCTCAGCTCGAAATTTATGCCGACGACGTGAAATGCAGTCACGGGGCGACGGTAGGGCGGATTGACGACGAGCAGATGTTCTATCTGCGTTCGCGCGGGATCGGTCAGCAGGATGCTCAACAGATGATTCTCTATGCGTTTGCCGCTGAGCTGACGGAAGCCCTGCGCGATGAAACGCTTAAACAACTGGTACTGGCGCGGATCGCTCACCGCCTGCCGGGAGGCGTAGCATGACATTTCCTATTGAAAAAGTGCGGGCTGATTTTCCGGTCCTGACGCGTGAAGTGAACGGTTTACCGCTGGCGTATCTGGACAGCGCTGCCAGCGCGCAAAAGCCTAATCAGGTGATCGATGCCGAAGCCGAGTTTTACCGTCACGGTTATGCGGCGGTTCATCGTGGTATCCATACGCTGAGCGCGCAGGCCACGGAAAAAATGGAGAATGTGCGCAAGCTCGCCTCGCTGTTTATTAACGCTCGCTCCGCTGAAGAGCTGGTGTTCGTTCGCGGTACCACGGAAGGCATTAACCTGGTGGCGAACAGTTGGGGCACCAGCAATGTCAAGACTGGCGATAACATCATCATCAGCGAAATGGAGCACCATGCCAACATTGTTCCCTGGCAAATGCTGTGCGCCCGCGTGGGCGCAGAACTGCGGGTCATTCCGCTCAATGCCGACGGCACATTGCAACTGGAAGCGTTGCCAGCGCTGTTCGATGAGCGTACGCAACTGCTGGCAATTACCCATGTTTCAAACGTACTGGGCACCGAAAACCCGCTAAGTGAGATGATTGCGCTGGCGCATCAATACGGCGCAAAAGTACTGGTGGATGGCGCACAGGCGGTTATGCATCATCAAGTGGATGTGCAGGCGTTAGATTGCGATTTTTATGTTTTCTCCGGACATAAGCTCTACGGGCCAACCGGTATTGGCGTGCTGTATGCCAGAGAGGCGCTGCTGCAGGAAATGCCGCCATGGGAAGGCGGCGGTTCGATGATTGCGACCGTGAGCCTGAGCCAGGGGACGACGTGGGCCAAAGCGCCGTGGCGTTTTGAAGCCGGTACGCCTAACACAGGAGGAATCATCGGGCTTGGCGCGGCTATTGAGTATGTTTCAGCGCTGGGGCTGACTGAAATTAGCGAATATGAACAGTTCATGATGCGCTATGCGTTGGAACAGTTGGCGGACGTGCCGGATTTGACGCTTTACGGACCGGATAACCGCCTTGGGGTGATTGCCTTTAACCTCGGCAAACATCACGCCTATGACGTCGGGAGTTTTCTCGATAACTATGGGATCGCCGTGCGGACGGGGCATCACTGCGCAATGCCGCTGATGGCCTACTATCACGTTCCCGCCATGTGTCGGGCGTCGATTGCCATGTACAACACCCATGAAGAAGTGGATCGCCTGGTGACAGGTCTCAAGCGTATTCATCACTTACTGGGATAACAGGGAGGCGTTATGGCTGCGCTACCGAATAAAGAAAAATTGTTGCGTAATTTTCTGCGTTGCGCTAATTGGGAAGAGAAATACCTGTACATCATTGAACTGGGTCAGCGTTTGCCGGAATTAAACGCCGACGATCGCTGCCCCGAAAATAGCATTCAGGGATGTCAAAGTCAGGTATGGATTGTTATGCGTCAGAATGCTGAAGGGATTATTGAATTTCAGGGCGACAGCGATGCGGCAATTGTGAAAGGGCTTATCGCCGTGGTCTTCATTCTGTACGACCGCATGACGGCCCAGGATATTGTGAATTTTGATGTGCGTCCGTGGTTTGAAAAAATGGCGCTCGCACAGCATCTCACACCGTCTCGTTCACAGGGGCTGGAGGCAATGATTCGGGCTATCCGCGCCAAAGCCGTAACTCTTAGCTAAACTGATAAAACACGTCAACTTTCAGACCGACTTGAAATCGATCGTGTAAGGCAACGCAGTGACTCGTAAGCCGGATCTGGCGCTCGCCGTCGTCCGGCAGGAACGCCAGGGGGGTGAGTGAGTATGAAACGCGCGTCTGTTATTACCTTAATGCTAATCGGCGCTTACAGCGCTATTCAGGCCGCATGGGCGGTCGATTATCCGTTGCCCCAGGCAAACAGTCGTCTTGTTGGGCAAAATCAAACTTATACCGTGCAGGAAGGGGATAAAAACCTACAGGCGATTGCCCGTAAGTTTGATACCGCCGCAATGCTGATCCTCGAAGCCAATAATACTATTGCCCCTGTTCCCAAACCCGGAACCCTGATTACTATTCCCTCGCAATTACTGCTGCCTGATGCGCCACGCGAAGGCATTATTGTGAATCTGGCGGAGCTACGTCTGTATTACTACCCGCCGGGAGAGAATATCGTTCAGGTATTCCCGATTGGTATCGGTTTGCAGGGGCTGGAAACTCCGGTGATGGAAACCCGGGTAGGGCAGAAAATACCGAATCCTACCTGGACCCCTACAGCAGGCATCCGTAAACGCTCTCTGGAACGTGGCATAACATTGCCTCCGGTAGTGCCCGCCGGGCCAAATAACCCGTTAGGACGCTTTGCACTGCGTCTGGCGCATGGAAACGGTGAATACCTGATCCATGGCACCAGCGCGCCGGACAGTGTCGGTCTGCGCGTGAGCTCCGGGTGTATTCGCATGAACGCGCCGGACATCAAGGCATTGTTTGCTCAAGTCCGAACAGGAACGCCGGTCAGGGTGATTAATGAGCCGATCAAATATTCGATTGAGCCGAACGGCATGCGGTATGTCGAGGTGCATCGCCCACTGTCGCCGGAAGAGGAACAAAACGTTCAGACCATGCCGTATGTGCTCCCAGCCGGTTTTACTCAGTTCAAAGACAATAAAGCCGTTGATAACAGCCTGGTGGAGCGCGCGTTGTATCGCCGTGCGGGTTATCCGGTCACAGTGACGGCCAGCCAGGCCTCGGTCGTTAACAATGGTGCGGAAGTGAAGTCTGCGCGAAATGGGGTGCCGGGAGAGAATGCAGAGGTGCGCGCTACGCAATAACAGGGAACGAGAAATTCAGGGCAAAAAAATGGCGCACAATGTGCGCCATTTTTATTACACAGATACTATTACTTGCGGTATTTAGTAGCTGCGTTGTCCAGACGCTGGTTAGCGCGAGCTGCGTCGTCTTTAGCAGCCTGAACGTCGGAACGCATTGCGTTCACGTCGTTGCTCAGCTGGTCAACTTTAGCGTTCAGAGTCTGAACGTCAGAAGACAGCTGATCGATTTTAGCGTTGCTGGAGCAACCTGCCAGCAGAGTAGAACCCAGGATTACCGCGCCCAGTACCAGTTTAGTACGATTCATTATTAATACCCTCTAGATTGAGTTAATCTCCATGTAGCGTTACAAGTATTACACAAAGTTTTTTATGTTGAGAATATTTTTTTGATGGGAATGCACTTATTTTTGATCGTTCGCTCAAAGAAGCATCGAATTGTGCAAAAACGGCTAAAAAACCGAGTGAAAACAGAAAGCTTCCATCGGATTCATCTTAGATAATCACGGATTAGATAGTGAAATCCGATTTGATTTTTTATTAATTGTGGCTATCGATAAAATAAAAAAAGCGCCACGAGGGCGCTTTTATAAGCAAATTAATTCGCGGCGGAATTATTACAGTACGTGAACGGATGCGGTGTTGGTCGTGCCGCTTGGAACCAGCGCGCCAGAAACCATAACCACAACGTCACCTTTCTGCGCCAGACCGCTCTCCAGAGCAACTTCCTTGCCCAGACGGTAGAAATCATCGGTGGAGCTGATTTCTTTAACAACCTGTGCCACAACGCCTTTGCTCAGTACCAGCTGACGCGCGGTAGTTTCGTTAGTCGTCAGCGCCAGGATGGTGGCATCCGGGAAGTATTTACGCACTGCGCGAGCAGATTTACCGCCCTGGGTTGCAACGACGATCAGCGGAGCGTCCAGTTTTTCCGCAGTTTCAACCGCGCCACGGCAAACGGCTTCGGTGATGCGCAGTTTGCGGCTGTCGTTGTTGAAGTCCAGACGGCTGGTCATCACGCGGTCGGTACGTTCGCAAATGGTCGCCATGATGGTCACGGCTTCCAGCGGGTATTTACCTTTCGCGGATTCGCCAGACAGCATGACTGCGTCGGTGCCGTCGAGGATGGCGTTCGCGACGTCGCCGGCTTCAGCGCGGGTCGGACGCGGGTTTTTGATCATGGAGTCCAGCATCTGGGTCGCAGTGATAACGACTTTGCGCGCGCGGATACATTTCTCGATGATCATCTTCTGCGCGAAGATAACTTCTTCAACCGGGATCTCAACGCCCATGTCGCCACGAGCAACCATGATACCGTCAGACGCTTCGAGGATTTCGTCGAAGTTGTTCAGGCCTTCCTGGTTTTCGATTTTGGAGATGATCTGGATGTTTTCGCCGCCGTGCGCCTTCAGGTGCTCGCGGATTTCAACCACGTCAGAACGTTTACGGATAAAGGATGCCGCAACGAAGTCAACGCCCTGTTCGCAACCGAAGATCAGGTCCTGTTTGTCTTTCTCAGCCAGTGCTGGCAGCGCGATAGAAACGCCTGGCAGGTTAACGCCTTTGTTTTCGCCCAGGTCGCCGTTGTTCAGCACTTTACAGATAACTTTGTTACCTTCGATCGCGGTAACTTCCATGCCGATCAGGCCATCGTCAACCAGTACGGTGTTGCCGACAGACAGATCTTTAGTGAAGCCTTCGTAAGTCACAGCAACGATTTCGCTGTTGCCGACAACAGATTTGTCGGTGGTGAAGGTGAAGGTCTGGCCTGCTTTCAGAGAAACGTCGTTACCGCCTTCCAGCTTAATGGTACGGATTTCCGGACCTTTGGTATCCAGCAGGATAGCGGCTTTCTTACCGGTTTTGCTCATCACGTTGCGCAAATTTTTGATGCGCTGACCGTGTTCTGCGTAATCGCCATGAGAGAAGTTCAGACGCATGACGTTCATGCCCGCGTCCAGCATTTTGGTTAACATCTCTTCGGATTCGGTTTTCGGACCGATGGTGCAAACAATTTTCGTCTTTTTCATGACAGTCTTAGTCTTTAAGTTGAGAAGGATTGGGAAATCTGGCTCCCATCGCGCACGGATGGGAAGCTAAACCTGAGTTACGAAAGTGGTGAAGTCTCGCTCTAAGGATAGGTGACATCGAAAGAGCGTGCAGAGGAATGTGTGCTTGCGTTTCAGCCCAACGGGAAGGTGAGTTTTGTAGTCGTTGAGTTTTACAGGTCAATGTGCTGAAACCATTCAAGAGACAATTGGCGCGCATTATACGCTGAATTTTATCTAAAAGGAAAATGGAAACGCTGTTTCAAAACAGTTCTGTGCGGTTTTACAAAAAATATTCATTAATTTGTTCATCGGTATGGATAAAGGCGTTGGGCTCAGCGACAGTTTGTTGCGCAACAACCTGCCCTGGCTATCCAAATAAACAGATTTACGCGAGGGTTTTCAATGTACAGATCATATTCCTAAAAATTATATCAAATTCGTTTTAATTCATTCTAAAAGCCAATTTCACTCATTACACTCGTTTGGACATCCATACTGCTAAACAGCTAAAAGCGCTAGCAGGATTACAAAAAGCAGCAGCGGATACCCAAACGACATGATTGTCCTGAAAAATATTTCAAAAGTGTTTACGCCAGGCAGGCTATCCATTACCGCTGTCGATAACGTCAACCTGACGGTTGAGCAGGGACAGATTTACGGAATTATTGGTTACAGCGGGGCGGGTAAGAGCACCTTAATTCGCTTGCTTAATGGTCTGGAAAAACCGACCTCCGGCAGCGTGACGATTAACGGCCATGATATCTCTGCCGCCCGCGGAGAATCTCTGCGTCAGGCGCGACTGAAAATCAGCATGGTGTTCCAGCACTTCAACTTACTGTGGTCGCGCACGGTTAGCGAAAATATTGCTTTCTCTATGCAAATCGCGGGTGCGCCAAAGGCGTCCATCAAAGCGCGGGTTGCCGAACTGATTACGCTGGTTGGGTTGAGTGGTCGCGAGAATGCTTATCCGTCTCAGCTCAGCGGCGGGCAAAAACAGCGGGTGGGAATTGCCCGCGCGCTGGCGAACAATCCTGACGTACTGCTATGCGACGAAGCCACCTCGGCGTTAGATCCGCAAACTACCGATCAGATCCTTGATTTACTGCTCGATATTAACCGTCGCTTCAAATTAACCATTGTGTTGATCACCCATGAAATGCACGTGGTGCGCAAAATCTGCGACCGCGTGGCGGTGATGGAAAACGGTAAAGTCGTTGAAGAAGGCGATGTGCTCAGCGTCTTTACCCATCCGCAGCAGCCGATCACCCGACAATTCGTGCGTCAGGTGAGCCAGTACGCCGAAGAAGATGAGTTCAACCCACAGCTGGCGAGCGAACTGGGCGGCGTGGTGATCAAGCTAACGTTTACCGGGCAACGCACCCACCGTCCCGTCGTTGGAGAATTGACCCTGCGCTACGGCCTGCCGTTTAACATTTTGCACGGCAAGATGACGCAAACCGCGCACGGAGTGTTTGGTCAGCTATGGGTGCACGTTGTGGCTACCGAGGAGCAACTGAGCAATATTCTGGCCGACCTGCGCGATAGCGACATTGAAGGTGAGGTGATTCAACATGGCTGAAGGACTGTTCCCCCATCTGAAATGGGATCAATTATTAGCAGCAACGCAGGAAACGCTCTATATGACCGCGCTTTCTGGCGTGGCGACCTTTGTCCTTGGGATCGCCCTTGGCCTGGCGTTGTTTCTGACGGCGCGTGGCGGACTGTTCCACAATCGCGCTGTGTATAGCGCGATTTCGCTGGTGGTGAATATCTTCCGTTCGATCCCTTTCATCATTTTGATCGTGCTGCTGATCCCATTTACCAAAGCGATGGTTGGCACCATTCTCGGCGCCAATGCCGCGCTGCCTGCGTTAATTGTGGGAGCCGCGCCGTTTTACGCGCGTCTGGTCGAAATTGCCCTGCGTGAAGTGGATAAAGGCGTTATTGAAGCGACGCGTTCGATGGGCGCGCGTCTGAGTACGCTTATTTTTCGGGTTTTACTGCCGGAATCTTCTCCCGCTCTGGTGTCCGGGATTACCGTGACGCTGATTGCGCTGGTCAGCTACAGCGCGATGGCGGGAGTCATTGGTGCCGGGGGTTTAGGGAATCTGGCCTATCTGGAAGGATTCCAGCGCAACCACAGCGACGTCACGCTGGTGGCGACGGTGACGATTCTGCTCATCGTCTTCATCATCCAGCTTTGCGGCGATGTGATCACCTCTCTGTTAGATAAACGCTAATAAAATACGGAAACCATTATCATGAAAAAATCACTGACATTACTCGCCGCAGCAACCTTAAGCGCCCTGAGCTTCGCCTCCTGGGCTGATACGCTGACCGTTGGCGCATCAAACGTACCGCACGCGGAGATCCTTGAGCAGGCCAAACCGATTCTGGCAAAGCAGGGGATCGACCTGGAAATTAAGCCGTTCCAGGATTACATCCTGCCGAATACCGCGCTGGCTGGCCGTGAAATTGACGCTAACTACTTCCAACATATTCCGTATCTGAACAGCGTGATTAAAGATCATGCTGGCGATAAAACCTATGACTTCGTCAGCGCCGGAGCGATTCACATTGAGCCGATCGGCATCTATTCGAAGAAGGTGAAATCGCTTAAAGATCTGCCGGAAGGCGGCAAGGTCATCATGCGCGATGCGGTATCTGAGGAAGGCCGTATCCTGTCGATTTTCGAAAAAGAGGGTGTGATCAAGCTGAAACCGGGGGTGGACAAAGTCACCGCGCGCATTAGCGACATCGTGGAAAACCCGAAAAAACTGAAGTTCCTGCCTAACGTGGAAGCGGCGCTGTTACCGCAGATGTACAACAACGACGAAGGCGATGCGGTGGTGATTAACGCGAACTACGCTATCGACGCGGGGCTGGATCCGGTGAAAGATCCGATTGCCGTCGAAAGCGGTGAAAACAACCCGTATGCCAACATCATTACCGTACATCGCGGCGATGAGAAGAAAAAGGATATTGTGGCGCTGGTAGACGTGCTGCATTCAAAAGAGATTCAGGACTGGATCCGCACTAAATACAAAGGCGCGGTGATCCCGGTGAATAACTGATCCGCTTTTTGCCTTATCCGGCCTACAGGATGTTGTAGGCCGGATAAAATGCGTTAGCGTTGCCACCGGACGCGCGAGTTACACGCGCTCAATTCTCGCTGGCAGCCCCTGGCGTACCGCCGCACCCGACACCCAGTCAAGCCAGGTATTGGTTACCTGCCGGGTAGGATCCGCAAAGCCCAAGTCATTGAGATTAATTCCCGACCTTATCTGCGCGTCAAATGGCATCGGCTCGCCGTCGAGCGTATGCTGCGCCGCGCCCATTTCTTTATGTCCATAGCCATGTTCAATGGCGATAACTCCCGGCATAACACCATGAAGCAGGCTTATTTGCGCCTGTACCTGACCGCCAGGCGTAGTGATACGTACCGTATCGCCATGTGCTAAGCCGTACCGCTTACCATCCTGCGGGTTGAGCGCCACCAGATTAACCGGCTTCAGATGATGCAGGCGCGGGATGACCGCCGTAGCGCTGGACATGGTATTGGATTTAAAGGAGATCAATTTCAGCGGCCATTCTTGTTCCGGGAACAACTCCTCGACCGCACGTCCGTCTGACAGGCGCGAAGGATACCAGGCCGGGCAGCCGCTGTAGCGCTCGCCGGTAATCGCATGGCGGTGCGCGGCGACATTCGCATTCCAGATTTGCAGCGGTTTTTCCCACGCATTGCCGACGCGATCCTCCACCCGGCCACTGCTGGCTGGGGCGAAACGCCCGCCGCGTGAATACACAAATGCCACCCGGCTGGCTTCATCGGCTTTCAGCGTTTGCGTTATCACCGGCATGATCCGTTGCACCCCGGTCAAGGCAATGTCTTCCGGCTGAGCCTCCGGGACCGGTGATTTACCCATAAACGCAATATTGGCGGCGAGGCGCAGATAATAATCTTCCGCACGATTTAACGGATACTGATTGCCCTGTGGGTCGGTAATCGCATTATCACCAAAACCAGGCAAACCAATGCGTTTTGCTACCGCAATACAGAAAGATTCCATTGAGGCCGGTTGACCGTCAGCGGTACTGCTGGTTGCGGCTCTGACCACGGGCCAGCGAGCGGTGGTAGCTTTGCTGGCGACGCCCGCCCACGGGGCGCTGAATCCCCAGCTTTCGAAGTTATGGGTATCCGGCACGATGTAATCTGCCAGCGCCGTGGTTTCGTTCATAAAGGCATCAATGGCGATAAATAGCGGCAAACGCGCAGGATCTTTAAGCTTTTCTTCCGCCACGCCGCGCAACCCTGCGATGCCGTAAAACGGGTTGGTCATGTTAGAGATCCAGGCTTTTAGCGGATAAGGGTAGCCTTCGAGTGCCGAGACAAGAAGTTCAGTAAGTTGACCTGCCACAAACGGATACCAGGGGGCTTTTGCCGGGAAGGGCGATTGTCCGGCGGCTACTTTATTGCGGTACTCTTCGGAAGACTCATACGCGGTTTTACTGCGTGCGATGCTTAATCCCTTTGGTTTAATCTTCCCGGTGAAACTGTCCATGTTGTAGCGTGGTCCATCGGTGGCGCCATTGAACTTGCCGCCGCCGACAAACACGCCGCCTTCAAGACTCAGGTTGCCAATCAGCGCATTGAGCATCATTACCGACCAGGCGTTATAAAATCCATTACCTGCCATCATTCCGCCGTGCGCGATTACCGCCGCTTTACGTCCGTGGCGGGTAAACGCGTCGGCCAGTGCGCTAATGTCTGCTTCAGCCACGCCGCACTGCTGGCTGTATTGCGCCAGCGTGAGTTTTTCGGCGGATTCTTTCAGGCACTGGAGGCTGCTTTTTACCGTCACCGTCTGGCCGTCTGCCAGCGTCACCACGCGGGTGATAAATAACTGCGCGCGTGGGCAACCGCTGGCGGCGACGATTTCTCCGGCTTCGTTAACGACCACCGGCTCCTGGGCGGCGTTTGCGTTCAGATGCGCGAGGGTTAAATGCTGCCCGGCAAGATTTGGGATCTCATCGGTGATCACCAGATGCGTGGCGTTGCTCCAGCTTTTTTCACCGGCTTGCTGCATGGCCTGTACGCCGGGAATCGCAAGGTAATCGGCGTTATAGCGCTGTTTTTCGATTATCCAGCGGATCATACCCATCGCCAGCGCGGAGTCGCTTCCCGGACGCACGGGCTGCCAGTGGCCGCGATCGTCAGCCAGTACCGTGGTTAATGGCAGGGCTGGCGCCACCACCACATAGCGAAAGTCGTCGCGTAAACGGGCGCTGGCGAGTTGGCGAGCCTGGCGTTTAAACGGATTGCCGGATTGCGCCGGAGAGGTTCCCATAAACAACGCGAACTCGACATTATCCCAATCGGGCTTCACGTGGGTATTTTTATCCAGATCGCCCATTAGCGCACCAGAACCGGCCCGGTAGGCCAGACCGCAGTAAGCGCCATGCGCGCCGAAGTTTTTACTGCCGAAACTGTTCAGCGCGAAGCGACGTAAAAACGTATCACGTCCTTCATCGCTGGTATTGGTGACCAGCAACTGATTGGATTTTGGCCCAAAGCCGGGATGTCTGGCATCAAGCGGCGTATGGGGATCGTGAATTGCCCGCAGGCCATCAACATGGCCCTCACCAAACAGGTCACCGCCTTCCACCACCTCTGTGATTAATTGTTCGAAGCTGATGCGCTGCCATTTTCCCTCGCCGCGTTTGCCGACGCGTTTCATGGGCTGCAGAATGCGCTGTGGGCTGTACAGACCTTCAAGTAAGGTTGCGCCACGAGCGCAGGCGGTGGAGCGCGCGTCCAGACCCGACTCGCCCGCCAGTTGCGCCATTGCCGTGGCAAAGGGAACCGAGGCGTCAATATGGTGCTCGTGAGATAATGGATGATAAGGGTTACCGGCAATGCGCAGCACTTTGCCTTGCTCACTATCAACGCGTACCCGCACACCGCACTGCGTCCAGCAGCCAAAGCACTGCGTCATTGAGATCACCTGCTGCGGATTTTGCTGCCATTGCGGCCGGGCATTGGCTTCAGGGATGAGCGCATTACCAAAGATGCGGTCGCGGGTAATTTTACCAGAGGTACCGTCCAGCAAACCGTCCAGTGCGCGCTTTGCTACATCCCGATAACTCAGACCAAACGTCACCATGCCACCTACTGCAAGACCGACTTTAAGCCACTGACGACGGGTAAAATTAGCCATGTTGCATTCTCCTTGCGATCGCGTTCAGCGCTTCACGAACAATAATAATCAGTGCTATCCACAGGCCGAAGGTGCCCACAATGGCCAGCCAGCCATCGGTGCCGCCGGGCAGGGTGTAAGGATTAAATTGGGCGTTAAATTTCGGTACGGTCTGTACCTGGATGAGTAACGTCCAGCGCATCAGCCAGCACAGCGCCATGGCGCTAAACGCCAGTAATATGCGCAGCAGCCGCGATAATGGAAAACGCAGCACCAGCCCGCAAAGGACGAGCGAGACAAGCCATAACGCAACCCAACCGATGGTGTAGTGTCGTGCCGAAGAGGCGACATCCAGCCACTGGCGAATTGCTGAACCGGAGAGCGTATTGCCGCTCACCCAAATTGCCACCACGATAGCCAGCGCGCTCAAGGCGACAATTTGTCCCCACGCCAGTTTGCGCAGCAAAGAGCCTTCACTGTTTGTTGCAGCGATGAGCAGGGCGAGGAACGTTTGCAGCGCGCTGAGGAACATTGCAACCGGAAAGGCGTAGCTGAACCAAATGGGACGCGCCTGCACCACCGACACTTCGCGACCGGTGTAAACCAGTAATCCGATGGCGGATAAGGCGCTACCGACGGCCAACCATTTAGTTACACTGTAACTTTTAAGCGTTAGCTGCTTAACGTGTTGTGCCAGAAACCACAGGCCCAGGAAGCCGGTGAACAGCGGTAAAAACAGCGCGCCCCACGGCATCCAGGACCATGGCGTTGGATAAGCATAAAAATGCCAGACGCGGGCGGTTTGGTGTAAATCGGCGGTTAGCGCCAACGGGGCAGTTATTGCACAGGTCAGGGCAATTAACAGCGTCAGGTTTTCCAGGTCCGGCGTCTCTTGTTTGCGCCAGTGCAGCACGCAGGCGAACAGCGCGGCGCAGGCGGCAATACCGATGAAAAAGAAATACTGTACGGCCCAGGGTAACCAGCTTACATGTTGCGGATGGGCCAGAACCTCTTCGATAATCAGTGAATGGTTCATTTAAACCTCCTGCCAGAGAGCGGGTTGAGCGCGTCCCATTAACGGGGTGACAAACGCTTCATCCAGACCCAGATAAAACACGTGCGGTGATGTTCCGCTTTCGGGTTTTAGCACTTTGATGGCCTCATGGTGTTCATGCAGCATTTGAGAAATCCGGCTGTGCGGATCTTTGATATCGCCAATGATGCGTGCGCCGCCGACGCAGGATTCCACGCAGGCCGGGAGCAGCCCCGCTTCCAGACGGTGTACGCAAAATGTGCATTTATCGGCGGTTTGCGTTTCATGGTTGATGAACCGCGCATCGTAAGGGCAGGCCTGCACGCAGTAAGCGCAACCCACGCAGCGGGTGTTGTCGACGACCACAATACCGTCTTCACGTTGGAAGGTGGCCTGCACCGGACAAACGGGTACGCAAGGGGGATTATCGCAATGGTTGCACAGGCGCGGCAGCAGGACGTTGGTGACGCTTTGCTGGCCTGTAAGCTGCACCTGATACTGGTTAACGAGGGTTCTGAATTCTCCCTGCGGCGTCTGGTTTTCAATAGCGCAACTGACGGTACAGGCCTGGCAGCCGATGCAGCGTCGCAGGTCAATCAACATGGCGTAGCGATGCGCGAGTGAGCCTTCATGGCGTTCAGGCGAGAAGGGGAATTGCGCCTGCGCCAGGGGGACCAGTGAAGCGCCAGCGGTCAGGACGCCCAGTTGCTGGAGAAACTGCCGTTTACTGCTGTCCATATTTTCTCCCGTCACGGTACAACAACGAAACATTGGTCACGCCGTTGATTTGTGTGTGATGAATAAAGAATCTCAATGATTTACAGTGTAAAAATCGTGACCGGGGGTACTCTATTGTGGTTAACCACATACCCGGCTTGTTGTTGATCTAAAACAACATAATTGACAGGGATAATTGAGTGGGACGCAACGTAGTAAGATGCCTGACGGTACTGGCGTCGCTGTGGATGCTAAGCGGCACGGTCGCGGCGCAGACATGGAACATTGGCGTGTTGGCAATGCGTGGGGAGATCTCCACACGTCAGCACTGGCAGCCGTTGGAAACCCTGTTGAATCAGCAAATTCCCGGTGAGCAGTTTCATATACAACCGCTGGATCTGCACCAGATGCAGGAGGCGGTGAATCGCGGCACGGTACAATTTGTGGTCACCAATCCGGCGCAGTTTGTACAGCTAAACAACCGCTCTGCGTTACGCTGGCTGGCGTCGTTACGTTCTACCCGGGGAGGCAAAGCCGCCAGTAACGTGATCGGTAGCGCGATTCTCGTCAGGCGCGATAGTGGAATCACTTCCGCGCATGATCTGATCGGTAAAACGGTTGGCGCCATTGATGCTCAGGCTTTTGGCGGCTATTTGTTGGGGTATAAAGCACTTAGCGATGCCGGTCTGCGACCTGAGCGCGATTTACGCCTGAGGTTTACCGGTTTTCCTGCCGATGCCTTACTCTATTTACTACGCGAAAAAGCTGTGCAGGCGGTGATTGTGCCGGTGTGTCTGCTGGAAAACATGGATGAGGAAGGGCTCATTCATAAAACGGACTTTAGGGCTGTACTCAACCATCCGACCTCGATTCCCTGTTTAACCAGTACGCCGCTCTATCCTGACTGGTCATTTGCGGCACTGCCTGCAGTGAGCGACGAGCTCGCCGATCGCGTCACACGGGTGCTGTTCAATTCTCCGCAGAATGCAACGTTTCGCTGGGGAGCGCCTGCCTCGACACGCGAAGTAGAAGCGTTGCTACGCGATGTCCGCCAGCATCCGCAGCAGCGCCAGCTCTGGCTGGACGTCAAAAGTTGGTTTATCCAGCACCAGCTCGCTATGGGGGCTGTGGCCGTTGTGCTGTTGCTGCTGACGCTCAATTATATCTGGGTGATGCTGCTGGTTCGTCGTCGCGGCAGGCAACTGGAGCGGAACAGCATTCTGCTGCGCAAACAAGAACAGGCGCTGGAAACCGCTCGCCAAATGAGTGTGCTTGGCGAGATGACCTCCGGGTTTGCCCACGAACTTAATCAGCCGCTGTCGGCTATCCGCCATTATGCGCAGGGCTGTTTGATCCGCCTGCGCGGTCAGGATAAGCAGCATCCGTTGTTGCCTGCGCTGGAGAACATTGATGCTCAGGCGCAGCGGGGCGCTGATACCTTGCACAATCTGCGCCAGTGGGTCAGCCAGGCGCAGGGTAATCCGGTGATGACCGATGACTGGCGGGCCGTCAACGTTCATGATGCAATTCATCACGTCTGGCAATTATTGCGCATGCCCCAGCAATTCCCGGCGGTGGCGCTGCAAACGCGTGTCGGCAAGACGTTAACGCTGACTCTGCCAAGCGTTCTGCTTGAGCAGGTGCTGGCCAATCTGGTGCTCAATGCGGCCCAGGCCGGGGCAACCACGGTGTGGTTTAGCGCTCAGCGTGAGGAGGGGGATGTGCGTATTCAGGTGCAGGATAACGCTGGCGGTATTGATGAGGCGCAGTTGTACCAGGCTTTTCAGCCGTTTATGACCACCCGTAAAGAAGGCATGGGGCTGGGATTAGCCATTTGTCAGCGGCTGGTGCGTTACGCAAATGGCGACATTGAGATCAAAAATCATCAGGCTCCTGATGAAAAAGCGGGGGCGGTAGTGACATTACATTTTAAGCAAAACCAGGAGGGAGGCCGTAGTGGCATTAATTCATCTGCTGGATGACGACATTGCCGTCACCCAGGCCTGTGCGTTTTTACTGGAAAGTCTGGGATATGAGGTATGTTGCTGGGAGCAGGGTGAAACATTCCTCGCAGGGGCAAATCTGCACCAGGTGGGCGTGCTTTTGCTGGACATGCGTATGCCGGTACTGGATGGGCATGCTGTACATGAAGTGATGCGCCAGCGAGAAAGTACGCTGGCGGTGGTGTTCCTCACCGGGCATGGTGATGTGCCGATGGCGGTTGAGCAAATGAAACGTGGAGCAGTCGATTTTTTGCAAAAGCCGGTGTCCGCCGGGCCTTTGCAGACGGCGTTAGAGCACGCTTTGCAGGTTTCTCACGCCGCTTTCTCGCGACAAGAGATCGTGGCCTGCTATCAGATGCTCACACCAAAGGAGCGAGAGTTGGCGCAACTGGTTGCAAAAGGGTTAATGAATCGGGAAATTGCGGACGCTATGAATATTGCCGTGCGCACGGTTGAAGTTCATCGCGCGCGGGTGATGGAAAAAATGCAGGCGCGGAGCCTTGCGGAACTGGTAAATCGACTGCAGCGGATCCGATAGATTTATGACATTTGTTTGATTTTCATTGAATTTTGTCTAATTAGCCAGAGTGATATATGCTGTTGGTTTGAGTTAATGACGAGCGGGCAAATATGGGAAATCAGACCAAAGACGATGAGTTGTACCGGGAAATGTGCAGAATAGTCGGTAAAGTAGTACTGGAAATGCGCGATCTGGGACAAGAGCCAAAGCATATCGTCATTGCGGGTGTGCTGAGAACCACCCTCGCCAACCAGCGTGTAAAGCGCAGTGAACTAGAAAAACAGGCCATTGAGACCGTTATTAAAGCATTGGCCGGATAATCCATAAAAAGAGGAGGGCAGTCATTTGCGCCATCCTCTTATTCTCGTCACGTTATTCTATCAATATATATAATTTAGGACTGCAATTAGAGAAACACACATCGCTGTATATTTGGTTGTATATCGATTGATATATAAAAATATATTTGAGAGTGAAGTCACAAATATTTGCAAGCCATATGAAATATTATTTCAACTTATCTTAATGATAATAAATCTCACTCCGCATTAATTACTTTCCTTCCGTTTTTTAATTGATGACGATCAAAACGACGGGCGCTGAATAACCACATTATCATTGTGCCTAACCCTAAAGGATTAGATTCATTTAGTTTAACCACCGTCATTTATACGATCAGGTTAGGGCAAATATTCACGTGTTGTTGGCAACATTAATGGTCGAATTGGCCCGATCTGTGCGCAAAAATTAGCCTTGATGTGTTGCCGCTACTGCGTTTGCGAAGAGGATGCGAAATAAATGAACCAGGTTGATCGTCCATTTTTAGATTGTGGTTTAACGCGGCTTGAATTCCTACGTATATCCGGAAAGGGTCTGGCAGGACTGACCATTGCGCCCGCGTTGTTATCACTTTTTGGTTGTAAGCAGGAAGATATCGACAGCGGTACCGTTGGGCTTATCAATACGCCGAAAGGGGTGCTGGTAACGCAGCGAGCACGCTGCACTGGTTGTCATCGCTGCGAGATTTCCTGTACCAATTATAACGATGGGGCCGTTGGCACCTTCTTTTCCCGCATCAAAATTCATCGTAATTACTTCTTTGGCGATGATGGCGTCGGGTCCGGTGGCGGACTGTATGGTGATTTAAACTATACCGCGGATACCTGCCGCCAATGCAAAGATCCGCAATGCATGAAGGTCTGCCCGATTGGCGCCATTACCTGGAAGCAGGAAGACGGTTGTATTGCCGTGGACCATAAACGTTGCATTGGCTGTAGCGCTTGTACCACAGCCTGCCCGTGGATGATGGCGACCGTCAACACGGAAACGAAAAAATCCTCAAAATGTGTGTTATGCGGGGAATGCGCCAATGCTTGCCCGACTGGGGCATTAAAAATTATCGAGTGGAAAGATATTACCGTTTGATAGAGGGAAGGCATGCCTGATACGCGTCACTAATTGCCAAAAATAGCGCAGTTTTGAATAAAAAAGCTGCCTGACGGGTATATCTATTAAACCTTCTTGCAAAGGAAAACATGATGGCTAACGGTTGGACAGGTAATATTTTACGGATCAATCTCACCACGGGTAATATCACCCATGAAGATTCCAGTAAATTTAAGAAATTTATCGGTGGGATGGGCTTTGGGTATAAAATTATGTACGACGAAGTCCCGCCAGGCACCATGCCGTTTGATGAAGGGAATAAACTGGTTTTCGCCACCGGGCCATTAACGGGCTCGGGCGCACCCTGTAGCTCCCGCGTCAATATCACCTCCTTGTCAACATTTACCAAAGGTAATTTAGTCGTAGATGCCCACATGGGCGGTTTCTTCGCCGCACAGATGAAATTTGCCGGTTACGACGCCATTATTATCGAAGGTAAGTCCGCGTCGCCTGTCTGGATCAACATCAAAGACGATAAAGTCAGCATCGAAAAAGCCGATTTCCTGTGGGGCAAGGGCACGCGCGCCACAACCGAAGAGATTTGCCGCATTACCAGCCCTGAGACTTGCGTCGCCGCGATTGGCCAGGCGGGGGAAAATCTGGTACCGCTCTCCTGCATGATCAACAGTCGCAACCACAGCGGCGGCGCCGGTACTGGCGCGGTGATGGGCTCGAAAAATCTGAAGGCCATTGCGGTAGAAGGGACCAAAGGTGTCAACATTGCCGACCGCAAAGAGATGAAGCGGCTCAATGACTATATGATGACTGAGCTTATCGGCGCCAACAACAACCACGTTGTGCCGAGCACCCCGCAGGCCTGGGCAGAATACTCTTCGCCAAACTCGCGTTGGACGGCCCGCAAGGGACTGTTCTGGGGCGCGGCGGAAGGCGGGCCAATTGAAACGGGTGAAATCCCGCCGGGCAACCAGAATACCGTCGGTTTCCGTACCTATAAATCCGTGTTCGATCTCGGACCTGCCGCTGAGAAATACACGGTAAAAATGAGCGGCTGCCATTCGTGCCCGATTCGTTGTATGTCACAGCTCAATGTCCCGCGGGTGAAAGATTTTGGCGTACCGAGTACCGGTGGCAACACCTGCGTAGCGAACTTTGTGCACACCACCATTTTCCCCAATGGCCCGAAAGATTTTGACGATAAAGACG
Source organism: Citrobacter sp. wls717 (assembly GCF_005280955.1). Taxonomy (NCBI): domain Bacteria; kingdom Pseudomonadati; phylum Pseudomonadota; class Gammaproteobacteria; order Enterobacterales; family Enterobacteriaceae; genus Citrobacter; species Citrobacter sp. wls717. The sequence goes on from NZ_SZWW01000016.1 coordinate 264,966, forward strand.
ATGGGCGCGTGGTGGGAAACCTGATTGGTCTGAACCTGTTCGACGATTATGGCATCTGGTGTAACTACGGGCAGTTGCACCGCGATTTTACTTATTGCTACTCGAAAGGCGTTTTTAAGCGCGTACTGCCGGCGGAAGAGTATGCGGAGATCCGCTGGGATCAGCTGGAAGCGGGCGATCCTAATTTTATTAAGGATTTTTACTATCGACTGGCGCATCGCGTGGGGGAACTCAGCCACCTTGCGGACGGTTCATATGCCATTGCTGAGCGCTGGGATTTGGGCGAAGAGTATTGGGGTTATGCCAAGAACAAACTGTGGTCGCCGTTTGGTTTTCCTGTCCACCATGCTAACGAGGCTTCAGCGCAGGTTGGGGCGATCACCAACTGTATGTTTAACCGTGACTGTATGACGCATACCCATATTAACTTCATCGGTTCCGGTTTGCCGCTGAAATTACAGCGCGAAGTGGCGGGCGAATTGTTTGGTTCACAGGATGCCTACGACGAAACCAAAAACTACACCCCGATCAATGCCGCGAAGATCAAATATGCCAAATGGACGTTGCTGAAAGTCTGTTTGCATAACGCGGTCACGCTATGCAACTGGGTCTGGCCGATGACGGTCTCGCCGCTCAAGAGCCGTAATTATCGCGGAGATTTGGATCTGGAAGCGAAATTTTTCCAGGCGGTTACCGGCGATGAAACCACGCAGGCGAGTCTGGATCTGGCCGCTGAACGTATCTTTACCCTGCATCGTGCCTATACGGTCAAACTGATGCAAACCAAAGATATGCGCAATGAGCACGATCTCATTTGCTCCTGGGTGTTTGATAAAGATCCGAAGATCCCGGTCTTCACCGAGGGGACCGACAAGATGGACCGGGAGGACATGCGCCTGTCACTGACGATGTTCTATCAGGAAATGGGTTGGGATCCGGAACTGGGCTGCCCTACGCGCGAAACGCTGAATCGACTCGGACTTGAGGATGTGGCAGCCGATCTGGCGGCACAAGATCTGTTGCCAGCGTAAGGAACGCGAGATGACTAACGTGAGCAACGTTCAGGCACCCATTGAGGCGTTTCCTGATGAGGTAGATAGCCAAAAGAGACACTGGCTGCAGGCGCTACAGCCGCCTGCTGAACAGGTGAACGCGCCGCAGGTTCAGGAACCTGCCAGCCCGGAGTCGATAGTGGCGGAATTTATCCGCCAACATTCAGCATCGGGTCAGTTGGTGGCTCGCAGTGTCTTCCTGCAGCCACCGTATTCGGTTCCTGAGACTGACTTAACCGTGCTGCTAGATACCCTGTGTCAGGGCGCGAATGGGGCGGATATTACCTGTGTGCATGGCGCTGAAGAGGCATATTTCTTTTCGACGCAAACCATGACGGCAAACTATGCCAGCATGTGTGTGCAGGTGGTGGAGAACGACATCTGTCGCGCGATTGCCGAGGCGGTACGCTTCGACTGTCAAACGTATCCACGCCCCTATAAGGTCGCCATGTTGACGCAACCGCCGTATAGCTTTGGCGATCAGCAGGTTGCAGCGGCGCTCTCGGCAATGGAAACGCACCCGGATTACGCAGATATACGCACTGTGGAATCGTCAAATGCGGAGCCTTATTTGTTCAGCGAACGTTTTATGAGTTATGGCAAAGCGTACGGCCTGTGCGAATGGTTTGAGGTTGAGCAGTATCAGAACCCCTGAATTCTTCAGGTTGATGTCATGGAATGTGTGGACGACCACTGTCACAGCATTAGAGGATAACCCGATGTCCTTCACCCGACGTAAATTTGTCATTGGCATGGGGACGGTGATTTTTTTTACCGGCCCAGGTCAAAGTTTGTTAGCAAGCCCCAGGAGCACTAAAGGCGTTCGTTATGTCATGATTCACGACGAATCACTGTGTAACGGCTGTAATATTTGCGCCCGCGCATGCAGAAAAACCAATCATGTTCCTGACCAGGGCAGCCGTTTGTCGATAGCGCATATTCCGGTTTCGGATAACGACAACGAAACGCTGTATCACTATTTTCGTCAGTCCTGCCAGCATTGTGATGATGCGCCCTGTATTGAGGTCTGTCCAACCGGCGCCTCCTGGCGAGATGAGAACGGCATTGTCCGGGTCGACACGTCTTCGTGTATCGGCTGCAGTTACTGCATAGGCGCGTGCCCTTATCAGGTCCGCTATCTCAATCCGCGCACCAAAGTGGCTGATAAATGCGACTTTTGCGCTGAATCACGTCTGGCGAAAGGTTTTCCACCGATCTGTGTTAACGCCTGCCCGGAACACGCGCTGATTTTTGGTCGTGAAGATAGCCCGGAGATTCAGACCTGGCTGCGGGAAAACAAGTATTACGAGTATCAACTTGCAGGCGCCGGGAAACCCCATCTGTATCGTCGGTTCGGTCAACATTTGATTAAAAAGGAAAATGTATGAACGCGTCGCAGAATGCCGAACAGTTTCACGCCCAGCTTGCGCAATATGTCCCTATGTTTTCTCCTGACTACTGGCCAGTGTGGCTGGTCATCGCCGGATTAATGCTGGTGGGAATGTGGCTGGTGCTGGCGCTACACGCCATGCTGCGCTTTCGTGCCGCGCATAAAGCGTCGGCAGGGCACGGTGAGAAGATCTACTTATACTCGAAGGCTGTCCGCTTGTGGCACTGGTCGAACGCGCTGTTATTTCTGCTACTTCTGGTCAGTGGACTCGTCAATCACTTCTCGGCCGTTAGCGCGTCGGTGATGAAAAGCCTGCTTACCGTACACGAAGTCTGTGGCTTTTTGCTGCTCGCCTGCTGGATTGGTTTTGTCCTGATCAACCTGATTGGCGATAACGGACATCACTATATCATTCAGCGCCGGGGTTGGATCGGACGCGCGCAAAGACAAACGCGTTTTTACCTGTTTGGCATTATGCAGGGAGAGTCACATCCATTCCCGGCATCAAAGCGTTCGAAATTCAATCCGCTACAGCAGGCGGCCTATGTTGGCGTGATGTATGGTCTGCTGCCGCTGTTGTTGATATCGGGTCTGTTATCGCTCTATCCGGCGGTAGTCGGCGATCTGTTCCCCGGTGTGCGTTACTGGTTGTTACAGGCGCATTTTGCGCTGGCAATAATCAGTTTGTTTTTCATTTTTGGGCATCTTTATCTTTGCACTACGGGCCGCACGCCGGGCGAAACCTTCAAGTGCATGGTGGATGGCTATCACCGGCATTAAGCGATGATGATTACGCGTGATGACTTACGGGCCTGGCGCGTTGGGCCCGTAATGTATCGCTGGTTTCTACGCACTTTTCCCGCCGGGGGAAGTTATGCCGATGTACATCGTGCGCTCCAGCGGGAAGGGTATATCGACTGGGCAAATAGTCTGGTGGAATACGGCTGGTCAAAATGGCGGGAAGAGGAGAGTTTTGTCCGGCAGGATATTCGCGCGATGGGAAATATTTCCCGCGTGAAAACAACGGGGGGGACCAGCAGCCCGCTGGCGAGTGCGGAAGATAATGTCAGCTTTGGCTGCGCGGATGATAACGTTAAAATCGCCAGCGCTGGCTATGCCGCGCAAATTGCCAGTGCAGGTTACAGCGTACGTATAGGCAGCGTAGGCTATAACGCGCATATCGGCAGCTCGGGCGATCGCGGGCGAATTGCGGTCGCGGGAAATTCAGCGCGTATCAGTAGCGTGGGTGACGGTACGCGCATCGCCAGTGCCGGCATGCGTGTACGCATCAGTGCACTGGGCGACAGAAATCGGATTGCCTGCAGCGGTGATTTAACCCAGCTAGCCTGTTTCGGTGCGGAATCGAAAATCGCCAATTGCGCAGACAATATCCATATTATTGCCAGCGGAGAGAACGCCGTTGTTGCCAGTACCGGCACTGTCGATTCGATAATACTCGGTCCTGGCGGATGCGCGGCGCTGGCCTATCATGATGGCGAAAGAATGCGTTTTGCGCTTGCCGTTGAAGGTGAAAAAAATATCCGGGCTGGCGTGAAATATCGGCTCAACGAAGACCACCAGTTCGTGGAATGTTGAGCCTTGAGGTCATTTTAGCGCGAATCGTCGCTGGGTGAATTTTTCCAGGCTAAAGCACAGCAGGTAATAGACCAGTCCGGTAAAGATAAAAATGGCCGCCGGATAGATTTGCACCCGGCTATTAACCTGACCGGCAACCGTCGTGAGTTCTGGCACATTGACGATAAACGCCAGCGACGTGTCCTTCAGTAGTCCAATAAATATCCCGGTCAATGACGGCATAATGTTGCGCAGTACTTGCGGCAATAAAATAAGCCACAGGGCCTGGTACGGGCGAAAACCCTGCACTACTGCCGCTTCATATTGCCCGCCAGGTAAGGCGCTAATTCCTGCATACACCGAGTGCATCACCGAGGCGGCGGTGAACCATGCCAGCGCCAACGTCACGGTAACTGCGCCAGGCAGATCGCTTCCAGTCAGCATGGGGAGTAAATACCACATCCAGAAAATCACAAAGATTAACGGAATGCCGCGAATAAACTCGGCCCAGATAAACAGTCCTTTGCGCATCGCGCCAGGAAAACGCCAGGCGCAGCAGGCAAGAACTATCCCACCGGGAAGTGCCAGCAATGCCGCGCCGATAGCCATCAGCAAAGTAAGCAAAACGCCGCCGGGTTGGCCTTCGGTCACGCGTCCCCACAGAAGATAGTCAAGATTGTCAGTAATGACCGAAATATTAGCGATCATGCGATATGCTCCTGACGCTGAACAGACGGGCTTTTGCCCTGAACGGTTTACCTGACACAGTTTTTGGTCCAAGACGCGTAAGCAGCATACCTGACACGATACCGATGAGCAGATAGAGCACTGTTCCAACGGCAAAGGCTTCCAGTGCATGTGCGTTATAGCTCTCAATTTGCCGCACCTGATAGGTCAACTCTGCAAATCCAATACCGCTGGCAAGCGAGGAGAGCTTCATCAGGTTGAGATATTGCCCAACGATGGGCTGCCATGCGTTCGCCAGTCCCTGGGGAAGGAGAATGTGACGAAAAACCGCCCATGAGGAAAAGCCCTGGGCAATGGCCGCCTCGCGTTGTCCGGCAGAAACCGCCTGCAAACCAGAGGCAATCTCCTCGACCAAAAAGGCTGAAGTAAAAACACCCAGCCCCCAGGCAGAACAAAGAAACTCCGGCGTTAACCACCAGACGTCACCTGGCAGAACTGACCATGGGTGTTCAGCATTAATAAAGGTAATCACGTCACGGGGTAGCCAATTCCATGCGGCGAAATACCAGAACATCAGTTGCACCAGTAAAGGCGTATTGCGAAAAGCGGAGACCCACACGCCGACCACCGCGGTGGCAATGCGATTGCCTGTCAAACGTAAGCCGAGTAGTAGGAGAGCAAAGAGAGTGGCGAGCGTGACGCCTGCCAGCGTCACCCATAGCGTGGTGAGAAAACCGGAAATTATCCATTGCAGAGGTTGCCCGCTCAGCACCCCCTGCCAGTCCATTAGATGCATTATAACGGTAACTCCTGGTGTAACGGGTCGAGCACTTTTTTCAGGAAACGCTGGGTTCTGGGATGTTGTGGGCGGGTGAAGAAATCCTCCGGCGAGGCGACTTCCAGGATATCGCCGCCATCAATGAATACCACACGATCGGCAATCTCACGAGCGAAGTGCATTTCATGAGTCACGACGATCATCGTGATACCGCTGTGAGCCAGATTTTTCATCACTTGTAACACCTCGCCGATCATTTCTGGATCCAGCGCGGAGGTGGGTTCATCAAACAAAATGATTTGTGGCGATGAAGCCAGCGCGCGGGCAATGGCAACGCGCTGTTGCTGCCCGCCGGATAACTGAGCGGCATAGGCATCGGCTTTCTCGAGCAGTCCCACTTGATCCAGCAATTTGAGTGCCCGGCCTTTTGCTTCCGCTTTGTTCCAGCCGTGAACATATTCCAGCGCCAGCGCAATGTTTTGCAGCGCGGTCAGATGCGAATAGAGATTGAATTGCTGAAATACAAAACCGATACGGCTGCGTAACTGGCGTAATGCAGCGCCGCGCAACTGACTAATCGGTTTACCATCAATGAAAATTTCGCCACCGCTGAGCGACTCAAGCTGGTTGATAAGACGTATAAGAGTGGATTTTCCAGAGCCAGAAGGACCCAAAATGGTCACCACTTCACCAGGTTCAACTGCCAGGCTGACGCCGTTAAGTACGGTATGAGCGTCATACTGTTTAAACACATTGTGCAGTTTGACGCTTGCCTGACCCAATTGGGTAGAATCCGCAGCCGAAGCTGCGGAACGATGAAAAAGAGCTGAGAGCATATTACTGGGCTTCTATTTTAAAGGCGCGGGGCTGCGGGTTTTTAGTTTCAGGGCCGAACCACACATCATAAATTTTTGCTGCCTGACCAGTAGACTCCAGCTTCAAAAGTTCATCGTTGACGGCTTTTAACAAAGCCGGTTCGCCTTTTTTTACCCCCACGCCGATCTCTTCTTTACTCAGCAGGTCCGGCAAAATTTTGAAATCCGCTTTATCCGGCGCACCGCTTAACAAGCCCGCCAGGATTGTACTGTCCTGGGTGATGGCCTGCACATTACCGTTGCGTAAGGCGGTTAATGCCAGGGGGATATCGTCATAGGCCAGTACGCGCGACTGCGGGAAGCGCTGATGTAACGCCTGCTCACCGGTAGTACCTTTTACCGCGCCGATTCGCGCTTTGCTGTATTCATCGAGCTTGTCCGGGGATTTTGCTGGCACAAGGAACTGCTGGCCGGTGACAAAATAGGGCACGGAGAAATCGATCACTTGTGCACGCTCAGGTGTGATCGTGATATCCGCTACGATTAAATCGGCTTTACCGGATTGTAATAGCGGAATACGGTTGGCCGGATTGGTGGCCACCAGCTCCAGTTTTACCCCCAGGGACTTGGCCAGCGCTTCGGCAAAATCGACGTCATAGCCGACAATCTTATGCGTTTTTGCATCAACTGAACCGAACGGCGGATTGGCGTCGAATGTCGCCACTTTAACGACGCCGGCGGCTTTGATATCGGCCAATTGGTCAGCCTGAGCCTGTGAGACGCTAATGCCAGAGGCCAGCAGCACGCTGAGTGCCAGAAGTGTTTTTTTAGCGCTGTGAATTTTCGTTGCCATCATTGTAAGAAATCCCTGTAGTTTTTGGTTTGTGCTTTTTACGCTCCCATAACTTACGATTCAGACAAAATAAGAAAAAATTCTTATCTATATACAAAATGTTATTAGTGAAAGGGGGGAGAACAGGAGTGATGTGCGCGAACGTTGAGAAACGCTACGTGATTACCCTCATGACATGTACCATACGTCAATAAAGTTAATGGCTGGGGACAAGCATGCTGCGTGATAATTTTAACGATCTTTATTATCTCATTATCGTCGCCCGCGAGCGGAGTTTTACGCGGGCTGCGGCAAAGCTCGGGGTCTCGCAGTCAGCGTTAAGCCATGCGATACGTGGACTCGAAGAGCGGCTGGATGTCCGACTCCTGACCCGTACCACGCGCAGCGTCGCGCCGACTGAAGCCGGAGAACGGCTTATCAACAGTATCAGTCCGCGTTTTGATGACATTGAAACGGAGCTGCTGGCATTAACCGACATCCGTCAGCGGGTGGCGGGTAACATTCGCCTTACCTTGGGTGAACATGCGTTGCAATCGACCGTCTGGCCCGCGCTGGCGCCTTTTTTGCAGGCTTATCCTGAAGTGAAAGTGGAAATGACCCTCGACAACAGCCTGACGGATATTGTGGCTGGCCGTTATGACGCGGGTATTCGTCTCGGCGAGCAGGTGGCAAAAGATATGGTTGCTGTCAGAATTGGTCCGGACTGGCGCATGGTGGTGGTCGGTTCACCCGCTTATTTTGCCCGCCATGGTAAACCACTCACCCCACACGATCTGCAAAACCATAACTGCATCAACATGCGCATGCCGACGTTGGGCGGGCTGTATGCCTGGGAATTTAGCAAAGGCGGACAAGATTTGCGCGTGCGGGTTGAAGGGCAGCTTATTTTTAACAATCTCCCCCCGCGGATTAGCGCAGCGATTGCCGGGATGGGGCTGGCATTTGTGCCGGAAGACACTGTCGAACAGGCGGTGGCTGACGGTGCGCTGGAAAAAGTGCTGGAGGACTGGTGCGAACCCTTCCAGGGCTATTATATGTACTACCCCAGCCGCAGGCAGCACACCGCCGCCTTTGCCAAATTGATTGAGGCTTTACGGTATACGGGCTGAAACGGAAAGGGGTAACAGGCGATAAAAAAACCGGCATTGCGCCGGTTCGGAAATCAGATTTTGCAGGCGTCGCCGCAGTCATTATCAGCAATAATTTCCTGCGCTTTCTTATCTGCATCTTCCAGACGTTCAGCATTACGCTCTTGCGCTTCTTCCAGTCCATCAAAGACCAGATTATCGAGATCAATTTCCATCATTCACCTGCTCAGGTTCAGCGTTTAACATCACACTATTATATTGCAAAAATGTTGCTTAACAGCAGCGATTATTGCTACTTAGCCCCAAACTTAAATCAGATGCGCATGTTTTTCCGCCAGCGTAGCCCACGGTTGGCGGCTGCGAAGATCCATTGGTCATAAATACTGCTAAATGCCAGCGCTTTCTACCGTTTTGCTCTCACTTTTTCATTAACGTGACATGCGATCATTTTTAACAACTCTGCGACAAAATCACTATACATATAACTTAATATCTTTTATACATTAATTGTTCAACCCTGCGACTATTCCACAAAAGAGAAAGATATATGGAACAGACACCTGATAAGAAAAACGATAATTTTCAGAAAGATGGCAAAGAACAGTTCAATCGCTCAATCGGTTTAATTTCTAATTTCGCGTTGGGGTTTACCTACCTTTCGCCGCTCACTGCCGTCTATTCGCTGTTTGCGCTGGCCGTAACGCTGGCGGGGCCGCCCGCAGTATGGTGGATTTTAATCGTCGCATGTGGCCAGCTTTTAGTGGCGTTGGTATTTGGCGAGGTCGCTTCCCAGTATCCGATAACCGGTGGACTGTATCCCTGGGCGAGAAGATTATGGGGCAAGAAATATGCCTGGATTGCCGCCTGGATTTACCTGTGGGCGCTGGTGGTCACCATTACGTCAATTGCGGAATATACCTCGACGTTTGTTGAGTCGCTGTTCCACTATGGTCAAACGCCTGCCACCATGTTGCTGACGTCTGTCCTGCTACTGCTGTTGATGATGGCTGTTAACATGTCCGGGACCAAAAACCTGGCCAGAGTCGCCAAAATTGGCTTCTGGTGTGAAATTGTCAGCGTGATTGCGCTGGGAATTTACCTGCTGATCTTTCACCGTTCTCAGCCTTTCTCCGTCATCTTCGACTCGATGGGCGTGCTTGCTCAGGACGGAAGCTACTCCACCGCGTTTATGTCCGCCGCGCTAATGGGGCTGTTTATGTTCTTTGGCTTTGAAGCCTGCGGTAACGTAGCGGAAGAGGTGCAGAACCCGAGCAAAAAGATCCCGGTCGCGATGATTTTAAGCATCGTATTTGGCGCGATTTCCGCCATCATTTCCGTGATGGGTTATCTGCTGGCTTCACCGAATCTGGTCAGTATCGTGAATGGTAAAACGTCCGATCCAATCCCCGCCATTCTCAATGAAGCCCTGGGAGAAACCGGCGCAACTATCTTTATCATTGTCGCGATTGTGGCGATGTTGTCGTGCATTTTGTCTCTACAGGCTGCGTTAAGCCGTCTTATTTTTTCGTTCTCTCGCGACAGAATGCTGCCGGGAAGTGAATGGATGTCCAAAATCTCGAAAAACGGCGTTCCGGATAATGCGATGGTCGTCAGTTGCTTGCTGCCGGTGATCATCTGTGTTTGGGTCTATTTCCAGCCAGACAACCTGTCGCGTATTACCGCGTTTGCCGTAATCGGTATTTATATCTCGTTCCAGATGGTCGTACTTGCTGCGTTACGTCAGCGTCTGAAGGGCTGGAAACCGGCCGGGGAGTGGACCATTGGCGGTTGGGGCGTGATTGTAAACGTACTGGCCTTAGCCTATGGATTATGCGGGATCTGGTTGCTGGCCCAACCAGCAGACAGCAGCGATTTCATTGATCGTTGGACAGTGCTGTTCGGCCTGGCGATTGTCGTTGGATCGGGGCTTATCTATATGTTCCTGACCCGACCGTTTGGGCGCTCTGCGGCGCCGGAAAACGACGCCATTGCTTACGCCAATAAGCTCAATATGGGGCAGGACAACTAAAACAAGGGCCTTCGGGCCCTTAGTTTTGATAGTGATAAAGGATAAAGTAGTCGCTCTGATATACCACGGTGCTGTTGGCGGGCGACAGTAACTCACCCACGCGAAAGCGCGGCCAGCTGGAGAAGATAATCCTGTTTTCCAGATTGGTCAGTATGACATAGTCAGGATGAGCGCAGGAGAGCAGTTCGGCTTCGATTTGGCTGACCAGCAGATCGACGGCGGCGACGCCAAGAAACTGATCGTTGTAGTAGACCGGCACTGCCGAAGTCAGGGTATAGGAGATATTGCAGATATAATCGACGTACGGGCCGTGGATATAAGCTTTGCCTGCCGGTGGCGAATGTTTAAACCACTCGAAGGTTCTGAAATCCAGTCGTTGCTGCGTGGCCTGATCCAAATCGAGGTGCGCCTGGCTCAAACCATTATCTTTCTTATACCACCACTCCAAAAGCCAATACTCTTTGGTGGTGGCGGTGCTCTCTATATGGCTGGCAAATCCGGCTCCAGAGCAGTAATGGTTGTCATTGAGCGTACGCTTAATATGCTGTTGAACGGTGGATCGCACCGAGGGATCGAGGACAACCTCGGCTGAAGCTTTCTGTATCCCGGCAATCGCCTCATGGATGCTCCTCGCCAGCGCCACGGTAGAATCTACCGTAGAGACAGTAATATCATCAATTTTACGGATTAATGCGCTTAAAGATGTCGAAGAGCTCATTGTCTGTCCTGCCTTCACGGATTGTCAGTTCGAGTTATATTTCAGCTTTTTTTCGATAAGGTAATAGGTAAAGGTGTCGATGATCCGCGTGGCAAGCTGTACTGATTCCGCCTCGTTGTGGGCGGCCAGCGCATCGGCCAGCGCTGAATAAAGCGCGATAATTTCGGCATGAATGCTGTCCGTGCGATAGAGGATCGCCACCAGCGATGCCCATTCAGCTTGCACCTGAAGCTCCTGGTTCGCCAGCCGTGCCGAATGTGAACTGGCGGCTATTGCCAGCAGGCATCGCATATCGGCCTGGGTCATCAGCTCAGGTGATTTTGCCTGTCTGAGCACCTCAACAAACTCGCGAAATTTGGCGATATCCGCGCCGGTCATTCGTCTGGAAGCAAGTCTTGCGCTATGGCTAATGATGGCGCAATGCATTTCCCCCAGATCCGAAAGATAATCGGTACTGATCGCTTTGAACGGATGCAGGGGGCTATTTTTGCCATCGATATTTTCGCAAACGAAGCTGCCACCATTACGGCCACGAACAGTATGGATAAGATTATTAGCCCGAAGCGTGTTTAGCGCTTCTCTGATAGTGATATGTGAGACACCCATCATCTTTGCCAAATCAGTTTCGTTGGGAAGCTGTTCTTTCGGCTCCAACAATCCCGTGATAATGGCATTTGAAAGGCGTTGCACTATCTGGTCTGAACGACTGACCTGCCCGATAGGCGCAAATATGACCGCGTGAGTAATCATAATCTTTTCTGCACTCAATTCCCTGAAACAACGACCCTTTCTAACACATGCCTGCTGGGCAAGGAAGGTAAGAATGGCCGCGTTATTTTACATGCCCATGCGCAAAAGCTGCCGCACAGACGGATGTGTGTCCCAATAACCATTGGAGCTGCGCGCGCCGCGTCAGCTAACAATGACAAGCCTTTCTCTGAATAATGTAAAGAACAAGTTAAAAATGAGAGGCTTATCATAGTGTCAATGTTGCGTATTTGAAAAGTTTTTACAATATATATATTACATAAGATTCTTTATGTATTAACGGGTGGAGACAGACATGAAAACCCTGAAGCATTTTATTAATGGGCAATATGTAGCAGGCGGCAGCGAAGAGACCTTCGAACTGGTGAGTCCGGTCGACGGTGAAACGTACGCATTATCTCCTAATGCCAGCGCGGCAGAGGTGGAGCAGGCTTACTCTGCTGCTGAAGCGGCGTTTAGCATCTGGAGAAAATCGACACCGGCCCAGCGACAAATAGCGTTATTGCGCCTGGCGGACGAAATAGAACGCAACGTGGAGCGACTGGTCAATGCCCAGAGCCAGGAGACGGGCCAGCTTCGCCATTTTATTGAGAAGGAAGAGATCGCGGCATCCTGCGATGCCATCCGTTTTTTTGCCGGGGCTGCGCGTTGTCTTGAAGGCAAGGCAGCAGGCGAATATTCCGCTGGATTTACCTCGACTATTCGCCGGGAACCGCTGGGTATTGTCGGGCAAGTTACGCCGTGGAATTACCCGTTTATGATGGCGGTATGGAAGATTGCGCCGGCACTGGCGGCGGGTAACACGGTAGTGTTAAAGCCAAGCGACACCACGCCGGTCAGTACGCTGCTGTTGGCGGAACTGGCGGCACCCTTGTTCCCGAGAGGGGCGTTTAACGTGGTTTTAGGCAAAGCCAGTACCGGTTCTCTGGTGGTCTCAAACCCGAAAGCCTCACTGGTTTCGATTACCGGTTCGGTCCGTGCAGGTCTGCAGGTTGCGGCCTCGGCAGCGGCGAACCTGACCCGGGCGCATCTGGAATTGGGCGGGAAGGCGCCAGCGGTGGTATTTGCTGATGCGGATATGGACAAGGCGATTGCGGCGATTGTCACGGCTGGCTTTTTCAATGCCGGGCAGGACTGCACGGCGGCCACGCGTATTCTGGTCGAACAGTCCATCTACGCTGAATTCCTGGAAAAACTGGTACAAAAAACAAAGAGTATTAAATTTGGGCCGCCAGAAGACCAGGATGCGCTGTATGGTGCATTGAATAGCCGGAATCAACTGGAACAAGTGAAAGGCTTTATTGAGCGTTTACCGGCGCATGCAAAAATTGAGACCGGCGGGCGCGCCGGATCTGGCCCTGGCTTCTATTTTGAGCCGACGATCGTCTCTGGTCTGCAACAGCACGATGAAGCTATCCAGCATGAAGTATTTGGTCCAGTAATGACTATTCAGTCGTTTTCTGGCGATGAAGATGCATTACTTAAGGCCAATGATGTGGAATATGGTCTGGCGGCGAGTGTCTGGACCAGCAATCACAGCCGCGCGCAGCGCTTTTGCATTGACCTCGATTTTGGCACGGTATGGATTAACAGCCATATTCCCCTGTGCGCCGAAATGCCGCATGGCGGCTTCAAAAAATCAGGTTATGGCAAAGATCTCTCATCTTATTCACTCGAGGAATACACACGGGTGAAACATATCATGTGCGACATTTCTGAATAGAGAGGGTAGTGATGAAAACATTAAAAGTGGCGGTGCTTTCATTGGTGATGCTCTCGGGCTATAGCCTGGCAGAAAGTACCTCGCTGAATACCGTGAACGAGTATATGGCGGCGTGGAATGCGCATGATGCTTCGCGAGCGGCTCAATATCTTGCAGATGATGCAGTCTATTATGATGCCGCCGCGGGAGAACCGATTACCGGCCGGGAAAAAGCAGAAAAAGAAGTTATTGGGGCCTTTATTAAGGCGGTCCCGGATCTGACCTGGAAAATGATCGGTAAACCCGTTTATGACGAGGATACCGTGGCTTTTCGTTGGCAGTTCTCAGGAAAAAATAGTGGTGAATGGGCAGGGAGCCCACCGACAAATAATCTGATAAGATTTGAAGGTGTTAGCTATATTCATGTTAAAGCAGGAAAAATCACCTGGCAGGGTGATTATTATGATTCTAAGAAACTGGATGAAGAATTAAAGCCAGTGAAATAGATGGCGATCCCCTTTTTGCTGAGAAGGGGATGCCTCTTATTTGTGTCGTGTTAAGGGCCGTGTAGCAATAAGGAAAAAGTTAATGGCAATTACCAGACGTGATTTTCTCAACGGCGTCGCGGTGACCGTTGCAGCGGGGCTTACCCCGCTGGAATGGGTCAGGGCGGCAGGGAAGGAAAACGCATTTATAGATGGAAGTTATTATCCGCCTGCGCTTACAGGGCTGCGGGGCAATCATCCGGGATCGTTTGAAATGGCGCATGCCGTGGGCCGTGAGCATAAACATTTTGATTTAAACGCTTTGCCTATTGAGGAAGAGTACGATCTGGTGATTGTAGGCGGCGGTATTAGCGGCCTGGCTGCCGGTTGTTTCTGGCGTCAACTTGCCGGACAAAATAGCCGGATTTTGATCCTCGATAATCATGACGATTTTGGAGGACATGCCAAACGGAATGAGTTTACCAGCTCGGGCAAGAAACTACTCGGCTATGGCGGCAGTGAAGCATTCCAGTCGCCGGCGCATAATTTCAGTCCCGAAGTGCAAAAGCTGATGGAAACCGTGGGCGTCAGCGTCACGCGGTTGAAAGAGAGTTTTGACGTAAACTTCTATCCCGACTGGCAGCTCAGTCGCGGCGTTTTCTTCGATAAAAAGAATTTTGGCGAAACAAAAATCGTCAGCGGCGATCCGGGACGGGCGGTATCTGATGATATTCCGCCGGACAGACTGAATGGACGCAAGATCGAAGACTTTATCAATGATTTTCCGCTAAGCGAGAACGACAGAAAAGCGTTAATCGATCTGCATGTACGTCCTGCGGACTACCTTCCGGGTATGACGATTGATGAGAAAACTGAATGGCTGGATACTCACAGCTACAGTGAGTTTCTGGCGACAAAAGTCGGTTTGAGCAAAATGGCGCTGCTCTATTTTCAGCAGCGTTCTAACGACTTCTTTGCCATTGGCATTGAAGGGATTTCCTGTAGCGATGCCCGGGCGTGCGCCTTACCGGGTATGGAAGCGCTGGGATTACCCCCGCTGGATGGAGAGTCGCTGGCCGACCTCGAAGAGCCGTATGTTTACCATTTTCCGGATGGAAATGCCGGTCTTGCCCGACTGTTGGTCAGGTATATGCTGCCGGATGCGCTACCGGGTACCACCATGGAGGACTCGGTCCTCGCCAGACTGCATTATGAAAAACTGGACCTGCCGGAAAACACCACGCGTCTGCGTCTCAACAGCACGGTGATTAACGCCGCCAACGTACCGGATGGCGTTGTTGTCAGCTATCTGCGCGACGGAAAAATGCATCGCGTTCGTGGTAAGAACACCATTATGGCGGGTTATAACATGCTGATTCCGTATCTGGTGCCAGAGATGCCGGAACAGCAGCAGGCTGATCTCAAACTGAACGTGAAAGCGCCGCTGGTATACACCAACGTGGTGGTTAAAAACTGGCAGGCATTTAAACAGCTTGGCGTGCATGAATTTTACTCTCCGGCAGCACCTTACAGCCGGGTTAAGCTCGACTATCCGGTCAGTATCGGCGGGTATCAACACCCAGCCTCACCAGACGATCCGATGGTGATTCATATGGTCTACGTCCCCACGTATCCTGGCAGTAACCTCTCGGCCAGAGAGCAGTTCCGTCTGGGGCGGGCCTATTTGCTGGGAACGACATTTGCGGCGCATGAAGAGATGATTCGCTCCCAGTTGCAGGAGATGTTTGGCGCAACAGGCTTTGATAATCAACGCGATATTGCCGCCATTACGGTTAACCGCTGGGCGCATGGCTATGCCTATTACCCTAACTCGTTGTTCGACGACATGGACAAAATGCCCGAGATTATCGAGCGGGCGCGCAAGCCAGTTGGTCGTATTGCCATTGCTAATTCCGATTCTGACTGGGGGGCATATGCTCATACGGCGATCGATCAGGCATGGCGAGCGGTTAATGAACTCAAGGAGATGGGGTGATCTATGCGTAATGTAACCGTTCTTGCCGCCTGTTTATTTACCGCCACGGTTTCTGCGGCTGAAACTCATGGCGAATACATCGCGAGGATTTCTGACTGCGTAGCCTGTCACACGACGGAAGGTGGCGCGGCGATGGCAGGGGGTAAAAAGTTTCCCACTCCGCTTGGGGATATTTATTCGACCAATATTACGCCAGATAAGACGCAGGGGATTGGTAGCTACGCATACGAGGATTTTGAAAAGGCGGTACGTCAAGGGATTGCCAAAGATGGTCATCCGCTCTATCCGGCCATGCCTTATCCCTCTTACGCGAAGCTTTCTGACGAGGATGTTCAGGCGCTGTACCGCTATTTTATGCATGACGTCACGCCCTCGGCACAACCCAATAAAGAGAATGCCATTCCGTGGCTACTCTCCGCCCGCTGGCCGCTGCATATCTGGAACTGGTTGTTTACCGACGCGCCAGAGACGGCTGTTACGGGCGCGAAAACGGATGAAAACGAGGTCCTGCTAAAACGAGGCGCTTATCTGGTGGAAGGCCCGGGCCACTGCGGTTCATGCCATACACCGAGAGGTGTGGCGATGAACGAAAAAGCGTACACCAATGCGGATCCCGAGTATCTGAGCGGCGCGATGATCGACGGCTGGTATGCGCCGTCGCTGCGGGGCACCGGAATGTCGGAGTCGGAGTTAAAATCGCTGTTGCTGACCGGTAAAAGTAAACATGCCGCGGTTTCTGGTTCGATGGCTGAAGTCGTTACGCAAAGTACACAGTATCTGACGGACGAAGATGCCACGGCGATCGCACAATATCTGCTGAGCCTGAAAAGTACGAAGCCTGAAGCGGGGCGTACCGCAGCGACTACGACATCCTGGTCGAATTCAGCCGAGGCGGGCAAAGTGACCTATAACCGCTACTGCTCAACGTGTCACGGTCTGGAAGGCAAAGGTACGGATGATAATGCACCTTCGTTGATCCGCAATCCGCTGGTGATGGTGGATGACCCGACGCCACTGTACAGAGTGATTGCCTATGGCGCAGAAACCCCGACAACGCGGGGCAGCGTCTCCTTTAAGATGCCAGCCTACGGCGGCATGTTAACCGACAGCGAAATGCGTGACGTAATTAACTACGTGCGTAAAAGTTGGGGGGAAGGGAATGGTGAAGTAAGCCAGGAGGATTTGGCTGGCGTTAAAAAAGCGTCACATTAAAC
Organism: Citrobacter sp. wls717; assembly: GCF_005280955.1. NCBI lineage: Bacteria > Pseudomonadati > Pseudomonadota > Gammaproteobacteria > Enterobacterales > Enterobacteriaceae > Citrobacter > Citrobacter sp. wls717. Next base: position 282,116 of record NZ_SZWW01000016.1, read on the forward strand.
AGCATGCCGGAGAGGTGCGAGCACCGCTATCCGGCAGTGCTTATACGGCGTTTTCCCTGATAATCGTCGCGAGTCGGGTAAACGCCGCCGCCATTTCATGTTCTTCAATACTGGCAAACCCCAACAGCAGGCCGCTGCATTTCTCTTCATTCACGTAGTAACGAGACAGCGGACGCACCAGCAGATCTTGCGCATTCGCTTGCCGGGCTATGGCGACGTCATCACTTCCGGCGGGTAGCTGTAAAATCATATGCAGCCCGGCGTTGCTGCTGAAGGAGCCAAGATATTGCTCACCAAGTTGGCGGGTAATCAGTTCCACCAGCATCTGGCGACGACGACTGTACAACTGGCGCATTTTTCGAATATGCGCCGCGTAGTATCCCTCGCGGATAAACTCCGCCAGCGCGGCCTGAATCAACAAATGTCCGCCGCGATAGAGGTCGTTATGAACCTTTTTAAGCGGCGCGGCTAGCGGTTTGGGCAGTACCACATACCCGAGTCGCAGTGCGGGATAAAGGGTCTTACTGAATGTTCCGATGTAGATAACCGGCGTCTCTTCCTCCAGTCCCTGTAATGACGGAATAGGCTGCCCGGAAAAGCGAAACTCGCTATCGTAATCATCTTCTATTATCCAGCTTCGCGTTTCGCGGGCGCGCAAGAGAAGCTGTTGCCGACGGCTCAGACTCATTACCGAACCGAGCGGATACTGATGTGACGGTGTCACAAAAATCAGCTTCGGTGCGGGTTCTGTTGGGCCTGGCGGAATCATACCTTGCTCATCAACCGGGATTGCCGAAAAGTGAACCGCGTTGATGCGTAGAATGTTTTTTATCCCCCAATAGCCTGGCTCCTCAATCCAGGCACTGTCACCCGGATTGCACAACGCACGCGTAACCAGATCCAACGCCTGGTGAATACCTTCAGTAATCAGGATTTGATCAGGCGAACAACGTACACCCCGGGCGGTGCGCAAATAGTCTGCCAGCGCTTCTTTCAATTCACTCACCCCGCCTGCGGCATCGTAAGTGAGAAACGCCGGGCGCAGTCGCCTTGCCAGCCGATCCTGGATTTTTTTGAGCACCCGGTGAGGAAAATGCTGAACATCAGGCACGCCAGGAATAAAGGCTCCCCATTGCCGGGGACTGGCGCTGGCATGCCCCAGCAGTTCAAGGCAGCGGGCAGATAAGCGGGTGTGATCTTCAAGCGCGGCAGCAACAGGCTCTTTGTTGGGGCGGAGGTCGAGATTGTCGAGCACGCTGTCGCTAACGAAGGTGCCGCTGCTGGTGCGCGCAGAGATATAGCCTTCGGCCTGCAACTGCTCGTAAACCCGCAAGACGGTGTTTCGCGATAACGTCAGTTCGCCCGCCAGATCCCGCGAGGGAGGCATGCGGGTAGCTGGTTTCAGGCTGCCCTCAAGGATGCAACTACAGATGGCGGCATACAGGCGACGATGCAGTTTTTCATCTGTCTGCTGGCTAAATGCTTGCTTGATCACATCTCCGGCAAGTGAACGCATTTGGATCCTTAAAATAAAACGATTTGGCTCTCGATTAAAGTACCAGATGGCGTCTAAATTTAAAGGGTAATTCAACTGAAATGTATTTATGGACAAGGTGTAGAGAATGAACAATAAAAACCTGCAACAACGTCGTCTGGATGCCACCCCGCGTGGCGTGGGTGTCATGTGTGATTTTTACGCCCAGTCGGCAGAAAACAGCACGATTACCGATATTGAGGGCAATCAGTATATTGATTTTGCCGCCGGGATTGCCGTGCTGAACACCGGGCACCGTCATCCTCGTCTGGTGCAGGCAGTCGAAGCGCAACTGCAGGCTTTTACCCACACGGCTTATCAGATTGTGCCGTACGAAAGCTATGTGTCTCTGGCTGAGAAAATCAACGCCGTTGCGCCGATTGACGGTAAACGCAAAACCACATTCTTTACTACCGGCGCAGAAGCCGTGGAAAATGCGGTGAAAATCGCCCGCGCGCATACCGGTCGTCCCGGTGTTATCGCTTTTGGCGGCGGTTTTCATGGACGTACCTACATGACGATGGCGCTGACCGGCAAAGTAGCGCCCTATAAAAAAGGGTTCGGCCCGTTCCCGGGTTCCGTTTACCATGCGCCATATCCTTCTGAGTTGCAGGGTGTCTCCACGGCGGATTCACTAAAAGCGATTGAACGCCTGTTTAAAGCCGACATCGATCCAACTCAGGTTGCGGCGATTATCTTCGAACCGGTCCAGGGCGAAGGCGGTTTCGTGGTGGCGCCGTCGGAGTTTGTTGCCGGGATCCGCCGTATCTGTGATGAGCATGGCATCGTGATGATTGCCGATGAGGTGCAAAGTGGTTTTGCTCGCACGGGTAAACTGTTTGCGATGGATCACTACGCCGACAAAGCGGACCTGATGACGATGGCAAAAAGCCTTGCGGGTGGGATGCCGCTGTCTGGCGTGGTAGGCAAGGCAGAAATTATGGATGCGCCTGCGCCGGGTGGTCTGGGTGGTACCTATGCCGGCAACCCGTTGTCGATTGCGGCGGCGCATGCGGTACTGGATATTATTCGTGATGAGCAGTTGTGCCAACGAGCAGCGGCTCTCGGCGAACAACTGCGCGCCACCCTGACTGACGCGCAAGGATGGTGCCCTGAGCTGGCCGAAGTGCGCGGCTTAGGCTCAATGGTTGCTGCTGAATTTTGCGATGCAGCGACGGGGGAGCCCAGCGCTGCCGTCGCGCAACGCGTGCAGAAGAAAGCCCTTGAGCAGGGATTGCTGTTGTTAACCTGTGGCCAGTACGGCAACGTTATTCGTTTCCTTTACCCGCTGACAATTCCGCAGGATCAGTTTGCGAAAGCGCTCGATATCATTAAAGCTGCGACGAAATAGTTTAGCCACTCAGTATCAACAAAAGCCGACGGTGGTCATTGCCGTCGGCTTTATTTTTGCCCACAAAAATTGATCTTCCTCGTGTGTAGCGCGGTAATTATCGCTAATGGGTTGCCAGTTATATCGTTATATAATTTAATATATATCGTTTTTATTCCTCATCCAGATGGTACCCCATGTTAACTCTCCGTTCTTTTGTGCTGGTTTGCGCCAGCTTCCTGGTGGCGTTCTCTGCGCAGGCCGAGCGTACGATTACCGATCAGCTTGGTCGTCAGATCACGATTCCAGACCATGTCGACAAAGTGGTTGTGCTGCAACACCAGACGCTGAATATTCTGGTGCAACTCAACGCCCAGCAAGACATTGTTGGTGTAATGTCGAGCTGGAAAAAACAACTCGGGCCTGAATTCGCGCGTTTTATGCCGAAGATAACGACATTGCCGACGCCGGGCGATCTCACCAGCGTGAATATCGAGAGCCTGCTGGCGATTCACCCACAGGTCGTCTTTGTTGCCAACTATGCGCCTGCGGAGATGATTCAGCAGATTCAGAACGCCGGTATTCCGGTGGTCGCTATCTCATTGCGTCAGGATGCTGATGGTCAGCAGAATAAAATGAATCCGACTATGGCCGATGAAGAGCAGGTCTACAACGAAGGGTTAAAACAGGGGATTCGCCTGATTGCGGATGTTGTGGGGCGCAAAGCGCAGGCAGAAACGTTGATCGATTACGTTTTTGCGGCGCGGGCAAAGTTCAACGCGCCAGTTGCCAACATTCCTGATGCGCAAAAGGTGCGTATTTATATGGCTAACCCTGATCTGATGACTTACGGCTCCGGGAAGTATACGGGACTGATGATGCAGCACGCGGGGGGATTAAACGTGGCGGCGGCCAGTGTGAAAGGCGCCCGTCAGGTCGCGCTTGAGCAGGTATTAGCGTGGAATCCGCAGGTAATTTTTGTTCAGGACCGTTACCCGCAGGTGGTGACTGAGATCCAAAACGATCCCAACTGGCAGGGGATTGATGCGGTGAAAAATCATCGCATCTGGCTGATGCCGGAATACGCCAAAGCCTGGGGGTATCCGATGCCGGAAGCCTTGGCGATAGGTGAACTGTGGATGGCCAAAAAACTGTATCCGGACGCCTATAAAGACGTGGATGTCGATGCGCAGGCGCAAGACTACTATCAGCGTTTTTATCGTGTGAACTGGCAGTCTGATGCAGCTAAGTAACCGCATTTTACCCCAGCAGCCGCTGCTAATGGCGGCGGTCTTATTACTGGGCGTCAGCTCGCTGTGCCTCGGACAATATCCGCTGTCGTTAAGCGAGGTATTTTACCATCTGACGCACTATAGCGACGCCGAAGGGATTGCCAGCCAGATTGTCTGGACGGTCAGGTTACCACGTATTCTGATCGCGTTGCTGGCGGGGGGCGCGTTAGGTTTATGCGGCGCGACGCTGCAAGGGGTATTTCATAATCCACTGGTCGACCCGCATATTATCGGCGTGACGTCGGGGGCTGCCTTTGGCGGTACGCTGGCTATTCTGCTCGGCCTGTCGCCGTGGCTGATGATGGGCTCAACGTTTTTCTTCGGTCTGACGGCGCTGATTCTGGTGTATGCCATCGCTACATTGCAGGGGCTGGAGAATACGCTGGTGCTGATCCTGTCGGGTATCATTCTGAGCGGTTTCTTTGCCGCACTGGTGAGTCTGATTCAGTATCAGGCGGATACCGAAGAGACGTTACCGAACATTGTGTTCTGGCTGCTGGGGAGTTTTGCGACGGCCAACTGGCATAAAGTTCTGCTGTTGGCGATTCCGGTGGGTATCGCCGCGACGGTTTTGTATCAGTTACGCTGGCGGATAAATCTGCTATCGCTCAATGATAAAGATGCCAGAGCGCTGGGCGTGGCGGTGGTTCCTCTGCGACGCAGCGTGCTGGTGTGCTGCGCTTTTTTAGTCGCCGCTCAGGTGGCGGTAAGCGGCAGTATTGCCTGGGTCGGTCTGGTTATTCCGCATCTGGCACGTTTGCTGGTGGGTGTCGATCATCGTCGGTTGCTCCCTTGTGCCTTCTGGCTGGGGGGCGGTTTTATGATTGTGGTGGATGATATTGCGCGCACCCTGATGCCTGCGGAGATCCCGCTGGGGATCATCACTGCATTATTTGGCGCGCCGCTGTTTGCTTTTTTACTCATCCGCAACAGCCGTCGGAGGAAACAATGAAATCTGTCGCACTGCGCGTGAATCGGCTGACTTACGGGTATCGCGCACCGCTATTTGAGCCGCTTACGTTCAGTTGCCGGAAAGGTGAGGTCTGGGCGGTGCTGGGACGTAACGGTCTGGGTAAAAGTACGCTGCTCGATACGCTAACCGGCACGCTGCCTGCTTTGGGCGGCAGTATTGAGAATGCCGGTGGAATTGGGATTGTGGCGCAACATTGTCATCTGCCGTTTCCCTATACGGTCAGCGATGTGGTACTGATGGGGCGGGCACAACACGTGAAGTTATTTGCGCAGCCCAGCCAGCAGGATCAAAAAAGGGCAGCGCAGGCGCTGGAGCAACTTAATATCGCACATCTTGGGGCCTGCTCGTTTGGTTCACTCTCTGGCGGGCAACAACAGTTAGTGATGATAGCCAGGGCATTGGTCACGGAATGCCAGACGTTATTGCTTGATGAACCATGTTCCGCGCTGGATCTCGCTAATCAGCAGGTGGTGCTGCAGCTCATCAGCGATCTGGCTCGCCAACAAGGCTGCAGCGTGCTGTTTTCAACCCACGATCCGCTGCATGCGCTACAGATAGCCACGCATACGCTGCTGCTGCTTCCTGAAGGAAAATGGCGGGCAGGGCCGACGGACAGCATCGTGACGGAAGATAATCTGTCCCAGGCCTATGGATTACCGCTGCGAAAAGTGAACGTTGACCATTACCAGACGCCGTTTATTGCGCCGCTGTTTTCTATTCGTCGGTAAGTGGTATAAAACCGGCGGCGATCAGAAATTCCTGACCGCCGTTGCCGAGCATAAACTCAACCAGCGCCAGCGCATCTTTGGATGCCTCCAGCAGCGCCAACTGGTATTCACATTGAATGTTATATTCAGCCGGAATCGCTACATAACGAACGTTGGGTAGTGTGCGGAGCGTTTTTGCATAATGCGCGTAGCCGATAAACAGATCGGCCAGTCCCTGACGCAGGACCCAGGCGCTGGCCAGTTCTCCCTGCGGGATCCTCACGGTGTCTCGACCACCAACCAGGGGAATGGCCCTTTCGCGAAGCTGCTGCCCAAGGCCCCTCTCCAGCGCATCCATCTTGTCAAAAAATGCCCAGGTATAATCCCCGGAAGGGTCACAGCCGGGCGTAGAGGTACCAATTCGCAGGGTAGGGTTTCGCAGCAAATCCAGCCATTCACCGGTCCGGTTGGTAACCAGACCCAGTTGGTTCCAGCAAAAGGTGTGCGTTGAGAGAGCTTTATGCTGAGCCAGAAGGCGTTGCGGATGCTCCCGACTGGCCGAAGCAAACAGCGCACAGGGTTCGCCTGCTTCAATCCGCTCGCGCAATAAACCGGCTGGACCATATTCCACTTTCACATCTATTCCACTTATGTGCGTGAAATGGGTTATCAGCGGAGTCAGTGCCGGACGTAAACTGCCGGCTGCAAGCAGAGTGATGGAAGAAGACATCGCGTCACGCCTCGTAATAGGGTAAGCGTCGACGAAGACGCGTGGCTGGCCGGGAAATGGCACGGGCGACGCACTGGCCAATTTCTGCGCAGGCAGTAAGCCCTTGCACAAACGGTTGATCGTGCATCAGCCACGGAAGTGCGGCGAGCGCAATGCGGCCCCGGACGATATCAGGCGCCTGTAACGTATAGTCATCGCCGACATCCGGTATTTCCTCACTCGTGGATTGCAGTTGATCCCGCAGCGATGGAAATGGCAGATCTTTAATTTTTAACGCTTTCTGGCCTCTGGCATCGATAAAAACGTCAAACTTATAGGTTTCGCCCTGAGCGCGTATCACCGTCATTTTCTCTTTTTGCTCTAACTGATAATCCTGACCGAGCGCGCGAATATTCAGGATCCCGGCCTCACGCAGCGCCAGTAATCTACGGATCGACTGTGAAGGAATGGCTGCATAGTTATCGATAAAGACGCGAGCAAGTCCATTGTTAAACCGCTCTCTGTCTTTCTCATCCAGCCACGGGACAATTTCCTGTACGGCCTCATGCAGTCGCAGAATAGCGTAACGCCAGGCAACCGTGTGTTTTTCACGTTTATTGCGTTCGACTTCTTCAAGATTGGCTGCGGCCCAGCGAAACGGATCGTGCTTTTTACGGGCAGCGAACCAGACATCTGTAAAGCTGTCGGCGTTCAGGGAAGAGAGGGCGACTTCTTTGCTCCAGACAGGGTCTGCCAGCTCAATTTCTTTGACTATGAGCATAAAGATCCTGTCCAGCAGCCCAGCAGAACCAACTGCAATACATTGTTCCAGTGCCTCAGTAGTCACAATGGAGAGTGGTTCATAGGGGAGAGGGCAGTAAAAATCGGCTTCCGGTAGAATGCCAGAACGGGACATGAGGAGAATGTTGAGATCCTGACTGCCTTCATTTCTTTCGAAATGAACACCCTGCGCATCATCTAATACAAACCTACCGTGTTGTGCGACGACGGCCATAGCCGCATCAATAGCGCTCAGCGACGTACCCAAAATTCCTACATTACACGCCGGGATTTTTGCCTCCATAAGCCCGGTCCACGGACTCGGGAAGAAGGTGCGTGATGCGCTTTGTGCGTCAGGCCAGACGTGACCCGTGGCGATGACAGCAAGATCAAAGTGCTCCGGGTCGTTATGATCGCTGCAAATAACAACGCCATCCGTTGTGGCTTTGACATCCTTGACCTGACAGGATTCGTGTACGGTGATGTTAAACCCCTGTTTGTCCGCAAGGTCTACAAGGCGTAAAAACTGGTCACGAAAATATTCACCGAGCAGAATTCGCGGCAGAAATTGTCGGTCATGCAGCGAGGCGTGTTTCACGCCATAACGGGCTAAATGTTCAACGCTCTGTTGGCGTAACCAGTCGAGATAAGAAGAGGTAATGGGGGGTATTTCAATACTGGCGATATTTGCCAGCATCAATCGCGAGTTTTCCTCATCGCTATAGGGCATGCCTACCCCAGCTTCATTCGATTGTTCGTAGAGGCTAATTGAAAGCGGGGTTTGATGCTTGAGAAGCGCGAGTAACGTATAGATTCCTGTCGGTCCCGTACCGACGATAGCGATCTTGTTCATCTTATCCACCTGATATTATTTTTATGCCCTGTGATCGATGTTCTGTGTCGGCATTGTGCCGAAAACAAGCGAAGCAGGATAAGTGTGGTCGATAACGGCGCAGGAGACAAACGGGATAGACAGCAAGAATAGCGAAATCGCTCAGGACGGCAACAACAATTAGGGGATTTTATCGAGAATAATATAAGGAGAAAGGCACCACATCAAAAGTGATATGGTGCGTCCGAGTGGACTCGAACCACCGACCCCCACCATGTCAAGGTGGTGCTCTAACCAACTGAGCTACGGACGCAATATGGTGCGTTCAATTGGACTCGAACCAACGACCCCCACCATGTCAAGGTGGTGCTCTAACCAACTGAGCTATGAACGCAACGTTGTAGGTGACAACGGGGACGAATATTAGCGGCACAGACCGAATGAGGCAAGAGGGAAATCGCATTTTTCTTCCGGATCTCACGCGTTTGCAGAGTAATTAAGCAAGTTGATTATATTTTGTTGATTTTGCAGCGTGTTTTTTATTCACTCGGTACGCTGGGGACGTAATGGGGGCATTTGGGTTGGCATCCTTCTGTTCAGCATGCTGACCTGCTCCGTATTCATTGCAGGTAAGAAGCGGATAATTGTGTTGCGTCCATCAGTTGAACTCACAGCGAGAAGAGGACATGGTATTCTCAGAATAATCACCTTTAATTTGGAACGTTTCCTCGCTTTTCAAATTGTTTATTTTACCGGCAGTTTATATGACGTCTGAACTCATAAACCTTTGCACAATAAGCTTTCTAACCATTCAGTAAATATACGTACCTTGCGTGAAAGGTGTCGGTGTGGATAAAGAAGTGACAAGTTGCGGTCAGGAGAAGGATGGTGGGGCAATACCTCAACAAGCTGCCCGCTATCGAGATAGGGCTGTAAAAATACGTTCATTCCCTGAAGCAAGCCCAGACCAGCAAGGCCTGCAGCAACGTATGCCTCAGAGTTATCAACAACAAGTTTACCCGGCAAGGTTATTTCCTCGATCCCTTTTGGCGTCGCAAAGGTCCACGGCATAATTTGCCGGCTGCTGCTGTTAACCCAGTTGATGGCATGGTGGTTCCTCAAATCCTCCAGCGTTTCCGGATTGCCATGCTGCGCAATATAGCCATGGCTGGCACAGGTCGTCATTTTGATACTGCCCATTCTGTGAGCAATGTAATCACCATCTTCCAGTTCCCCCACCCGCAGTATGCAATCCAGACCATCCCGTAACATATCCCGACGGCGGTCCGAACTGCTCAGAATGATTTCAACTCCCGGATACTTGCTATAGAAGTCGGGTAACCCGGGAATGACCAGCAGCGCTGCAAGCGCAATAGGCATATCTACACGTAGCTGACCGTGCAGAACCTGGTCGCTGCTGAAGGACTCCAGCAATTCATCTGCCTGTGCCAGCAGGGGTTTACTACGACGATAGAACTCTTCCCCGTCAGGCGTAAGGTTGATACGGCGCGTCGTTCGCTGCATCAGACGCGTGCCGCTGTGCTGCTCAAGTAGCTGTAGCGCTTTGGTAACGGCGGGACGATAAATGCCCAGATTCTCTGCCGCCTGAGTAAAGCTCCCTGACTCAACTATTTCTATAAAAATTCTAATAGATTCAAAGAGATTTATTTGCATAAGGTTATCTTTTTTCTGAAATATGACAGAGCATATGGGTTAGATTGTTACTAATTTTATAACAGTGATGAATAATTTTAGCTATTTTTCTAAATAATATTCCTGCTTACACTCCCCGTCATTCGTTACCCCGTTTCGAAACAGTAAATCTCAGGCCGCCCCATCGGTGCGGCAAGCTAATATGAAGGAAATTCCAACATGAAAGATAATCGTGTCTGCCAAATCCTTGGCATAGAAAAACCTGTCATCCAGGGACCTTTATCATGGCTGACAGATGCTCGTTTAGTTGCAGCCGTAAGCAATGCTGGTGGGCTAGGCGTGTTGGGTCCCAACGCAGGCTTAACCGCCGAAACCGCCGTTTCCACCCCTGAAGAAACGGCAGAAAAAATGCGCGCAGAAATCCGCAAAACCAAAAAACTTACCGAAAAGCCTTTCGGTGTAAATCTGATACCTACGCCTGAAAATGACATCTGGACTCAACCTATTTTGCAGGTGATAAAAGAAGAAGGCGTCAGGGCTGTGGTATACACCGGTTACGGAGAAGGAGCGGTGATTCCCGCATTGTTCGACGAATTAAAAGCGGCGGGTATTTCCGTAATTTATAGGGATATCAACCCGACGCCTGAAAATACCCGGCTTGCTGAAGAGGCCGGAGCCGATATCATCGTTGCGACCGGTTTTGACGAAGGTGGGACTCTTCCGGGTACTGCACTGGGTACTTTTTCCATCGTGCCATTGATTGCCGATTCCGTGGTAAATATTCCCGTAATGGCTGCAGGCGGTATTACCGACAACCGCACCGCAAAAGCGGCACACGCGCTCGGCGCTGAAGGGGTGTTTGCCGGTTCAGTCTTTATCGGCACCGAAGAAAGTCGCGTACCAAAATCGGTTAAAGATAAAATCATTGATGCAAACGGGCTGGATTTGTTGCTGTTCCGCACGCTTCCTCACTATTACCGCTCACTGCCGGGCAGGCTGGCAACAACTCTGGTATCAATGGACAAAGCCGGAGCAAGTAATGAGGAGTTAGGTAAAACGATGGGAGGGCTGCGTGGCCTGCGTATTGGTATGCTGGAAGGTAACACCGATGAAGGTTATATCTCACTCGGGACAGGCATCGGCAATATTCGCAGCGTTAAAGGCGTAGCCGAGGTAGTGGACGAGTTAACCGTAGGGTGAATGCGGTACCACCTATAAATGCTTTTGCCAATGCAATTAATGGGCTGGGATGGGAGGTGCAATGTCGCCGGTATCATTATTGCAGTAAGTCAGTCAGGTGAGTGTTCTCCATTTACGATCGTGCGCAGAACTGTTATTCCGGCTCTTGGTGGGATCATCACCATGTTAATCGCTAACACACTGATTTTCAGTATGTAATAGTAACTGAATACGGATGATTATATCAGGAAGAACACTATGTTAAATGAAGCATATACTCACTGTAAAAAACCAAAAATCATGCCATGTTCCAACTCGACTTCACGCGTAGGGCGAGACCGGAAGATATTATTGAAGGACTGAGGGGATGCCATTGTTGCAATGGCATCCCATTTAATCCGGTAATATACAAAGGGAAGCAATACCCGATGGCACAATGTAAAAATGTTTAAATATTTCATGGTATTGGGTTAGGCTAGCCATGCTACGCGCATAACGGAAAATAGGCTAATAACTGCAAGCCGAACGTTAGTCTCTTATTATCAAGTGAATTTTGATAAAGACTCTCCATTGTTACCGGATATTAATAATATCCAGGAAGTAACAAAAGCTATAACCTTTAATGTGGGTATTGCAGCGCAACATGATAGTGTTGCAATTTGTATCCCGGAGGAGTCTACGCTGTGGCATAGAGCCATAAGAAGTGGCTGAACCAGTCGCTGATCACTCCCGACGGTGGCAAATCGTCGGGAGCGCGATTCGTGTTCAGAACACCGGTAAACCCAGCCCTTGTTTCACTTCTCTTAATGTCTGCTGTGTGACTTCGTGCGCCTGTTCACTGCCTTTTTTCAGCATCGCCATCAGCATGCCTTTATCCTGAATGTAAGTTGCCCGACGCTCACGCATCGGCGCGATGAGTTCTTGCAAGCACATCTCCAGCTCATTTTTGCATGCCCTGTCACCTAATCCGCCGCGCTGATAATGCGCTTTCATCTCCGCCACTTTGATTTTATCTGGGTGAAACGCGTCGAGGTAGGTGAATACGATATTGCCGTCAATCTGCCCCGGATCGGATACTTTCAGATGGTTAGGGTCGGTGTACATTGCGCTGACGGCGCGATGAATGGTTTCCTCGCTGGCGGACAACAGAATTGTATTACCTAGTGATTTCGACATCTTGGCGTTACCGTCGATACCGGGCAGACGACTGGTTTCACTCAGCAACGCTTTGCAATGCGACAAGACTGGGGCAGGTAACAAGCTATTCATTTTGTGCACGATTTCATTGGTCTGTTCGATCATCGGCAGTTGATCGTCGCCGACCGGAACCACTTCAGCTTTGAAGGCTGAAATATCTGCCGCCTGACTGATGGGATAAACCAGAAAGCCAACCGGTAACGAGCGGGCGAACCCTTTCTGCGCAATTTCGTTTTTGACAGTAGGATTACGTTCCACGCGCGCCACGGTAACGATGTTCATATAAAGCGCGGTCAGTTCGGCAAGGGCGGGCAAGGCCGATTGCAAACAAATGGTGGTGAGTGAGGGGTCTATGCCCGCGGCGAGATAGTCAGCCAGCACTTCGGGAATGTTGTTTTGGATCTTTTGTGGCGTACTGCCGTTATCGGTCAGTCCTTGCAGGTCTGCGACCAATATAAACTGCTGATAATCGTACTGCAGCGTGGCGCGTTGGCGCAACGAGCCAACATAGTGGCCGAGGTGCAACGGGCCAGTAGGACGATCGCCAGTGAGGATGATGGTTTTGTTGTTCATATAAGACTCCTTAAGCGTAAAACCGAAAGGGGTCTTCAAATGCAAATAACCGCCTTTCGGCGGTTATTTAAAATGGGGAAACACATTCTGACCGCCTTTAAGAAGGCAGCCACCACAGATTATGAGTAAAAGCGTTGATATCGTGTCTGGTGTTCATCCCGTCAACTTACCACTACCTGACGTAGAGGTAAAGCAATGCGCCGACAACTGACATAGTTCAGCTCGCTTCCAGCATGCCAAAGCTCACAATGCGCGAGCGCCCCAGTTCTTTTGCGCGATACAGCGCGACGTCTGCGGCACGCAGCAGATTATCGCTTTGGGCATGCTGCGGGTAGCTGGCAACACCGATAGAGACATCCACGTGGCCAATATCGGATACGCCAAAGCGCAGTGACAATTCGCGTACGCCGTTGTAAATATCCGTCGCAAAACTATTGGCCGCCTGTTCATCCGCACCTGCCAGCAGTACCAGAAACTCTTCGCCACCGTAACGGAAAGCCATGCCGCTGTCGTGGACAACACGCTGAATAACGGCGGCGATACTTTTTATCACACTATCGCCGGCCTCATGACCAAAGCGGTCATTGATGTTTTTGAAATGGTCGATATCGATCATCAGGCAACTGATCGGTTCTTGGGTACGAACCGCCTGGCTCATCTGGGTACGGAGAGTATCTTCAAGATGATGACGATTGCGCAGGCCGGTTAGGGGGTCGTACAGCGCTTTCTCCAGCAACGCATCGCGCAGGCGTTGGTTGGCTAATGCCAGGCCGAGTGCTTCTGCCATCAGTTCCAGGTAGGCGCGAGATGAGGTGGAATCCTCGCTGAGATTCTGAAATGAGAGCAGGCCGATGGCTTCACCCTGGGCAATCAGCGGCACGCATAAGGTATGCCGCTGGCACGATTCTGGCAGATGGTAGCAGGCGATATCCGGTTCGTCTTGTACCGGTGGATGGCTCTGGCCGCGGCGTACCGCCCAGCATTCGTCCGGGTGAAACGCATCGGCTTTACCCTCTGGTGAGAGCCACTGCGCAACGCAGCGCATCTGCCAGGGCTCCCGATCCAGTATGTACAGTCGGCCGGCGATACCTGGAGCAATATTCGGCGCGAACAGTTCCGCCACATTAATAACATCGGCAAAACTTTCGCACCCCTGCAGACGCTGCGTCATGCGCGCCAGTAGTTCGCGGATCCCCCAGTCGGCGTCTCTCTCTTTCTCCAGCCGCTGACGGGCCAGCCCGTTCTCGCGAAAAATCCGGATCGCCTGGGCCATATCGCCAATTTCATCGATCTGGTTAAAGCTGGGTGTCTCGACAGCATAATCTTGCGATGCCAGACGGTTAACTACATCGCTCAAACGCACCACCGGGCGCAACACACGGCGCTTCAATATAAACCCAAGAACGAACAAAAAGAGCAGCGCCGTAAGACCGACCATCACTTCAGAGGCTGTGCGCAGTGTACGTGACGCCTGAGTGGCATCTTCAATGGCATTGAGTACACGGTTGTCGAGCAACTGGCGGAAATGGTCTATCCGGTCCTGTGCCCGCTCCAGTTCCTGTTCATAGGTTTTGCTGAAGAGCAGGGCAATCGCTTGTGTGTGCTCTCCCCGCGCGACGCTGGCCAGCGCTGCAGTTTGTTCGTCCTGCAGAGCATCAACAATCTGCAATCCTTCATGCAATAGCGCCAGTTCTTCACCTGTCGCTCCGGCATCTTTCAACGCTGCCAGACGATGCTCAACGGCTTTCAGTGACGCCTCTTTCTGACGATAGTTTTTCAAAGCATCAGGGTCTTTACTGACCACGTAGAGACGCGCCATATCAGACAGCGACCAGGCGTCGAGTTCCACTTCTTCGGTCAGTTGGTCAAATTTATAACGTTGTTCCACCACCTGGCGTTCGGTGTTATCGGCGTTGGACGCCATCAGCATGACAACGCCGGAGGCGATGGTCAGGCATACCGTCGCGCTGTAGGCCCAGTTGGTGATTGTGGCTATTCGCACTGATTAGTTCCTTCTGCGACGATTAATCAATTAGCATGATTGAAATTATAGGAAACGTATGATTTTGCGTGAAAATAAAAAAGGCGGCTCTGGGCCGCCTTCTGTTATCGTCCTGACATCATAAATCTGGAGGATTTTTTCCTTCTTCCATAAAGGCTTCGTCGATACCTTCCACGTTACCGGCATGATCGCGCCCGGAAAACAGGTTCCAGCAGGTAATGAACAGTGCGGCGATCAGGGGGCCAATCACAAACCCGTTAATGCCGTAAATCTCCATCCCGCCGAGGGTGGTTATCAGAATCAGGTAGTCCGGCATTTTGGTGTCTTTTCCTACCAAAAGCGGGCGCAGAATGTTGTCCACCAGACCGACGATAATCACGAAGAACCCGACGATAAACAGCCCTTGCCACAGTTGGTGCGTAGCGAAGAGGAATATGGCTGCGGGTACCCAGACGATTGCCGAGCCGACGGCAGGCACCAGAGAGAGAAATGCCATTAATGCGCCCCACAGAACGCTGCCGTCGATATCCACAATCGCAAACGCGATGCCGCCAAGAATCCCCTGAACTAAAGCCACAACCGCTGTGCCCTTGACGGTTGCGCGCGTTACACCGACAAATTTGGCGAACAAATGCTGTTTGGCAAAATCAGAAAGTGGTAATGAGTCCAGAATCTGGCGTACCAGATAAGGTCCATCTTTTAACAAGAAAAACAGCAGATACAGCATGATGCCAAAGCTGATGGCAAAGCCGAATGTCCCTTTACCGATCAGGAACGCGCTGCCCGCAAGGTACTGGCCGCCTTGCAACACAATGTCGGACAGCTTTTTCTGGATTTCTGCAACATTATCCAGATTGTGTTCTGCGAGGAATCCTCGCGCCCAGCCAGGAAGATACGAAAGAATAGAGGTGACGACTTCGGGAAACTGCGTGTCGTTTTGTTGCAGTTTGTTGTACACCACATTGAGTTCAATGGCCAGCGATGACAGGATCACCATGAGTGGGATAAAGACAATTAAACAGATAATGGCGATGGTTATTAACGATGCCAGCCCGTTGCGTTCGCCAAGTGCGCTGCGCAACCTGTTTTTTACCGGGTTAAAAATAGTCGTTAAGATCGCGGCCCACAAAATGGCGGAAAAGTAGGGGGACAGCACGTCGAAGAACGCCCAGGTAACGAGGGCAAGTATGAAAATGAAGAAACCTTTGGTCAGTCCGTTAAATCGCATCGGTGAATCCTGTAATGAGAAGCAGTCCCGACTATAGAACCGTTCTGAGGATTTACCAACTTTTGCTGAAGATCTCTGCTCAATACTTGCGGATACCGACTCACGTAAGCTCAGAGAGGATATCGTCCCATCATTTTTTTTAAACAGGTAATGAAACAGGTCATTTCCGTAAAACCTACATAGTGGGGCAACAGTGTTGTTGCCCCACTTTAGCGGCCAGGGATATCCGTTCTGATTTAGCCGTGTCTGATTTTCCCATCAATTCCCGGTTGAGGTTTACCAAACAGATATCCTTGTGCGAAATCACAGCCCAGTGCCTGAAGTTTTTCCAGTTGTTCTTGCGTTTCAACGCCTTCTGCAACAGCCTTCATATTAAGGGATTTCGCCATGCCTGTAATGAGTTTGATAATATTAAGGGCATCGTCCTGGGTAGACAGTGAATGTACAAAGGACTTATCTATTTTTATTTTATCGAAGGCCAGCCGGCTCAACCGGGAAAGAGAAGAATACCCGGTACCAAAATCATCGATGGAGATTTTCACGCCCAGCGCTCTGAGTTTATTCAGCGTATTCATCGGCGTATTACTCTCAGTAAAGATAGAGGATTCAGTGACCTCCAGTTCAAGGCGTTGAGCGGGGAGTCCTGTTTCTTTCAGAATAGTCAGCACTATTCCGGCAAAGGCTTTGCTGCTTAGCTGTACCGGCGAGACATTGACTGAAATTTTGGCCGGAATCGTCCAGGAAGCCGCTTCCGTACAGGCAATTTCCAGCACAAATTTTCCCATCTCGTTAATCATGCCTGTTTTTTCAGCAACAGGAATAAAGCTATCCGGCGACAGGAGGCCCTTTAGAGGGTGAACCCAACGAATAAGGGCTTCATAGCTGTAAATTTCCCGGCTGAAAGAATCCACAATAGGCTGATAATAAACCACGAATTCTTTATTCACTATGGCCATCGCCATATCATGCTCAAGCGTTCTGCTTTCTTGCAGCTTTTCTAACATCCATTGCCGGAAGACTTTTATCTTACCTGAACCTTCATTTTTGGCTTCATACAGGGCCAGATCTGCAAATTTATAAAGATAATCGGAGCGGCGTTCTGTTTCTGATATAACAATCCCAACACAGGTAGTTATGTTTATAATTGTGTTATAAATCGTATAGGGTTGGCTGATAAAATCGCATATCTTTTGGGCGCGCGAAACGGCCTGGCTCTCTGTCAGACCACTTGAGAGAAACGCAAACTCATCTCCACCTAAGCGATACAGCGTATCTGAAGTGTGGCTCATTGAAATCAGACGGTCCGATATCTGGCGTAATAAAATATCACCGGCATCATGACCATAGGTATCATTTACCTCTTTGAATCGGTCTAAATCAAACAGCATCACAGTCACGGAATCGTTGTTTTTTTCTGCCATCTCGATTGTTTGATTTAAATTCCCCCAGAAGAATTGGCGGTTATTCATATCAGTAAGCGAGTCATGGTAGACGTCATATTCCAGTTTTGCATTCTGGATTTGCAACTTTTCTTTAGAATTCTGAAGTTCTTCAGCGAGACTCTTTACCTGAAGATGCGCTCGCAGAATATTTCTGTTCTGAAAGAATATCAGTACACCCAGTATCGCACTCAGTATGATCAGCAGAACAGATGTTGCCGAGTAAATATAGTACAGCGTTTGAATTTTAAGGTTGGCGTTATTGATCGAGTTAACATCCTTATTTAACGCGCCGGATGAAAGGCGGCCAAGTTGCGAATCCAGCGTATGCATTTTTTTCAGGTATGCCTGGAGTTCTGAACGGTTCATTTTCTCGAGGTTAACGTCCAGATAGTTAAGCGTATTTTCAAGTTTTAACGCCAGTTCACTGTGCGCCTGATTGCTCGCTATATAGTGCCCTAAATCACCTTCTTTTATCAAATCACTCTGGCTAAGCATAATGTCGAGGCGCAGGCGTACCTCATCGAGGCCCATCGTTTCATCGATAGTGTAAAGACCAAGCAATGATTCGAATCGGTAATATTGCGATACCATTTGCGCAGCGGACCATGAATCGGTGTAATGCGTTAATTTCTGTAACTCTTGCTGCCTTTCATGCACCAGGAAGGAAATATACCCAGTAGATATAAAAAGAAAAAATATGATGCCAGCCAGTATTCTGTTCATGATGTTCCTCTGAACGCTTACTCAATATCCATTCTACTGACCTGCCATGCTGACCTTGAGTAATAAATCTGATTATTCAGTTCAGATATGCTGTCATAGGGATACACAATGAATAACGGCCCTTTATCACGGATTTGCATATATTTTCCGTTGATTTTTAAAGCAAGAATGACATTGTACTTCTTGAAATCATTGAGAGGGATAACGGTGGTGTAGTCATTGAGCGCAGTAACTTTTACAACCGTACCTTTCGCCCCAACAAAATCCATGAGCTTTTGTAGTGGAATACCCGTAAAAGTCGTGCGTCCATTATACCAGGGAGAAGTGGTCTGAAAACTTACCATGCCCAGTTTCTCGAGGCTGGCGGTATCAAAAGTGGCTTTCCCGTCTTCATTTGTATTTTCTATATTACCGGACACGGTTAAAAGGACTTTGCCCGTAGGTTTGGAAAGTTCACCCGCCCAGAGCTGTGTGGAGACAACCAAGCTTAACAACATGACAAATACCCGCATTCTGACCTCACCTGACTTCCGGATGTAAAAAGATTATAATTTAGATATTATGCTATTTATATATACTGTATGGACATTATTTTACAGTACGCCTTTTTGTTTTTTAACTTAATGAAATCAGTGGGTTAGTGTGGGGTCATTTTATGCATTGATTAAGTAAGGCCGATGCTGTCATTTAAAGTACCGCTAAAATTTACCCCGTCTGTATAAAAATAAGCTATCAATTCAGTCAGCGCAAATAAATACCTACGAATGCCAAGGTTTATTTTTTGCAGTCATAAGGTGACGTTTTTTCGTTGGATGATAATTTCTGGCTGTAAAGCAGCCCCGTAAGTGGGCTTGCTGCGTGCCAGCAATGATTGACAGGCAAGTTGAGGCAGTTATGCCTGTCTGAATCAGCTTAATCGCGCATGTGTGCCGACTGGCGCGCATACAGGTAAGCGGTGGCTCGCGACACGCCTAAATGCTGCGCGACGGTATCCATTGATTTTCGTACGTTCAGCAAACCTTCTTTACGGAGTTGTTGAATCAATAACTTACGGTCTTCAGGTTTGAGCGCGCGCGCCGTGGTCGCGCGTTTAGCGGCAAAGTCATCAATACGCTGGCGAATAACTTCATTACTACCGGGATCGATATGTTCTTTTATGGGGGAGTCTTCGGTTTCAGTAAATTGTGCAAGCGCGCTCTGTATACCCCGAAACAACGTCATATCAACATTAAGGCACAGCGCTGCGACGTATTTACCGTCCTCATCCTTGATACCAATGGAAGTGCTTTTTACCGGACGACCATCAGCAAACTGATTGCTGTAGTTGGCGATGATGCTGGGAAAGTCTGGTGATGCTATGCGCGCCAGACCCAGTTCTGTTGCTGGTTGGCCTGGTTTACGTCCGGAAAGATTATTATGGATGGACAAAATGGCATGTTCAGGTTTTTTGAGGTCGTGAACAACCACTTCACAAAAGGGAGAAAAGGTCTCGCTTAACCCTCTGGCGATAGTATCAAGTTGGCTGAGAAGCGAGTTATTGTCGGTTTTTGGCATGCCAGTCTCCTGCAGTGGTGCCTTTTGCCACGATGACGAGCAGTTTACAGTGAGCAGGGCTCGCTTTTCCAGACGGGAATGTACAGACAGGAATAAGGTATCTGCATGGCAGATACCTTGCTTATCATCCAGCCAGCAATTCACCATAGCGGCTGATGTCCACGTTTCCACCGCTGATAATAATGCCGATTTTCTTACCCTGAAGTTCAGATTTCCGTGCTCTGGCAGCGGCAAAACCCAGACAGCCCGTTGGCTCTACGACGATTTTCATTCGTTCCGCGATAAATTTCATCGCGGTGACTAATTCAGTATCTGAGACAGTCAGAATATCGTTCACGTTTTGCTGAATAATCGCAAACGTATATTGCCCAAGGTGTTGAGTCTGAGCGCCATCGGCTATGGTTTTCGGTGTATCAATATGAACAATGTTGCCGCTGCGAAACGACTGCTGACCGTCATTGCCTGCCTCAGGTTCTACGCCATAGACCACACAGTCAGGGGAAAGATGCCTCGCTGCCAGTGCGGAACCGGATAGCAGGCCGCCGCCACCCAGACATACGAAAAGGACGTCTAACGGTCCCACTTCCTCAATCAACTCTTTCGTTGCGGTGCCCTGGCCCGCAATAACGTGCGGATGATCGTAAGGAGGGATCAGCGTCAGCCCTTGTTTCTCAGCCAGGTCCTGACCAATTTTTTCTCTGTCTTCAGTATAGCGATCGTAAATCACTACATTTCCGCCATACCCTTTGGTCGCGGCAACTTTGGCAGCCGGGGCATCATGCGGCATGATAATTGTCGCCGGAATCCCCAATAATTTTGCCGACAAGGCTATGGCTTGCGCATGATTCCCCGAAGAAAAGGTCACGACGCCCGCAGCCCGTTGTTGTGGCGTGAACTGGCGTAGCGCATTCATAGCGCCGCGAAATTTGAACGCGCCCATTCTCTGGAAGTTTTCGCATTTAAAGAAGACTTCAGCGCCAAATTCTTCATCAACCGTGCGGGACGTCATTACCGGTGTTTTGTTGGCATAATTTGCGATGCGCTCTGCCGCAGCGACAATATCGTTATAATCAGGCAGTGTCATATCAGTCATTTTTATTCACCTGTATGCAGTTAAAAATTAGACCTGTGCGGCCAAAGCTATCGCTTCGATTTCTACGGCAAAACCGTAATGAAGTTCGGCAACGCCAGCGACAGCACGGGCAGGGCGAAAATCACCGATCCACTCACCATAGATCCTGTTAAATGTCGGCCACTGGTTGATATCCGTCACATAGACACGCACTGAAACCAGATGTTGCCGCGAGACTCCAGCGCCAGCCAGACAGGCATCGACATTTTGTAAGGCCAGTCTGGTTTGTTCTTCAAAAGACGCATCGGCTTTTTTTTCGCCATCCAGGGTGACTGGCAGTTGCCCGGAAATGAACACAAAACCACCTGCCGTTGTACTGTGCGAGTAATGACCCGCCGGGGGGAAACTTCCTGGTGAAGCATTGAGCGTAATGTCTGGCGACATAAGCGATCTCCTGTGTTTTTGGTAATTCAATTTGTATAAAATAATACTGTTTGTATTATTTATACGCCTTCATGCTCCGGTCGGCTAGTGATAGTTTTCATGGGCGCTGATTTTGTGAACTAAAACAAACGTGACACACGCTATATAGCGGATGTTGGGATATGAGTGAGGGGAAAACTGGGGGAGGAGGTATCGCCCCAGAACGGGGCGTTTAAGCCAATAACGTTAGCCAATATGACCGTGGTTAATCTTACTCAATGGCTCATTGATATCGAAGATTTTGAAAAACACTTCTTCCACACCCAGATGCTTCAGGCGGGCAGTATGTTTTTTGATATAAGCCTGTGCGGAGTCTTGATCCTGAAACAGATAGATGCCACCAGCTTCATGATTGGCTTCGTTCTCGGTCCAGATTTTCCAGATAAAGCCCGGCTCCTGATTGATGGATTCGGCCAGTTCGACAAGTTGCTGCGACATCTCGGCGCCAAACGGACCATGAAAATTAAAGTGAATCTGCACCAGTTTGTTCGACATATATCCTCCCTGGATTGGGTTGTGTAACGGATAAGAGGGTTAGCGTAGCAGCACTTTACCCGTCAGGTAAGTGGTTGCCTGCCCGCCAATATAAACGCGAGAGTCCGCCAATTGACAGCGTAAATCTCCCCCGCGTTCAGATACCTGACGCGCCAACATTTCTGTTTTATTCAGTTTTGCGGCCCAGTAAGGAATGAGCATGCTATGCGCCGAACCCGTGACGGGATCTTCTGCGATGGCCTCGCCCGGACAGAAGAAACGGCTGACAAAATCATATTCCCCGTCGCCAGGCGCGGTAATACAAACCATTTTGCCTAGTGGAACCATGGCGTGGATATTCGGACGTACAGCCTCGACGTGGTGCTGATCCTCCAACACCACCATGTAATCGCGACCCACGCGAACTTCTTTATATTCTGTGATGCCTAACGCTTCCAGCAGTAAGGCGGGCGGTATGACAGGCTCGCTTTGCCAGGCAGGAAAATCAAGCGTCAGCCATTCACCGCTGCGTGTGACCATCAGCGGACCTACAAATCGGGTGGCAAAATGGATCGTCGTGTCCGGGTAATCCAGATGTTCGAAAATCACATGCGCCGCGGCAAGCGTGGCATGCCCACAGAGATTAATTTCTCCCTGCGTGGTAAACCAACGTAGCTCAAAGCCATTATCATTGGCGACAAAGAAAGCGGTTTCCGACTGGTTATGCTGCTGCGCCATTTTTAATAATGTTTCATCGGGCAGCCAGTCCGTGAGGGGACATACAGCGGCGGCATTACCAGCAAACGTCGTGGTGCTAAAGGCGTCTACCATATAAAAATCGATTTGTTGCACTGTGTAACCCTCTCTTTGCACTCGGGATAACCTCCACTCTACCATGTAATGATTGCCATTAGTTACGCGGGTCGATTCGCCAGTGCAGTGAAAATTCGTTATCATCCGTGCCCACATTCCATCCTGGCTGTCTGATGTCTACAATCCTTGATACCTTTATTGCCCCGCCTTGTCATGACGAGATAGAGATTCTCTATCAGGACGAGCATCTGGTGCTTATCAATAAACCCACAGGGCTGCTTAGCTTGTCGGGGAAAAATCCGCAGAATCTCGATTCGGTACATCACCGGCTGGTACAGATTTATCCCGGTTGCACGTTGGTCCATCGGCTTGATTTCGGCACCTCCGGGCTGATGGTGGTGGCACGTAACAAGGGTATTAACGCCGCGCTGTGCCAGCAGTTTAGTCAGCGCATGGTGACGAAGGTATACAGCGCGCTGTTATGCGGGCATTTGGAAAACAATGCAGGGGTTATCGACGCAGCGATTAGCAAAGATCCGGCGCGGTTTCCGCTGATGACGATTTGCGCCGTTAACGGCAAGCCCGCGCGTTCGCGTTATCAGGTTGTTGAGCGTTTTCTCCATCGCCAGAAGGACGGGGGATTACTCCCCTTAACGCGGGTACAACTGACGCCTGAAACCGGGCGTACCCATCAACTCCGGATCCACTGTCAGCAGTTGGGACATCCTATTTTGGGGTGCGATTTGTATGGTGGGCGTTTGCTGCCAGGTACTGAACTCACCCCGCGACTGATGCTGCATGCCAGCGCATTGCGTTTCAGGCATCCTGTCAGCGAACAGTGGGTGAATGCCGAAAACGCCAGTCCCTTTTGAAGGCGTAAAAAAGCCGCCTGACGGCGGCTATTGTGAGCTTATCGTGCAGCGCGTTGCAAAATGACGGCAGACGGCTGGCGTTGCAGATAACGCATCCGCAGCATCATTAATACGGCCGCAGAGGTCAGACCGATAATAAAGCCCATCCAGAAACCTGCAGGTCCCATCCTGTCGACCACCAGATCGGTAAGCGCCAGAATATAGCCGCTTGGCAGACCCAGCACCCAGTAGGCTGTAAAGGTGATAAAGAAGATAGAGCGCGTGTCTTTATAACCGCGCAGGACACCGCTGCCAATAACCTGGATAGAGTCCGATATTTGATACACCGCGGCCAGCAACATGAGTTGCGCCGCCAGAGCGACAACTTCCGGATTATCGTTGTAGAGCAGGGCAATGTGCTCACGGAAGGTCACGGTGAAAATCGCCGTCACTACCGCCATGCAGACACCAACGCCCAAACCCGTTCTGGCTGCCGTTTGCGCCTCAAGCGTGGAACCTTGACCCAAACGATAACCGACACGAATAGTGACGGCGGCAGCCAGCGACATCGGCAAAACGAACATTAACGAACTAAAGTTCAGCGCGATTTGGTGCCCGGCCACATCGACGATCCCCAGCGGGGAAACCAGTAGCGCAACCACAGCAAACAACGTCACTTCAAAAAATAACGCCAGCGCGATGGGTAAACCCAGCTGTACCAGACGCTTCATCACTGCAGTGTCTGGCTTCTGGAATCCTCGCTCATTACGGATGTCACGCATTGAACGCGCGTGTTTGACGTAAGACAGCATGGCGGCAAACATCACCCAGTAAACCGCCGCCGTGGCCACGCCACAGCCTACGCCGCCAAGTTCCGGCATACCTAAATGACCATAGATGAAAACATAGTTAACCGGGATGTTCACCAGCAGGCCGATAAACCCCATCACCATCGCCGGTTTAGTCTTGGCCAGGCCTTCGCATTGGTTACGGGCTACCTGGAAAAACAAATATCCCGGCGCGCCCCACAGCAATGCGCGCAGATAACCGACGGCTTTATCGGCCAGCGCCGGGTCGATGTTATGCATGGAGCGGATGATATAACCCGCATTCCACAGCACGACCATAATCAAAACGGAGACGCTACCCGCCAGCCAGAATCCCTGGCGTATCTGATGGGCGATACGATCGCGGCGGCCGGAGCCATTGAGTTGGGCGATTACCGGCGTCAACGCCAGCAGGAGTCCGTGGCCAAACAGAATAGCCGGCAGCCAGATCGACGTACCAATGGCGACGGCCGCCATATCCGTCGCGCTGTATCCGCCCGCCATGACGGTATCGACGAACCCCATTGCGGTTTGAGCGATTTGCGCAAGAATCACCGGTATTGCCAGAGCTAATAACTGACGCGCTTCACTTACATACTTTTGCACGTGTACACCACTATATTGTTGTTATTTGAGAGACTAAAAAAGCCGCCTTATATGGCAGCAAGGAGAAAAAGCTGGGGAAATTTCAGTCTATTGTAGCGAGGAATACGTAATTCTCCAGTGAAAAAACAGGCAGCGGTGGCGCACTGCTGGCAACCTGAATTTCCACCTGCTATTGTGCTGGGCAGAGATGTCTTAATTGAGTTCAGGAGTGAGAAGTATGTTTACGGGTATTGTGCAGGGCACCGCAAAATTGGTGTCCATTGATGAAAAACCAAATTTTCGTACGCATGTCGTGGAGTTGCCTGAATATATGCTGGATGCGCTGGAGACCGGCGCATCGGTTGCCCACAATGGCTGTTGTCTGACGGTAACCGAAATCAACGGTAATCACATAAGCTTCGATCTGATGAAAGAGACGCTGCGTATCACCAACCTGGGCGACCTGAAGGTCGGGGATATGGTTAACGTTGAGCGTGCGGCAAAATTCAGCGATGAGATTGGCGGGCATTTAATGTCGGGCCATATTATGACCACCGCCGAGGTGTCGAAAATTCTGACTTCGGAAAATAACCGGCAGGTATGGTTTAAAGTTCAGGACCCATCGCTGATGAAATATATCCTGTATAAGGGGTTTATCGGCATTGACGGCATCAGCCTGACGGTCGGCGAAGTCACGCCAACGCGCTTTTGCGTGCATTTGATCCCGGAAACGCTGGAGCGTACGACGCTGGGTAAGAAAAAGCTGGGCGCGCGGGTTAATATCGAAATCGATCCGCAAACGCAAGCGGTTGTTGATACCGTTGAACGTGTGCTGGCTGCGCGTGAAAGCGCCATCAGTAACATAGCGGGCGAGGCCTGAGTCCGGCCTGAAACAAAATGCCCCCGTGAGTACGGGGGCGGCAGCCATTAGCGGGGGACGCGCAGACCGTGTTCGACACCGCGGGAGAAAACCACCTGCCAAAGCTGGATATCGCGAGCACGAAACGCACCGGCGCAGGCGTTCAGGTAATAGCTGAACATCCGTTTAAAACGCTCGGTATAGTTATCGGCGATTTCAGGCCAGGAACGCATGAAGCGTTCGTGCCATGCCATCAGCGTGGTATCGTAATCCGCGCCAAAATTATGCCAGTCTTCCATCACAAAATGCGGCTCGCTGGCGTTGGCAATCTGGCGAACTGACGGTAAACAGCCGTTCGGGAAGATGTATTTATTGATCCACGGATCAACATTATTGTCGGTTTTATTCGAACCGATGCTGTGCAGTAAAAACAGACCGTCCGGCTTTAAATTGCGATCGACAACGTCGAAATAGGTGTTGTAATTTTTCGGGCCGACATGCTCAAACATGCCGACGGAGACAATGCGATCAAATTTGTCGTTCAGGTCGCGGTAATCTTGCAGCAAAATGGTGACGTCCAGTCCCGCGCAACGCGCTTGCGCCATTTTCTGCTGCTCTGCTGAGATGGTCACACCTACCACGCTCACACCGTATTGCGATGCCATAAAATGGGACAAGCCACCCCAGCCGCAACCAATATCGAGCACCCGCATTCCCGGCTTTAACTGCAATTTTTCGGCAATCATTTTTAACTTCGCCTGTTGGGCAGATTCCAGGGTATCGGCATCTTTCCAGTAGGCGCAGGAATACTGCATGTAAGGATCAAGCATGCGGCTAAAGAGGTCGTTGCCCAGATCGTAATGTTCTTTGCCGACAACCCAGGCGCGCTTTTTGGTCTGTAAATTAAACAGTCGTGCCGTGGCGATACGTAAGGTATCTTTGAAGTGGCGGGGGAGTTGATTTTCAAGCCCGGCGCGCAATACCTTGGTGAAAAATATGTCCAGCCGATCGCACTCCCACCAGCCATCCATATAGCTCTCACCCAAACCTAACGATCCTTCCTGCAGTACGCGTTTGAAAAAATCGGGGTTCTTGACACGAATATCCGCCGCAGCCGAACCATTAATGGTAATGCCTGCACGGCTCAATAATTCATTGGTGATGCGATACCAGTCATCATCCGGTACGCTGACGTCTTCTATACACGATGAACTCATAGCTTCTCCATCACTGGTCGGTGATCAGAACCTTAAAACAGCGTAGACGCTTTTTTGGGCTTTGTGAGAAATCTCACGGAATTAATCCGCGAATCTTTAATCCGACGTAGAACAGAGGAAGGGAGGAACCCTTACCGAAAAGGCCATCCGTGGAAAAACGGGAACGTTCTTGTCCCCGTTAATACCTAAAAATTATCGTTTTTGTAACAACTGGAAATCAGTATAAGCCTGATTTTTTGACGATTCAATAGAAAATTGTTAGCGGGCTAACTATGTGCCCGCGACAATTATTAGTGAGACTCACCGTGGGCAATTTGCGCCCGGTCATCTGTTTGACGGGTGTTATCGGTCTGCGATTGCATTTTGTAACCGATGGCTGCCAGCAGCACTGTTGTCAGCATCACGCTGGTGGTGGTGAGCAGCGGGGTGGCGATCAGCCACGACACCACAAGACTTGCCAGGAAGCATAAACCCAGTTGCAGGGTATTTTGCAATGCGGCTGCGCGTCCTGTGGCCTGTGGGAAAGGACGTAACGCCTGAGCGACAACGATAGGATAGATTGCGCCGTTGGCAATCGCCATTACGCAGAATGGGATCAGAATTTCAGCCAGCGCAACATGATGAATAAAGCCGGTAGCCCAGGTGGCAACAACGCTGATGGCATAAAGAATCAGTAACCATGGCAGCATCTGACGACCTTGCCATTTTTGCAGCGCCGCACGGCAACCGTAACCACCAATTAAGAAGGCGATAGTTTGCGGAACATAGCTCAGGCCAATCACTGCCGGGCTGTAGCCCATTTCGCTAAGGATAAACGGTGAACCCGTCAGCCATGCGAAAAAGCTTGCGGAGCAGGCGGCATAAATCAGTACGTTTCCACGATAAGCTTTCGAGCGCAACAGTGTGGCGAAAGTTAGTTTATCCTGGCTGTCGTCGTGTGCTTTAACCGTCGGTTTTAAACGCAGGGCCGGAAGCATCAGAATCAGGGTAATAGCAAACAGGGTGGCGAAAATGGCCTGCCAGGAGAAATGGACCAGAATCCAACTGCCCAATAACGGCGCGAGAGCCGGTGATAACCCGACCAGCGGCATAATGGTGGCAAAGATGCGGTTTACTTTTTGTGAAGGGTAATAGTCTATAACCAGCGCCTGCCAGATAACCGACGCGGCACAGACGCCAACGGCCTGAATAAAGCGCAGCGCCAGCAAGCCAGTGGCGTTTTCAACCCACAGCATACCCAGACTACCCAGCGCAAAAATAGATAAACCCAACAGTAAAATCGGTTTACGGCCATAGCGGTCCGAGAGCGGTCCCCACAGTAGTTGTGCGACGGCGAAACCCGCTAAAAATAAACTTAGGCTGGCGCTGACGGCAGATGCAGGTGTTTGCAGATCGGACTGAATCGCGGCAAAGGCGGGCAGATACATATCT
Source organism: Citrobacter sp. wls717 (assembly GCF_005280955.1). Classification (NCBI taxonomy): domain Bacteria; kingdom Pseudomonadati; phylum Pseudomonadota; class Gammaproteobacteria; order Enterobacterales; family Enterobacteriaceae; genus Citrobacter; species Citrobacter sp. wls717. Next base: position 310,436 of record NZ_SZWW01000016.1, read on the forward strand.
GTCGCCAGAAAGCCGAGCACGCTAAGGCCCGCCAACCAGACTAAAAAACCTTTCCCAGGTTGCATCATCATTTCTCTTTTTTTAGCAATAGAACAATGCCGCTGAGTGTAGTGAGTGTAATTCACGCTGTGAAACGCTAATATTTGCTTACTGATTTCAAATTTTTTGTAGGCAGAATATGTGGTCGGAATATTCACTTGAAGTGGTTGATGCGGTTGCACGCAACGGCAGTTTCAGTTCAGCCGCGCAGGAGTTACACCGCGTACCTTCGGCGGTAAGCTACACCGTGCGCCAACTGGAGGAGTGGCTGGCTGTACCGCTTTTTGAGCGACGCCATCGCGATGTGGAATTAACGCCTGCCGGCGCGTGGTTTTTAAAAGAAGGGCGCTCTGTTATCAAAAAAATGCAGATCACTCGTCAGCAATGTCAACAAATCGCCAACGGCTGGCGAGGACAACTGGCAATCGCGGTAGATAACATTGTCCGTCCCGAACGTACCCGGCAGATGATTGTGGATTTCTATCGCCACTTTGATGATGTGGAACTGCTGGTTTTTCAGGAAGTCTTTAATGGTGTCTGGGATGCGCTTTCCGATGGGCGTGTAGAGCTGGCTATTGGCGCCACACAGGCCATTCCGGTAGGGGGTCGCTATACCTTCCGCGACATGGGCATGCTGAGCTGGAGCTGCGTGGTGGCCAGCCATCATCCGCTGGCGTCAATGTCGGGGCCGCTAAGCGATGATACGTTGCGCAACTGGCCGTCACTGGTGCGCGAAGATACCTCGCGTACATTGCCGAAGCGTATAACCTGGTTACTGGACAACCAAAAGCGCGTTGTGGTGCCTGACTGGGAATCTTCCGCAACCTGTTTATCTGCGGGATTGTGTGTAGGCATGGTACCAACACATTTTGCCAAGCCGTGGATTGATAGCGGTAAATGGGTGTCGCTGCAGTTGGAGAATCCCTTTCCTGATGCCGCGTGTTGTCTGACATGGCAACAGAACGATACCTCGCCAGCACTGAGCTGGTTGCTGGACTATTTAGGTGATAGCGAAACGCTGAATAAAGAATGGTTGCGGGAGCCAGATGAGGCCCCCGCACAACAGGCTTAACGACGATAATCGCGGAATGGACCGTCAGCAACGGAGCGGCGCTCTACCAGACGCGGATGAACCTCGATAGACTGCGACTCTTCGCGTTTATTCACGATGCGGTCTAACAGCATATTAAAGGCCGTTTCACCCAGTGAATCCTTAGGCTGGTGAATGGTGGTCAGCGCTGGCGTGAAGAAGCGGGCGTTGCGCACGTTATCATAACCGATGAGCGAGACATCCTGCGGTACGCGCAGTCCCATCTCATCAGCGGCGCACAGCGCGCCCATCGCCATGATATCGCCACCGCAGAAGACGGCGGTAGGACGATGCGACTGTGAAAGAATTTGCTGCATGGCGCGATAACCGGATTCAGGTTCAAAATCGCCCTGTACAATCCAGTTTTCGGGAACCTTAATCAGCGCTTCTTCCATCGCTTTCATAAAGCCAGCCAGACGACCGGCCCCGGTATTCCGCTCCATCGGGCCCGGGATTGCGCCAATCTCGCGATGGCCGCGTTCTATCAGATACCGACCCGCCATGTAACCGCCCTCGAAAGCGTTATCAATGACCGTATCGGTAAAATCAGCTTTAGCTTCGCCCCAGTCCATGACAACCATCGGAATATGGCGATACTCTTCGAGCATCGAAAGCAGCGATTCCGGATACTCAGAACACATCACTAACAGACCATCAACGCGCTTTTGCGCCATCATCGACAGATAGGCCTGCTGCTTTTCAAGACTGTTCCATGCGTTGCCCAGAATCAGGGTATAGCCTTTCTGGAAACAGTTTTTCTCAACGGCTTCGATAATTTCGGCGAAATAGGCCGCTTCGCTGCTGGTCGCCAGCAAGCCGATAGACTTGGTGTGATTCACCTTCAGGCTGCGCGCAACTGCGCTTGGAGAATAGTGCAGCTCTTTGATCGCAGCCCAAACCGCATTACGCGTTTCTTCCGCGACAAAGCGCGTTTTGTTAATTACGTGTGATACGGTTGTAGTGGAAACGTTTGCTCGCTTCGCTACATCTTTAATTGTTGCCATTACATCTCACTCCAGACCATATCCTAAGCTCCTGAGAATACTCCAGGTAAACGTTTGCCTTCACACACCCTTAACGCAACGTAGGGGTTGCGGCACGCCGGGAAAACGACACGGAACGTCAGGAAGGGGTCAATGGCCGGTACGCTAATCAAGTAAGCGTGGAATTTTGTCTGATCTTAACGAAAAGGGGAAGAGTTAAAAGCAGTTATCAATATAAATCGTGAGAGATTTTTGCTTTCAAGTGTGTAAAAATGCGCAATATCACTTTTTGTGTGGGAATAAAAAGGAGAAAACTTGATGAGCACCGATCTGAAATTTTCGTTAGTGACTACCATTATTGTTCTGGGTTTGATCGTCGCGGGTGGCCTGACCGCAGCACTGCATTGATTTCCCCGAGGGAGTTAGCTCTCCCTCATCCTTTCCGCATCTATTCCCCCTCTATTGTTTGCGAATAAGCAAAAGTCTTTTGCAATTTTGTTAACTTTATTAATTTTGCGATCAATGTCATGCTTTTGACTCTTATTTTATGTCGCGCCACGGCTCGACGTTACGGAGTCGATATATGAAAATCAATTATCCCTTACTGGCGCTGGCGATTGGCGCGTTTGGCATTGGCACCACCGAATTTTCGCCAATGGGATTATTGCCCGTGATAGCCAAAGGGGTGGATGTCTCGATTCCCGCGGCCGGGATGCTGATTAGCGCGTATGCGGTTGGCGTGATGGTGGGGGCTCCGCTGATGACACTGCTGCTGTCCCATCGCGCGCGACGTAATGCGCTGATATTCCTGATGGCTATTTTCACGCTGGGCAACGTGCTTTCCGCTATCTCGCCGGATTACACCACGCTGATGCTGTCACGTATTTTGACCAGTCTTAATCACGGCGCCTTTTTTGGTCTCGGCTCTGTGGTCGCCGCAAGCGTGGTACCTAAACATAAGCAAGCCAGCGCCGTGGCAACCATGTTTATGGGGTTAACGATTGCCAATATTGGCGGTGTTCCCGCGGCGACGTGGCTTGGTGAGACAATCGGCTGGCGGATGTCGTTTATGGCGACGGCGGGTCTGGGCGTCATCGCTATGGTCAGCCTGTTCTTCTCATTACCGAAAGGTGGGGCAGGAGCGCGCCCTGATGTCCGCAGCGAACTGGCGGTACTTATGCGCCCACAGGTGCTGTCGGCTCTGCTGACCACTGTGCTGGGCGCAGGCGCGATGTTCACGCTTTATACTTACATCTCGCCGGTGCTGCACAGCATTACCCATGCCACACCGGCGTTTGTGACCGGAATGCTGGTATTAATTGGCGTCGGATTCTCGATCGGAAACTATCTTGGCGGCAAACTGGCGGATCGTTCTGTCAACGGTACGCTTAAAGGCTTTTTGCTGTTGTTGATGGTTATTATGCTGGCCATTCCCTTCCTCGCGCGTAATGAGCTGGGGGCGGCGGTCAGTATGGTCGTCTGGGGCGCGGCGACGTTTGCGGTGGTTCCGCCGTTGCAGATGCGGGTGATACGCGTTGCCAGCGAAGCGCCAGGGTTATCATCGTCAGTCAACATTGGCGCGTTTAACCTGGGAAATGCGTTAGGTGCGGCAGCCGGTGGGGCGGTGATTTCCGGTGGTCTGGGCTACAGTTTTGTACCCGTGATGGGAGCGATTGTGGCGGGGCTTGCGTTACTGCTGGTCTTTATCTCGGCAAGAAGGCAATCTGAAGAAGTCTGCACTGCCTCCAGCTAAGGCTAAAACGCAGAAGGGGGTCCCTTCTGCGTTATCATTTTATGCTGCGAAGTTCTTCGCAACAAATTCCCAGTTCACCAGCGCCCAGAAGTGCTCCAGGTAGCCAGGACGGGCATTGCGATAATCGATGTAGTAGGCGTGTTCCCATACGTCAACGGTCATCAGCGGCGTCGCGTCGGTCGTCAGCGGAGTACCTGCGTTGGAAGTAGAAACGATAGCCAGTTTGCCATCCGTTCCTTTAACCAGCCAGGTCCAGCCAGAACCGAAGTTTTTGATAGCGGCATCGGTGAATTGCGCTTTGAAATCCGCAAAGCTGCCAAAGGAGGCGGCAATTGCATCGGCCAGTTTACCGGTCGGCTCGCCACCTGCGTTCGGCGCCAGGCAGTTCCAGTAGAACGTGTGGTTCCATACCTGTGCAGCATTATTGAATACACCGCCTTCAGAGCTACGAACGATCTCTTCCAGTGATTTACCTTCAAACGCCGTGCCTTTGATCAGGTTGTTCAGGTTGGTCACGTAGGTTTGATGGTGTTTGCCATAGTGGTATTCCAGCGTTTCGGCAGAAATGTGCGGTGCCAGAGCATCTTTGGCATACGGTAATGCAGGTAATTCAAACGACATTGCTTCTCTCCTTATTATTTATATTGAGTACACACAATAGCCTCATTGTGAGTAAGGATAGGGTAGCAAATTGAAAGGTTATGCAAAAGAAGAACTTACCCTACAGCATGTTCTGTAGGGTAAGTTTTTAGCGAATTGTTTTTGGTGTCATTACCCGACGCGCGCCGACATAGTGGCGCTGCCAGTAATCTTCGCTCAGAGAAGTGATTTGAATTTCCTGACCGCTGCGCGGTGACTGAATAAATTTACCGTTACCCACGTAAACACCGACGTGATCGGCTGTACCGCGACCTTGGGTACGGAAAAAGACCAGGTCACCGTTTTTCAGCTCGCCACGTTCAATCGGTGCGGCGTCACGCAGGTGGTACATTTCATTCGCCGTACGCGGAATGCGGAATTTAACCAGATCTTTATAGGCGTAATAGACCAGACCGCTGCAATCAAAGCCGGTTCTTGGCGAAGAGCCGCCCCAACGGTAAGGTTTGCCGATTTGGTTCATCAGGGTGGACATAGCGGTTTTCGTCGCTTTCTGCACTTTAACTTTATGCGCCTCAGCAAGCGTTGTCGGTGCGGCGGTTTTCACTTTCACACAGCGCGGTTTATGACCTTTGCGCGGCGTACATTTTTCAGTCCAGGTAACGGCAGCGGTTTGTGCTGCGGCATTTTTGCTGCGACGGTTTACCGTTTTAGTCGATTTTGCCGGAGTGGCTGTGCGTTTTTTAGAAGAGGAGGCTGTTTTGCTACTGGTTTTGCTGGTGGTTTTTGTCGCCGATTTCTTGTTGGTCCTGGCTGTTTTTTGGCTGGTTGTTGCGCTTTTCTTTTTATCTACCGTTTTGACGGTGTGGGAACTGGTAGGTGTCGTCCTGGCCTGCTTGGAAGCATGCGCCATAGGCGTAAAAGGCAGTGTAGTAAAAAGTAAAGCACAGAGCGTGATCGAGATTCGGTTTATCCGCGCCACTGAGCAGTCCTCTGTTAAGGCAGGTCTATCATACCTGCGTGTGATTTTCAAAACTTGATGATTCTAATCTATCGAAACGGGGAAAGTTAATAGCTTTTTTTGTTTAACGCGGCGTTTCGTTACCGACCGCAAAAAAAAACAGCAAATCAAAGTGTAGCCGGTGAATAAATAATCAAAACCATACACTTCGAGCGGGTAAGTAAGATTAAGAATGCAACTTTTAACGGCAGGCGATAAAATAATAACGCGTAATGAAAATGTTATTTTCCGTTGCCTGCCTGACCCGCTACAATGTCAGACTACTGCCGTAAAAGAAGTTTAAGGAAGCAAGATAATGAGCACCACTATCGAAAAAATCCAGCGCCAGATCGCTGAAAACCCAATTCTCCTGTACATGAAGGGTTCCCCTAAACTGCCAAGCTGCGGTTTCTCCGCTCAGGCCGTACAGGCGCTGTCCGCCTGTGGTGAACGCTTTGCTTATGTTGATATTCTGCAGAACCCGGATATTCGCGCCGAGCTGCCGAAATACGCAAACTGGCCGACCTTCCCACAGCTGTGGGTTGATGGCGAGCTGGTTGGCGGGTGTGACATTCTCATTGAAATGTACCAGCGCGGTGAGTTGCAGCAGCTGATTAAAGAAACAGCGGCGAAATACAAAACCGAAGAGCCGGACGCTGAGTAATATCAGCTGAAATAAAAAAGCGACCTGTGAGGGTCGCTTTTTTTATCGGTCCGTTATGCGTCTTCCGGCACGGGGAGAGGCCAGCCGCCGAGGCGTTTCCAGCGGTTAACGATTTCACAAAACAGCACGGCCGTACGTTCGGTGTCATACAGCGCCGAGTGCGCCTGAGTGCCATCAAATTCCATTCCTGCCGCCAGGCATGCTTTTGATAACACAGTTTGCCCCAGCGACAGACCGCTTAATGCCGCAGTATCAAAGGTAACGAACGGGTGAAACGGGTTACGTTTCAGTGAGGCGCGTTCTGCAGCGGCCATCATAAAACTGTGGTCGAATGTGGCGTTATGCGCCACCATGATTGCCCGATTGCAGCCGCTGTCTTTAATGCCTTTACGTACCATTTTAAAGATGGCATGCAGAGCGTCGTATTCGCTGACCGCGCCACGTAAAGGATTGTTAGGGTCAATACCGTTAAAGGCGAGCGCTTCAGGCTGCAAATTTGCCCCTTCAAACGGCTCTACGTGGAAATGTAACGTCGTGTCCGGCATCAGCCAGCCTTGTTCATCCATTTTCAATGTGATGGCTGCGATCTCAAGCAGCGCATCGGTTTTGGCATTAAACCCTGCGGTTTCGACATCAATGACGACAGGGTAAAAACCACGAAAACGGTCACACAGACCGGAAAGTTGAGCGTTATCGGACATCTGGGTCTCTTAATACGGGAAAATTGCAGCGCGTATTATGGCAAAATGATGATGATAAAACTACGGGCACAGACGATCTGCGCCCGAGGGGGAGGTTAGTCGCCCAGGCCGCGCCCGGCGTCTTTCTCTTCAATTAATTCAATTTTGTAGCCGTCCGGATCTTCAACAAACGCGATCACGGTTGTGCCGCCTTTTACCGGGCCAGCTTCACGCGTCACGTTACCACCGTTCTGACGAATACGTTCGCAGGCTTCAGCCGCGTTGTCTACGCTCAGGGCGATATGACCGTAGGCTGTGCCCAGCTCATAGTTGTCAACGCCCCAGTTATAGGTCAGTTCGATCACGGCTTCACTGGTTTCAGGACCGTAGCCAACAAAGGCCAGAGAGTACTTGTATTCAGGGTTTTCGCTGGTACGCAGCAGCTTCATGCCCAGCACGTTGGTATAAAACTCGATGGAACGCTGCAGGTCACCCACGCGCAGCATGGTATGAAGTAAACGCATCTTTTTCCCCTTCGAAAATGGCTAATACATTCAAAATGTTGTTTTAGTATAGCGGCGTTGTTACGCCGCTATCAATGGCAGAACGGAGATTGTGACGTTAGAGGGTCGGGTAATCGGTGTAACCTTCCGCGCCGCCGCCGTAGAAGCTTTCGGCACGCTGTGGGTTCAGTTCCGCTTTATGTTGCAGACGCGCCACCAGATCCGGGTTAGCGATATAAGCGCGACCAAAAGCAACGGCGTCGATCAGACCTTTCTCGATCAGCGTTTCGGCTTTTTCAGGCGTGTAAGCGCCCGCGCCAATGATCGGACCGTGGAAACGGGCACGCACTTTCTCGCGGAACGCGTCGGAATACGGCTCACCACCAGCCCAGTCCGGTTCAGACATATGCAGATAAGCGATACCGCGCTTGCCCAGTTGTTCAATCAGATACAGCGCGTCGGCTTCTTCATTCGGACCGTTGTCGACGTTCTGGAAAGAGCCAATCGGAGAGACGCGAATGCCAATGCGATCGGCACCCCATTCTTTAATACCGGCATCGACAACTTCCAGCACCAGACGCGCACGATTCTCGACGCTACCGCCGTATTGATCGGTACGCTGGTTAGAGGTTGGCGACAGGAACTGGTGCAGCAGGTAGCCGTGGGCGGAGTGCAGTTCTACCATGTCGAAACCCGCTTCACGCGCGTTAGCAATTGCCTGACGGAAATCATTAACGATACCCGGAATTTCTTCCGTTTCGAGTGCGCGCGGCATAGTCGTATCGGCACGCGTCGCCAGACCGTTTTCATCGCGCAGTGAGGTGCGGGTACCGGCGCTAATCGCGGAAGGTGCTACCGGTGGCTGGCCGTTTGGCTGCAGACTGGCGTGGGAGATGCGCCCGGTGTGCCACAACTGGACAGCAATATGACCTTGCTCAGCATGTACGGCTGCAGTGATTTTCTTCCATGCGGCAATCTGCGCTTCGCTGTGTAGTCCCGGCGCACCGGCATAGCCTTTCGCCTGGGCGGAAATCTGCGTCGCTTCACTGATGATGAGTCCCGCGCTGGCGCGTTGACGGTAATACTCGGCCATCAGCGGAGTAGGGATGTCGCCAGGCTCGATGCTGCGCAGACGCGTCAATGGCGCCATAAAAACGCGGTTTGCTGCCGTAATGGCACCCACTTTCAGTGGGGAAAACAATTTTTCAGATGACATGTGGTACTCCTGAATAGACCGGTCGTCTAGTAATAAAAGAAATAAAAACGCCTGTTAAACGGCAGGCGTTGTAATGATGGTTTTAACGTGCGCCAGCGCATTTTCCAGCGGCGTGGCGCTACGAGAAATCTTGGCCTGAAGATTGGCGCCCAGCCACAGCGCATACAAAACCTGCGCCTGCTGTAATGGCTCACCAACAAAAGACAGACAATGATTGGCCTGACCTTTCTCCAGCGCCTGCGCCAGCAACGCAATAATGTGTCGCGCGCCTTTATCCATCGCGGTACGCATATCTTCTGACAGATCGCACACTTCGGCAGACAGTTTAACGGTTAAACAACCGCTAATAATGCCGTGCTGGCTAAACTGATTCAGGGTTTCCTGATAGTAAGCCAGAATCCTGTCGCGGTAATTTCCCGCCCCCGTATCAAAATGCGTAGCCAATCGCTGATGATAAGCCGCATAGTGGCGTTCCAGCATCGCGACGCCGAACGCTTCTTTTGAGCGAAAATAGTGATAAAACGAACCCTTAGGCACTTCAGCGGTTTTCAGTAGCTCACTCAGACCCATGCCGGTGAAGCCACGCTGCATGCACAGCAGCTCGCCAGTCGCCAGAAGATGTTCGCGTGTATCGTGTTCAGTGACTTTGTTCATGAAAGAAGCATAATAGACCAGTCGGTCTAATGCAATAGCGCTTGCGAGAAATTCAGTTAACGTCTTCAATAGATATATCAATCTTACTACAGGAGGGGATGTGGCCGAACAGCTGGAATTTTTCCCCGTCCAGAGCCCATGCCGTGGTATATGTCAGTCTGACGAGCGCGGCTTTTGCCGTGGCTGTTTTCGTAGCCGGGATGAGCGTTTTAACTGGCAAAAAATGAGCGATGCCGAAAAGCAGGACGTGCTGCGTCTTTGTCGTCAGCGCCTGATGCGTAAATTACGTGCAAACAAACCCAACCCGCCGGAAGAACCGCAACAACCTTCACTCTTTTAAAAGCGTAATTGCGTATACTCAGTGCACATTCATTTATAAGGAAGCTGCTATGGTTCAGCGTAGTACTATTGCGCCGCAAGGCCCGGAATTTTCTCGCTTTGTGATGGGTTACTGGCGCCTGATGGACTGGAATATGTCCACGCGTCAGTTAGTCAGCTTTATTGAAGAGCATCTTGACCTGGGCGTTACCACCGTCGATCACGCCGATATCTACGGCGGATACCAGTGTGAAGCAGCGTTTGGCGAGGCGATGAAGCTGGCTCCGCATTTACGTGAGAAAATGCAGATTGTCACCAAATGCGGGATCGCCACGACGGCACGCACGGAAAATGCGCTCGGGCACTACATTACCGACAGCGACCATATTATTGCCAGCGCGGAACAATCGTTAAAGCTGTTGGCGACCGATCATATTGATTTGCTGCTGATCCATCGTCCCGATCCACTGATGGATGCAGACGATGTGGCCGACGCATTTAAAAAATTGCACCATAGCGGCAAAGTGCGTCACTTTGGCGTCTCTAACTTCACCCCTGCGCAGTTCTCGCTGCTGCAATCGCGTCTGCCGTTTACTCTGGCGACCAACCAGGTTGAAATTTCACCGGTGCATCAGCCACTCCTGCTGGATGGCACATTAGATCAATTACAACAGCTGCGTATCCGCCCGATGGCCTGGTCCTGCCTCGGAGGCGGTCGTCTGTTTAATGACGATGCCTTCCAGCCGCTGCGCAATGAACTGGCCGCGATCGCAGAAGAGTTGAACGCACAGTCTATTGAGCAGGTGGTGTACGCCTGGATCTTACGTCTGCCTTCGCAACCGCTGCCGATTATTGGTTCGGGTAAAATCGAGCGTGTTCGTGCCGCCATTGAGTCCGAATCGCTGAACATGTCTCGCCAACAATGGTTCCGAATCCGTAAAGCCGCGCTCGGTTATGACGTGCCTTAATCGCGTTTTTGGCGCTTCACCGTTCAAATTTGTGTCACTGGTTTACACTTATCAATCAGACACCTTTTAGACGGAGGTCTTATGAAGCGTTTGAGTTTAGCCATTATTACCTTACTGGCCTGTGCAGGTGCGCAGGCTGCCAGTGAAGAAAAAGTGACGATGAATCTGGTGACGTCGCAAGGCGTCGGCCAGGCGATTGGTACTGTCTCAATTACTGAAACCGGAAAGGGGCTGGAATTTACCCCCGATTTGAAAGCGTTGCCGCCGGGTGAACATGGTTTCCATGTGCATGCCAACGGCAGTTGCCAACCGGCGATTAAAGACGGGAAGGCGTCAGCGGCGGAATCAGCGGGAGGGCATTACGACCCTCACCAAACGGGTAAACACGAAGGCCCGGAAGGTGCAGGCCACATGGGTGACCTGCCGCTGCTGGTGGTGAATAACGATGGTAACGCCACAACACCGGTCGTTGCGCCCCGGCTTAAATCCCTGGATGAGGTAAAAGGTAAGGCGCTGATGATTCATGTGGGCGGCGATAATATGTCCGATCAACCGAAACCGCTTGGCGGTGGCGGAGCGCGCTACGCCTGTGGCGTTATCAAATAATCAGTTGCTTAGCGTACCCGGTGGTGGTGCCTGTTCAAGCTGTGACAGCGAGCAATGCAGCCGCCAGACGAGGGCCGACAACTCCTGCGCAGCAGGTTGGTGATGGTGGGCGAGCGTATCGCAGATACGCTGTAGCTCGTTTAGCGTGGCATTCAACGGTCGTTGTTGGACGCCGCGCTCACTCATCACGTCGCGAAGCAACGCGATACATACGTCCCTGACGCGAGCCAGCGGATCTGAGCGCGCCTCCCAGGTACGCAGTTGCCACACCACATGCGAGCAGTTCAGCAAGACAACCCCCCAACGTAATAACCAACGCCTCGCCAGCGCATCCTGACTGTTACTCAACTGGCTGACGTGATGATAGGTCAACGACTCAAATTCATTCTCACTGAGTGCAGGATGTCGGCTGAGCTGATCGACAAAATCCCGACGCAGGGCGCGAATATGACGGCGGCTTTTCCGCGCATCCGATCCGGGGCGTAGAATGGCGAATGCCAGCCATGACAGCGCCACGCCGGTGATTTTCGCCAAATTGTCATTCAGAAAATCAGCAAAATCGTATACCGGGGGATTCGTTACCGCGATGAACGATCCCATAAACACGATAAGCTGCCCCCAAAGCCCCGCCAGCGCAGGCATTTGTAGCTTTAACAACTGCATGGTGGCGAGGAGCGGGAAGAGAAACAGGATGAACTGCCAGAGGTCGGTAATTTGTACCATCAAACCAAACTTGACCACAAAGCTAAACAGCGACAACAGAACCAACGTGCGCATTAACAAGGAAAGTGATTTGAAGGGCGTGGCAACGGCGGAATACAACACGCTGCTGATGGCCGCGAGCGTGAGTGCGCCAGATCCTGATTCCCATTGTGCGCCAATGCTCCATGCGCCGATAAGCATCAAAGTGCAGAACGTGCGCAACCCGCTCCAGATAGCTTCCGCATTATCGGTATGGCGGGCAAGCCCTGGCGTACGAGCAACATTGATACGTTCGGCGGTAACGCCATTTTCCAGCAAATGCAGGTAATGGCTGCTACGTAAGTAGAGGCGGCAAAAATAGCGCAGCCGTTGCCAGAAGGCGACGTGTCGATAATCGCGGGCATCGACGGGCCGCAGTGGGGCGATAATACGCGCGACGGTATAGCTGTCGGTATTGGATTTGACCAGCGCGCCAAGTAATTGCTCAATGATATCGCGGGTATTAGCGGGAGGATTAGGCCAGTTCAGCAGCATTCTGCGCAGGCTGGAAATCACGCTGGTCATACGTAGTTGCTGATGCAACAGCGAATTGAGTAAGGCATTTTGGCGGCGAAAGCGGTAGTGACTCCAGAACGCCTGTATACGCAACAGGTTCATGGTCAGAATCTGACCGATAACACCTTCATGTGCCGTGCGGATGGCATCCGTTGTCTCCGGTTGCCAGAGCAAACTGGCATGCTCGAGCAAACGCGTATGCATGTTTTTCAGTGCTGTAAGCAACGTGGTGCCATCGGAGGTGCTGGGTAGGATCATCATCATCATACCCCCGCACAAGATACCGACAATGACCTCGCATACGCGGGCCTGCGCGATATCCCATAACTGCGTGATCTCAACGGTATTGACCATGGGAAACGCGATGATCGCCGCCGTGTAACCCGCTAGTTGAAAGGCGTAGGCGACGTTATTAGTAAAATGCGCGCAGGCCCAGGTACAAAAGCCGATCCAGACTGACATGCTCAGCAGAAAAAGCCACGGTTCATTGAGGGTATGGCCGGCAATAATCAGTGCGGCTGTCGCGCCAAGTAAACTACCGGCTACACGGCCCAGGCTTTTGCTGATCACCCCGCCGACGGTAGGGAAACTCACCACCGCCGCCGAAGTCATCGCCCAATAGGGCTCGTCCAGATTGAGATAATAGGCGAAGGTTAACGCCAGACACATTGCAATGGTGTTACGCAGCGCATAACGCCACTGTGCCGGCGTGGCTTTAAACCACGGCCAATTGCCTGGCGTCAGGGGGGGCATTTTCATTTACGCTGGCCGATGGAGACGCTACAGGTGGTACCAGAGACCAGTGTGACATCCTGCGGCAAAGCGTCAAATTCAATGCGTACAGGGACACGCTGCGCCAGACGTACCCACGGCACGTTAGGTTTGATGTCGGGAATCAGACCGGAATCGCTTTCAACACTTTGGTCATAAATTGCGCGACCGATACTGGAAACGTGACCCTGTAACTTAACGTTGCCGCTGTAGAGCGTAATTAACGCCGGCGCACCTTCGCGTATGTGACGCAACTTCGTTTCTTCAAAATACCCCATTACATAAAAAGAGTGGCTGTCGACAAGAGCAAACAGCGGCTTACCGGTTGAGGCGTAGTCGCCGGTGCGGGTTGAAAGGTTGGTGACCCAGCCCGCTACGGGCGCTTTGACGACCGTTTGCGACAGTTGCCATTGCGCCTGGCGCAAACTGGCCTCGGCTGCTTCAACGCTTGCCTGCATCGCTTTTACGTTGAGGTTGGCGGTATCCAGATCTTCGGCTGAGATATAATTTTGCGATAAGTGACGACGGCGATTGGCTTCGTTATTCGCTTTTGCCAGATCGGATTGTGCTTTCGCCAGCTGTGCTTGCGCATTCAGTTCAGCAATGTGAAACGGCGTCTTGTCGATAGTAAACAGGACATCACCTTTATTCACGAACTGGTTATCTTTTATATTGAGTTCATTAATGCTGCCCGAAACCTGCGGTGTGATGCTGACCTGTTCTGCGCGCACTTTGCCATCACGTGTCCAGGGCGATTGCATATAGTAATTCCACATCCACCATCCGGCAAAAACTGCGATTGCAGCGACTATAATGGTTGAGAAGTATTTAATGGTTTTGAGCGACATAATCACCACACAATCAGCAGAACAAAGGCCAGACCTACGCTAAGCGTAAAGAGAGACAGATCCATCAACAGGGGATGCCAGATCTCACCGGAATAAATCCAGTCGCGCAGCAGGCGATGAACAACCAACCAGAGAATAAACCCTGCGACAAACGCCTTGAAAATGGGAGGGAAGTAGACAGATGCACCGATCATTAAATCTTGTAGGGGCAATCCTGTTGCATTAAACATAAACTTCACGGGCAAAATCCTTGACGGAAGAGAGCATTGCTATAGGTTTAGCAAAAAAGAGACGATGAGTCTCTGTAACACATAATGTCTGAAAAAATGTCAACCGGTAAGCAAATTTGGCAATACATTTGTTTTGAGAATACAAATGCTGCACACTATTCTAAAATCAGTACAATAACTTAGCAAGCTAATTATAAGGAGATGAAATTGGAATCGCCATTAGGTTCTGATCTGGCACGGTTGGTGCGCATTTGGCGTGCTCTGATTGACCATCGCCTGAAACCTCTGGAGTTGACGCAGACGCATTGGGTTACGCTGCACAACATTCATCAGTTGCCGCCGGATCAATCGCAGATCCAGTTGGCTAAAGCGATTGGCATCGAACAGCCTTCGCTGGTACGTACGCTTGACCAGTTGGAAGAAAAGGGACTCATTTCACGACAGACTTGCGCCAGCGATCGTCGGGCAAAGAGAATTAAACTGACCGAGAAAGCCGAACCACTGATCGCAGATATGGAAGCGGTTATCAACAAGACACGTGGAGAGATTCTGGAAGGGATTTCAGCTGAGGAAATTGATCTGCTGATAAAACTGGTCGCCAGACTGGAACACAATATTATTGAACTGCAGTCTCAGGGCTGAGACGAGAGATGACGTGTGGCCAGAGCCTGACCACACGTAAATTCGATTAACGTGGAGACACGGTAACCTGGCTACCGTTGTTCGCCATAACAACACGCTGACCCGCAGAGAATTTGGTCGCGCCCTGTTTCTGAACCACCATGATGGTATTACCATCATCCTTACGGATTTCCAGTTCGACACCCTGAGTTTTATTCATCGCGCCTTGCACGCCCTGGCCCGCAACGCCACCGGCAACTGCGCCTGCAGCCGTCGCTAATGAACGACCCGTACCGCCGCCGACGGTGTTACCCAGGAACCCGCCGAGCACCGCACCACCGATAGCGCCAATTACGTTTGCGTCATCGCCACCCTGGATTTGCACCGGACGAACATGAACAATCGTACCGTAGGTAACGTTCTGAACTTGTTTCGCTTCGGATGCGGTATATACGTCGCCTGAAAGGCTATCATTGTTCACGCAGCCCGCTAAAGATACGCCCATTAATGAAACAATCAGCACACGTTTAATCATTTACAAATCTCCTTTGTCACCACGAAACGCTAATAAAGCCCCATCATGGTTAAATTATATGGCATTTGTGAGCCTGAGGTCACATGTTCCACTGGCACAATATGAAAATCTTAACCGAAATCGGATCAACCGAGTATAAACGAATCATTCATATAATTGATGTAATTAAGCGACCGTTGGCATGATTTCCTCTCAAAAATCATTCAGGAAGCATGGCATTAGTCTGCACTTTATGGTTGAGTGTCAAGGCTAATTTGCTTAAAAGGATGACGTATGAAATCGGGCCGTTTTATCGGTGTTATGTCTGGAACCAGCCTTGATGGCGTCGATGTTGTGCTGGCGACAATAGATGAAACGATGGTTGCACAGCAGGCGAGTCTGACCTGGCCTATCCCTGGTCATGTAAAACAGGCGATTCTGGATATCTGCCAGGGGCAGCAGCTTACGCTTTCTCAGTTTGGTCAACTGGACGCGCAACTGGGTTATCTTTTTGCTGAGGCGGTAAATGCGCTACTGGCGAAGGAAAAATTGAAACCGCAGGATATCGTGGCGATTGGTTGCCACGGACAAACCGTGTGGCATGAACCGAACGGCGCCGCGCCGCACACGCTGCAAATTGGTGATAACAACCAGATTGTCGCGCGTACCGGGATAACCGTCGTCGGCGATTTTCGTCGACGTGACATCGCGCTCGGTGGGCAGGGCGCGCCACTTGTTCCTGCGTTTCATCAGGCACTGTTGGCTCATCCTACGGAACGGCGGATGGTGCTGAACATCGGCGGAATTGCCAATTTGTCTCTGCTTATTCCGCAACAACCCGTTCGTGGATACGACACCGGGCCGGGCAATATGCTGATGGATGCCTGGATCTGGCGGCAATGCGGTCAACCTTACGACAAAGATGCGCAGTGGGCCATTTCAGGAACGGTAGTCCTGCCGTTGCTGCAAAATATGCTTAACGACCCTTATTTTTCCACGCCTGCGCCCAAAAGCACTGGTCGTGAGTATTTCAATTACGGCTGGATAGAGCGTCATCTGGCGCAGTTTCCGGGAATCAGCCCACGCGATGTACAGGCGACGCTTGCCGAACTGACGGCCGTCACCATTTCAGAGCAGGTCTTGTTAAGCGGCGGCTGTGATCGCCTCATGGTATGTGGCGGTGGAAGCCGTAATCCGCTGCTGATGATGCGTCTGGCGGCATTATTGTCAGGTACCGAAGTCACCTCTACCGATGAAGCCGGGATCAGCGGCGACGATATGGAAGCGTTAGCCTTTGCCTGGCTGGCGTGGCGAACGCTGGCTGGATTACCGGGAAATTTACCTTCTGTGACCGGGGCGTCAGAGCCGAGCGTGTTAGGGGCGATTTATCCTGCCAATCCGCGAACTCAGAGTTAACTGAAATTATTCAGCGCGGCATACCGGTAAACTAGGGATATTAGGGAGGGTGCCATTACCCTCCGGGACCAGGAAAGTCTTCAGGATAGGGCTATGAAAAAACTGTTGTTAGTATGTCTGCCGGTACTGCTTAGCGGGTGCAGCGTGTACAACCAATTTGTTGAGCGTATGCAAACCGACACGCTTGAATACCGCTGTGATGAAAAACCGCTTACCGTGAAGCTGAACAATACGCGCCAGGAAGTGAACTTTGTTTATGATAATCAGCTATTGAACCTCAAACAGGGCATGTCGGCATCGGGGGCGCGCTATACGGATGGTATCTACGTCTTCTGGTCTAAAGGCGACGAGGCAACGGTCTATAAACGAGACAGAATTGTGCTAAATAACTGTCAGTTACAGAACCCGAAGCGTTGAGATTTTCACCTGGGCGGCGCACAATAGCGTCACCCACTGACAATCCGTAGCCCAACATCATGTCTGATAACGACGAATTGCAGCAAATCGCGCATCTGCGCCGTGAATACACGAAAGGCGGTCTGCGCCGCCACGATCTTCCCGCCGAGCCTCTTGCGCTGTTTGAGCGTTGGCTGGGGCAAGCCTGCGATGCCAAACTGGCAGACCCTACTGCTATGGTTGTTGCGACCGTTGATGAAAACGGTCAGCCGTATCAGCGCATCGTGTTGCTCAAACATTATGATGACAAAGGGCTGGTTTTCTATACCAACCTCGGTAGCCGCAAGGCGCATCAAATCGAGAAGAACCCCCGTATCAGTCTGTTGTTCCCATGGCATACCCTGGAACGGCAGGTGATGGTGATTGGCAAGGCTGAGCGCCTTTCCACGCTTGAGGTGGTGAAGTACTTCCACAGTCGCCCACGCGACAGCCAGATTGGCGCCTGGGTATCTAAACAGTCCAGTCGAATCTCCGCTCGCGGCATTCTTGAAAGCAAATTCCTTGAGCTGAAGCAGAAGTTTCAGCAAGGGGAAGTTCCGTTGCCCAGTTTCTGGGGCGGCTTTCGCGTAAGTATTGAACAAATGGAGTTTTGGCAGGGCGGCGAAAATCGTCTGCACGATCGTTTTTTATACCAACGTGAAGATAACGCGTGGAAAATTGATCGTCTGGCCCCCTAAAGATGCAAAATTCTTGTTTTAAGCGCTGGTGCTGATCAATCCGGCGCTTTATTCTATGTTTCTTTCGCATCAGGCGAAAAGTCGTGTACCGGCAAAGGTGCAGTCGTTTTATACATGGAGATTTTGATGGCAAGCAGTAACTTGATTAAACAATTGCAAGAGCGGGGGCTGGTGGCCCAGGTGACGGACGAGGAAGCGTTAGCAGAGCGACTGGCGCAAGGCCCGATCGCGCTCTATTGCGGCTTCGATCCTACCGCTGACAGCTTGCATTTGGGGCATCTGGTTCCATTGTTATGCCTGAAACGCTTCCAGCAGGCAGGCCATAAGCCTGTTGCACTGGTAGGTGGCGCGACCGGTCTGATTGGTGACCCGAGCTTTAAAGCCGCCGAGCGTAAACTGAATACCGAAGACACCGTACAGGAGTGGGTGGATAAAATCCGTAAGCAGGTTGCACCGTTCCTCGATTTCGACTGTGGCGACAACTCGGCGATTGCTGCGAACAACTACGACTGGTTTGGCGGTATGAATGTACTGACTTTCCTGCGTGATATCGGCAAACACTTCTCTGTTAACCAGATGATCAACAAAGAAGCGGTTAAGCAACGTCTGAACCGTGACGATCAGGGGATCTCCTTTACCGAGTTTTCTTACAATCTGCTGCAGGGCTATGACTTTGCCTGCCTGAATAAACTGCACGGCGTGACGCTGCAGATTGGTGGTTCTGACCAGTGGGGTAACATTACCTCAGGTATCGACCTGACCCGCCGTCTGCACCAGAATCAGGTATTTGGTTTGACCGTTCCGCTGATCACCAAAGCGGACGGCACCAAATTCGGTAAGACCGAAGGCGGCGCAGTGTGGCTGGATCCGAAGAAAACCAGTCCGTACAAATTCTACCAGTTCTGGATCAACACCGCCGATGCGGACGTTTATCGCTTCCTGAAATTCTTCACGTTCATGGACATTGAAGAGATCAATGCGCTGGAAGAAGAAGATAAGAACAGTGGTAAAGCACCGCGCGCCCAGTATGTTCTGGCTGAGCAGGTCACACGTCTGGTTCACGGTGAAGAAGGTCTGGTTGCGGCAAAACGCATTACCGAAAGCTTGTTCAACGGCAACCTGAGCGATTTGAGCGAAGCGGATTTCGAACAGCTGGCGCAGGATGGCGTGCCGATGATTGAGATGGAGAAAGGTGCGGATCTGATGCAGGCGCTGGTCGATTCCGAACTGCAACCGTCTCGCGGCCAGGCGCGTAAGACCATTGCGTCTAACGCGGTGACCATCAACGGTGAGAAGCAATCCGATCCGGAATATTTCTTCCAGGAGAGTGATATCCTCTTCGGGCGCTATACCTTACTGCGCCGTGGCAAGAAGAACTATTGTCTGATTTGCTGGAAGTAAGATTTAGTTAGCAGGGGCGTGGGAAACTACGCCCCTTTATTTTTTCAGGGTTGTGATAAGTAAAATGAAAAATATCCTCGCCATCCAGTCCCACGTTGTTTTTGGTCATGCGGGCAACAGCGCGGCTGAATTTCCGATGCGTCGTCTTGGCGCAAATGTCTGGCCGCTAAATACCGTGCAGTTCTCTAACCACACGCAGTACGGCAAATGGACCGGTTGCGTTATGCCGCCGACTCATCTGACTGAAATCGTGCAGGGTATTGCCGATATCGATAAACTCCAGACCTGTGACGCAGTACTAAGCGGCTATCTTGGCTCGGCAGAGCAGGGTGAGCATATTCTGGGTATTGTGCGCCAGGTTAAAGCGGCCAATCCGCGGGCAAAATACTTTTGTGACCCCGTGATGGGGCATCCGGAGAAAGGGTGTATCGTCGCGCCGGGCGTGGCGGAATTTCATGTGCGTCATGCGCTTCCCGCCAGCGACATTATTGCCCCGAACCTGGTTGAATTAGAAATTCTGTGCGAACATGCAGTTCACAATGTAACTGAAGCGGTGATGGCTGCCCGTGAGCTGATCGCCCAGGGGCCAGAAATTGTGCTGGTGAAGCATCTGGCTCGCGCAGGTATTAGCACCGATCGTTTCGAGATGCTGCTGGTCACTGCGCAACAGGCGTGGCATATCAGCCGCCCATTAGTTGATTTTGGCGCGCGTCAGCCGGTTGGCGTGGGTGACGTTACCAGCGGCTTGCTGCTGGTGAAACTGCTCCAGGGCGCGTCTTTACAGCAGGCGCTTGAGCATCTGACGGCGGCAGTGTACGAAGTGATGATCGCCACCAAAGAAATGCATGAGTATGAACTGCAGGTGGTAGCCGCTCAGGATCGTATCGCGATGCCTGAACACTACTTTAGCGCGACGCAGTTGTAATCAATGCCCGATGGCGCTCACGCTTATCGGGCGTACGTTTGGCCGTCGGCCAGCCAAGTAAGTAGGCCGGATAAAGCGCCTGGCGCCGCCATCCGGCACATTAGTGATTAGCTCAACCCTTCTGCTTTAAGCGCTGCGGCAACCGCCGGGCGTTCAGCCATACGCGCCATATACGCCTCGATATGGCTTAATCCTGCCATATTCAGCTTAACCGCATAAGCCCAACGCAGCACGGTGAACAGATAAGCGTCTGCAATGCTGAAGCGCGGGCCGCAGATCCATTGCCCATCTTTCAGCGATTCATTCACGTACTGCATTTTTTTCTCCAGCTGCGCGCGAACGGTTGGCTTGAAGTCTTCCGGTGTATCGGGACGGAACAGCGGGGTAAAACCTTTATGCAGTTCTGTCGCAATGTAATTAAGCCATTCGATGGTTTTGTAACGGGAGAGGCTGCTGGTAGGGGCGAGGAGGTGGCGGTCTGGCACTGTGTCCGCCAGGTACTGCATGATGGCGACGCCTTCGGTTAGTAATGTACCGTCGTCCAGCAGCAGCGCGGGAACTTGTCCTTTGGGGTTTACCGCGAAAAAATCATCGCCGTTTTCCAGACGTTTCTTCATCAAATCGACACCATCCAGCGTGAAATCTTTACCGCTCTCACGCAGCGTGATGTGGGAAGCGAGAGAACAAGCGCCCGGTTTGTAGAATAGTTTCATCGGTAACTCCTTTTGGCTGAGGTTTATCGTATGGTAGTGCTACCTCAGGTAAAAAAAAAGCCGCTAACAACAGTTAGCGGCCTGAAAATGAGTTTCCCTGAGAATTACGCTGTCGCGGCCTTAGAGGCTTTCTCATTAACGTCATCGTCCTGAGTCATACGATTCAGTTTCGGCGCCGTCAGCAGCATCAGAACAGCGATAACCGCCGTTGCAACACCAATCTGCAGGAACACACGACCGTAGACTTCCAGAGACATCAGCGGGTCAGTCACGTTTTCTGGAACTGCCATCATGTTGGCGACGTAACCGCCGATGATGTTTGCACCGGCAGTGGTCAGGAACCAGCTACCCATGATGAAGCCCATCAGACGCTGCGGAACCAGCTGCGCCACCATGGCCAGACCCAAACCGGAAATCATCAGCTCACCGATGCTTTGCAGGCCATAGCAGATGATCAGCCAGTTAACAGAAACAATGCCCGCATCGGTGGCGAATTTCGCACCCAGCGGCAGGATCAGGAACGCACCGGAGCACAGCACCATACCAATCGCGAACTTGGTCGGCATCGGCAGCGTATCACCCATCTTGTTATAGATAGCGGCGAGGATTGGGCTACCAATGATGATCCAGAACGGGTTCAGCGCCTGGTACTGCTCAGGTTCAAAAGCAATACCCAGAATAGAGTGTTCAACGTTACGAATCGCGAAGAAGTTCAGTGAAGTCGGCATCTGGCTGTACAGCACGAAGAAGATAATCGCTTCCAGCATCAGAATGAAGGCGACGATCATTTTACGACGCGCAGCACCGTGCATGGTGAAGGCTTCTTTACCGAAGATAAATACGATACCAATGGCAATTACACCCAGAACCATACGGGCGATTTCCTGGTTGTGCAGCAGCCAGGTCGCAATCGCAATCAGAACCACAACCCCAGCGATGGTCAGCAGCAGGTTACGGAAGTTGATCGGCTCAAAGTCAGGTTTAGAACCGTACTGTTTAACCCAGCGCTGACAGAATGCGAAGTTAACCACGGTGATCAGCATACCTACGACGCTCAGCGCGAACGCGGTGCTCCAGCCGTAACGCGCAGCTAACCATGGCGTTGCCAGCATAGAGAAGAATGAACCGATGTTGACGGACATGTAGTACATGGTAAATGCACCATCAAGACGCGGGTCATCTTTTGCATAGCAGGTAGAGAGCAGGGAGGATGGGTTGGCTTTAAACAGGCCGTTACCGACCGCGATGGCCGCCATGCCCATATAAACAATACCGGCATCGTGACCGGACCATGCAACCAGCGCATAACCGATGGCCAGAACAATGGCGCCCAGCATAATGACACGTTTTGTTCCCAGAACTTTATCACCTAACCAGCCGCCGATGGCAACCAGACCATACACCAGGGCGCTAAAGGACGAGAAAAGGGTGATGGAATCCGCTTCTGACATACCCAGTTGCTTAACCAGGTAGACGGCCATAATCCCTTGCAGGCCGTAATAACCAAAACGTTCCCACAGCTCTATCGAGAAAATGAGATAGAACGCTTTCGGTTGTTTGAAGGCGTTTAAACTAACGCTTTCTGTTGGTTTATTGTTTGCAGTAGACACTTTTACCTCTTTTTTTACATCCCATATCAACGGGGGTGTTCAGGTACGTGATGAATCAAGTTCATCCGTCCGATTGTTATAGTGGGAGGGGAAACGGCAAGTAATGTTCACTATCTTGACCATTCAGACAAGTGGTTTGTAATAATCTGTTACATATATCCTGGGTGGTGAAATCATCGGTACAGAGAAATGTTATCTAGCGTTAAATTTTTTCATTTGAAAAATCGCAGATTTTTACACTGTTTAAGTGACCCAAAAACCGTAATGCGGCGATATGTTCTGCTATTTGCGGTTGAATCCAGTGATATAGGCCATTATCTGAAAAATAGCCAGTGTAATGTTTTGTTTAGAAACTGTTCAGTAAGGTCATCTGATTGTCACTTTAACTAAAAAATAAAAATTATTTAACATTGTGTTGTCTGAGTGATCTGCATCACGTATAGATAGAAATTTCTATTACTAAAAAAACGATTAACCTGCTCAGGTGTTTATACACAAGAATAATGCGTTAGATATGCGCAGTTGAATGGCATCATCGACGGGAAAAGATTGTTTAGGGAGTGCATAACTAATCGTTATGTGTCAAAGGGGCAAAGGGAACGCCCCATCAGTATCAGATATCAACTTTCTCTTTGAATTCGCAGAGATCTTCGATGATGCAAGAACCGCAGCGCGGTTTTCTGGCAATACAGGTGTAGCGGCCATGAAGGATTAACCAGTGATGGCAATCGACTTTAAATTCACTCGGTACGACTTTCAGTAATTTTTCCTCTACCTGCTCGACGTTTTTGCCTGGCGCAAATTGCGTGCGATTACAGACGCGAAAAATATGGGTATCTACCGCAATGGTAGGCCAACCGAAGGCGGTATTTAACACCACGTTGGCTGTTTTTCGCCCAACCCCGGGCAGGGCCTCTAATGCGGCCCGGTCTTCTGGCACTTCGCCATTATGTTTGTCCAGCAGAATGCGGCAGGTCTTAATCACGTTCTCCGCTTTGCTGTTGAACAACCCGATTGTCTTGATGTAGGACTTAACCCCGTCTACGCCGAGCTCCAGCATAGCGGCAGGGGTATTGGCGACAGGGTACAGCTTAGCCGTGGCTTTATTGACGCTGACATCGGTGGCCTGCGCGGAGAGCAAGACCGAAATCAGCAGTTCGAACGGCGATGTAAAATTCAGCTCAGTGGTCGGATGCGGATTGTTATCACGCAGGCGTGTCAGTATTTCCAGCCGTTTTGCTTTGTTCATTACACATTCCCTGTTTCACCAACCGGACTGTCTGCAACAGCCGCTTCGGCACGACGTTTCTTCATTTTCTCATCGATCAGATATTTCACCGCCAGCATCAGGCCCAGACCAATGAAAGCGCCCGGTGGCAGCATGGCCAGCAGAAACGGCGTATCGGTATGGAAGATCTCTACGCGTAGTACTTTAGCCCAACTGCCTAACAGACCGTCTGCGCCATCAAATAGCGTGCCGTTACCAATTATTTCACGCAGCGAGCCCAGAACAAACATGGCCCCCGTTGCGCCCATACCGATGGAGAACCCATCAAGGGCGGATAATGCCGGGCCTTTTTTAGCTGCGAAGGCTTCAGCACGACCAACAACAATACAGTTGGTCACAATCAGCGGAATAAAGATCCCCAGAGACTGATACAGGCCAAAAGCGTAAGCATTAATTAGCATCTGTACCGCACTCACGACGGAAGCGATGATCATGACATAAATCGGAATACGAATTTCAGACGGTGTCCAGCGACGCAGGGCTGAAATGGTCAGGTTCGTCAGCGTCAGGACGAGCGTAGTCGCCAGTCCCAGACCTAACGCATTGGTGGCGGTAGACGTTACCGCCAACAGCGGGCACATACCAAGTAACTGCACAAGCGCGGAGTTATTTTTCCATAACCCCTGGACAATGACATCTTTAATTTCGCTCATGGTTTATTCTCCACAGGCGCTAAGTTGAGGGAGTTGCGCTGGCAACGTCTGCGCATACAAACCGGCGCGTTTCACCGCATTAACTACCGCACGCGGCGTAATGGTTGCGCCAGTAAACTGGTCGAAGTCGCCGCCATCTTTCTTCACCGCCCAATGGGCATCGTTACCCGCGCCGATCGTTTTGCCGCTAAAGTGGGTGATCCAGTCGGACAGACGCAGCTCAATTTTATCGCCCAGCCCCGGCGTTTCATGGTGTTCAGTCACGCGTGTGCCCAATACGGTACCTGTGAAATCCACACCAACCAACAGCTGAATAGCGCCGGAATAACCATCTGGGGCAGTGGCTTCGAGAATTGCCGCAACAGGTCGATCGTCCTGGCGCGCGATATACACACGGTGAGTCCCTTTACCTAACGCCTGCGCATTCACCAGATAGCAACTCTCAGACAACGCGTTATTGTAGCGATCGCCAGGCAGAACCTGATCAAACAATACTTTTTGCTGCAACGCCGCTTGTTCATCGATAGTGGATTTGGTTAATTGATTGATTGCCGCGGTTAACCCCGTAGATCCGGCGGCAAACAGCGCCAGAGTAATACCGTGTTTACGAATCGTTTTCAGCATATGTTGTCCTTAGCGATGTCCGTACACGCGAGGGCGGGTGTAATAATCAATCAGGGGAACCGTAATATTTGCCAGCAACACGGCAAAGGCCACGCCATCAGGATAGCCACCAAAACTGCGGATTAACCACACTAACAAACCCGCAAGCGCGCCAAAAATCAGGCGACCACGGTTGGTGGTCGATGCCGTAACGGGATCGGTAAGAATAAAGAAAGCGCCGAGCATCGTCGCGCCAGAAAGTAGATGTAACTGAGGCGATGCCAGCGACTCTGGCGAGAAAATCCAGCCTAAAGTAGCGCAAACAGCGAGCGACAGCAGGAAACTAACCGGGATATGCCAGCGAATCGCTTTTTGCCATAACAGCACAATGCCGCCAGCCAACCAGGCAAGGTTAACCCACTGCCATCCGGCACCCGCGAGCATGCCGCTGTAAATCGGGTACTGCATTACCTGTTCAACCGTTCGTCCCGCATGCAGAGACGTCTTGAAGGTATCAAGGGGGGTAGCCTGGCTGATGCCGTCGATTCCCATACGGAGCGCGTTCATATCGCTGCCGCCCGCGGTATGTCCGGTAAAGATTACGTTCAGAGCGTCAAAGAATCCGGGTACCGTGGCTGCAATTTCCTGCGGCGGCAGCCAGCTTGTCATCTGCACCGGGAATGAGATAAGCAGTACGACGTAGCCAATCATGGCGGGATTGAACGGGTTTTGTCCGAGGCCGCCATACAGCTGTTTTGCAATGATAACGGCAAATACCGTGCCTAATACCACCATCCACCAGGGGGCCAGCGGAGGAATACTCACGGCCAGCAGCAACCCCGTAAGGAGCGCAGAGTTATCTTTTAAAATCGGCGCAATGGGTTGTTTCCGCAGTTTAAGTACGACCGCTTCGGCGCCGATAGCGCTAATGGCGGCCAGAACGATCTGCAACAACGTCCCCCAGCCAAAGAACCATAGCTGCGCGACGATCCCCGGCAATGCAGCAAGTAACACCAACATCATGATGCGTGATGTCTGACGTTGGTTATGGGTATAAGGGGAGCTTGCTATTCTGAATACCATTTATTCCTCGTTTACAACCTGCTGCTGTGCGGCTTTTTTAGCCTGGGCGCGTGCGATAGCGGCCGCGACGGCGGCTTTACGCGGATCCACCGGTTCAGCGGTTTCAGTCACCGACTGCTGCTCAAGCTTACGGGCTTTGGCGCGGGCGATTGCCGCTTCGACGGCGGCTTTACGCGGATCCACCGGTTCTGCTGTTTCCGTTACCGTCTGCTGCTCAAGCTTACGGGCTTTGGCGCGGGCGATTGCCGCTTCGACGGCGGCTTTACGCGGATCCACCGGTTCAGCGGTTTCAGTCACCGACTGCTGCTCAAGCTTACGGGCTTTGGCGCGGGCGATTGCCGCTTCAACTGCCGCTTTACGTGGGTCAACCGGTTCAGCGATTTCAGTGACCGGCTGCTGCTCAAGTTTACGGGCCTTGGCGCGGGCGATAGCCGCTTCGACTGCCGCTTTACGCGGGTCGGTACCCGCGCTGCTGTCTTCAATTTTGTGTGAATTTTCCGTCCGGGCCGCACGAGCCTGTGCTTTACGCGCCTCGCGAGCGGCAATCACTGCGCTATTGTCAGGTTTTTCGCCAGCCTGAATAACAACCGGTTGCATTGCCTGAGCCTGTTTCTCTTTTACGCGAGCCAGCGCGGCGGCGATAGCATCATGATCTTTAGCCGCAGGTTGTACGGCAGCACTTTTGTGGCGTTCAAGACGTGCGGCTTTTTCACGCTCAAGTCGCGCCTGTCGGGCTTCAAAACGTGCTTTGGCTTCCGCGGCGCGTTTTTCTTCCTGGCTAATAGCATAAATCTCGGCCTTTTCCTGGCGGAAATACTGCACCAGCGGAATATTGCTTGGGCATACCCATGCGCAAGCGCCGCATTCGATGCAGTCTGCAATATTGTGAGTTGTGGCTTTATCGTGCTGCTGCCCTTTACTGAACCAGTAGAGTTGCTGCGGCAGAAGATCGGCCGGGCAGGCATCGGCGCAGGCGCTACAGCGAATGCAGCCTTTCTCCTCCGGTGTTTCACCCATTTCACTGGCAGAGGGGGCCAGAAGGCAGTTGGTGATCTTCACCACCGGTACATCCAGCCACGGCAGCGTAAACCCCATCAGCGGCCCGCCCATAATCACCATCTGGTCGGCGGAAGGGCAGAAACCCGCGTCGTTGAGCAGATGACGAACCGGCGTACCTAAACGCGCCCAGACGTTGCCCGGACGGCTGACGGCTTCGCCTGTAAGCGTCACAACACGCTCGGTAATAGGTTCTCCGTCAATGACCGCACGTTTAATCGCGTAGGCGGTCCCGACGTTTTGCATCAGCACGCCAATATCTGAGGAGCGTCCGCCATGAGGTACCTGCTTACCGGTCAGAATTTGCGTTAACTGCTTGGCGCCGCCGGACGGGTACTTGGTTGGGATCACGCGTAAGCTGATATCGTGTGAATTGGCCAGCACCGCACGCAGCATGGAAATTGCCTGCGGTTTGTTATCTTCTATTCCCAGCAGGATCTCACGCGGCTGAAGAATGTGCGCGAGGATGCGGATACCCTCGACGACCTGAGCCGCGCAGTCCTGCATCAGACGGTCATCCGCCGTAATGTACGGCTCGCATTCTGCGGCGTTGATGATCAGCGTTTCAATTTTATCGCCGCCGCCCTGTAGCTTAACCCCGGTTGGGAAACCTGCGCCGCCCAGACCGGCGACGCCGTACTGATGAATACGTGCAATAAGCTCTTCCCGACTACGGGAACGGTAATCGGCCCAGCCATCACGCTCAATCCAGCGGTCTTCGCCATCGGCATCAATGATGACGCTTAGCTCGGCTAATGCCGAAGGGTGTGCGGTGGAATGCGGCGCAATAGCAACAATAGTGCCTGACGTTGGCGCATGTACCGGCAGCATTTTGCCACGCCCGATGGTTAACGCCTGGCCACGCAGGACGGTGTCGCCCACGTTGACACACAGTTCACCTTCCGCGCCAATATGTTGTTTCAGGGGAATAACGAAGCGCGGCGCCAGCGGAACCTGCCGCAGCGGCGTACCGTTTGACTGGGTCTTCATTTCTGGTGGATGAATGCCGCCATCAAAGTCCCAGATTTTGTTTTTTCTGAATGCAGAGAATAACTTAAACATGTTGTTCCACAGGAATGATGCGCACAGGGATAGTGTTTAAATCCCATTTCCAGCTATCGGGCGTCTCAGCCACCGGGCGTAATTCGATACATTGCGTTGGACATGGGTCAACGCACAGGTTGCAGCCGGTGCAGAGATCGCTCATCACTGTGTGCATGGCGCGGGTCGCACCCACAATGGCATCGACCGGACAGGCCTGAATGCACTTTGTGCAACCAATACAATTATTTTCATCAATGACCGCCAGCATTCGCACGGGCGTAACATCTTGTTCATCACCATCAATCGGCTGCGGGTCGACGTTCAACAGGGCAGCGATTTTTAACATCACGGCTTCACCACCGGGCGCGCAACGATTGATTTTTTCACCCTGCGAGCCGATCGCTTCAGCATAGGGATGACAGCCTGGATAACCGCACTGTCCACACTGGCTTTGCGGGAGAATTTCATCAATTTTCTCCACGACCGGGTCATCCTCAACGGCAAAGCGTCGCGAGGCGTAACCCAAAATAGCGCCGAACGCCAGACCCAGCAGACTCACTGCGGCAACGGCAATCCAGATAGCATTCATTACAACTTCACCAAACCACTAAAGCCCATAAAGGCCAATGACATTAAACCGGCGGTAATCAGCGCAATCGCATTACCGCGAAACGGAGCAGGGACGTCTGCCACAGCGAGGCGTTCGCGAATGGCGGCAAACAGTACCATTACCAGTGAGAAGCCGACGGCGGCAGAAAAACCGTATAGCGCCGACTGTAAGAAGTTATGGCCGAGGTTAATATTCAGCAACGCCACCCCCAACACCGCACAGTTTGTGGTGATCAGCGGTAAGAAGATCCCCAGCAGGCGGTAAAGCGCAGGGCTGGTTTTACGGACCACCATCTCGGTAAATTGCACGACGACGGCGATGACCAGAATAAAAGCCAGCGTGCGCAGATAGATGAGATTGAGCGGAATGAGGATCCAGGTATCAATCAACCATGCGCAAATAGAGGCCAGCGTCATGACAAACGTCGTGGCCAGGCCCATACCCATTGCGGTTTCCAGTTTTTTGGAAACGCCCATAAACGGACAGAGGCCCAGAAACTTAACCAGTACAAAGTTGTTGACCAGCACAGTTCCGACAAACAGCAGCAGGTAATCAGTCATTTTTCGGCCTGAAATAAAAAAGCCGCCTATTATCTGACAATCTACAACAGGCGACAACAGGTTAACTGTAGGGTTATTACGGGTTCACAAACGTCGACTTAACGCGCTGTGAGCGCTTGAAGTAGGGCACCAGCAGTGCTGCTGCTAACAAAGGGAACAGCAGTTGGCGCACGGCAAAGGCGTCCGGGACGGGTGAAAACGCAAACGCTTTAATCGCCAGTAACACGGAGATCAACAGCCATAAAATATAGTGCTTCGGCACGCAGGTTCTGCGTTTGAAAAACGCAATCGTCAGCCATAACGTGTAATACCACATGGCGATAGCCGTAATAAAAGAGACGCCCCATAACAACAAATTGGTCGTACTTTGCTCACCAAGCGTTTGGAAGGTTTGCGGTGTGGCCAGCGCAGTGACGTAAAGTAACAACGCCAGCGAAGCACTCAACAACGCAACTAACAGCCAGGCCAATGGCCCAAGTAGCCAGCCTCCGATACGTTGTGCCGGTGTGGTAGTCATCTCTTCTCCAGGTTTACGCGCGCGATCAAACATGCCATTCATTTTGGGGCAATTATTATAAAGCTTTTAACGTTGAGCGCTACTTTCTTCTTTATTGCACGTAATGCCAGACTGATTTAGGCACCTGACCGACGTCAAACAGACGACCTCCGGAGATGAGTTCCGCACGACGGTGGTCTGCTGCACGGTACATATTGATAATGTCGTTATCGTCGGTGAGCGTGTAGTTAAGATGATCGAACAGTTTTTCCAGACTTTCGAGTGAACTAATTTTACGGAATTTTAATAAGTAATCCTGAACAGTCATAAAGAGCAATCCATATATAAAATAATACCAACGGAGTAGAAAATATTAAGAAATAAACAACGTGCACAGGTAAAAGCGGATTTGCGCGCAAATGTAAGAAGAGTATGCATACCTGTAAAAAGCAGGCGCTATTTACGCCTGCGGCAAGGTTAGCGCGCTTCGCGATCCCAGGCAATACGCGCGGGAGCGGGATGCGGCATAATTCGCTTTTTTTGACAGAATTGGATCTTTTACAGCCGGACCCAGCAATGCGTAAAGGTGAATTGCGGGTCGAAAAAAGCTGATGACGCTTATTTTTTCTGCACTGCTGCAATTGGCTCCGGTGGCTGGTAATTGTCAATATGATTGGCAATACCCAGCAGGATCACGGAGACCGCAAGAACAATCCAACCTGCTAACTCAATAAGACGATTCATTACTGATGACATTTGCTTTGATTTATCCATAAACACAGGCTGCAAATGTTACTAATCTCTCCATAATACAGCAAGAAGATTGGGAACGATTTCAGCCACTTTTTCGCGGCAAATTCAGCTTAAGAAGCATATGTTTGACTTAAGTTAATAAACAACCTTTGTAGCGCAAAGGTTATTAAACTATTGAGACGTTGCAATGTATGGTGTGAAATAGGTCAGTCTGAATTGAGAGGCAATAACATGAGTGACAACATCCGCGTTGGGCTAATCGGCTATGGTTACGCCAGTAAAACCTTCCATGCCCCCCTGATTGTGGGCACACCAGGCCTGGAACTGGCCGCGGTGTCCAGTAGCGATGAAGCAAAAGTGAAGGCCGACTGGCCTACAGTGACGGTTGTTGCTGAGCCTAAGCACCTTTTTAACGATCCTAATATTGACCTGATTGTGATCCCTACGCCAAATGACACGCACTTCCCGTTAGCGAAGGCCGCACTGGAAGCGGGTAAACATGTGGTTGTTGATAAACCGTTTACCGTGACACTGTCACAAGCTCGTGAGCTGGATGCTCTCGCGCGTAGTCTGGGGCGCGTACTATCCGTTTTCCATAACCGGCGCTGGGACAGTGATTTTCTGACGTTGAAAGCGCTATTGGCGGATGGCGTTTTGGGCGAAGTTGCCTATTTTGAGTCCCACTTCGATCGTTTCCGCCCGCAGGTTCGTGACCGTTGGCGTGAACAGGGCGGTCCGGGCAGCGGTATTTGGTATGATTTAGCGCCGCATCTTTTGGATCAAGCGATTAATCTGTTTGGTTTGCCGGTCAGTATGACGGTGGATCTGGCGCAACTGCGTCCGGGCGCGCAATCGACAGATTACTTCCATGCCATTCTGACGTATCCACAGCGTCGTGTGATTCTGCATGGAACCATGCTGGCGGCCGCAGAATCGGCTCGCTATATCGTGCACGGCTCACGCGGTAGCTACGTCAAGTATGGTCTTGATCCACAGGAAGAACGTCTGAAAAATGGCGAGCGCCTGCCTCAGGAAGACTGGGGTTACGACATGCGCGATGGCGTATTGACGCGAGTTGAAGGCGATGAGCGGGTTGAAGAGACCTGGCTGACCGTGCCAGGTAATTACCCGGCGTACTATGCAGGCATCCGTGATGCGCTGAACGGTAATGGTGAAAACCCGGTCCCGGCGAGACAAGCTATCCAGATTATGGAGCTGATTGAGCTTGGCCTTGAGTCCGCAAAACACCGCTCCACGCTTTGCCTTGCCTGATAAGGCTCATGCCGGATGGCGGATGCCCCGGTATTTGATCCGGCCTACAATGCAACGCCACGTAGGCCGGACAAGCGTTACGCTGCGGCGACCTTCTCGCGCAGCGTACGTTTCTCTTCGTTACTCAGGAATGCCATTTCCAGACCATTGATTTGCGCCTGGCGGATCTGTTCGCGAGTTAAACCTGCGGCAGGAGCGGCAATGGTGTACTCGTGAATAATATCGACACCCTGAACAGCCGGATCGTCCGTATTCAGACTGGCCACAACGCCATGTTCAAGAAATGTTTTCAGCGGATGGGTCGCCAGCGTAGCGACGGTGCTGGTCTGGATGTTCGATGTCAGGCAGGATTCAATGCCGATACGGTGTTCGGCGAGATAATCCATCAATGCGCGATCTTCGACCGCTTTAACACCATGACCAATGCGTTCAGCGCCCAATTCTTTAATGGCCTGCCAGATACTTTCTGGTCCCGCGGCTTCGCCGGCATGGACGGTGATATGCCAGCCTGCATCGCGTGCCTGGTTGAAATGTGACAGGAACAAACTACCCGGGAAGCCCAGTTCGTCACCGGCCAGATCCAGCGCAGTAATATGGTCACGGTGTGCTAACAGCGCATCAAGTTCCTGCAGGCAGGCGGCTTCGCCGAAGGTACGACTCATAATGCCAATTAAACGCGCTTCAACGCCAAAGGCCTTGCAGCCTTCGCGCACGCCTGCAATAACGGCTTCAACCACGCCTGCTACAGGGAGTTGATGGGTCATTGCCATGTAGCCAGGGGAAAAACGTAGTTCAACATAGTGCAGGCCGTTACGTGCGGCATCCTCAATATTTTCAAACGCGACGCGGCGGCAGGCGTCCAGCGAGGCCAGAACCTTTACGCCCCAGTCCAGTTTGGATAAAAAACTGACCAAATCAGGCTCGGTTGACGTCACTTGCACATGAGGGATCAACGTTTCCAGCGTCTGTGCCGGGAGGGTTAAATTGAACTGGCGACCCAGATCGAGGATCGTTTGGGCACGGATGTTACCATCAAGGTGGCGATGGACGTCGGTTAAGGGGAGAGAAGTATCAATCATGGTCGCACTCGTATTTTTAGGTAAAGTGCAGGGCATTATACAACAGAATCATAATTCTCTAATAACTTTGAATAAAGCGCGCCAACACTTTGTAAAAGGGTCACATTGTGGGCATTTATTTCAGATTTTCAATGAGTCAGGCGATCGGCGTGCTATCCTGGTCAATGGTAGCCTTCTCCGTCAGATACTTTGCCGCGAAAGACATAGTAGCTCCATGCCGTATACATCAGAATGACCGGAATAATAATAAGCGTGCCAACCAGCATAAACATCTGACTTGCAGGAGGAGCCGCCGCATCCCATAAGGTAATATGCGGCGGAATAATATAGGGCCACAGGCTGATGCCTAAGCCGCTAAAACCCAGAAAGATTAATCCCAGCGTCAGGATAAAAGGTCGTGCATGGCTGGTGTTGTCGCTGCTCAGACGCCAAATCCACAGGCTGAATATCGTCACCAGAATGGGGACCGGCACAAACCAGTAGAAATTAGGTAGCGTGAACCAGCGCTCTGCGATGTATTGCCAGCTAAGGGGGGTCCAGATGCTGACCACGGCAATAACCGCCAGCAGAGCGAGCAAAACATAGCGCGTTAATTTACGCATCCGTTCCTGAAGCGCGCCATCGCTTTTCATTATCAGCCAGGTGCTGCCGAGTAACAGATAGGCGGCAACCAGTCCGAGGCCGCAAAATACATTAAATGGGGTCAACCAATCCAAGGCCGACCCGGCAAAGCGTCGTTCTGCTATATCGAAGCCGTTAATCATGGCGCCAACAACGATACCCTGACTCACGGTCGCCAGCAACGAGCCGCCGGCAAAGGCGTAGTCCCAAAATAGCCGATGCGAAGGCGTGGCTTTAAAGCGAAACTCAAATGCCACGCCGCGAAAAATCAACCCAATTAGCATCATCGTGAGTGGAATTGCCAGTGCGTCAGCAATCACAGCATAAGCCAGAGGGAATGCGCCAAAGAGACCGGCCCCACCGAGCACCAGCCAGGTTTCGTTCCCGTCCCAGACGGGGGCCACGCTGTTCACCATCACATCTCGCTCGCTGGGGGCATGTACAATGCTAAACAACATACCAATGCCCAAATCGAAACCGTCCATTACGATGTACATCAGCGTGGCAAAGACAATGATAATAAACCAGATTACGGTGATATCGATGTCCATCAGATTTTCTCCTCTTCATCCGTTACCGGTTCTGCGGCGGAAAGCGGACGCGCAGGGGTGCCATCGGTTTGTGAGGTCAGTTCACTGACCGGCTGAGGTCCTTTTTTAATCAGCCTGAATATGTAGTGATAACCCACGCCAAAGACGGTGCTATAAACGACGATAAATACCAGCAAACTGATGACCATTTGCGTTGTGCTGTGCAATGAAACGGCATCCCTCGTGCGCAAAAAACCGTATACGACCCAGGGCTGGCGGCCAACTTCCGTGGTCACCCAGCCGGCCAGTAAGGCCAATAGTCCGGCAGGCCCCATCAAAAGCGCAAACCACTGGAATGGGCGGGAATGGTACAGGCGTTTGCGCCAACGTAACCAGACACTGCAGATACCCAGGGCGATCATCAACACGCCCATGCCAACCATGATGCGAAACGACCAAAATACAATTGCGGAGTTGGGGCGATCTTCCTTGGGAAAATCCTTCAGCGCTGGAACCTGCTTGTCCAGGCTATGGGTCAGAATCAGACTGCCCAGCGCAGGGATCGCCAGAGCGTATTTG
Organism: Citrobacter sp. wls717; assembly: GCF_005280955.1. NCBI lineage: Bacteria > Pseudomonadati > Pseudomonadota > Gammaproteobacteria > Enterobacterales > Enterobacteriaceae > Citrobacter > Citrobacter sp. wls717. The sequence continues at coordinate 345,173 of NZ_SZWW01000016.1, forward strand.
GTGCGCTCTTCCTCCATGTCAGGCATGCCAAACAGCGTCAACGGCGTCGCCTCTCCGGGGGGATTCTCCCAGTGTCCCTCAATGGCCGCTATTTTCGCAGGCTGATGCTCAAGGGTATTGAGGCCATGCATATCTCCAACAACGGCCTGAATAGGGGCGACAATCAGAGCCATCCACAACGCCATCGAAAACATTTTACGAATGGCAGGGGTATCGTTACCCCGGAGTAAATGCCAGGCGGCAGATGCGCCAACGAACATCGCGCTACTCAGAAAAGCAGCAATCGACATATGCAATAAGCGATACGGAAATGAAGGGTTAAATATGATAGCCAGCCAATCCTGGGGAATGACATGCCCATTTTCGAGGCTAAAACCTTGAGGTGTTTGCATCCAACTGTTGGAAGCCAGGATCCAGAAGGTAGAGAGTAACGTGCCCAGCGCCACCATACAGGTGGTGAAGAAATGCAGCGCTGGAGATACTTTGTTCCAGCCGAATAGCATTACGCCAAGGAAGCCCGCTTCGAGGAAAAAGGCGGTCAGGACTTCATAAAGCAGCAGTGGTCCGGTAATACTGCCGGCAAATTGCGAAAAGCCGCTCCAGTTGGTACCAAACTGATAAGCCATCACCAGGCCGGATACGACGCCCATCCCAAAATTGACGGCGAAGATTTGCAGCCAGAAATTATAGAGCGAGCGCCAGAGATTGTTTCGCGTGCGCAGCCACATCCCCTCCAGCACCACCAGATAGCTGGCCAGTCCAATCGTAATCGCGGGAAAAAGAATATGGAAAGAGACAGTGAAGGCGAACTGAAAACGGGCTAAATAAAAAGCGTCAAGTTCAGGCACGGTACAGACCCCATCCGAGGAAGCTCTGCCTGAAGCAGAGCGTAATGAGATTATTTTTTGGCTACAACGCCGTCAGCGTCAGACCGTAAGAGAAATTGTTCTGTCGTTTGCGGAATATGTTTAATCAGCCAGTCGGCCATCTCACGTTCCTCTGCCAGAATCGTTTCAATAGCGGGGATAGAGGCGGTATCACCGACCTTTTTAGCGGCGGCCAAAAGCGATGTGTAGCAGGCTATTTCAAATTGCTCGAATACATAGCCGCTAATTGCGCCTTTTACAATTTCGTCAGAAGGAAACATGCCGCCAATCGACTGGCCAAAAGCCGCCATTTTACTCATTGAGTCTTTTAATACAGAGCGCGAGATATCGTTTCGATCGAGGATCTCTTCCAACAGAGTAATTTGCCGTTTTGTTTCATTAATATGTTGCTCAATTCTGGCACGCAAATCAGGATAATTATCGATACGACTCGCCATCGATTCCAGCATTGACTCCGCTTGCTTTTCCATCGCGTGCGCATCGCGTAGCCAGTCATGGTAATGTTCTAAGTGATTCATCGTAATTTCCTCGTGTCAGTATGGTTATCGTTTTTCAGCGTCTTTATTAATGTTACCAACCGCAAGATCGGTTAATTTCAGATCGGTTTGTTTCTCTTCTTCAAGCGTTTCTGCGAGGAGTTTTACGGCTTTTTTATATCCAAGTTGTTCTGCCAGGGTTGCCAGTGTGCCGTAGCTGGCAATTTCATAATGTTCCACTTTCTGTGCGGCTGCGATTAATGCCGCATCGCGTACTTCATTTTTCTCGGTGCTTTCAATAACCTCATTAGCCTCTTCAATTAAGCCTTCCATCGCCACACATTTCATGCGTTTAATCTTAATTCCCGGCTCTTGCTCAACGATTTGGTCAATACGTTCAATTTGCCCCTGAGTTTCTTCCAGGTGGGCATTAAAGGCTTTGCTGAGCTTTTCACTTGATGCGGCCCTGGCGAGTTTAGCCAGTCCGCGCGTTAATTGTTTTTCAGCGCTATAGGTATCTGAAAGTAGGTGAATAAATACGTCTTCAATGCTTTTCATATGCATATTAATATCCTGTAGAGGTTAAAAATAACTGCGAGCCTCATACAGACCCGCAGGACACTCTTTTCATTAAAAGATGAAAATAACGCTAACTATCAGGAGTTGTCAGACTTACGGCCACCACCGTGGCTGCTTTGTCCACCTTTTTTGCCTGCTTCAGATGCGCGTTGCGGATCGTTTTTGAAGTTACCACCGCTATGTTGACCGCCTTTACGGCCCGCTTCTGATGCTTTTTCTCGGTCTTCTGCGAAGTTACCGGAACCACCACGATGCTCTGCCATATATCACCTCATATATCGGTTATGTCAGTCAGATACAAAAAAATAATTTCGTATCCGTCGTTGTTCAAGGCTTAAAGTTAGCGGCTATTTGTATTAAGTCAAATTTAATGTTGATAGGCGAATCAGTCCGTATTGATAATTTTCAATGGATTGCGGTAAATACCGCTTCGCTTATTATGGTTGACGTTTAATTAATAAATTGCTGTAACCGTCTGAGATTTAGAAGGAATAAAGACATGATTGCCTGATCAGGATTATTCTTGTAAATTTTCTTAAATTATAAATAGATCGCAATAAAATCGAAGCGTTCCGCTCAGTCTTAAAATGACATTATTAAATGTCATGGTATTCATTTTGTTCTACGCTTACTACTCTTTTGGGCAAAAACAATACGGAGCGAAAACATGGCTAACCTAAATAATGAAGGAACCAGCCAAATACGATAATTTTTTACTTTTAAGATGATGACTTAAAGGAGAAAAATGATGAAAGCACTGACTTATCATGGCCCTCATCATGTTAGCGTTGATAATATGCCAGATCCCGGCATAGAAGAGCCGGATGATATCATTCTGCGTGTTACTGCGACTGCTATATGCGGTTCGGACCTGCATCTTTATCGCGGTAAGATCCCTGGAATTCATCATGGCGATATATTTGGTCATGAGTTTATGGGCGAAGTGGTTGAAACGGGATCGCAAGTGACGGCTGTAAGTAAAGGTGATCGCGTGGTGGTACCCTTTGTCATTGCCTGTGGCGAATGTTTTTTCTGTCAACTTCATCAGTATGCCGCGTGTGAAAGCACTAACAGTGGCAACGGCGCAGCGCTGAACCGCAAGAATATCACGCCACCGGCGGCACTGTTTGGCTACAGCGATCTGTACGGCGGTATTCCTGGCGGTCAGGCCGAATATGTTCGGGTGCCAAAAGCGAACACAGGCCCATTCAAAGTGCCGGATACGTTGGCAGATGAAAAGGTTCTTTTCCTGTCTGATATTTTACCGACGGCATGGCAGGCTGTGAAGAATGCCGACATTAAGCCAGGCTCCAGCGTTGCTATCTTTGGCGCTGGACCGGTAGGGTTATTAACTGCGGCTTGTGCTCGTCTCAACGGTGCCGAACAGATATTTATCATTGATCATAACGATTACCGCCTTGAATTTGCACGACAACGTTATGGTGCGATTCCCATTAACTTTGATAAAAACGAGGATCCCGCAAAATGGATTATTGATAACACGGCAGGTCATCGTGGCGTGGATGCGGTGATTGATGCCGTCGGTTTTGAGGCAAAAGGGAGCCTCACTGAAACTGTACTCAGTACATTAAAAATTGAAGGCAGTAGCGGAAAAGCGCTCAGGCAATGCATTGCGGCAGTGCGCCGGGGAGGAATTGTCAGCGTCCCTGGCGTTTACGCCGGTTTTATCCACGGATTCATGTTTGGTGATGCCTTTGATAAGGGACTGACGTTCAAAATGGGGCAGACACATGTGCATGCTTACTTACCTGATCTGCTTAATTTGATAGAGAAGGGATTGCTTACCCCGGAAGAGATTGTGACGCACCATATGCCGCTGGAAGATGCCGCAAGAGGATATGAAATTTTTGAGAAACGTGAAGATGGGTGTCGAAAAGTTATTCTGGTACCGGGAATGAAAGCGGGATTATCCACGGTGAATGATTGACGCTGACTTAATGGAGGAGGCGTCAGGCTGATAAGGCGCGCAATGAGGTTTTCATTGCGCAAACCTGCTTAACGAATTGTACGGATGGCGTTAATCAATCCCTGAACGCCTTTTTCAAGTTTTGAGCGCGGGCATCCGGCATTCAGGCGCACAAAACCGCGTCCTTCTTTGCCGTAGGTGTATCCTGGCATGATGGCGACTTTCTGCTGGTGGATAAGCGCTTCCTGCAATTCGCGATCATCAATGTTGAGCGGACGCAGGTCAATCCACGCCAGATAGGTAGATTGCGGAACCTGCCAGCTCAGTTCGGGGAATGCGGCATTAAGCTCGCGTGAGACGTAATGCAGGTTGCTGGCAAGGTAATCCCGCAGCGCATCAAGCCAGCTTGCGCCCTGTTGATAGGCGGCAATATGAGCGGTCAGCGCCAGTACCGCCGGCGAGGAAAGACCATCGCGACCTTTTAATGCGCTGAGATAATCGTTACGACTTTGAGCGTCTTCAATCATCCCGTAAGCCCCGGTCAGTGCCGGAATATTAAAACTTTTTGAACCGGAAGTGAGCAGCGCCCAGCTGTCACGTGCGACGTTACTCCAGGGAATATGTGGGTGATCTCCCCATACCATATCCATATGGATCTCATCGGAAATAACTTTTACACCATGGCGCTGGCACAGTTCCGCCATGGTTTCCAGCTCATCACGTGTCCACACTTTACCCGTCGGATTTTGTGGGCTACAGAGCAGAAGAATTTTGCTCTCTGGACGAGACAGGGCACTCTCCAGCGCGGCCATGTCGCAGTACCAACCATCAGTGCGTTTTTCCAGTTCGACAGCGCGTACCACGCGCTGATTACCCTCGATAGCTTTGTAAAACGCGTCGTAAGCCGGAGTGTGGATAACCACCGCATCACCCGCGGAAGACCACTGGCGAATCAGCTCTGACACCATATAGATGACCGAGGGACCATATACCAGCGACTGAGGATCGATTTTGGTATTGTGACGCGTAAGAAACCAGTGCTGAATGGCCGCCAAAAATTCATCATTTTTCCAACGGCTATAACCCAATACGCCATGGGACAGGCGCTGGGTAAGCGCCTCAAGAATGCAGGGGGCAGTGGCAAAATCCATGTCAGAGATGGTGAACGGTAGCAGATCGGCTGAGCCAAAACGGTCGGCGACGTAATCCCATTGGGTACACCAGGTGCCGTGTCTGTCCACAACCTTTGAAAAATCAAACATAGTGTTGTCCTTAAGCCTGTACGGTATTCATCAGAACCGCGATTTCGTCTTTCACTGACTGGACCTGCGGACCAATAACAACCTGGAGGTTATGCTGATTGAGTTGTACTACGCCAATGGCACGATTGTCCTTCAGAGCTTGTACGTTAACAAGCGACATATCTTTTACTGACAAGCGCAAACGAGTAATGCAGTTATCCAGGCTAACAATGTTTTCCGCGCCGCCCAACGCCGCCAGAATAGCTGGCACGTTGTATCCCGATTTACCTGGCGCTCCAGCCATCACTTTTTCGATAGTGCTGGCCATTTCGACTTCGCGACCCGGTGTCTTCAGATTGAAGCGCGTGATGGCGAAGCGGAAGATAACGTAATACACCGCGAACCAGATAGCTGCGACGACAGGGACCAGATACCACTTGGTAGACAATCCATGCAGGATGCCGAACACCACGAAGTCGATCAGGTTACCGTCAGTGTTACCGATGGTAACGCCAAGCACCGCCATCACGGTGAAGCCGAGGCCGGTAAGCAAAGCGTGAATCACATACAGAACCGGGGCCACGAACAGGAACAAGAACTCAAGAGGTTCGGTCGTACCACCAATTACACAGGCAATCAGACCGGAAATTAATAACCCTTTAATTTTATGACGATTCTCTGGACGTGCACAGTGATACATCGCTAACGCTGCACCCGGTAACCCGCCGAGGAACGCTGGCATTTTACCCTGAGACAGGAAGCGGGTTGCGCTTTCAGAGAAGCCTTGGGTTGTCGGGCAGCTCAATTGAGCCTGGAAAATAGTCAGTGCGCCGCTCACGCTATGACCACAGACTTCCTGCGTGCCGCCGGCTTCGGTAAAGCGAATCAATGCCACCAGAATATGATGCAGGCCAAAAGGCAGCAACAGACGTTCGCCGGTGCCAAACAGCATAGGACCAAATTCACCTGCACTGTTGATGATGTGACCGAGTCCGGTAATGCCCATGGCGAAAACCGGCCAAATCAGGGGAATGACCAGACCGACCAGGCCCATCACTACCGAGGAGATGATGGGAACGAAGCGAGTGCCGCCGAAGAAGGCGAGAGCATCCGGCAGACGAATGTTATGGAAGCGTTCATGCAGCATCCAGACGATGATCCCGGCGATGACGGCGCCGAGGATCCCGGTGTCGATCGACTGGATCCCCAGAATATTTTGCACGTTGTTGGCTTTCAGGATCGCCGCATCAGTGGTGGGTAAGATACCTTTTGCGGTTAACCAGAAGTTGACGGCAAGGTTCATTACCGCGTAACCGACAAAACCAGCAAACGCCGCCACACCTTTGTTCTCGCGCGCCAGGCCAAGAGGAATGGCAATACAGAACATCACCGGTAGGAAGCTAAACGCAAATGAGCCAACCTTGCTCATCCAGGTAAAGATGGCCTGTAGCACCGGATTTCCTAACGCCGGGATTAACGTTAAGACGTCGTGGCTGCTTAACGAACTGCCGATCCCTAACATGATCCCGCAAAATGAGAGCAGAGCCACGGGCAACATAAAAGTTTTGCCCAACTGCTGGAAAAATTCCCATAACGTTATTTTTGGTGTGGTTCTCGTCGTCATTAAACGACTCCTTGTTAAATCAGGCTGGCTAATGATGGCGAGAAGATAAAACGTTTTACCTAATTTTAGTGCGGTATAAATCACATTATCGAACGATAATAGGGGGTATAAATATAAGTGATTGATAAAACGTTTTATCCGTCACGTTATCAGGGAGTTTTCTGTTTTTATGGCTATAGCCAAAAAAATAACGATCCATGATGTTGCGCTGGCTGCGGGTGTTTCGGTCAGTACCGTCTCATTGGTACTCAGTGGCAAAGGACGTATTTCATCAGCAACCGGTGAACGGGTAAATGCTGCCATTGAGCAACTGGGGTTTGTGCGTAATCGACAAGCATCAGCCCTGCGCGGTGGGCAGAGCGGGGTAGTGGGGTTGATCGTGCGCGATCTTTCTACGCCGTTTTACGCCGAGCTAACGGCGGGGCTGACGGAAGCATTAGAAGCTCAGGGGCGCATGGTCTTCTTACTGCATGGCGGTAAAGACGGCGAACAGCTGACACAGCGCTTCACCCTGTTACTTAATCAAGGGGTTGATGGCGTGGTGATCGCCGGGGCCGCGGGCAGCAGTGACGCGCTACAGCAACTGGCCGCTGAGAAAGGGATCCCGGTGGTGTTTGCGTCACGCGCCAGCTATATGGATGACGTTGACACCGTCAGACCTGATAACATGCAGGCCGCGCAACTTCTGGTTGAACAACTGATACGTCATGGGCATCAGCGCATTGCCTGGCTGGGCGGGCAAAGCTCTTCATTAACCCGGGCAGAGCGCGTCGGCGGCTATTGTGCGACATTGTTAAAGTATGGTTTGCCGTTTCATAGCGACTGGGTGCTGGAGTGTTCATCCAGCCAAAAGCAGGCCGCGGAAGAGGTGACGGCGCTGTTACGCCGGAATCCCACAATCAGTGCGGTGGTGTGCTACAACGAAACCATTGCCGTAGGCGCCTGGTTTGGCCTGATGAGAGCAGGGCGACAGAGTGGTGAAACAGGCGTAGATCGCTACTTTGAACAGCAAATATCCTTGGCCGGATTTGCCGATGTGGCGGAAAGCGCGCTGGATGATATTCCCATTATTTGGGCCTGCACGCCTGCCCGTGAAATGGGATACACCCTTGCGGAACGCATGCTACAACGCATTGGCCACGATGAAAGCCATTCGCGCAATCTGACGCTTGCCGCCCGACTGGTCGTCACGAAATAAAAAAAGCCCGATAAGCAATGTTATCGGGCCTGTCGTAAGGGATATTTACTGTTGCGGGGTAGCAGGCGCGTCCGGCTCAGCAAAGGCAGGCATACCGAACATGCCAACAAACTCATCCAGCGACATTTTCTGTCCGTTAAGTGTTACCTGACCGTTCGCATATTGCAGGCTTGAACCGATAACGTTGTCCTGCAGCGTCGTAATACGGAACATCTGACCCATCGCCGCGAGGCCATTAACCTGCTGCTTCGCCAGACCCGCCGCTTCTTCCTGCTGATATCCTTCCAGTTTGGCAATCTGCGTCATGAATTCAGTCGCCATGTCGACAGGGATCGTCAGCTTAGCGTCCAGTGATTTGACGGAGCGATCCACTTCCTGGGCCAGCGTTTGCGGCTCCACGGTGTTTGCGGTCGGATCTTTCAGCAGTAGAGACAGATTAAAGGCGGTTTCACCTTTCGCATTTTTCCAGCTCAGTGGCGCAATGGTGATAACCGGTTCGCCTTTCATCAGAATCGGCAGGGCATTAAAGAAGGCTTCGGTGACTTTCTGCTGATATAGCTCCGGGTTTTGCACCACATCCACCTGTGACATCAACGCCTTGGTCTGGGCGCTATACTGCTGACTGAACTGGTGCAGGGCTTCACCATCAATCTGACCCACTTTCAGCGTCAGTTTGCCGCTACCCATATCCTGGCCCTGCAGTTTAAGGCTGTTCAGAGTGTAATCCAGCTGGCTGTTGACGGTTTTACCCTCGTTGATCAGATCGGATTTACCATCGATACCCATGCCTTCCAGAACCGCCAGCTCTTTACCCTCGACTGAAATTGACAGTTTTTCGAGTGACAACTTCTGGTCGCCAATACGCTCACCAAAGCTGGCGATACTGCTGGAACCTTCAGTTTTCAGGTTATTGAAGGTAATTTGTACCTTCTGGTTGTACTCATTGACCGCATTAACCAGACCACTTTGCGCATCGCCAGTCAGCGAAACCGCATTACCGTCTTTGTCAGCCGTAAACTGGAATTCCCCGCCGCTGAAGGCCACTTTTTCATCGCCATTCTCGTAGTTCAGCGGTTTGAGGGAGAGATCGGAGCGGGTATCGCCGCTGTAACCGATACGGGAGTTAATGATGAATGGCGTTTCACCTTTGGCAATGTCGAACAGTGGTTTGGTGACGTCGTTATTCACCAACGTTGTTTTTACCGAGGCCATAGCGGGAACCAGATTCAGCGACTTCAGCTGTGCCAGCGGGAAAGGGCCGTGATCAACCGTTTCATTAAGGACGATGCTTTGCCCCGGCTTCAGCCAGGAATCTTGCTGCCCGGTGATGGGTTTAACCACCAGTTGCAATTGGCTATTGAACACGCCGCGCTGATAGTTTTGATAACTCAGTTCAATTCCCGCCTCAGGGGAGTAGCGTTTCAACTGATTGTTTGCCTGTGTCACCATCTCGGCGAGATGCGTTTCGAGTTTTTTACCTGTGTACCAGGCGCCGCCCGTCCAGACGATACCCAGTGCAACCACTACACCCGCAGCTACCAGCGATTTTTTCATTTTGATATCCATAAAATAAAACCAGGCGTTTGAAGACGCCTGGAGGAGTGACTTGTCTTTAACTCACTACAGCTTAGCAAGAGTTGTTAAAAATATCAGTATCTTGCTACAGCTTGTTATAAACCCGAGCTAAACGGCCCTTGCCGCTGACGTTGACCGGCGATTCATTCGCACTAATAAAGGCCGACTCACCCGGCTGCAGTACCAGACGCTGCTCACCTTTGCTCAACACGGCTTCACCCTCAATGCAGAACAGAATTGCGGCGCTTTGCTGGCCGATCTCTGCGCCAGTGGCCGTTAACTCATGTAGGGAGAAGGCAAAATCGTCGACCGGAATGGGGAAGTCCAGTTCGCCATCCGTTTTAACCGGTGTGGTCAGCAACTGGTTTGCAGGTTTAGCGACAAATTTAACGTTGGCGACCAGTTCCGGGATATCAATATATTTTGGCGTCAGTCCGGCGCGCAGCACGTTATCTGAGTTAGCCATCACCTCCAGCGCCACACCTTGCAGGTAGGCGTGCGGGGTTTCAGCAAACAAGAACATGGCCTCGCCGGGATTGAGTTTAACCACGTTGAGCAGCAGTGGGGAAAAGAGTCCGCTGTCGTTAGGGTAGAAGTCGGCAATCAGGCGGATGGTTTGCCAGGGTTCACCCTGCTGGCTGTTCAGCGCCGATTTCAGGATCGCCAGAGCATGGGATTTCTCCTCATCCTGCATATTCAGCAAACTGGCGAATAGATAGCTCAGACGCTCTGCACTCGGCTCCTGCAGGAAATGCGCAATAGCTGGATGCGCAGCGGAAACGGGTTGTAATAACGCAACAATTTCGGAGAACTCACGAAATGCGTTCATTGCCAGGAAAGGCGTCAAAGCAAAAACCAGTTCTGGTTTGTGGTTAGGATCTTTGTAGTTGCGCTCGGCGGCATCCATTGGGATCCCGGCGGCGTTTTCTTTGGCAAACCCGATTTCAGAATTGTGCTTGTTAGGGTGAACCTGAATCGAAAGGGGTTGCGCGGCGCAGAGCACTTTAAACAGGAAGGGCAGTTCACCGAAGCGTTTGGCAACGGCATCACCTAATAGCGCGGATTTATCGCGTTCAATAACGTCGCGCAAAGCAACCGTATGACCGTCAGCGCTCTGAACCTGCGAACTGCTTTTTGGGTGCGCCCCCATCCAAAGTTCAGCCATCGGTTGCTGAGTTGGGTTGGCAATCCCATAAAGTTCCGTTAACGCAGTTTTACTTCCCCAGGCGTAGTTCTGCACTGAGTTGATGAGTTTTTGCATTCTCAAGCCCTGTTTGAATGTGGAATTTTCTCTGGCTATTAAACCAAGAAACCCTGAGGGAAGTAACCTGCGCATGTAAAAAGTCGTACTTGTCTCAGTTTTTGTTAAAAAATTGTGTAGGATATGGTGACTCGCTTTTAATACCCTGAGTATTTCCGGTTGCAGAAAGCCTTGCCTTCTCCAACCCGACTTATGGCAGGGCAGCAGGGCAATGGAACATCTGCCCAGAGAATAACCAGACCTAGCAGTAAGTGAGAGCACAATGTCAAACAAACCCTTTCATTATCAGCATCCTTTCCCGCTTAAAAAGGATGATACCGAATACTATCTGCTGACCAGCGACTATGTCTCCGTTGCCGAATTCGAAGGGCAGGAGGTTATTAAAGTCGCGCCGCAAGCGCTAACCCTGCTGGCTCGTCAGGCTTTTCATGATGCTTCGTTTATGCTGCGTCCTGCGCATCAGCAGCAGGTTGCTGATATCCTGCGTGACCCTGAGGCCAGCGAAAACGACAAATATGTGGCCCTGCAATTCCTGCGTAACTCCGACATCGCGGCGAAAGGTATTTTGCCGACCTGTCAGGATACCGGCACAGCGATAATCGTGGGTAAAAAAGGTCAGCGTGTCTGGACCGGCGGCGGAGATGAAGCGGCACTGGCACGAGGGGTCTATAACACCTACATCGAAGACAACCTGCGCTATTCACAAAACGCCGCGCTGGATATGTATAAAGAAGTGAACACTGGCACTAACCTGCCGGCGCAGATCGATCTGTATACCGTTGACGGCGATGAATACAAATTCTTGTGTATTGCTAAAGGCGGTGGTTCGGCAAATAAAACCTATCTGTACCAGGAAACCAAAGCGCTGCTCACGCCGGGCAAATTAAAAAATTACCTGGTCGAGAAGATGCGTACGCTGGGAACAGCGGCTTGTCCGCCGTATCATATCGCGTTTGTGATTGGTGGAACGTCGGCGGAAGCGACGCTGAAAACCGTCAAGTTGGCTTCGGCGAAATACTACGACGAACTGCCGACCGAAGGTAACGAGCATGGTCAGGCATTCCGCGATGTGGAGCTGGAAAAAGAGCTGTTGATAGAAGCGCAGAATTTGGGGCTGGGCGCGCAGTTTGGTGGGAAGTACTTCGCTCATGATATTCGCGTGATCCGTCTGCCGCGTCACGGCGCGTCGTGTCCGGTTGGCATGGGCGTTTCTTGCTCAGCCGATCGAAATATCAAAGCTAAGATCAACCGTGAAGGCATTTGGATCGAAAAACTGGAGCATAATCCTGGTAAATATATCCCAGAAGAGCTGCGCCAGGCGGGCGAAGGCGAAGCGGTGCGCGTTGACCTCAATCGGCCGATGAAAGAGATCCTGGCCCAGTTGTCGCAGTACCCGGTGTCCACGCGTCTGTCACTCAACGGAACCATTATTGTTGGTCGTGATATTGCGCATGCGAAACTGAAAGAACGTCTGGATAACGGTGAAAGTTTGCCGCAGTATGTTAAAGATCACCCGATCTATTACGCCGGTCCGGCAAAAACGCCGGAAGGCTATGCCTCTGGTTCACTTGGCCCAACTACAGCCGGACGTATGGACTCATATGTCGACCAGCTTCAGGCCGCGGGCGGCAGTATGATCATGCTGGCGAAAGGCAACCGCAGCCAGCAGGTGACCGATGCCTGCCATAAGCACGGCGGCTTCTACTTAGGTAGCATTGGCGGCCCCGCAGCGGTGCTTGCCCAGGGCAGTATCAAGAGTCTGGAATGCGTGGAATATCCTGAACTGGGGATGGAAGCCATCTGGAAAATTGAAGTCGAAGATTTCCCGGCGTTTATCCTGGTGGATGACAAAGGTAATGATTTCTTCAAGCAAATTCAGACGTCGCAGTGCGCACGCTGCGTTAAGTAACGTCAGCCGCCCTTAGGGGCGGTTTTTTTTCCGCACGAACCACCAAACGACAGTTTAATCCTCGTTAATACTGATAAGACCAATGCAAGTGGGCAATGTCGAAACATAACCTAATCAATTCTTAATGTAAGGAGCAGGTAATGGTAACGGTACGCCGCGAGAATGATTCAATGGGCGCAATTGATGTTCCTGCCGATAAGCTTTGGGGGGCGCAAACCCAACGTTCGCTGGAGCATTTTCGTATCTCTACGGAGAAAATGCCGGTCTTGCTGATCCATGCGCTGGCGCTGACGAAACGGGCGGCTGCCAAGGTTAATTTAGATCTCGGGCTGCTGGCGGAAGATAAAGCCACCGCGATTATGCAGGCCGCAGATGAAGTATTGGCGGACAAACATCGGGATGAGTTTCCGTTGGCCATTTGGCAGACGGGGTCCGGCACGCAAAGCAATATGAATATGAATGAGGTGCTGGCAAACCGTGCCAGCGAATTGCTGGGCGGCGTGCGGGGAATGGAGCGAAAAGTTCACCCCAACGATGATGTTAATAAAAGCCAAAGCTCGAATGATGTCTTTCCGACAGCGATGCATGTTGCCGCGCTGCTGACGCTGCGCAAATCACTGATCCCGCAATTAACGGAGTTGACCAAAACGCTCAGTGATAAATCCCACGCGTTTGCCGATATCGTCAAAATTGGCCGGACGCATCTGCAAGATGCTACCCCGCTTACGCTTGGGCAGGAAATTTCCGGCTGGGTGGCGATGCTCGAACATAACCTCAGACACATTGAAAACAGTTTACCCCATGTGGCGGAACTGGCGTTGGGGGGAACGGCGGTGGGAACTGGACTGAACACCCATCCTGAATATGCTCGTCGGGTCGCGGATGAGTTGAAGGTCATTACCTGCGCGCCGTTTGTTACTGCACCGAATAAATTTGAAGCACTGGCGACCTGCGATGCGTTGGTTCACGCCCACGGAGCGCTCAAGGGGCTGGCGGTATCACTGATGAAAATCGCCAACGATGTGCGTTGGCTGGCATCCGGTCCGCGCTGTGGTATTGGTGAAATTTCAATTCCTGAAAACGAACCGGGTAGCTCCATTATGCCGGGTAAAGTCAATCCGACTCAGTGTGAGGCGCTGACCATGCTTTGTTGCCAGGTGATGGGCAATGATGTTGCCATCAACATGGGCGGGGCGTCAGGTAACTTTGAGCTTAACGTTTATCGACCGATGGTCATCCACAACTTCCTGCAATCAGTGCGTTTGCTGGCGGACGGGATGGAAAGCTTTAACGAGCATTGCGCGACGGGTATTGAACCCAATCGTGAGCGAATCGACCAGTTACTCAACGAGTCGCTGATGCTGGTTACCGCACTCAATACCCATATCGGTTACGACAAAGCCGCTGAGATAGCCAAAAAAGCGCACAAGGAAGGGCTGACGTTAAAAGCATCTGCCCTTGCGCTGGGATATTTAACCGAAGCGGAGTTCGACAGTTGGGTACGACCGGAACTGATGGTTGGCAGCATGCGACCGGGCAGTTAATCAGCAACGTACAGGTGCAGTCGGGGAATAATCAATCTCAACGGCTGCGCCTGAGGTTTAAAACGATGCTGAACGTTGTCGGCATCGTAATTCAGTAACTCGCCGATATCGGGTACGGTCATTCCGTTGTTGTTGTTGATTAGCGCAATCAGCGGCGTCGGGCAGGCGTATTGCACCTGTTTTTGCTCTCCTTTGTACCAGACGCGGGCGATGGGCTGCACTTTCACCGGTCTTTTAATCTTCAGTTTTGCCTGCTGTGGCAGGGCTGCGATGTCCTGATATTCCCGCTCCAGCTTCGCCTGCCACTCTTCACGCGTCCAAGGGTGTACGCTGCGCGGCGACGTCAGACTCTTTTCCAGTTGCTGCAGGACTTCATCGCGCTTCAGGTTTTTAATGATGTGTTTGTTAGCCCAGCCAAAGCGCAGGGTGGCGGGTTCTTTCACCAGCGTGAGGGTACGATAGGCATTCAACGTAATCAGTCCTGGCAGGTGGCGATGCACCCATTCGAAACGTGCCGCCGACGCCAGTCCCGATTCCACAGTGACAATGCGCTCAAACGTCGTTTTCAACTGGTTAATACGCTGAATTTGTTCTTCCAGAGCGCGCTGCGCCGCGTTATCCACCTGATAGCACAACACGCCAGGAAGACGGACGGCCGCTTTGCTGCTGCGGTTCTCGGATTGCTGCTGAATAAACAGATGGCGATAGTGACGCAGTGCCAGCGATTCAGCCTCTTTGCCTAAATGTTGTTTTACATCGATGCTCTGCAAAGGGGCATGTTCTGCCTCCTTGACGACTTCTGGTAACGAGAACACGCGCGCAATCAGCAGCGTCTGCTGCAACAAATTTTCGCTCAGAAGCGCCAGTTCCTGTTCCATCTGGCGGAAGGTGCTGTTCAGACGGTCAACGAGATCGTAACGGGCCATGTGTTTTACCATTTTAGTTACAACATACTTTTTTATAGCACAACATTTGCCGCCTGACCACCGAGCGGCATGGGTCAGGCAGTGGGAAATTCAGGAATGTTATGCCAGACAGGCCAACTGAAAGAAAAACGAGCCCCGCCCAGTTCACTTTCATCGCAGACGACCGTACCGCCCATAGCCAATGCGATCGAATGGACGATGGCTAACCCAAGTCCGCAACCACCGGTCGCCCGGTCACGACTGGGATCGAGGCGTACAAATGGCTCAAAAACTTGTTCACGCGCCGCAGGTGCGATACCCGGACCGTCGTCTTCCACGATCAGTGTCGCCTGGTTGCCGTCCAACTGCAGACTGGCTTGTACCGTCGACTGGCAATAGCGCAGGGCGTTATTCAGCAGATTATCCAGCACACGCTCCATCAGGCGCATATCCAATGCACCGTAGTCGCCACTCTGAAGATGGCGTAGCCGCACCTCATGGTCAGGATTGACGCTTTGCACATCCTCAAGATGGGTTGTCAGCCAAAGGGGCAGGTCGGGTACGCTAAGCTTCAATTCATTTTGTGGGCGATCCAACCGGGCGTAGGTCAGTAACT
Organism: Citrobacter sp. wls717; assembly: GCF_005280955.1. NCBI lineage: Bacteria > Pseudomonadati > Pseudomonadota > Gammaproteobacteria > Enterobacterales > Enterobacteriaceae > Citrobacter > Citrobacter sp. wls717. The sequence goes on from NZ_SZWW01000016.1 coordinate 360,915, forward strand.
CTTCGATCAACGCTTCCAACTGGCCGATATCACGATTCAGTGCCTGAGATTCTTGCTCGGTGAGGTTCTCACTCATCTCCAGTCGGTAACGTAAGCGTACCAGTGGAGTCCGAAGCTCATGGGCAATACCATCAATAAGCTGTTTTTTACTGGCGATCAGCGCATTGATATTGTCCGCCATCTGGTTAAACGCCACACCAAGACGCTCAAAACTGGAACCGTTATCAAAATGGAGGCGTTCGCCCAGATGTCCCTCACCAAAACGTTGTGCTGCGGCTTCCAGTCGGAGCATTTCCTGCCAGTGGGGGCGCATCCAGATAAACACCGGGAAGGCCAGCGAAATGGCAATGAACGCCATCAGCGCGATGTCCAGCAAGCGCATTTGATGCAGAAAATAGAGATAGGGTACCGGGCCGACGGCCAGCACGTAATGGCTGCGCGGGATTCGTTGAATAAAAGTGTACTGATCGTCAAGCGCGACAATATCGCCTTCGCGCAGGCGCTGCATGGTTGGGGCATCCAGCGTGTATTTATTCAGCGGTTCAACGCGCAGATCAAAAGAGAGGTTCAAATCCATCTCCTTTAGCGTCTTACCCCAGTCACGTGGTGGGATCTCGCGCAGTTCACTGCGCATCAGGTACAACGAGCTTTTCATTAAATCGTCGAGCGACTGTCTGCCCGCGCGTTCTGCGGTGAATTTGTATACAAGGCCGACCAGTAAGGTCATCACCAGAAAGCAGACAAACAGCAGGAGATAAAACTGTACAAACAGCTTCTTCATATAAAATCACCGAATACGCAATATAATGCGTACTGATACTCTCAAAATTGTTGTGATATAAAAATATGAATTTCAATCGTTGTTGTTATTTGCTACTCATTTTCGCAGCAACAGGCTGTATTTTCACCGCACATCCTGTGGTTATGTGGCTAATAGTTGCCAATATACTGACGATGGCGCTATACGGCGTCGACAAAATGGCCGCTCGTAAGACCTGGCGCAGGGTGCCTGAGTCTACTTTGCTGATGTTTGGTGTTGTTGGCGGGTGGGGGGGCGCGATAGCGGGTCAACAAATTTTCCGCCATAAAACACAAAAGCAGCCATTCAAAACCTATTTTATTATTAGCGTGATAGTCAGTCTCTCGCTGATGGGGGCGGTTTATCAGTTCTATCCATTTTCATCTTCCTGAGTGAGGGAGAGAGTAAACGGCCCGATTATCTAAGGCAGGAGATATACTTTTCGCCTGAACGGCGTACGATTTCATCGGCATTGTCCTTAATATCTTTTCCCTCAAATGCGCCGTAGAGTTGTTTAAATCTTACCGTACTCAGGCGGTGAGTGATGTCGCTGACCGTTGCGGCTGGCAGCGGCAGCATATTGGGATAACTCCACATAAAGGAGACGGCATGCGTCCCTGGTGTGACCTGAACGATGTCGCCGGAAAGTACCAGGCCTTCATTTCGTGCCCAGTGCAAAACACAGCCGCCGGAAAAGTGTCCCCCCAGTCGTATCACACTGACATCCTGGGCGAGTTCAAGGGTGTCGCCTTGCCAAAATCTAATCCACGGGCTGTTGCGCATCACCCACTCGCTATCACTGGCATGGAGGTAAATCGGGGCATTAAATTCTGCAGCCCAGTCCTGCATCGTTGTGTAGTAGTGAGGGTGCGATATCGCAATAGCCTTAAGCCCGCCCAGAGATGCTATTAGCATTTTCGTGGCATCATCGAGCGTAGCAATACAGTCCCACAGAATATTGCCCTCGGGAGTACGTAGAATAAATGCCCGCTGGTTAATCGCAAAATCCGGAACGGTGCGGATGCTGAGAAGATCGCCGTTGTGTTGTTGCCACTTATTTGTATGTGAAGCACAAAGGGCGGAAAAATCGATCCATTTCTGCCCTGTCGCGGGGACATACTGGCGTTCATCATTACAGATAGCGCAATGTTGTGGATGAGAATCCGTTTTCTCATAGGATGTCCCGCAGGCTTTGCATAAAACAATCATCGCGTTTTCCTCATTTAACAACCACAATCAGCATGGCACACGGAGACATAAGAATGTGCCCATTAGTGCTCTGGGCCATAATCTTCTGCGGAATGCTTCAATGCCTGATTCTTGATTTCGGAGTTAAAGCCGGTTTTTGTAAGAGGGGGACAACGCGACTATATACCCCTGTGCGTAGCGGAGTGAGCGATGGCGGAACTCGCATCAGTGGTAATCAACTTTGATCTATGACACTGGGTTGGTAATTCTTAAGAGTTATCATTAGCCTGGTAAACGTTTTATTAATCAATCAGTGAACGGCGGTGTAGTGTGTTGTTTAGCGCAAATTTGACAGGCTGGAAACAATGAACGCATTGTTTTCAATTTTAAAAAAACGCCCAAACATTATTTCGTTGATGATTTTACTCATCGGGGCAAACATTGTGGCGTGGCTGTGGGCTTTCACCGCGTTTAGCAACAACACGTCGTTACTGGCGCTGAGTCTAATCGCGTGGTGCTATGGTTTGCGCCATGCCGTGGATGCCGACCATATTGCTGCTATAGATAGCGCGACGCGCAAACTGATGCAGCAGAAAAAACGCGCCCTGACGACGGGAGCCTGGTTTTCCCTTGGTCACTCCACCATTGTTGTGCTGGCAAGCATTGGCATTGCGCTGACCACCAGCGTCTTTAAGCAGCATATGACATGGTTTCAGAATGTCGGCGGTCTTATCGGTACCACGGTCTCTGCCGCATTTCTGCTGATTCTGGCCACTATCAATCTCATTATCTTCTGCCATGTCTGGAAGGCTTTTCGCCATCTTAAACGCACCGGTACTTACGCTGGCAACACGGAAAATATTACGGTTTCAGGTCCTTTGAACTGGATTTTTCGCTCAGCTTTCCGCCTGGTAGGTAAAGACTGGCATATGTATTTTGTCGGTTTTCTGTTTGGTCTGGGTTTTGATACCGCCACTGAAATTTCTCTGCTGGGTATTTCCGCTTCAAGCGCGTCCAGTGGCATGTCGGTCTGGTCAATATTAGTTTTCCCGGCGCTGTTTACCTGCGGGATGGCGCTGATTGATTGCCTTGACAGCATCCTGATGGTTGAGGCCTATGGATGGGCGTTTAATAAGCCGCAGCGCAAGCTTTATTACAATATGACCATCACCGGAACCTCGGTGATTGTTGCGCTATTTATCGGTGGACTGGAGGCGTTGGGACTTCTCTCTGACGCATTTTCACTCCAGGGAGGATTATGGGATACCGTCAGCAATTTGAGTGACCATATGGGCAATGTCGGCTTTGTGATTATTGGCGTTTTTATCTGCTGCTGGATTATTTCTGCCGTGAATTACCGTTGGAAAAAATACGACGGACTGACATTCAGTTGACACAAAAGAAAGCCTTCCGTTTACAGGAAGGCTTAGTTCTTACTGGAAGGCTGATTAATTCGCGTTCACGCGTTGCGGTTCTTCTGCTCTTTTTTTCAGGAGCCTGTTAGCCAGTACGCCTGACATCATCGAACCATTCACGTTGAGTGCCGTTCTGGCCATATCAACGACAGGCTCGATAGCAATGAAAATCCCCACCAGCGCGACAGGGAAGTTCAGCGTTGAAAGGACGATCAGCGCAGCAAATGTTCCGCCGCCACCAACGCCCGCCACTCCGATGGAACCCAGCGCAATCGCAGGTAGCATGGCGAGCAAAAAATCCACCGATAGCGGATCAATGCCAATAGTTGGCGCAATCATCGCCACCATAATAGCCGGATAGATCCCGGCGCAGCCGTTTTGACCCATGCTGGAGCCGAATGAGGCCGCAATATTGGCAATGGTGTTTTGCACGCCAAACTTTTCCTGCGCGGTAATAGCCAGTGGAATAGATGCCGCACTGCTGCGTGACACAAAGGCAAAGGTTAATACTGGCCAGACGGTTTTAAAATAGTGAACCGGATTATTGCCACTCAGCACCAGTATTAGCGCGTGGACGATAAACATCATCAGAATGGCAAGGTAACAGGCTGCAATAAAGCCTAACAGACTGGCAAATTGTTCAAGTCGATACGCGGAAAATACGCCTGCCATTAATGCCATCACGCCATAAGGGGTGAGGGCAATAACGATACGTACCATCTTCATCACCCAAATCTGGATGGCGTTAATGCCGGCACTTAATTTTTCACCTTCTTGCGGGGCGTCTTGTTTGACCTTTAATAATGCCACGCCGGCAAGTAGCGTGAAGATAACAATGCCTATGACGGAAACACTTCTGGCCCCGGTTAGATCGAGGAAAATGTTCGTGGGGATCAGGGAGGTCATCAGTTTTGGTAGTGAAATGGCGGCAGTTTTACTCACATCATCCGCCGTCAGCGTGGACTGCATATGAACAAATGCGCTGGCGTCCAGACCTAATACATGCGCAGTCAGTAGCCCAATAAACCCGGCAATCATTACCAGGCAGAGCATGCATCCGACGATGGTTAACGACATTTTCCCAATGCCTGCACTATTTTCGAGCTTATTAATGGCTGAGAGAATAGAGATGAAAATCAGCGGAACCGCAACCAGCTTTAGTAAATTCACATAGCCATTGCCGATAACGTTATACCAACCGATAACTGTTTTACTGTCGTCGGCAGCAATGAGATGCAGGGATAAGCCGATAACGGCACCTAGAAAAATAGCGATGAAGACACTTTTTGAAAGAGAGTGACTTTTTTGGTTGATTCTGAAAATTGCCCATGAACAAACCAAAAAGAACGCGATATACGCGAGCGTAACGAACATATTGTAGCCTCTTGCCTCATTCAGCACCTGAAATGCCGGAAAGAGTTTTGTTATTGCGAAATAAACCTGAACCATAAGGTTCAGGACCGCAACGGATTATAGGGAGGGGGGAAGTCAGCAGCCACACAAAAAATGTGGAAACTAGCCGGATGGCGGTTGTATGCCTGTTCTGTAAACAATTTTTCGTGACGGTGTAACGTATTGTGATAAATCCAGCCGATCTGCGAGACCGGCCTGATGGCATTATTTCTGTGGCTCGTCGTCCCAGGCGTGCGGTGCAAACAGGTAACCTTTGTTGCGTACCGTTTTGATTCGATAGGGCTCAGTGGCGTTATCAAGCAGTTTTTTACGTAATCGGGAAATCGCCACATCGACGCTGCGATCCATACCGTCATAGCTTACACCGCGCAGGTTCTTCAGCAGCGCATCGCGGTCCATAATCTGCCCGGCATGAGTCGCCAGCTCCCACAATAATTCAAAATCGGCGGTGGAAAGAGAGACTTGCTCGCCGCCGAGTAACACGGAGCGGTTGGTTGGGTCGATAGCGAGTGTACCAAAGCGTAGCGTTGTGTGCGGCGTGATGGTCGCTGCCTGAATACCTTTAGACTGGGCTGAATGTTCGCTCTGACGCAAATGCAGGCGTAGTCGCGCAAGCAGTACGGCCGGAGGGGTTGTTTTAAGGATGTAGTCGCAGGCCCCCATTTCCAGCGCCAGGATATGGTTCATGTCGCTGTCCAGAGAGGTCAGCAGAACAATCGGACCCTGCCAGCGTCCACGTAAATCGCGGCAGATTGTCATCCCGTCTTTGCCCGGCAGCATGATATCTAACAACACCAGATCGGGTTGAACTTGCAGGATTCTCTCCTCGGCCAAATCACCACGAGGTTCAAGAATAACCTCAATGTCATGCCGGGCCAGATAGGCGGCAATCAGCGAGCCAACTTCAGGATCATCTTCAACAAATACAATGGTGTTCATATCATTCATTTTGAATATAAAACGCCAACATACACCGCCCTCGTTTTTCCTTCCATTAATCTTTTCTAAACAAGATTGCTTCCGTTATGCTAGGGACTGATGTTATTGATGTGTTAAGGCAGGGTAATGGGACTCGTTATCAAAGCGGCGCTGGGTGCGCTGGTGGTGGTGTTGATTGGTTTGCTCGCTAAAACAAAGAATTACTATATTGCTGGATTAATCCCGCTGTTCCCGACATTCGCGTTGATTGCCCATTATATCGTGGCCAGTGAGCGTGGAATCGAGGCGTTGCGTACCACCATTGTATTCAGCATGTGGTCGATTATTCCCTATTTTGTCTACCTCGTTTCGCTGTGGTATTTCACCGGCTTTATGCGCTTACCCGTCGCGCTCGGCGGGTCAGTAGTGTGCTGGAGCCTGAGCGCGTGGTTGCTGATTTTTTGTTGGATTAAACTGCATTAACGCAGATGACGCCCGCCATCAAGGGCAAAACTACGTCCTGTGACAAAGCAACTGGTCAATAGATAGTCAATTAAATCAATGACTTCTTTTTCACCGGGCGCCGTTTTCATCAGTGATTTATTCAGAGCCTGCTGGCGATATTCAGCATCGTCACTCTCGTTGAACAGGATCAGCGAGGGGGCAATCGCATTCACTTTGACTTCCGGCGCCAGTTTGCGGGCGAACGAGCGAGTCATATTGTCCAGCGCCGCTTTACTGGCAGCATAAGCGATGTGCTTGTCGCTGCCACGCTCCACAACATAATCCGTAAAATGGATAATATCGCTGGCTGCATGTCCATGACCGCGTAACAACTCTTCCAGGGCGTGGTTGAGTAAGTAGGGCGTATTGACATGAATCTGCATCATGGCCGACAGCACTTCGGTTAGCGGCGTGCCCGGCTTTTCTGCAACCCAGGCACTGGCATTATGCACAATGGCGCGCAAACCGTTCGTCTGCCTTTTAACCTCATCGGCAAAGGCTAACACGCCTTTATCGGTAGAAAAGTCAGCCTGGATACATAACGCGCCAGCTTCGCACAAGCCATCAATGGCCGGGTAATGCGTCCGATAGCTGACAATAACTGGCTGTCTTTGATTGAGAAAATGCCATGCGACGGCGAGGCCGATGCGACGACCTCCTCCAGTGATAAGTATCGGCAAAGGGGGCTTTTTACCCATCGTAATCTCCAGGTTTCGCGAACGATGGGGATAGCGTTACCCCACCAACATCCAGGTCGCCGGAACTGCAGCAATAAGCAGCAGGCCGATCAGCGCCATCTCCTGACGTTTTAATACATTTTCATGCGCGTGTGTTTTACGGGCATAAAGGAAAACCAGTAGTCCCGGCGCATATAGCACCACAGACAGCAGCAGGTGCATCGGACCTGACGCATACAATAACCATATGCCATAAATGCTCGCACCGACACCGACGGCTTTATGCAACGGACGGGTAGCGATTTTCAGCAAAAATGCGCCGACCAGCAAATAGGGCACCAGAATCATCTCTGAGGCAATAGTCAGTAGCGTATTGTAGTCGGAACCTGTGAGCCAGATCAGCACCAGACAGATTTGGACGCAGATGTTGGTCAGCCACAGCGACGCGGATGGCGCACCCTGCGCATTCTGACGCGCGAAAATCCGTGGAAACGCTTTGTGGGTAGCGGCGAGGAATGGCACTTCCGCTGCCATAATCGTCCAGCTCAAATAGGCACCGCAAACGGAGACAATCAGACCCGCGGCAATAATAATTTCGCCCCATGGTCCCATCATTTTTACCATCAGACCGGCCATTGATGGGTTGCGGATTTCTGCCAGTTCTGGACGTGCGACAACACCCAGCGACAGCAGGGTGACCAACAGATAAACGCCCAGCGCGGCAAGCACCGCCAGCAGCGTGGCGCGTCCGACATCGCGTTTGTTTCGTGCGCGGGCGGAAACCACCACTGCGCCTTCCACACCGATGAATACCCAAAGGGTAATGAGCATAGTGTTTTTGACCTGCTCCCAGACGGGGACGCCCAACGCGACACCGGTAAAATCCAGACTGAAGGTATCGAGCTTAAACAGCATGAACGCCAACACGATAAAAAGGCCAAGCGGCAGCAATTTGGCCAGGGTCGCGACCAGGTTTATGCTGGCTGCGGTTTGCACCCCACGCAGTATCAGAAAATGGACGATCCACAGCAGCATTGATGCGCCAACAATAGCCTGCCAGGTATTACCATCGCCAAAAAGGCGTAATTCCGGCGTATCGGTAAAGAAGCTGAGCGCAGAGAAGACGATAACCAGATACGAAACGTTAGCGATAACGGCGCATAGCCAGTATCCCCATGCAGAGCAGAAGCCAATCAGTTCCCCGAAACCTTCGCGCGCGTAGGTAAAAATGCCACCGTCCAGTTCAGGTCGGATACGCGTCAGGATCAGCATGGCAAAGGCGAGTAGCAGAATACCCGCACCGGTAATCGCCCAACCAATCAGTAATGCAGCCGGGCTGGCAACCGCCGCCATATTTTGTGGCAGGCTGAAAACACCAGCGCCGAGCATTGAGCTTAGAACCAGCGCGGTCAGTGCGCTCAGACCCAATTTCTTTTCCATTTGTATCCAGTTACTAAAACGAGAGTGAGAGAATAATTATTTTGGCAAACCGCATAAAAATGGTGAAAGCCACTAAGGCGCGGGATTTTACGGAGAGAAGAGAACGCATGCAATGGGGATAGAGAGATTTGTGACTAATAGTGTGAAAAGTTGTCTTAATATTCGTGTTTTTTGTTCGGGCTGAGGGCTTAACAAGGGAAAATTATCAGGCCTACAAGCGCTGCAGACCTGATAAAGCATAGGATATTACTTATACAGATCAGCGCTGATGGTCATGTTGTTACCACGTTCTGACCACTGGCGAGTAATGTGATAATACTTCGCGCCTTTCTTCGCTGCGCGCTTGGCAACCTGATAAGAGACTTCGGTCATATTACCGTAGTTACCGGTGAACTTGATGCTGTCGAACGGAACCATCATGGCAGCAGTCGCTTTATTCAGCTCTTCAACTTTCGTGCCATCCGGCAGCGTGACGGTGTAACGTCCACCTTTGGTGGATTGCGTTTCGAAGAAGCGGCCAACTTCAGCACTCGGAGATGCGGTAGTCGCAACGCCCGGGATCTCAACTTTCTTCGCGGCTTCACCACCTGCAGCTAATGCGGCGCGACCGGCATCAGAATCAGCCGGGATTGCATCAGGGCTTTGTACTACGCGTTTTTTCGCATCCGCTTTATAGATGAATGCGGTAATACGCTGGTTACCACCCTGGTTGGCATCGACCTGGCGAACGATATAGAAGGAGTAAGCCCCTTTCTCTTTCGCCGCTTTGGTGATGGCATCATTCACTTCAGGCTGGCTGCGGTAGAAGCCCTGTACCGTAACGGTATCGTAAGGTTCTATCAGAACGGCCTGATCTTTAGGTAACTCCATCACACCGTTAATAATACGGTTTTTGGATGCTTCCGCTTTTTCAGCGTCGGCTTTATAGATGTCGGCTACAACGCGCCAGTTACCGCCACTGCCAAAATCTGAGGTATCAACAACATAAAAAGAGGCTGCACCGTCTTTATCTGCACGACGTGATACGGCATCCACCGCGTCACCGATCGCATTAAAACGACCGGTAACCACAATGCGGTCATAGGGTTTCAGGGCAGCAGCTTGCTCCGGCGTCAATTCTGTCGCTGCATTTACAGAAAAAGCAGTCGCAGAAATAAGTGCGGACGCCAGGAGAGTGTTCTTAAGCTTCATAAAAATAATCCTTCGCCTTGCGCAAACCAGGTACTGGTATTGTTATTGACTAGAAACGTCGCTGATTATTGCATTTAAATTGTGTCAGTGTCTGCGTCATTTTTCACTCATCGTGCCACAGGGTGTAACAGTGTCGATAACATTTTGTGATATGTCCAAAAATTCGGCGTTTGGAGGCTAAAACTGATAAAACAGTTGAATTTCATAAGTTAATTTAATGTTAATCAATTGTTCTCTGGTGGCGCTTAATCATGTTTTGCCGCTTCGCTTGAGCGAATTATCAGCCATTGCGGGCTATTTAAAGGGCATTATCCCTGTCTGCGGGCGAATTCATCCCTGTTTTGCGAATTTCATAATAAATACTGTTTTTTGGCGCTAGATCACAGGCTCCATTTTCAGTAGGTTATACAGAGTTTGTTACTGTTTTATTTTATTGAGGTAACACTGACCTCTTTCGAGAGTGCGCGCATGCCTCTTGTAAACATTGATAAACCATCATCAAAAATACAGATGGAAGGGAACATTATGCGAATTGGCATACCAAAAGAACGGTTAACCAATGAAACCCGTGTCGCAGCTACGCCGAAAACGGTTGAGCAGCTGCTAAAGCTGGGTTTTAGCGTCGCGGTTGAAAGCGGCGCAGGTCAACTGGCGAGTTTTGACGATAAGGCGTTTGTGCAGGCAGGCGCAGAAATTGTTGACGGCAATGCTGTCTGGCAGTCAGAGATTATTCTGAAGGTCAATGCACCGGAAGAGGCGGAAATTCCCTTGCTTAATCCGGGCACGACGCTGGTGAGTTTTCTTTGGCCTGCGCAAAACCCGGAGCTGCTGCAAAAGCTTGCAGAGCGCAATGTGACAGTGATGGCAATGGACTCCGTCCCACGTATTTCGCGTGCGCAGTCGCTTGATGCCTTAAGCTCGATGGCAAATATCGCCGGCTATCGCGCCATTGTTGAAGCCGCCCATGAATTTGGCCGCTTCTTTACCGGACAGATCACCGCCGCGGGTAAGGTTCCGCCTGCCAAGGTCATGGTGATTGGTGCGGGTGTGGCAGGGCTTGCGGCGATCGGGGCGGCAAACAGCCTGGGCGCTATCGTCCGTGCTTTTGACACCCGTCCGGAAGTGAAAGAACAAGTTCAGAGTATGGGCGCTGAATTCCTCGAACTGGACTTTAAAGAAGAGGCGGGCAGCGGCGACGGTTACGCTAAGGTGATGTCCGAAGCCTTCATCAAAGCCGAGATGGCGCTTTTCGCCGCTCAGGCAAAAGATGTCGACATTATCGTTACAACGGCATTGATCCCGGGTAAGCCTGCGCCGAAACTGATCACCCGTGAAATGGTTGATTCGATGAAAGCGGGGAGTGTAATTGTCGATCTCGCCGCGCAAAACGGCGGTAACTGTGAATATACCGTGCCTAACCAGGTGACCACCACCGAGAACGGTGTGAAGGTTATCGGTTATACCGATTTGCCTGGTCGTCTGCCGACGCAGTCTTCCCAACTGTACGGTACCAACCTCGTCAACCTGCTCAAACTGTTGTGCAAAGAGAAAGACGGCAACATTACCGTTGATTTTGACGACGTGGTGGTGCGTGGCGTGACGGTGGTTCGTGAGGGTGAAATCACCTGGCCTGCGCCGCCGATCCAGGTTTCAGCTCAGCCGCAGGCTGCGCCAAAAGCGGCTCCCGCGCCGAAAGAAGAGAAAAAACCGGTTTCACCATGGCGTAAATATGCGCTGATGGCGCTGGTAGTCATTTTGTTTGGCTGGCTTGCCGACGTCGCCCCGAAAGAGTTCCTCGGTCACTTTACGGTGTTCGCGCTTTCCTGCGTGGTGGGTTACTACGTGGTCTGGAATGTGTCGCACGCGTTGCATACTCCGCTGATGTCTGTGACCAACGCCATCTCCGGGATTATCGTTGTCGGCGCGTTGTTACAAATTGGCCAGGGTGGCTGGGTGAGTTTCCTGAGCTTTATCGCGGTGCTTATTGCCAGCATTAATATTTTCGGTGGCTTCACCGTGACTCAGCGCATGCTGAAAATGTTCCGGAAAAACTAAGGGGTAACATATGTCTGGAGGATTAGTTACAGCTGCATACATTGTTGCCGCGATCCTGTTTATTTTCAGCCTGGCGGGACTTTCGAAACACGAAACCTCCCAGCAGGGTAACAACTACGGTATCGCCGGGATGGCGATTGCGCTGATTGCGACGATTTTTGGCCCGGATACCGGCAATGTTGCCTGGATCCTGGTAGCGATGATCATCGGCGGCGCGATTGGTATCCGCCTGGCGAAAAAAGTCGAGATGACCGAGATGCCGGAGCTGGTGGCGATTCTGCACAGCTTCGTTGGTCTGGCGGCGGTACTGGTGGGCTTTAACAGCTACCTGTATCACGACACGGGCCTGGAACCGATTCTGGTGAACATTCACCTGACAGAAGTGTTCCTCGGTATCTTTATCGGTGCGGTGACCTTTACCGGTTCCGTGGTGGCCTTTGGCAAACTGCGCGGCAAGATCTCCTCTAAACCGCTGATGCTGCCAAACCGTCACAAAATGAACCTCGCGGCGCTGGTCGTTTCCTTCCTGCTGTTGGTGGTGTTTGTTCGTACTGAAAGCGTTGGCCTGCAGGTTCTGGCGCTGCTGGTGATGACCATTATTGCGCTGGCTTTTGGCTGGCATCTGGTGGCGTCCATCGGTGGTGCAGACATGCCGGTAGTCGTTTCAATGCTCAACTCCTACTCCGGATGGGCGGCGGCGGCGGCGGGCTTTATGCTGAGCAACGATCTGCTGATCGTTACCGGTGCGCTGGTAGGTTCGAGCGGTGCGATCCTGTCTTACATTATGTGTAAAGCAATGAACCGTTCGTTCATCAGCGTAATTGCGGGCGGCTTCGGTTCTGATGGCTCATCTACGGGTTCTGATGAAGAGGTGGGTGAACACCGGGAGATTAATGCAGAAGACACAGCAGAAATGCTGAAGAACTCGCATTCTGTGATCATCACTCCGGGCTACGGTATGGCTGTGGCTCAGGCGCAATATCCGGTGGCGGAAATCACTGAGAAGTTGCGTGCCCGCGGCATCAAAGTGCGTTTCGGGATCCACCCGGTAGCAGGGCGTTTGCCGGGTCATATGAACGTGCTGCTGGCGGAAGCCAAAGTGCCATATGACATCGTGCTGGAAATGGATGAAATCAATGATGATTTCGCCGACACCGATACCGTACTGGTTATTGGCGCCAACGATACGGTAAACCCGGCGGCGCAGGATGACCCACGCAGCCCGATCGCCGGTATGCCAGTGCTGGAAGTGTGGAAAGCGCAGAACGTTATCGTGTTTAAACGTTCAATGAACACCGGCTATGCTGGCGTACAAAACCCGCTGTTCTTTAAAGAAAACACCCATATGCTGTTTGGCGATGCCAAGGCCAGCGTGGATGCGATTCTGAAAGCGCTGTAATCGTTAGCTAAAAGTAAGACGGCCTCTGCGGAGGCCGTTTTTTTAAACGTCCAGCTTCCGCTGGGTGATCCATTCCACTCTAGCCGGATCTCGATGCGAGAAAAACGCGCTGCTTCCGCTATCCATGGCGGCAATTTGCGTCATTTCTTCCGGGGTCAAGCTAAAATCCAACACCTGAATATTTTCGGTCATACGCGTTTTACGCACGGTTTTCGCCAGTGAAATAATTCCGCGCTGATAAATCCAGCGCAGCACGATCTGACCGATGCTTTTGCCATATTTTTCCCCAATAGCCGCTAAAACCGGGTTCTGAAACAGGTCATTACGCCCCTCGGCGAACGGTGCCCAGGCTTGTGGTTGAATGTTTCTGCTCTGCATCCAGGCAACCGCATGTGGCTGTTGATGGAATGGGTTTACCTCAATCTGGTTTACGGCAGGAATCACGCGATTGAAGGCCATTAAATCAGCCAGTCGATCCGGATAAAAATTACTCACGCCAATCGCACGGATTTTTCCTTCCTCATATAACTCCTCCATAGCGCGCCAGGCACCATGTACATCTCCATAGGGCTGATGGATTAAATAAAGATCAATATAATCAAGCTGAAGGCGTTGCAGGGACCGCGTAAATTGCGCCTTTGCGCCGGAATAGCTTGCATCTTGTAACCACAGCTTGGTGGTCACGAAAAGCTCATTACGTGGCACACTGCTTTGCCTGAGTGCGTTCCCTACTTGAGTTTCATTCAGATATGAGGCAGCGGTATCAATCAGGCGATAACCTGAATCAATGGCATCCCGTACGGCTTGCTCGCATTCGGCGGCATCGGTCATTTGATAAACGCCAAAACCAAGCAGGGGCATCTCAACACCGTTATTGAGTACTTTTGTATTCATGGGATTCTCCTGAGCATTCATCTTTGTATTGACCGCAGATTAGCAATTTTCTGTGGGTACTATTAGTCTGTGAATCCCGCATGGACCTATGAGTTAAATTCATTTCTGGATAGCAAATACTGGAGTGGGATCGCAGTATCTGCTGCTAACGTTGCCATTATTCATGATTATGGTTCATAAACTTATGCCATTTTAGCCCTCTAATCACCGCAATACGTCGCATATATACTGCGGTCTGTTTCTTCAACATGACAGAGCGCTATGCGTAAAAATGAACTGGCATCGCCGGTGGCTACAGCAAGCCACACCGGCCTTACTTTTATTCTGATCCTCAGTGGCCTGATGGCCTTTACCTCACTTTCTACCGATATTTATCTTCCGGCAATGCCGACAATGGCCACGGATTTACATGGCAATGTAGAACTTACGATCACCGGATTTTTGGTAGGTTTTACTATCGCACAGCTGATTTGGGGACCGATTAGCGATCATCTGGGCAGGCGTAAACCGCTGTTTATTGGCATGGTGCTTTTTATCATCGGGTCTGCAGGATGTGCGATGTCTACAAGCATCACGCAGATTGTTTTCTGGCGGGTATTTCAGGCCCTTGGCGCCTGTACTGGGCCTATGCTGGCCCGGGCAATGATCCGCGATCTCTTTGCGCGTACCCGTGCGGCGCAAATGCTCTCGACGCTGGTGCTGATAATGGCGATTGCGCCGATAGCTGGGCCATTGATTGGCGGGCAAATTATTCGCCTGAGCACCTGGCACGCAGTTTTTTGGCTGCTGGTGCTGATTGGCGCGTTAATGTGTGTCTCTTTATGTTGGCTACCAGAAACACTGCCTGAAGCAAAACGGGTAAAAGCTTCTCTGACGGGCGCATTTCGTAATTACCGTTCCCTGTTATCTAATGGGCGTTTTATGCGCTACACCCTGAGCCTGACGTTTTATTACGTCGGCGCGTATGCGTTTATTACCGGATCGCCATTTGTTTATATTAGCTATTACCATGTTGATCCTCAGCATTATGGCTGGCTGTTTGCGCTAAATATTGTCGGCGTCATGGCGATGAGTGTGGTAAACCGTAGGCTGGTGCAACGGCATCCCCTGGAGCAACTGCTGAAATATGCGACGATGCTGGCGGCGCTGGCTGCGGTTGCGCTTGCCCTGTTGGTTAAGCTGGAGTCCGGGGGAATCGTGGCCATTATCACTACCATATTCCTGTTGTTCTCGATGAACGGCATTATTGCGGCTACCTCAACGGCCGCAGCGCTGGATGCGGTACCGAACATCGCTGGTTCAGCCTCCGCGCTGATTGGCGCATTACAGTACGGTAGCGGGATTATCTCATCATTACTGCTGGCCGCTTTCAGTGACGGCACGCCATGGACCATGGCGTGGATAATTGCGTTATTTACGCTGTTGAGTGCCTCCCTGGCGCTACGGGCTAAACGATAAACGAAATGCCCCGCGCAGTCGGGGCGACAGTTTACGCTTTGTTGAGATCGCTAAGCAGAACGGCAATGCTTTGCCCGCCGTTGGTTTGCTCAAGCGCAATTTTGACGATGATGGTCAGCGGGACAGAAAGCAGCATCCCCACAGGTCCCAGCAACCAGCCCCAGAAGATCAATGACAGAAACACCACCAGCGTGGACAGCCCAAGACCACGTCCCATAATCCGCGGTTCGAGGATATTCCCAAACACCAGGTTAATGACCAGATAACCCGCCAGCACCACCAGGGCGTCGTAAAGACCGCTAAATGCCAGCACCTGAGCAATAGGGGGGATGGCTGCCAGCACGGAACCGATATTAGGAATATAGTTGAGGGCGAAGGCCAGCAATCCCCAGACAAAGGCAAAGCGCACGTCGAGGGCGGCGAGCATGCCCCAGGCGACCAGTCCGGTCACAATGCTGATTGCCGTTTTTAGTACCAGATAGTGCGATACGCTGTCGATGGCGCGTTGAATCGCTGCCATTCCCTCAATAGGCCGGCTCATCATTTGTTTCAGTTTGTTGGGCAGTTGCGGGACTTCCAGCAGCATAAAAACCACCGTCAGCAGCAGTAAAAATATCGATGACATGGCGTTAGACAGCTGCGCCAGTAAATTAGTGACCAGCGTCATTGCCGCGTTCGGGTCGATGTATTTGACGAGCTCATCCACCGAAACGCCTATCCCTGCGCGCTGTAGCCAAGGCTCGAGATTTTTCAGCGGGATAACCAGTGAAGAACGGTATTGCGGTAGCGTCCGCGCAAGCTCATTTAAGGATGTACCTAAGTAGGCTAATAACAGCACCATTAGCATTACAATAATTACGATCAGCAATGACACTGCGAATACGCGCGGTATGCGAAGTTTCACCATGCGTTGCACCACAGGGTTCAGCACAACGGCAATAAATAATGCCAGAATAAAGGGCACGATGATATCTGCGGCAAAGCGGATGCCGCTCAGTATGATAACCAGCATGCCCAGCATAATGACTATTTTTAGCCCGTTAAGCGTGATGATCGGTTTCGCCATGTGTATTCCTGTGTTTTTACTTTTTGAATCTGAATAATAATGTGATTTGCGTCGAGCCGTTATAACAAAAATCAAACGGGGCTGGTAAAGAAGTGAAAAGGCTTTGAGTTCGTAATGAACCTATGATACAAATCATCTGTGTTTAACTACCGAGGACAATTATCATCCGCGATGATGAGAAGCAACACTGCGGATAATTGTAATATTATGGACAATATGTTCAGGATGTTTTTGCTTTTACCTACACTTCTTCGTACCTCTTCCACTTTCCTGCTTGCGGGTGAGCAACACTGGCGCAACGCGCTTTAGTCCCTTCTTCTGCCTGAGCTGGCGCTGTGCGCTGAGCTAACTGATTTTATTTTTTGGTTTACTGCATGCAGTAGGCCCAAAGGACTATATTCTCAAGCAGGAGAAGCATCATGTTTTACTGGATATTATTAGGTCTGGCCATCGCGGCTGAAATTACCGGTACGCTGTCAATGAAATGGGCGAGCGTGGGCCATGGTAATTCAGGCTTTATTTTAATGCTGGTAATGATCGCCTTATCGTATATTTTTCTCAGTTTTGCCGTTAAAAAAATTGCCCTCGGCGTAGCTTATGCCTTATGGGAAGGTATCGGTATTTTATTTATTACGCTGTTCAGCGTGCTGTTATTTGACGAAACCTTGTCCACGATGAAGGTGGCTGGTCTGGTCTCGCTGGTGGTAGGTATTGTGCTGATTAAATCCGGTACACGAAAGCCTGCCAAAGCGGGCAGAGAGGTGACCCATGCAGCAGTTTGAATGGGTTCATGGCGCCTGGCTTGGCATGGCTATCGTTCTGGAAATCGTGGCTAACGTCTTTTTGAAGTTTTCTGATGGTTTTCGCCGTAAGGCTTATGGCGTGCTGTCGCTGGCTGCAGTTTTAGCGGCTTTTAGTGCGCTGTCGCAGGCGGTAAAAGGTATCGATCTCTCCGTCGCCTATGCCTTATGGGGCGGATTCGGGATTGCCGCGACGTTAGCCGCAGGCTGGGTGCTGTTTGGTCAGCGTCTGAACAATAAAGGTTGGATCGGCGTGGCATTGCTGTTGGCCGGAATGATCATGATAAAACTGGCCTGATAAAAGTGCTGCCCGTTAATACGGGCAGTATGCGTTATCCCTTGGCCAGCGCTTCCAGTTTGTCGCGAAATCCGGTCACGGAAATCGCGCGGTTATCTGCCCGCCAGCGATCTTTCGCCGCCGGAGCGGAGCTTTGTACGCCAATCAATTGCCAGCCGGAATCCGTCTTCAGCATCAATGGCGACCCACTGTCGCCCGGGAGCGTATCGCACTGATGTGACAAAACGGTATTTTGCGCCCAGCCGGTTACCACGCAATCCTGATGCGTGTACAAATCGTCAAGATGATCTTCCGGATAGCCTGACTGCGTGACTTTACGATCCGCGGTTTTCAGCGCCGCGGTTAACGCCGCTTTATCACCTTCAAATAATGGCAGCGGTGTGATACCGGAAGGTGGATAACGCAACACCACCAGACCAAAATCCCATGGGGCGGCGGAGGGGGGCACAATCCAGCCATCACCATCGGCTTTTAAACGTTTGCCGAGCGAAGGATCAACCCGGCCTTCAATTCCGTGGATCTCATAACGCCAGATACCCTTTTTCGACACGAAGCGTAACGCCACGGCTTTATCAGGTTTACCTTTTGGCGGCGTAAGTAAGCAGTGTCCGGCAGTCAGAGCCAGATGGGGTGAAATGAGCGTAGCGGTACACAGATTACCGCTGGCGGTTTCCAGTTGTCCGATAGCGTCCCATGGTGATTGCGTTGGGTCAGTCACCTTAATGCGATCGTCATGTCCAAAAAACAGCGTTTTTATATTTTCTGCTTCAGCGCTGGACGTTGCTGGCTGTTCCGCATGCGCAACGACAGGAGTTAAACAAATTGAACCCAGTAACACAGCAATGGTTTTATGCATATCACACTCTGGTGGGGAATTATGATTTTTAACAGCAAACCCTCAGTTAATACTATAGACGGGACGGCGGGAAAGTGGGAGTAAAATCAGATAACTACACTCAGGAAAGATAAAAATGCATGGCGATGAGGGCACAAATAATCAGGGCCGTAAGAATGAACTCAAAGCGGTAATGTGACACCATTTTACCCTCCGAAAGGCGGCGCTAAATCTGAATGATTTAGCGCCGTATGCTACGGCGTGGGGGACGCCATAGTAACTACAGGTGTGTTATGCGGCTGGCTGAGCGGCTGGTTTAGCGGAGTCGTGTTTCACAGGTTTTTTGGTGTGTTTTTTAGCGGCCTGAGCTTTTTGCTCTGGTGCTTTCTGTTCTGCGGCAGGCTTGGTAGCTGCTTTTTTGGTGTGTTTTTTAGCGGCCTGAGCTTTCTGTTCTGGCGCTTTCTGTTCTACCGCCGGTTTAGTGGTGGTTTTTTTGGCGTGTTTTTTGGCAGCCTGTGCTTTCTGCGGTGCAGCTTTGTGCTGTTTTTTATGATGGGTGGTTTTCGCCGGGGCCGCTTTTGTTGTTGCAGCAGTTGGCGCGGTGGTAGCAGTTGTTTCAGCAGCAAATGCAGCAGAAGACAGACCCATAGCAGCGGCAACAACCAGAGCTAATACTTTTTTCATTCTCATACCCTCGATTTGGTTTTTCATTCAACCCCACTGCGGGGCCGTTGAAATAACTATATCGCTGTAATCACTGGGCTTCCGTGAGTCATTGGTATCGGCGTGTAACGATATGTACAATGACTCACGGCATGAGATTACAAATAACGGGCTTCCAGGTGAGCGCGGAAATAGCGGCTGCTGAGCGGCTCTCCGGTGGCCTGGGTAATGAGTTGTTCAGTGGTAAAACGACTGCCATGCTGCCAGATATTTTGGCGTAGCCAGTCAAAGAGGGCGCTAAACTCTCCCTGCGCAATGGACTGGTTCAGATCGGGCAATGCGCGGTGAGCTGCGCTGAACAATTGCGCCGCATACATAGCGCCTAAAGTGTAAGACGGGAAGTAGCCAAAGCCGCCGTCGGTCCAGTGAATATCCTGCATACAGCCATTGCGATAATCCCCCACCGTTGACAGTCCAAGCCAGGCCTGCATCTTCTCATTCCACAAGGCCGGAATGTCATCCACTTCAATGTCACCGTTAATTAACGCTCGCTCGATTTCATAACGCAGGATCACGTGAGCAGGGTAGCTCACCTCGTCGGCGTCAACGCGGATAAAACCGGGTTTTACCTGCTGGTTCCAGGCAATGAAATTGCTCTCTTCAAACGCTGCCTGGTTGCCAAAATGACGCGTCACAGCCGGAATGAGTCGCGTCAGGAATGCTTTGCTGCGTCCCAATTGCATCTCAAAGAACAGACTTTGCGACTCATGAATGGCTGTTGAGCGTGCCAGAGCGATAGGTTGTCCTGACCAGTTACGCGGCAGATTTTGCTCATAGCGGGCGTGACCCGTTTCATGAATCACGCCAAACAACGCGCTGAGGAGTTCATTTTCGTCATAGCGGGTCGTAATGCGAACATCTTCCGGCACGCCGCCACAGAAGGGATGCGCGCTGATATCCAGTCGTCCAGCGGTAAAGTCGAATCCTAACTGCGCCATCGTTTCCAGCCCCAGCTCTCGCTGTACAGCGGTCGGGAAGGGGCCAATTGGGGCGATAAGCGTTTGTTGAGACTGTTTTGCCACTGCCTTGCTAAGGAGATCGGGCAGCCAGCTTTTCACATCTGCAAACAGGACATCCAGTTGGGCGCTGGTCATCTCTGGTTCAAAGATGTCCAGTAGCGCATCATAAGGTGAGCAACCTTTAGCGTCTGCGCGCAGTCGGGCTTCTTCGCGGCTGTATTTCACGACCTCTTTCAGGTTCTCGGAAAAACCCTCCCAGTCATTCGCGGGTCGCTGGCTGCGCCAGGCATGCTCACAGCGGCTGCCCGCCAGCGACTTTGCTTCTACCAGTGATTCAGGCAGCAGGGATGCCTGGTGATGCAGTCGCGACATTTCGCGCAAATTCGCTTGCTCAACATCGTTAAGGTCTTCCTGTTTTGCGGCGGCGATCCACTTGGCTACTTTCGCGTCGGTTAACAACTGATGCTCAAGTACGCTCAGTTCTGCCAACGCTTCGCCGCGGGCTTTGCTGCCGCCCGGCGGCATCATGGTAAACATGTCCCAACTGGCGATGGCCGAGAGGTGAGAGAAGCGAGAGAGCCGCTGGAACGTGCGGGTGAGTTGATGGTAATTATCATTGTTACTCATTTTTTGTTCTCGTTCTGTTTAGGTGTGGTTAAGAAGTTTACCGTGAATCATTCACTTTTCATAAACACACCTTTGTATCCGCTTTTGCGTAACCACTTTTTATAGCGAAATACCAGCAGCACAATAAAACAGAAGGCGTAGATAATAGGGGACGGTGATAACACTTTGACCGACCATAGGTAATGAACCGGGAGTAAAATGGCAGTCAGGTAGACGTAGTTGTGCAACGTTTGCCAGCGTTTGCCCATTTTACGCTGTGCGGCCTGCGTGGAGGTCAGCGTCAGCAGGAGTAAGATAACCCAACCCGTCATGCCCAGCGTGAGCCATGGCCGTGAAACCAGCTCTCGCCCCAACAATCCTAAATTTTGTATACCCAGCTCCAATAGCGCATAGCTGGTCAGATGCAGTGTGGCCCAGGCAAAACACCATAATCCTAACAAGCGTCGGGTACGAAACAGCAAAGGCTGCTTTGTATAGCGTGCGAGCGGCGATACCAGCAGGGTGGCAAGCAAGAATTTTAGCGCCGTAATGCCGGTAAAATGCTGAATGTCTTTCCCGGGATCGGCGCCCAGCGCACCCTGTTGCACTGCCCAGAAGAGCCATAGCAGGGGTAAAAAACCGGCGAGATGCAGTAGCACTTTCAGGCCGGTTATCTGCTTTGCCGTTAATCTCACTTAAAAGTTCTCCCGTAGATCCATACCCCGATATAAAGAAGCCACCTCATTGGCGTAACCGTTAAAAAGTAACGTCGGCTGGCGTTGTACATCGAGAATCCCGCCGGAACCGATAAAACGTTCCGTCGCCTGAGACCACCGGGGATGATCGACATGTGGATTAACATTGGCATAAAAACCGTATTCGTTTGGCGCTGACATATTCCAGGTCGTCGGCGGGCGCTCACGTGTCAGCTTGATACTGACGATCGATTTAATACCCTTGAAGCCATATTTCCAGGGGACCGTCAGGCGTATCGGCGCCCCGTTTTGCGGCGGCAATGCTTTGCCATACACGCCCACGGTCAGAAGGGTAAGAGGGTGCATGGCCTCATCCAAACGCAAACCTTCAACATAGGGGTATTTCAACCCACCACCAATGAAGCGATCTTTCTGACCGGGCATTTCATCGGGGGCGTAGCGTGTTTCAAAGGCAACGTATTTGGCTTCGCTGGTGGGTTCAACCTGCGCTAATAATTTATGTAAGGGAAAGCCAATCCACGGCACAACCATCGACCACGCTTCAACGCAACGCATCCGGTAAATACGTTCTTCTAACGAAAAACGTGTGGTCAGCGCATCATGATCCAACGTTAAGGGTTTGTTCACCTCACCGCTGATGGTTAATGTCCAGGGATCGGTTTTCAGGCTACCGGCATTGGCGGCAGGATCGGCCTTATCCAGACCAAATTCATAGAAATTGTTATAGCCCGTTACCTTGTCTTCCGGCGTCAGGGGTAGTGTGCTTTGCCAGGCATCCGGTTTTATGAACTCGAGCGGTTTCCCCGCCGGTGCAGGCGCTCGATCGTTACCCTTAAACCAATTCAGTAGATTCGCCTGCGTCGGGGAGGCGAGAGAAGCGGCTGCAGCGCCTATTCCAAGCGCTTTGAGGACCTGTCGTCTTTGCATAAAAAAAACTGATTCGGCGGTAACATCAGCTTCCCGAAGTGGACGTTTTTTCTGCATAACTGTTCCTTTTTATTTTCATGTTAAGGAAAACAAAGCGACGTTTTCCTGTTGATGCGTGACTTTCTGTAACGACATCCTGGATCCAGGCGTATCCCAGGATCCTCACGAAAAGTTAAAAATTTTGTGATAACTTCCGCCCCTTGCCTGAGGTAAGCTTTCAGTACAACGAGAGGGGATGACACTGATGGCCGGCGCAAAAAAGATATTTTTGGTGGAAGATGACAGCGATATTGCCTCACTTTTGCAGCTTAGCCTGAAGGATGAGGGATATGAAATTATCCATGAGGCGGATGGAACGCGCGCGCTTGAACAACTGGAAAAACATGTCTGGGATGCGGTTATCCTCGATTTGATGCTGCCGGGTGTCGATGGTCTGGAAATATGTCGTCGCATTCGTCAAATGAGTTTCTATTTACCCGTCATCATTATTAGCGCCCGCACCAGTGAAACTCACCGCGTTCTGGGGCTGGAGATGGGAGCTGATGATTATTTAGCCAAACCTTTCTCCGTACTGGAACTGATGGCCCGCGTGAAGGCGCTGTTTCGCCGTCAGGAGGCGATGAGTCAGAATCTACGTTTGGAGGCGGGGATCATTAGCGTCCATGGCGTGGAGATTGATCCCTTAGCCCGAGAAGTCCGCCAGCATGGCAAATTAATCGATTTGACGCCCCGTGAGTTCGATCTGCTCTATTTTTTCGCTCGTCATCCCGGCGAGGTTTTTTCGCGTCAGGCGCTGTTAGATCATGTGTGGGGCTACCAGCACGAAGGGTATGAGCATACGGTGAACAGTCATATTAATCGTCTGCGGACCAAGATTGAAAAAGATGCTGCTGAGCCGGAAATTATTCTCACCGTTTGGGGACGAGGTTATAAGCTTGCGGCGAATAACGCGGAGCATCAGTCATGATTTATCGACTGTCTTTAAGCCAGCGGCTGACCCTGGTATTTACCGCGATTATGTTGATTTGCGCGGTAGCCGTCAGCGTTGTCCAGCTACGTAATAGTCAAAAATATGGCGACGCCATGGTGCAAAGGCTGTCGCTGGAACTGGCGAGCAAGATTGTCAAAAGTGAGTCACTGATTGATACCCGCGGGCAGATCAATCGACAGACGTTAAAAGGACTGTTTAATCACCTGATGACGCTCAATCCAAGCGTCGAACTGTATCTGGTTTCACCAGCAGGTGACATACTCGCCGATGCCGCACCGCCCGGGCATATTCAGCGCCAGAAAATTACCGTGCAGCCGATTCAGGATTTTCTAAATTCGGATGCTTTGCCAGTGTATGGCGATGATCCGCGCAGCAATCAGCAGAAGGTCTTTAGTGCGGCGCCAGTGATGCTTAACGGCCAACTGCATGGTTATCTGTACATTATTCTCCAGGGCGAAAATCTGCATATGCTGGCAAATACCGCCTGGCAGAAAACGCTCTGGAACACGGTGGCAGGAACGTTAATTCTGGTTTTATTAGCCGGCGGAATTGCGGGCTTGCTGGTGTGGCGATGGGTGACGCATCCGGTAAAAAGGTTGACCGCGCAGGTGGTCAAAATGGAGCAGGACAGTATTAGCGTCATTAAGCAGTTGGCGCAGAAAAAGCCCGATCCGTCACCGGGGAATGAAATTGCGTTGTTGAACAATGCGTTTATAGAGCTGGCACAGCAAATTGCGCAGCAGTGGGATTTGTTAGCTGACAGCGATCGCCAGCGCAGAGAGTTTATCGCCAATATATCTCACGATTTGCGCACGCCGCTCACCTCGCTGCTGGGCTATCTGGAAATGTTGTCGCTGAAAGCCGACACGATAACGCCAGAGGAAAACAGGCATTATCTTAGTATCGCGTTGCGCCAGGGGCATAAGGTTCGCCATCTGTCACAACAACTGTTTGAGCTGGCGAGGCTGGAGCACGGCGGCATAAAACCTCAGCGCGAACGTTTTGCTATTGGCGAGTTGATCCAGGATGTGGCGCAGAAGTTTGATCTCCCTGTTGCCACACGCCATTTGCAGTTACACCTTAATGTGATGGGGCCGTTACCGCTGGTAAATGCCGATTTATCGATGATGGAAAGGGTGGTGACGAATTTGCTGGATAATGCTATCCGGCATACGCCTGACGGAGGGGATGTATGGCTAAAAATCTGGCGTGATGAAGACCGACTGGTCGCAGAGGTGCAGGACAGCGGTCCAGGCGTGGAAATGGGGGTACGCGAAGTGTTATTTCAGCGCCCAACCGCGTTAACTCCCCGTGAGCAGCGCGGCGGTCTGGGATTGCTGATTGTGCGAAGAATGCTTGAACTGCATGGCGGCGATATCAATCTGGTTAATTCAACGGCAGGCGCGTGCTTCCGCTTTTGGCTGCCGCTGACGGATTCGCCATACATAGGGTAAATGTTGGTAGGTTGTCAGTGATAATGAGAATTTTTATCATATATCGATAATTCATCATCTTATACTCGACAAGTGCAAGGAGATTGTATGTCACAGGATGTCGACAACCAATATATCGCCCGGACCAAAGCCGTTGCTGGCTGTTTTTCTATGTTTTTGCTGATGTTTGGCCTCACGTTTACCCCGTTGTTTTTTCCCGCAAGCCAGGAGCTGCTCGCCAAAGGATTACTCTTCCCGCTGTTGTTTATGCTGGAATTTATCGTATTGGTTCCGCTGTATTATTTCTTCTTCAGAAAAAGAGAGGGGCTGGGCAAAGGGATCTTCAATGCCCGCTGGTTTGGCATTTTATTTGCGGCCCTGCTTTTTATTCAGCTTATCTTGCCGTGGTTGATAGGTCTCAGACAAACCGAAGCGTGGGTAACCAGCCAGATATCTTTAAACAACTACGCGCTGTGGTTATCCACTCTGACCCTGATATTTTTTGCGCCAGTTTATGAAGAAATTGTTTTCAGGGGCTGTTTATTCAACGCATTCCAGTATTGGTTCAATAATAAAACCTGGCTGTCGTCAGTCGTGGTATCGATCATTTTTGCCGTGATGCATACCCAGTATGTGGATCTGCGCACGCTGCTGATGCTGTTTCTTGTGTCGCAGGTTTTAATCCTTGCCAGACTGAAAAGCAACGGACTGCTGATGCCGATGACGCTGCATATCGTGATGAACGGGACGGTTATTGTCCTGCAAATGGCAGCGTCTTCATAAGTAATGATGCCCGAAGCCGGGCATCCTTGATTAAACGTGCAGACGATGGTGCAAACGCGCACCGACCAGCAACGCCAGCACCAGCATCAGGGCGATAAATCCGCCCACGCCGTTCCAGCCGTAGCTATGCCAGAACACACCGCCCAGCGTACCGGCAATACTGGAGCCCAGGTAATAGCTGAACAGATACAGGGAAGAAGCCTGGCCTTTAGCGCGTTTTGCCCGTGGCCCAATCCAACTGCTTGCCACAGAGTGCGCGGCAAAGAACCCGGCAGAAAAGAGCAGCATCCCGGAGAAGATCAGCCATAGTGAGGTAAACAGGGTCATCAATAGCCCAAAAAGCATCACGCCGGTTGAAACGATCATCACCGGGCCGCGACCATAGCGGGTAGTCATGGAGCCTGCTTTCGGCGAACTCCAGGTCCCGGTCAGATATGCCACGGATAACAGGCCGACAACTGCCTGACTGAGTTCCCACGGAGAGAGCATCAGTCGATAGCCGATGTAATTAAACAGTGTGACAAACGACCCCATCAGCAAAAAACCTTCCGCAAACAGTAGCGGTAACCCTCTGTCGCGCCAGTGTAAACGGAAATTGATGAACAATGATTTAGGTCGCAGCGACGTGGGCCTGAAATGACGGGACTCTGGCAAAATTTTCCAGAACATCAGCGCGGAGGCGAGGGCAAAACAGCCGATCGCCGCCAGCGCGATACGCCAGTTGAAAAAGTCGGTGAATACGCCGCTGATCAAGCGACCACTCATACCGCCAATTGAGTTCCCACTGATATACAAGCCCATTGAGAAAGCCACAAAGCTGGGATGAATTTCCTCACTCAGATAGGTCATCCCCACCGCCGCCACGCCGCTCAGCGACAGACCGATCAGCGCGCGCATGATTAAAATCCCGTGCCAGCTGGTCATCATTGTTGAAAGCAGTGTACAGCAGGAGGCGAGTAGCAGTGCCGTAACCATTACCGGCTTACGACCTATCGCATCGGAAAGTGGGCCAGTAAACAGTAAACCGATGGCCAGCATTGCCGTAGAGATGGAAAGCGAAATACTGCTGCTGGCAGGGGAAACCCCAAACTCGTGCGAGAGCACCGGCAGTATGGGCTGCACGCAATAGAGCAGGGCAAATGTCGCCAGCCCGGCAGAAAACAGCGCCAGCGTAACGCGCATAAAAGGGGATGTGCCGCGTTTGATAAAACCATCCGGCAGGGTAACGCTCTCGTCAATATCGCTTGCCGGCGCGGTATCGACCGTTGTTGTACGACTCACTTGGAATCCTTGCTTAATATTTTGCTACTACAGGACCAGCCTTAAGAGTATGAAAATCCCAATATTCTGTCTAATATATTAATAATCTCAAATAATATTTTAAAAATATGAATATCGAACTTCGTCATTTACGCTACTTCGTGGCGGTTGCGGAAGAGTTGCATTTTGGTCGGGCGGCAGCGCGGCTGAATATTTCGCAACCACCGTTAAGCCAGCAGATCCAAATCCTGGAACAACAGATTGGCGCCCGGTTATTGGCGCGAACTAACCGTAGCGTGGCCCTCACTGCCGCCGGAAAACAGTTTCTGGCGGACAGCCGACAGATCCTTAGCCTGGTTAATGAAGCCGCCGCCCGGGCAGAGCGTTTGCATCTCGGAGAAGCAGGGGAATTGCGTATCGGCTTTACGTCATCAGCGCCGTTTATCAAAGCGGTGTCAGATACGCTCTCCCTGTTTCGCCAGCGCTATCCTGTGGTGCATATGCAAACCCGCGAAATGAATACGCGCGAGCAAATTGCCCCACTTAACGAAGGTACTCTGGATCTGGGGCTTATGCGCAACACGCAACTCCCGGAAACGCTGGCGCGAGAGGTTATTCTGCATGAACCGCTGATGGCGATGATCCCACGAGCGCATCCGTTGGCGCAAAAGCCCGTAGTGACGCTGACTGAACTGGCTAATGAGCCATTTGTCTTTTTTGACCCGCATGTGGGAACGGGGTTGTATGACGACATTTTGGGCCTGATGCGTCGCTATGACCTCAAACCGACGATTACTCAGGAGGTAGGCGAGGCGATGACCATCATTGGGTTAGTGGCCGCGGGGTTGGGCGTTTCGATCCTGCCCGCTTCCTTTAAACGGGTGCAACTGTATGAAATGTGCTGGATCCCGATAGCGGAAGAAGATGCCGTCTCCGAAATGTGGTTAGTCTGGCCTAAGCATCATGAGCAAAGTCATGCCGCGCAACGTTTTCGTGAACAACTGCTGGCGGCGGTCCAGGCGATTAATTTAGTTTAAATATGGGTGAAAATGTGCAGTAAATCACAAGGCTAAGTAAAAAGTTGACGGAAGCCATTGAAGTGCTTCACCATAGCCCGCAGATTATTTCGGAGCGCGAAAATAAAGGGAGTAAGTGGTGGTTGCTGATAGTCAGCCTGGGCATATCGATCAAATTAAGCAGACCAATGCGGGCGCGGTCTATCGCCTGATTGATCAGCTGGGACCGGTATCGCGTATTGATCTCTCTCGCCTGGCACAATTGGCGCCTGCCAGTATTACCAAAATTGTCCGCGAAATGCTTGAAGCCCACCTGGTACAAGAGCTGGAAATCAAGGAAGCAGGGAGTCGTGGGCGTCCGGCCGTGGGGCTGGTTGTCGAAACCGAAGCCTGGCATTATCTATCCATTCGCATCAGTCGCGGCGAGATTTTTCTGGCGCTGCGCGATCTGAGCAGCAAGCTGGTGGTTGAGGATTGCCTGGAAATGGCGCTGGTCAGTGAAACACCTCTGCTGGCGCGTATCATTACCCAGGTCGATCAGTTTTTCATCCGCCACCAGCAAAAGCTGGAACGCTTGACCTCCATCGCCATCACGCTACCTGGCATAATCGATACCGAAAACGGCATCGTACATCGCATGCCGTTTTACGATGATGTCAAAGAGATGCCGTTGGGCGAAGCGCTCGAAAACCATACCGGCGTGCCGGTCTATATTCAGCATGATATCAGCGCCTGGACCATGGCGGAGGCGCTTTTTGGCGCGTCACGTGGCGCACGCGATGTCATTCAGGTCGTTATTGACCATAACGTCGGTGCAGGGGTGATAACCGACGGTCATTTACTGCATGCCGGGAGCAGTAGCCTGGTGGAAATTGGTCATACGCAGGTGGATCCTTACGGTAAACGCTGCTATTGCGGTAATCATGGCTGTCTGGAAACTATCGCCAGCGTCGACAGCGTGCTGGAACTGGCGCAGGTGCGGCTGAAGCAGTCAATGAGCTCTTCACTGCATGGACAACCGTTAACGGTAGACGCACTGTGTCTGGCGGCGATGCAGGGTGATTTATTGGCAAAAGATATCATTAGCGGCGTCGGGACCCACGTCGGACGCATCCTTGCCATCATGGTGAATTTGTTCAACCCGCAAAAGATATTGATTGGTTCTCCGCTCAGCAAAGCAGCGGATATACTGTTTCCCACCATTGCTGACAGCATTCGTCAGCAGGCGCTCCCGGCGTATAGTCAGCATATTGTGGTCGAAAGTACGCAGTTTACCAACCAGGGAACCATGGCGGGGGCCGCGCTCGTTAAGGACGCGATGTATAACGGTTCTTTGTTGATACGTCTATTACAGGGTTAACATTTTTTAACTGTTGTACGAAAAATTGCGCTATCTCAAGCTGATTCCGGTCGTCATACCTTAGACTTTCTCCACTGTTTTATTTTCCTGACTTATATTTTCAAAGCATAACGGTGGAGTTAGTGATGCTGAAGCGTTTCTTTATTACAGGTACAGACACTTCTGTTGGGAAGACCGTGGTTTCCCGCGCATTACTACAAGCGTTGGCGTCAGGGGGTAAAAGTGTCGCGGGCTACAAACCGGTAGCCAAAGGAAGTAAGGAGACACCTGAAGGTTTGCGCAACAAAGATGCGCTGGTGCTGCAAAGTGTTTCATCTATCGAACTGCCGTATGAGGCGGTCAACCCGATTGCGCTGAGCGAGGATGAAAGCAGCGTAGCGCATAGTGGTCCGGTCAATTACACCTTGCTATCCAACGGTCTCGCAAGCCTGAGCGAAAAAGTCGATCACGTTGTCGTGGAAGGTACCGGCGGCTGGCGGAGTCTGATGAACGATCTGCGTCCACTATCTGAATGGGTGGTACAGGAACAAATGCCGGTGCTGATGGTGGTGGGTATCCAGGAAGGTTGTATTAATCATGCCATTCTTACCGCACAGGCGATCGCCAGCGACGGATTGCCGCTGCTTGGCTGGGTCGCAAACCGAATCAACCCAGGGCTGGCGCATTATGCGGAAATCATTGACGTGCTGAGCAAAAAATTACCTGCGCCGCTAATCGGCGAACTGCCGTATCTGCCTCGCGCAGAGCAGCGAGAGCTGTCACAGTATATCCGTCTGTCAATGCTTGGCAGCGTGCTGTCGGTAGATAGAGTCCTGGCGTAACGTTCTCGACAGCACTGACGCCACCACGCAAGCGATCAGTAATCCGGGGAGCAAGCGATACTCCCCGGTCATTTCACAAACCATCAATGTAGACATAATTGGCGCATGCGTGGTTGCTGCCAGTAGCGTGGCCATCCCCGTTAATCCCAGCAGAATGGCAATTTCATCCGGACCCGGAAGCCATAATCCCCACGTCCGTCCCAGCAGCATGCCGACAGACAGACCGACAAACAGCGTTGGCGTAAACACCCCGCCCGGCGCACCGGAGCCACTGCTGGCAAGCACCGCCAGTAATTTGCAGATAAAGATCCCGCTAACCACGGTCAATAGCGGTGGCGAGAGCAGATATGACTGCACCACGCTGTAGCCATTTCCCCAAACGGCAGGAGTGAGCAGCGACAACAGGCCAACGATCAGCCCGCCAAGCGCCAGTTGCCACGGTGGCGAGAGTTTTAAGCGCAAAAAACCGTTATGGCTGGCGGTCATCAACCACATAAACAACGGACCGCAGACGCCGGCAACCAGACCTGTGCTGAGAATCATAGCGTATTCCATCACATGCAGTTCCCGTGTGAAGTGCACGGCATAGAGCAACGCATTGCTGTCGCTCAGTACATTGGTGGTCAGCAAGGCGACGACGGCGGATACCACCACCGGTCCCAGCGAGGCGAGGATCATCGTGCCAAACAGGACTTCAGCAATAAATAAACTGCCCGCCAGCGGGGCATGATACGCGCCGGCCATACCTGCTGCCGCTCCACAGGCGATCCATAATTTCCATTCGGCGCGCGGTGTGAAACGTTGAGCAAAGCTGGACGCGGCCAGCGCCGCCAGCAAAATCATGGCACCTTCACGCCCGATAGCACTGCCGCTGGCGACAACCAGTAACGATGCCAGTGACTTTACCAGGCTGGCGCTGACGTCGAATTGACCGTCCGTTTGCAGGGCTTCCATGTAATCTGTGGGAGCCTGTGGTCGTAAACGGTTGAATTTTTGCCAACCCCAGAGCAGTAAGCCAGCTGCCAGGCCGCCCAGCGCGGGCGTCAGCATGCGTCTTAACGGAGAAAGATTTGTCGCCGCATTGACCAGACTGCCCGTGTCGTTGCTCAGGAACAACCATTCAAGAAGGAACATGGCATGGCGAAAGCCTGCGACGGCCAACGCGGCAAGGATACCAATCAGCGCGGCGATCAGCAGGCGGCGAAACATAGCGCGCAGGTCAGGATAAGCATGTAAATGGTGCATGAGTGGCCAGACAGGGAAATTCAGAGGCTTTATTTTGCGGCTATTTGGCAACAGAAGCAAAAGCTCAGCGTGCGCAACGGTATTATGCAGGCAGGATACATCCTGCCTGTGGCGACATTAACGAAACAAAGGCTTATCGGCTACTGGAATTAATAATTGCGATCGCCACTTTGCCAGCGTCAGGCGCGCCAGTTCTGCCAGAGCCCGGTAGAACGGGTGGTTCGCATGTTCGATAAACACGTCAAGGAAACGCGTTGACCACGGTAGCAGATGCCAGGCTAACAGCTGTTCGCACTCGGTGTGGCGTCCGTTTTCAGCAAGCCAGGCCGTCAGTAACAGCAGCGCGCCAAAGTGATCTTCCGGTTCATTTTGCTGCACGGCAAACTGGATCCCGTTGTCACGCATCCACTGACGTAATGCCAGCGTGGAATTGCCAAACAAGACATTTTCACGATCCAGCCAGACGGAACCCCAGGGCGGCGAAGGTAGCGCGTAAGGGCCGACAAACAGTCGCTGCCAGGCTTGCGGGAGCGGCTCATCGGCCTCGGTCTGCAGTTGTTCAGCCAGCGCAGAAAGGGCCGTGGGTTCAAGCGGCCACTGCGCCTGCCAGCCATCGGTTTTTAGCGCACTGACCAGCGCAGAAGCTTCTGTACTGTCTGGCGCATAGTAGAACAGCGCACCCAATACGCGCGCCGCGGTAGAGAAGTTGTCACGTTGTGAAAAATGGGTCATGCAAACAATCCTGAAAAGTGCGGGTTGCCCCGCACCCGAGTATTAACCTGCAACAGCCATTCCGACTGTCATATGTAAGCCATAAAACAAACCGCGGCCAATAATTTCACCGGCAAGCACGAAAATTAAACCCAGCGCCAATCCGCCGACAGCCGGTTCTTTGCGACGAATTAGCGGGCATATCCAGCAACCCAGCCCCGCAGCCAGCATCACGATGCGCCAGACCTGTAAGCTTGCGTAGTCGGGAACCAGAGCGCTGGCGTGTTGTACCGAACTGTGAATTTCGCTGAGCGATACGCCCTGCAAAACGATAATGGCCACACTCACCAGTAGGGCAAGTATGCTGATTCCGGCGAATCTGGCGGCGTTAAACGACACGCTTGCAGCGCGTAGCAGCAGGGCGGCAAACAGCGGGCCACTCAGCAACATCGTCATGAAAAACGCCAGCGTAGTATAGCCATTATACCAGGTCGGAACGGTGTCTATCTGGTAGACGTTAGTCATCGCCAGAACAAAAACTAGACCAAGCAACATGCTGAGCAGCAGCCAGATTTTACCTAACAAAGCCGGCATTTTACCGAGAAACGCCACCAGCCACCACAGGCCACCAACAGCGAAAAACAGCGAACCGCTGGCGATTTCGTTACTGAGCGCCGATGCGCCGATTCTGTTCAGCGAGTTAAACGCGCGTAGCGGTGAACCTAAATGCATTATTGAGGCGAGAAAGGCGATGCCCATTACCAGCCACAGAAAAAACATACTGCGCACGATACGTTGTTTTGCCACATCGTCTTTGGTGGTTAACCAGCCATACCCACTCACGATCAGCGCCCCGGCCACACATTGACCCAGCACCGTAAACAGGACCAGCGGCCATTCATGCCATCCATTTCCCATTTTACACCTCCTTCGGATTAGCCAGAAAACCCGTGGTATCCCCGGTCGGGCGGCTATTGGCATTGGGTTTAATCACAATACTCGGCCTGGTAAAATGCGCGCCCGGTAACGGGGCAACCGCCGCCAGCTCACCATGTTTTTTGCGCAGCTCATCAAGCGGACCAAAGTCCAGCGCGCGTAGCGGACAGGACTCGACGCAGACAGGCTTTTTGCCGTCGGCGACGCGATCATGACAGCCATCGCACTTGGTCATATGACCTTTAGCTGCATTGTACTGCGGCGCGCCGTATGGGCAGGCCATGTGGCAGTAGCGGCAGCCTATGCATACGTCTTCATCCACCACGACAAAACCATCTTCACGTTTATGCATGGCGCCACTTGGGCAAACCTTGGTACAGGCTGGATCTTCGCAGTGATTGCAAGAAATGGAGAGGTAATAGGCGAAGACATTCTGATGCCAGACGCCGTTATCCTCCTGCCAGTCACCGCCCGCGTATTCATAAATCCGTCGAAAGCTCACCTCAGGCGTGAGATCTTTGTAGTCTTTGCAGGCCAGTTCGCAGGTTTTGCACCCGGTGCAACGACTGGAATCAATAAAAAATCCATACTGAGTTGTCATGGGCTAGTCCTTAAACCTTCTCGATCTCGACCAGGTTAGTGTGCTGTGGGTTGCCTTTTGCCAGCGGTGAAGGGCGCTGGGTTGTCAGCGTATTGACGCAGGCACCATGGTCAATTTTATCGCCAGCCATATCGGCATCGTGCCATGCGCCCTGACCCATTGCGCTTACGCCGGGCAGGATCCGCGGCGTCACTTTGGCCGGGATACGCACTTCACCACGATCGTTAAAGACCCGCACCACATCGCCGTTTCTGATTCCCCGCTTTTGGGCATCGACGGGGTTGATCCATATTTCCTGGCGGCAGGATGCCTGGAGAACATCAATATTCCCGTAGCTGGAGTGGGTGCGGGATTTGTAGTGGAAACCAAACAACTGCAGCGGGAATGAACTGCGTTTTGGATCGTCCCATCCTTCAAACGTTGAGGCGTAAATGGGAAGTGGGCTTATCACCTCATCCTTTTGCAACTCCCAGGAGTTGGCAATTTTCGCCAGTCGGCTGGAGTAGATTTCAATCTTGCCAGAGGGGGTTTTGAGCGGGTTGGCCTGCGGATCGTCGCGGAATTTTTTGTAGGCGACAAAGTGTCCGTTGGGATCTTTGCGTTTATAGATCCCCATTTTCTTCAGCTCGTCATAAGAAGGGAGCGCGGGGTCTTTAGCCAGCATTTTTGCATACAGATACTGGAGCCACTGTTCCTGGGTACGGCCTTCAGTAAAACGTTGGTAGATATCGTCGCCAAGACGTTTCGCTACTTCGCTCATTATCCAGTAGATCGGTTTACGTTCGAACTTAGGCGACGTCGCGGGTTGAATAAAAATGAGGTACCCCATGTTGCCCGCGTAGTCGTTGGGAATAATATCCTCCTGTTCGACGGTCATTAAATCAGGCAGCAGAATATCGGCATATTTGGCCGAAGATGTCATGAAGTTTTCGATGACCACTATCATTTCGCATTTCGTCTCGTCCTGAAGGATCTCATGCGTTTTATTGATATCTGAGTGCTGGTTGGTGATGGTGTTGCCCGCATAGTTCCAGATAAATTTTATCGGCACGTCGAGCTTATCTTTCCCACGAACGCCATCGCGGGTAGCGGTCATTTCCGGGCCCCGGACGATGGCGTCGGTCCAGCTAAAGCAGGATATCTGAGTCTTGATGGGATTTTCAGGCAGTGGCATGCGCTCAATCGTGATGGTGTAGGTTGATTCTCGTGCGCCGCTATTGCCGCCGTTGATGCCGACGTTGCCGGTCAGAATAGGCAACATGGCGATCGCGCGTGAGGTTAGTTCACCGTTAGCCTGACGTTGAGGACCCCAACCCTGGCAAATATACGCCGGTTTAGTGCTGCCGATTTCCCTTGCCAGTTTGATTATGCGCTCGACTGGGATCCCGGTGATGTGCGAGGCCCATTGTGGCGTTTTGGCGATACCGTCATCACCGTTGCCAAGAATATAAGCTTTGTAATGCCCGTTAACGGGAGCATCGGCGGGCAGGGTTTTCTCGTCATAACCGACGCAGTATTTGTCGAGAAACGCCTGATCGACAAGATCTTCGTTAATCATGACCCAGGCGATTCCCGCTACGAGTGCAGCGTCGGTGCCCGGACGAATAGGGATCCACTCATCCTCTCGACCCGCTGCAGTATCGGTATAGCGGGGGTCAATGACGATCATCCGGGCGTTTGAGCGCTCCCGGGCTTGCTCCAGAAAGTAAGTTATGCCGCCGCCGCTCATGCGCGTTTCGGCAGGGTTATTGCCGAACATCACCACCAGTTTCGTGTTTTCGATGTCTGAGGTACTGTTGCCTTCGTTTGAGCCATAGGTATAAGGCATTGCCGCCGCGATTTGCGCGGTGCTATAGGTACCGTAATGGCTCAGGAATCCGCCATAGCAGTTCATCAGGCGAGCGACCAGTGAGGCATAAGGGGAGGAGCGTGTAATGTTGCCGCCGACAATGCCAGAGGTGTAGTTGATATACACGGCTTCATTACCGTATTTCTGTACGGTATTTTTTAAACTGGCGCTGATAGTATCCAGGGCTTCCTGCCAGGTTATGCGCTCAAATTTACCTTCACCGCGCTTACCCACGCGTTTCATTGGATAGTTGAGGCGATCCGGATGATTAATTCGGCGACGGATAGAACGACCACGCAAACAGGCGCGAACCTGGTGCTGACTATAAATATCATCCCCGGTCGTATCGGATTCTACCCATACGACCTCATCGTCTTTGACATGAAGTTGCAGGGCACAACGGCTTCCGCAGTTCACGGAGCAAGCCCCCCAAACGACTTTTTCTTCTGCTGGTTGTAATGCTTGTTGTACCGCAGCCGCTGCGGAGCGCATTCCGAAAGGTAATGAGAGTCCGCCTGCGGCAAGCGCCAGCGAACCAATAGCCGAGGATTTCACTAACGTCCTGCGGCTGATGCCTCCATATTGCTCAGTTTCAGACATAACTCCCTCCATTATAGTTATCGCTATATATTAATTTCTATAACGAAATTAATAGCATGCTAATAATGGAGTGAGTTTACCCACTTATAGGCATGTCACCTTAATGCATATCAAAGGGGAGCGACCCTCCGCGAGCGGAGGGCACTATTTATTTTATTGCGGCTCGGCAGCATGCCCGTCCTGGGCAGGGGTGCTATTGGCGGGGGCATTGCCACTGTTGGTCCGGGTATAGAGAATCTTATGCGTATCGTTTGCACAATGTCCCACTACCAGGGAATCAGGTTGATCGGCCTGATCGTTGGGGACGATACTCAGCGTAAAGCTGGATTCCGCTACGCCATTATTTATGATGCGCTGCTCAATATCGCTCTTAACGCGTTCGCAGGACGCTGGCGCCGCCAGAACTTGCGGGGAAGCAGCTGCCAGTAAGATTGCGGCAATTCCTGTTATGTATTTCATCATCAGCTCCTTTTATGATCGACATGAACTAAGAGTAGCATTTCTGGTGTAAATAACTGTATTTGCTAATATGATTGAGAATTATCTTCTTATCCAGGTGAAAAATGTGAAGAAACAGACCCTGTTAGTTTTCCTGTGCGCCGTACTGGTCGGGTGTGATAACGCCAAAGGGCTGGTTTCTTTTACGCCGGAAATGGCCAGTTTTTCCAATGAATTTGATTTCGATCCGCTGCGTGGACCAGTGAAAGATTTCAGTCAGACGCTTCTAAATGATAAAGGTGAAGTTTCCAAGCGCGTTGTCGGTACGCTCTCGCAGGAAGGGTGTTTCGATACGCTTGAACTGCACGATATCGAAAACAATACCGGCATGGCGCTGGTTCTGGATGCCAACTACTATCGCGATGCCGAAACGCTGGAAAAAAAGATTCGCTTGCAGGGTAAATGCCAGCTAGCGGAACTGCCTGCTGCCGGTGTGGTGTGGGATACCGACGATAACGGCTTTGTCGTTTCCGCCACAGGAAAAGAGATGAAAGTCCAGTACCGCTATGACGCGGAAGGCTACCCGCTGGGTAAAACTACTGTCAGTAAAGACAATACTTTACAGGTTGATGCCAAACCGTCGGTTGATCCGCTGAAGAAGCTGGATTACACGGCGGTGAGTATGCTGAACAATCATCCATTGGGTAATGTCAGGCAAACGTGTAAGTACGATAACTACGCCAACCCGGTCAACTGCCAGCTGGTTATCGTCGACGAAAGCGTGAAGCCAGCAGTTGAACATCATTATTCGATTGAAAACACCATCGATTACTACTAGTCGCCTTTACTGAGCGGTAGGTTGTAGCAGGTTAGGACCTGACGTTTTGTGTTCCGCCAAATACTGCTGCTGGAAAATACACATACGGATGGTGTTGCGGTACTGGCCGTTGATAAAGAATTCATGAATCAATTCACCTTCCACCATAAAGCCGAGTTTACGGTAGATGTGGATGGCTTTTTCGTTCTCTTTATCGACGATCAGATACAGCTTATATAAGTTGAGGACGGTAAAACCATAATCCATCGCCAGCTTTGCCGCCCGCGAAGCCAGACCTTTACCCTGATATTCAGGC
Source organism: Citrobacter sp. wls717 (assembly GCF_005280955.1). Classification (NCBI taxonomy): domain Bacteria; kingdom Pseudomonadati; phylum Pseudomonadota; class Gammaproteobacteria; order Enterobacterales; family Enterobacteriaceae; genus Citrobacter; species Citrobacter sp. wls717. The sequence goes on from NZ_SZWW01000016.1 coordinate 398,373, forward strand.
GAAATAATAATCTGGAATTCAGCCCGGCGGTGGACGTGGTTAATCTCTACCAGCTCCACCAGCCCGGCTTTTTCACCTTCGCATTCCACCACGAAGCGACGTTCGCTTTGGTCGTGAATATGCTTGTCGTACAGGTCTGACAGCTCAACAAACGCTTCGTAAGGCTCTTCGAACCAGTAACGCATAACGCTGGCGTTGTTATCAAGCTGGTGGACAAAACGTAAATCTTCACGCTCCAGCGGGCGCAGCTTAACACTGAGGACGCTAGTCATATTGTATCCTTGCAATATCCTTTAAGGTGCATAGTCATTATGGTGCAACGGTACGGCCAGTACGACGGTCGAGGCAGCGCAGGGTGTTAGGTTCCCAGTAGGCGTTAATATTGGTGCTCTGTTCGCACTTATCACGGCTATCAAAGGCCGCGTCGGCTTTGTCCCACTCTTTCTCAGTACGCTTGTTCACTTTCTGACGTAACTGGCGTGTATCGTTCCATTGTTCCTTTTCCATGGCGGCCTGTTGACGGCTTTGCGCACTGTCCCCGGATTCAATGACCAGTTTACTGGTTTCAGCAAATGCTGAAGAGGTGTACACAGCCGCCGCAAGCGTCAGCATAGCCGTCAGACACAGACGTTTGGTCAGTGTAATATTCATGGCGAATTCCTTTTATGAGAAAGGGAAAAACGATAAAACAGGGTTAAATTCTACACTATTCCTGCTTCAGGGCATACCCACTGAGCGGATATGGATACGTTGGCGATATTCTGTCGTATCATGGTTAAACCGAAGATAACTGAATAACGTCAATGCTGAAGACTACCTTTCTCTTTTTCGTCACTGCTTTATGCGAAATCATCGGCTGTTTTTTACCCTGGCTGTGGCTTAAACGAGGCGCGACGGCGTGGTTGTTGGTACCCGCCGGAGTGTCTCTGGCCTTATTCGTCTGGCTGTTGACGCTGCATCCGGCCGCGAGTGGGCGAGTTTACGCGGCCTATGGCGGCGTTTATGTTGTCACTGCGCTGCTATGGCTGCGCTTTGTCGATGGCGTAAAACTCAGCCTGTATGACTGGTCTGGTGCGCTGGTGGCCTTGTGCGGGATGCTGATTATTGTGGCTGGATGGGGGCGCGCATAGCGCCTTTTTTGTGATCAACGAGGGCTTTTTCGATCTTTATACTTGTATGGTAGTAGCTCAGTTGAGTAAATTTCCTGCATCACAAGAACAGATGTAAGGAATAAAAAATGAAGATTGTCGGGGCTGAAGTTTTTGTCACCTGCCCGGGGCGTAATTTTGTTACGTTAAAAATAACGACAGAAGACGGGATCACCGGGCTGGGAGATGCCACCTTAAATGGCCGCGAGTTATCCGTGGCGTCCTATCTGAAAGATCATGTCTGTCCGCAACTTATCGGACGCGACGCGCATCGAATCGAAGACATCTGGCAGTTTTTCTATAAAGGCGCGTACTGGCGTCGGGGGCCGGTCACCATGTCGGCGATTTCCGCAGTGGATATGGCATTGTGGGATATCAAAGCGAAAGCGGCGAACATGCCGTTGTATCAGTTGCTTGGCGGCGCATCGCGTGAAGGGGTCATGGTTTACTGCCACACCACAGGGCATACCGTAGATGATGTGCTGGAGGATTACGCGCGACATAAAGAGATGGGCTTTAAAGCGATTCGCGTACAGTGCGGCGTACCGGGCATGAAAACCACTTACGGTATGTCTAAAGGCAAAGGTTTGGCCTACGAACCCGCGACCAAAGGGCAGTGGCCGGAAGAGCAGCTGTGGTCTACAGAGAAATACCTCGATTTCACGCCGAAACTGTTTGCCGCCGTTCGCGATAAATTTGGTTTTAACGAACATCTGCTACATGACATGCACCATCGCCTGACGCCGATTGAAGCTGCCCGGTTTGGCAAAAGCATTGAACAATATCGTCTGTTCTGGATGGAAGATCCCACACCAGCCGAAAACCAGGAGTGTTTCCGCCTGATCCGCCAGCATACGGTCACGCCGATTGCAGTAGGGGAAGTCTTCAATAGCATCTGGGATTGCAAACAACTGATCGAAGAACAGTTGATCGACTATATCCGCACCACCATTACCCATGCGGGCGGTATTACCGGTATGCGCCGTATTGCCGATTTTGCCTCGTTGTATCAGGTACGCACGGGGTCACATGGACCTTCCGATCTGTCACCCGTATGCATGGCCGCAGCACTGCATTTTGATCTGTGGGTGCCGAACTTCGGCGTTCAGGAATATATGGGGTATTCCGAGCAAATGCTGGAAGTGTTCCCGCATAACTGGACTTTTGATAACGGCTACATGCACCCGGGCGATAAGCCAGGCCTTGGTATCGAGTTTGACGAAAAACTGGCCGCGAAATATCCGTATGACCCGGCATATCTGCCTGTCGCTCGCCTGGAAGATGGTACGTTGTGGAACTGGTAAGGAGTGATTTGCTATGAAAAGTGTTGTGATTGAAAAACCAAATACGCTGGTCATTGCCGAACGGCCCGTTCCAGAGCCAGCAGCGGGAGAGGTCAGGGTGAAGGTAAAACTGGCGGGAATTTGTGGTTCCGATAGCCATATTTACCGCGGGCATAATCCATTTGCGCAATATCCTCGCGTTATCGGCCACGAATTTTTTGGCGTGATCGATGAGGTAGGTGAAGGTGTCGATCGTTCGCGAATAGGTGAGCGAGTGTCCGTTGATCCCGTTATCAGTTGCGGGCATTGCTATCCCTGTTCGATAGGTAAACCCAACGTTTGCACATCGCTGGTGGTGCTGGGTGTTCATCGCGATGGTGGTTTTAGCGAGTACGCCGTAGTGCCGGCAAAAAATGCCTGGCCGATCCCCGATACCGTACCAGATGAACATGCCGTCATGGTCGAGCCTTTTACCATCGCCGCGAACGTAACCGGGCAAATTAAACCCACAGAAAATGATATTGCGCTGATTTATGGCGCAGGGCCTATGGGGCTGACCACCGTACAGGCGCTTAAACGTGTCTATAAGGTAAAAACGGTGGTGATTGCCGACAGAATCGAAGAACGCCTGAGCATGGCGAAACGGTGCGGTGCTGACTGGGTAATAAATAACGGTCAGCAATCTTTGCACGATTTCCTGGCGGAAAAAGAGCTTAAGCCGACGATCATCGTAGATGCGGCCTGTCATCCATCCATTTTACAGGAGGCTATTACGCTGGCATCGCCAGCCGCGCGAATTGTTCTGATGGGCTTCTCTAGCGAACCTTGTCAGATTGTTCAGCAGGGTATTACCGGGAAAGAACTTTCAATTTATTCCTCAAGATTAAATGCCAATAAATTCCCGGTTGTTATTGATTGGTTGGTTAACGGACTTATTAGCCCTAATCAACTTATTACCCATACTTTTGACTATCACCACGTTACAGACGCAATTGAATTGTTTGAGAAAGATCAGCAGCACTGCTGCAAAGTTTTACTCACATTCACTGAATAATATAAATAACTGCGAGTAAGTGGTACGCATCTTACCTCTAAGAGATAGCCAATATGAATCAAGAAAAACACGAAAGATCCACCACAGATCTGGTCAGAGCCGCCGTATCCGGATGGTTAGGTACTGCGCTCGAATTTATGGATTTTCAGTTATATTCTTTGGGTGCCGCACTGGTATTCCATGAGATATTTTTCCCGGAACAATCTGCGGCGATGGCTCTCATTTTAGCGATGGGAACCTACGGCGCAGGATATATTGCTCGTATCGTCGGGGCATTTATATTTGGCAAGATGGGGGACAGCATCGGGCGTAAAAAGGTGTTGTTTATCACGATTACAATGATGGGGATTTGTACAACATTAATCGGCGTGCTGCCAACGTATGCGCAAATCGGTATCTTTGCGCCCATACTGCTGGTGACGCTGCGTATTGTGCAAGGACTTGGCGCGGGGGCTGAGATCTCCGGGGCGGGTACTATGCTTGCCGAGTATGCGCCGAAAGGAAAACGTGGGATTATTTCCTCACTTGTCGCCATGGGTACCAACTGTGGGACCCTTAGCGCAACGGCCATCTGGGCGGTGATGTTCTTTGCTCTTGACCGTGAAGAATTATTAGCCTGGGGATGGCGCATTCCGTTCCTGGCCAGTGTTGTGGTGATGATCTTTGCCATCTGGTTACGTATGAATCTCAAAGAAAGTCCGGTATTTGAGAAAGTGAATAATGAGGAAAATGCGCCTGCATTAAACAATTCGTCGGAAAATACGCTGGGCGCGATGTTTACCAGTAAATCCTTCTGGCTGGCCACCGGTTTACGTTTTGGACAGGCGGGAAACTCAGGATTAATCCAGACATTCCTCGCCGGTTATTTAGTGCAGACTTTGTTGTTTGATAAATCAATTCCCACTGATGCATTAATGATTAGCTCGGTACTGGGATTTATTACCATACCGCTGCTCGGTTGGTTGTCTGATAAATTTGGCCGTCGATTGCCATATATTATCCTCAATATCTCAGCCATTATTTTGGCTTACCCGATGTTGTCTATTGTAGTGGATAAAACGTATAGCCCTGGCGTTATCATGTCAGCATTGATTGTTATTCATAACTTTGCTGTGTTGGGATTATTTGCTCTCGAAAATATCACCATGGCTGAAATATTTGGTGCTCGCAATCGGTTTACGCGAATGGCGATTTCAAAAGAGGCGGGCGGATTGGTAGCCGTTGGTTTTGGGCCGGTTCTGGCCGGCATTTTCTGCAACATGACCAATTCCTGGTGGCCAATTCTGGCGATGGTTATTGCCTACTCACTGATCGGTCTGGTGTCCGCGTTGTTGATGCCGGAGGTCAAAGACCGCGATCTGAGCGTGCTTGAGGATGCCGCTGAAGTGAGTCAGACGGATAAAGTTCGTTGCTCAGCGACCCAGGTAAGCTAAGACCTGGCTGTAGCATGGACGGGGCGGTCATGCTCCGTTCATGCTATTACACAGCTTTAAATGATGTCATACCAATCATAAAAAGCTTAATGCAAATCAAAACATACAACCCTGCAGGCGTTACTCTGAGACAGTCCTGATTTCATTGATAAGTAGGTCATACCATGCAAAACAAGCTGTTAGCGGCAAAGGCTGCGCTTCCTGACTACGATCGTACTACTCTGATCCCGCGTATTGTTCATCTGGGATTTGGCGCGTTTCATCGCGCACATCAGGGTGTTTATGCTGACATCCTGGCTGCAGAACACGGCAGTGACTGGGGCTATTGCGAAGTGAATCTGATTGGCGGTGAGCAGCAGATTGCCGATCTGAAACAGCAAGATAATTTGTATACCGTTGCGGAGATGTCTGCGGATGCGTGGACTGCCAGAGTCGTTGGTGTGGTGAAAAACGCGCTGCATGCGCAGGTAGATGGTCTGGAAAGCGTACTGGCTGCGATGTGTGAACCGCAGGTGGCGATCGTTTCTCTCACCATCACCGAGAAAGGATATTGCCACTCTCCGGCGACGGGTCAACTGATGTTAGACAACCCCATGATTGCCGCCGATCTGCAAAATCCAAAACAACCAAAAACTGCGCCAGGCGTGGTGGTTGAAGCCCTGGCGCGTCGCAAAGCTGCGGGATTAGCCGCATTTACCGTGATGTCCTGCGACAACATGCCTGAAAACGGCCACGTTATGCGCAATGTCGTCACCGCGTATGCCCGGGCGGTAGATGCTGAACTGGCTACGTGGATCGAACAGCATGTGACGTTCCCCTCTACAATGGTGGACCGCATTGTTCCTGCGGTTACTCCGGATACGCTGGACAAAATTGAACACATCACCGGGGTACGCGACCCGGCAGGCGTAGCCTGTGAACCGTTCCGTCAGTGGGTAATTGAAGATAACTTTGTCGCCGGTCGTCCGGCATGGGAAAAGGCCGGGGCGGAGCTGGTATCGGATGTGATTCCGTTTGAAGAGATGAAACTGCGTATGCTCAACGGCAGTCACTCTTTCCTTGCCTATCTTGGTTATCTGGCGGGTTATCAGCATATCAACGACTGCATGGAGGATGAAAATTATCGTCTTGCCGCTCGAGCGTTGATGTTGCAGGAACAGGCGCCGACGCTGAAAGTGAAAGGGGTGGATCTGCAACACTATGCCGATCTGCTCATTGAGCGCTACAGCAACCCGGCACTGCGTCACCGTACCTGGCAGATTGCGATGGACAGCAGCCAAAAACTGCCGCAGCGTATGCTCGATTCAATTCGTTGGCACATTGCGCATGGCAGCCATTTTGCGCTGCTGGCACTGGGCGTAGCCGCCTGGATGCGCTATGTCGGCGGTGTGGATGAACACGGTCAGGCGATTGAAATCAGCGATCCGCTGTTGCCAGTGATCCAGACTGCGGTCCGCAGTAGTCACGAGGGGGAAGCGCGCGTTCAGGCGTTACTGGCGATTGATGCCATTTTTGGTCGCGAATTACCGCAGGTAGAACTGTTCAAAAGCCAGGTCACAGAAGCCTATCTTACTTTACTGGCTGAAGGGGCAAAGGCAACGGTTGCGAAGTATGCTGCAAAACTGAAGTAACCAAGGGCATCATTTATGTCGCCATCTGGCTTTAAACGGGCCAGATGGCGCAGTGTTTTCTGGCATTCACACCAATTAGTTCATGCCCAAACGAATCAACTCGAGTGGGGCATATTTGCCTTCACACCCTTCGATTGCCACTGTTTTGCCACGGCGAATTTGCTCAGCGGTCAGGCCATCGGTATCTATCGCTGTAATGCGGCCTGTGAGTCCGGTGTTGCTAATCATGACGCGACTGCCAGTGGTGATTGCGTTACGGTTACGATCGTATGTTTTCATGGTGTTTTCTCCTTTCCAACTCACCGTCAAAGCCCGTGGGCTTTTAGTCCCACGTAACGGGCGCAATATAAATACGCTTCTCGTTAATGATTTTTTTTGTTTTCGATCAAAGTCACAGCTTTTTTTAGGCAGATGTGCAGGAGAGGGGAAAACGTTGAAAAACTCACCCCGCAGAGAGGTGAGCGTCATATTAATCTTCGCTGAACCAGTCGCTATTTTCCTGGCGAATAAGCTGAACAGACTCACCGATTTCCTGAAGGTGCAGCATCATTGCACGCTCGACGCCGTCACCATCATGTTTTTCAAGTGCGGCAAAGATATCGTGATGCTGGCGCAGCAGCATTTCAGGAGGGGAAATGTGATCCAGGCTCATATAGCGAACGCGGTCAATGGTGGCCTTTATATTCTCGACGGTGTCCCAGGCGAGCTGGCACTCGGCGATTAAAGCCAGTTTCTGATGAAACTCATCGTCAAGCTGGAAGAAATCATTAATTTGTTTTCGGTCAATCGCGATACGCTGCTGATGCAGATTCTGTTCGAGCTGATAGCACTGTTTATCGGTGATCAGGGCGGCGGCGCGGCGGACCACGGCACATTCAATCGCCTGGCGAACAAAACAGCCATTTTGCACCTGCGACAGCGAAATTTTGTTCACGTAGCTGCCACGCTGCGGACGGATCTGAATCAGACCGTTCTCTGCCAGTTTGATGAATGCCTCTCGTACCGGCTGGCGTGACACATTAAAGCGTACAGAAACTTCTTTCTCCGACAGCGGCGTACCCGGCGCAATCAGACAGTGCACGATATCACGACGAAGAATACGGTAAATCTGCTGATTTACAGGCTGTGTAGGGTTGAGCTGCGTTTCTACGGTCATTCATTCTTACTTTTTAGAGAGTTAACCCAGATATTTTATCACTTATTTCAGGCTATCTATACCCGGCGCAAGGCCGGGCAGAGAAATTAGCTCCGATGGATACTCAGCCCGGCAAAAGACTGTGTGACAGGCATCATTTCAAGGGTGTTAATGTTGACATGAGCGGGTAACGAAGCCACCCACCATACCGCTTCTGTAACATCTTGTGGGGTCAGCGCAGTGGTATTTTCGTAAGTTTTTTCCGCCTTGGCATCATCGCCTTTGAAACGCACGTTAGAGAATTCCGTACCGCCAACCAGACCCGGCTCAATGTCGGTAACACGAATCGCTGTCCCGTGTAAGTCAGTACGTAAGTTGAGGCTAAACTGACGGACAAACGCTTTGGTCGCGCCATAAACGTTACCGCCGGCGTATGGCCAGCTACCCGCGGTAGAGCCGATATTGATAATATGTCCGCGATTGCGCTCAACCATACCAGGCAGCACGGCACGGGTCATATAAACCAGGCCTTTGTTGTTGGTATCGATCATGTTTTCCCAGTCTTCAATGCTGGCCTTGTGGGCAGGTTCGAGGCCCAGCGCCAGACCTGCGTTGTTGACCAGAACATCAATATCGCGCCATTCAGCAGGTAAGGACGCCAGCATCTCTTCAATCAATGCGCGATTACGTACGTCCAGTTGCGCGGTATAGAGGCGGTCACCCAGCTCATCTTTGAGTTCCTGCAGGCGCTCCTGGCGGCGTCCGGTGGCAATAACTTTATGCCCATTCTCAATAAAACGACGCGTAATGCACTCACCAAAACCTGCGGTTGCTCCGGTTACTAAAACGATCATCTCACTGTTCCTCAACGCTTTTTATGTAGTACTACCATAGCACGTCATTTCCGGTCAGAGCTATTCCTGGTTAACAGGATTGCGGTCGATCCCCGGGAAGTCTACTCTGGTAAACAAATCGTTTTCAGGAGTGAAAGATGTCGTTAACGAATCCTTTTTTACACCACAGTACATTGCCGTATCAGGCACCGCAGTTTGATCAAATTGACGTGCAGCATTATCGTCCGGCGTTTGATGAGGGCGTGCGGCAAAAACGCAAGGAGATCGCGGCAATTGTACAAAACCCACAGGACCCGGATTTTGCTAACACGTTGCTGGCGCTTGAACAAAGCGGCGCGCTGCTCACGCGCGTAACCAGCGTTTTCTTTGCGATGACGGCGGCGCACACTAACGATGAACTACAACGCCTTGACGAAGCGTTCTCAGCAGAGCTGGCGGGACTTGCCAATGATATCTATCTTGATGGCGCGCTTTTCGCCCGCGTCGATGCAGTCTGGCAACGACGTCATACCTTAGGTTTGGATTGCGAATCAGTGCGTCTGGTGGAGGTTGTCCACCAGCGTTTTGTACTGGCAGGCGCTCGCCTCAATGAGGCCGACAAAGCACGCCTCAAAGCGCTCAACACCGAGTCAGCCACGCTGACCAGTCAGTTTAATCAGCGTCTGCTGGCGGCGAACAAGTCCGGTGCTTTGGTGGTAGATGATGTCCGGCGGCTTGACGGACTTAGCGCCGAAGAAATTGCCGTTGCCGCTGAGGCTGCAAAAGAAAAGGGGCTTGAATCACGTTGGGTTATTGCGTTATTGAATACCACTCAACAACCGGCGCTTGCCGTGTTACGCGATCGCCAGATCCGTGAAGACCTGTTTACCCAGGCATGGACGCGGGCCGAACACGATGACGATAACGATACCCGGGCTATTATTCAGCGTCTGGTCGACATCCGCATGCAACAGGCAAAATTACTCGGTTTTGCCAATTATGCGGCCTGGAAAATCGCCGACCAGATGGCTAAAACGCCTGAGGCGGCACTTTCGTTTATGCGGGCGATCGTTCCGGCCGCGCGCCAGCGTGCGTTGGATGAACAGGCTGAAATCCAGAAAGTCATCGATCAAGAGCAGGGGCAGTTTAGCGTCAGGGCCTGGGACTGGGCATTTTATGCTGAGCAGGTCCGCCGCGAGAAATACGCCCTTGATGAGGCACAGCTTAAACCTTACTTTGCTCTGGATACGGTGTTGAACGAGGGCGTTTTCTGGACGGCCAATCAGCTCTTTGGTATCAAATTCGTTGAGCGATTCGACATTCCGGTTTATCACCCGGATGTTCGGGTATGGGAAATTTTCGACCATGATGGCGTAGGACTGGCGTTGTTTTATGGTGATTTCTTCGCCCGTGAATCAAAAAGCGGCGGGGCATGGATGGGCAATTTTGTTGAGCAATCGGAGCTTAACGAAACCCGACCCGTTATTTACAATGTTTGTAATTATCAAAAACCCGTAACGGGTAAGCCGGCGTTACTGCTGTGGGATGATGTCATTACGTTATTTCATGAGTTTGGCCACACGTTACACGGTCTGTTTGCCACTCAGCGTTATGCCACGCTTTCAGGCACTAACACTCCGCGTGATTTTGTCGAGTTTCCTTCGCAGATTAACGAACACTGGGCGAGCCATCCGCAGGTTTTTGCCCGATTTGCCCGTCATGTCGAAACCGGGGAGCCAATGCCGCAGGCGTTGCGGGATAAAATGCAGCGGGCCAGCTTGTTTAATAAAGGCTACGATATGACCGAACTGCTCAGTGCCGCATTGTTGGACATGCGTTGGCACAGTCTGGAGACGAAGGCGTCATCTTATTCAGTTGATCAATTCGAGCAGCAGGCGCTGGCGGCAGAAGATCTGGATCTTCAGGCCGTGCCGCCACGTTATCGTAGCAGTTATTTTGCCCATATCTTTGGCGGCGGCTATGCTGCGGGTTATTACGCTTATTTATGGACGCAAATGTTGGCTGATGACGGCTATCAGTGGTTTGTAGATCAGGGTGGATTAACCCGCGAAAACGGGCAGAAATTCCGCGAAGCGATTTTGTCCCGCGGGAACAGTACTGATTTAGCTGAACTTTATCGCCAGTGGAGCGGGCGCGATCCCCGCATGGAGCCGATGCTGGAACATCGTGGTTTGAGCGCGTAAGGCACTGTCAGTAAAAAAATTGAGCCGGGCGTGATGCCCGGTCTTATCTTACTGTTCATTATTGCACCTGATAAGATTTATTCTCAAAATAAAAAAATTACATAAATTTTCTTTTTTATCGTTAAGATGATTGCATCAGAAACGTTCGAACAGGGAGGAAGATCGTGATGATGAGAAATACGATGGAAATAGATGCAATTTTGATCGAGTTGAACAAGTCAATTGATGCCCACTATAAATGGCTGGTGAATATGTTCCGTTGCGCAGTAACCTCGAATGCTACGCAACCAGATATCATGGGTGACAACGCGCATTTTGTTTGCCAATTTGGACAGTGGCTTAATAATCAATCGCTGCGCAATGAAGATGATTGTAGCTATGTGAATAAGATAAATACTGTTCATGAAAAAATGCATTTATCAGGCAAGGATTTGCTATTGGCAATACTGGAGAAACGGAGTTATCCATGGCATTTCACCAAATTCGAGGACGCGTTACTGGCATTTACGTCTGCTGTAATGGACTATAAAATATATTTGCTGAGTATCCGGAGCAATATCGACATATTAACAGGCTTACCGGGCAGAAGAATGCTCGATGAGTCTTTTGACCAACAGTTAATCGATGCCGAACCGCTTAACCTTTATATATTGCTGCTGGATATCGACCGTTTTAAACACGTTAATGATACGTATGGTCATCTTGTGGGGGACGTAGTATTACGCGCTCTGGCAGCAAATTTTCTGGCATGGACGCGATATGATGAACAAGCTTACCGCTACGGTGGCGAAGAGTTCATTATCATCATCCGAACGAAAACTGATGAGCAGGCCCGCCAGGCTGGGTTGCGATTGTGTCAGCTTGTTGGCCAGCAAAAAATCCCTTACGCAGATGGAGAGATCGCTATCACCGTAACGGGCGGTATCACCAGAGCTCAGCGGGATGAGAAATTAGATACCGCTCTTGGGCGGGCTGACAGAGCGATGTATCAGGGAAAACAGAGCGGCAGAAATCGCTGTATGTTTATGGATGAACGCGAGCAGATCACCCTGGTTAACGCCAGTGATGGGCTTTCGTTCCACCTCAGCGCGTGAGATCCACCTAAGCTGTTTTGCGTTAGTTACGTTTCGTTTAGCTTTCATTGGGGTTGCCGATGATAGGTTAGCCAGATATCCGTTATCTTCGCAGGGAATTGCCAGATAGCGTATAAAGCAAAACACAAATCTATCCATGCAAGCATTTACCGCTGGTTTATCCGGCGGTTTTTTTTATTGATGGCCAGGGAAAAGGTGCAGGAAAGGCGATTCAGGTAAAAAAATGGCCCCTTGTGCAGTGACGCTACAAGGGGCCGGTTCGGTGCAGGACTATCGTCGTTCATCAATCATCCCATCTCTGGCTAAAATACGCGGCCAGAAAACCGGAAAATAAAATAATTCCCAGAACAGCCATAAAAATATTCATATTACCCAGCATAGTAAATGCTCCTTTATCTGTGAGTTTCCTCTCTTACCTTAAGTTCACCTCGCTTATGACTATAGTAGCAATTGCAACTTAAACAAAGGCTGAACTGTATGATTATTTCGTCTGAAATGTAAAAAATTGACGCGATTTTGTCGGGGAAAATAAATAATAGTGACAAGGCGCGCTTATCCTCGGCAAATTAACCACGATTTTATGCTGAGTGCCAAAGTCATTGTTATACGACCCCCATGCAAATTGTTGCACGGTTATAATGCAACGCTGTCTCATGGTGGTTCAATTTTCCTGGCGATCCGCCTTATTGGCGAAATATTTTCATCCAGCCACTGAACTGTACTACTCTAATGCTTTGATTTTATATGGTGTTTTAATATCTGGCATCGTTTTTGCCTTATCACTTCTGAATCCCCTTAATTTGCACCGTTTTGTCTGCCCGGCTGCACCGGAGCTTTCAGCGAATCTAATTTCAGGAGTGAAACTATGCAGCGTCGTACAATTTTAAAAGCTTTTGCGTTATCGGCCTCCGTTATGGCAATGGGCATGAGTTTTAGCGTCCAGGCGGCTGACACTATTAAAGTGGGCATCATGCATTCGTTATCCGGAACGATGGCGATTTCCGAAACGCCGTTGAAAGATGTGGCGTTGATGACTATTGACGAAATCAATGCGCAGGGCGGCGTGTTGGGCAAAAAGCTGGAGCCGGTGGTGGTTGATCCAGCCTCGAACTGGCCTTTATTTGCTGAAAAAGCTCGACAGTTGCTGAGTCAGGACAAAGTAGCGGCGGTGTTCGGGTGCTGGACATCGGTTTCGCGTAAATCGGTGTTACCGGTATTCGAGGAGTTAAATGGTTTGCTGTTTTATCCGGTGCAGTATGAAGGCGAGGAAATGTCGCCTAACGTCTTTTATACCGGCGCGGCGCCTAATCAGCAGGCGATCCCGGCTGTTGAGTATCTGATGAGTGAGGACGGCGGCAGTGCGAAACGCTTCTTCCTGCTGGGGACTGATTATGTTTATCCGCGCACGACTAATAAAATTCTCCGTGCCTTTTTGCATTCGAAAGGCGTTGCCGATAAAGACATCGAAGAGGTGTATACCCCGTTTGGACACAGTGATTATCAGACCATAGTCGCCAGCATTAAAAAATTCGCCGCAGGGGGAAAAACGGCGGTGGTCTCAACCATCAACGGTGATTCTAATGTTCCATTCTATAAAGAGTTAGCGAACCAGGGGCTGAAAGCCACCGATGTTCCGGTGGTGGCCTTCTCCGTAGGTGAGGAAGAATTGCGCGGTATTGATACGAAACCGTTGGTAGGTAACCTTGCCGCCTGGAACTACTTTGAGTCCGTGGATAATGCGGCTAACAAGAAGTTTGTCGCGGATTACCGGGCGTATGCCAAAGCGCACAAATTACCGAATGCGGATTCGGTTGTGACAAACGACCCAATGGAAGCCACCTGGGTTGGTCTGCATATGTGGGCACAGGCAGTAGAAAAAGCCGGAACTACCGATGTGGATAAAGTCCGTGCTGCAATGGCAGGGCAATCATTCGCCGCACCATCTGGCTTTACCCTCACGATGGATGCCACCAACCATCATCTCCACAAACCCGTCATGATTGGCGAGATTGAAAGCAATGGTCAGTTTAACGTGGTGTGGCAAACCGATGAGCCGGTCCGCGCCCAGCCGTGGAGCCCGTATATCTCCGGCAATGATAAAAAATCTGAACAACCCGTAAAAACCGCCAGCAACTGATCTTATGCCCTCCTGCGGGAGGGCAACGCTTAGGAGAATGCTCATGAAAGTCATGCGCTTTATTCGTGGTGTGATGTTGCTGACGTGGTTTTTGTCGTGGATAGCGCAGGCATCAGATGCCGATACTTTTACCGCTGCCAGCCGGACGCAGCAGACCGCCTTACTTGAACAATGGGCGATGAATCCCGACCTTCAGCGTTTACCCGTGCTTAAGGCGCTGCGAGATGAAAACCTGCTGACCGATAATGCGAAACATGCGTTTGTCATGGACGGGGCGCGAGCACAAGCGCTGGGGTCGGCGGCAGCGCCAGACGGCGAGCTAAAAAAAGTCCGCCTGACTAACCGACTGCGCAATCTGGTCGCCGGAACGCTGGCTGCGCATCAGCTTTTAAGTGACAGTGTCACAGTTAGGGCTGATGCCGCGCGCATATTACAGCGTGAGGCGATGCCTGGCATGCTGCCATTTTTACAGCAACGACTGGCGCAGGAATCGGATGCTGACGTGAAATCTGCACTGGTTATTGCGCTGGCTAACCTGCAACTGACCAGTGCATCACCAGAGGTCAGGCGGCAGGCAATTGAACTGTTGGGGGCGTCAAACGACCCTGAAACCCAGGCGAAATTACAACCTTTCACCCGTGCAGAGCATGAACCTGATGCCCGCGTTCGCGCTGCCGCCGACGAAAGTCTGAATTCCATCGCACACCGCATGAAGGTTGGCGAGCTTCTTGGACAGGCCTTTATGGGACTGTCTCTGGGCTCGATTTTGCTACTGGCGGCACTGGGTCTGGCGATTACTTACGGGTTACTCGGCGTCATCAATATGGCGCATGGCGAGATGTTAATGCTCGGCGCTTACTGTACCTGGATGGTGCAACAGTTGATGGGGCAGTTTCTCCCGCAATGGTTAGCCTGGTATCCGGTCATTGCGCTTCCGGTCGCCTTTTTACTTACCGCGGCAGTAGGAATGTTGCTGGAGCGCGGCGTGATCCGCCATTTATATGGCCGTCCGCTTGAAACACTGCTGGCGACATGGGGGATCAGTCTGATGCTAATCCAGTTGGTACGAATGACCTTTGGCGCGCAAAACCTCGAAGTCGCCAATCCGACATGGCTTTCCGGGGGGATTCAGGTCTATGCCAATCTGATTTTGCCGTGGAACCGAATTGTGGTGCTTGGCTTTGCCATGCTGGTGCTGTTCTTCACCTGGCTATTGTTGAATAAAACCCGTCTGGGGCTGCGTGTGCGCGCGGTGACGCAAAACCGCAATATGGCGGCCTGCTGCGGCGTACCTACCGGGCGAGTCGATATGCTGGCCTTTGGACTGGGTTCAGGCATTGCCGGGCTGGGTGGCGTGGCGCTGTCGCAGCTGGGTAACGTGGGGCCGGAGCTGGGGCAAAGTTACATTATTGATTCGTTTCTGGTGGTGGTGCTTGGCGGCGTTGGACAACTCGCCGGGAGTGTGGCAGCGGCGTTTGGTCTCGGGATCTTCAATAAAATTCTTGAGCCTCAGGTGGGGGCTGTTCTCGGCAAAATTATGATCCTCGTGCTGATCATTCTGTTTATCCAGAAACGACCTCAGGGACTTTTCGCATTGAAAGGGAGGGTTATTGACTAATGACTATGCCAATGACATTAACGCTGGCACGAAAAGCGCCGCGCGTGACGCGCATCCTGGGACTGTTTTTGCTGCTGGCGCTCATTATTCTGCCATTTCTGGCGCTACTCCCCGCGGATCATCCGCTGGCAATCTCCGTCTGGACGCTGACGCTGGCCGGGAAAATCCTGTGTTATGCCATTGTGGCGGTGGCACTGGATCTGGTGTGGGGCTATGCCGGAATGCTCTCACTGGGCCATGGCATTTTCTTTGCACTGGGGGGATATGCGATGGGGATGTACCTGATGCGTCAGGCCTCCGGCGAAGGACTACCGGCTTTTATGTCGTTTCTGTCGTGGACCGAACTGCCCTGGTTTTGGTGGGGAACGCAACATTTTATCTGGGCTATGCTGCTGGTTGTGCTGGTGCCCGGCCTGCTGGCGCTGGTGTTTGGCTGGTTTGCCTTTCGCTCAAAAATCAAGGGCGTCTATTTCTCTATCATGACTCAGGCCCTGACTTTCGCAGGCATGTTGCTGTTTTTCCGTAACGAAACCGGGTTTGGTGGAAATAACGGTTTCACCGGATTTACCACTATTCTGGGGTTCCCCGTGACCGCGACCTCAACCCGTATCGCGCTGTTTCTGGCGACGGTGATGCTACTGGTGCTGGCGTTATGGCTGGGACTGACGCTGGCGCGCAGTAAGTTTGGTCGTATCCTGACCGCCGTGCGCGATGCCGAGAATCGGCTGATGTTCTGTGGCTATGATCCGAAAGGTTTCAAGCTGCTGGTGTGGACGCTTTCCGCTGTGTTGTGCGGGCTGGCTGGTGCGCTGTATGTTCCGCAGGTGGGCATCATTAACCCCAGCGAAATGTCACCGACCAACTCGATTGAAGCGGCGATTTGGGTCGCCCTCGGCGGTCGCGCAACCCTGATTGGCCCGGTTTTTGGCGCTGTGTTGGTGAACGGCGCTAAAAGTCTGTTTACGGTGATCATGCCCGAATACTGGCAACTGTTTCTTGGTCTGATTTTTATTGGCGTTACGCTGTTTTTACCCCGTGGCGTGATTGGTCTGTTTCGCAAAGGAGACAAATAATGCAGCCAGATGAAGGTCTTTTTACCCGCCAGTTGCCAGGGGACAGATTTCGCAATCAAACCGACCCGGTGTTACAGCTGGAAAAAATCAACGTGAACTTTGATGGGTTTCAGGCGCTAACGGATCTCACGCTCAATATTGGCGTAGGGGAACTGCGCTGCATTATTGGTCCTAATGGCGCCGGAAAAACGACGTTGATGGATGTCATTACCGGCAAAACCAGACCGCAAAGCGGTCGTGCGATTTACGATCAGTCTATTGATTTAATGACGTTTGATTCTATTGCCATTGCGCGCCAGGGGATTGGACGAAAATTTCAGAAGCCCACGGTATTTGAAGCGCTAACGGTGGCGGAGAATCTGGAGCTGGCACTGAAAAATGATAAATCCGTTTGGGGTTCTTTACGGGCTCGCCTTTCGGGTGAACAGCGGGATCGCATCGATGAAATGCTGGCGCTGTTACGCCTGGGCAACGATCGCGAACGCCGTGCCGGGCTGCTTTCGCACGGACAAAAACAGTTTCTTGAGATCGGCATGCTGCTGGTCCAGGAGCCGCATTTACTACTACTGGATGAGCCGGCGGCAGGGATGACCGATGCGGAGACGGAATACACCGCGGAGCTGTTTCGCCAGCTTGCCGGAAAGCACTCGCTGATGGTTGTTGAGCATGACATGGGATTTGTCGAGACGATTGCTGACCATGTCACGGTGCTGCATCAGGGGCGAGTACTGGCCGAAGGAAGCCTGCGCGATGTGCAGGCTAATGAGCAGGTTATTGAAGTTTATCTTGGACGGTAAGGAGGGCTGATGCTACAGGTTAATGAACTGAATCAATATTATGGCGGCAGCCATATTCTGCGTGGCGTGAGCTTTGAAGCGCGTATCGGCGAAGTGACGTGTCTGCTGGGGCGTAACGGCGTAGGAAAAACAACGCTACTAAAATGCCTGATGGGACTTATTCCTGCCCGCAGTGGAAGCGTGCTCTGGCAGGAAAAAAATGTCACGCACTGGAAGCCACATCAACGGGTCAGAGCAGGTGTGGCGTACGTGCCGCAGGGCCGCGATATTTTTCCGCGTCTGACAGTGGAAGAGAACCTGTTGCTGGGCCTTTCCCGCTTTTCAGCACAGGACGCCCGGCGCGTGCCGGATGATATTTACGCGCTATTTCCAGTGCTACAGGAGATGAAGTATCGACGGGGCGGAGATTTGTCCGGCGGACAGCAGCAGCAACTGGCTATTGGACGGGCGCTGGCCAGTCGCCCGCAGTTGTTGATCCTTGATGAGCCGACCGAGGGGATCCAGCCGTCAGTAATTAAAGAGATTGGTCAGGTTATTTCTCAACTGGCGCACCGGGGCGATATGGCCATTTTGCTGGTGGAACAGTTCTATGATTTTGCGCAGCAGTTGGCTGACAAATACCTGCTTATGTCGCGCGGAAGTATTATTCAAAGCGGTTTCGGCGAGAATATGGAATCCGAGGGAGTACGAGGGCTGGTGGCCATTTGAGATACGCGACAGAACCACTCTGGCTCTGTCGCGATGACAATCAGCAGACTACCGTCTGATCCCAGGGTTTGGCGCGCATACCCTTTATCATTAACGCCCAGGCAAGGACAATCGCCACGATCAGCGCCACAAACAGCGACCACGGCGGTAATGTGGTCAAAATAACGCCACTGACCAATGGGTTTACCGCGGCGCCAAGCCAGCCCAGCGACTGGGCGGAAAAATAGCTGGCTTTCATACCAGCCGGGGCGATGTTATCGATCAGCATGTATTCGCCTGGGGCGTAAATGACCTCGCCGATCGTGAAAAGGGCAGCAGAAATACCCCAGAACCACAGGCTGTTGCCGGAAAACATGAAGCCAACCAGACCGAGCACAAAGAAGATTGTGCCTACTGTCATCAGCGGTCGAATATTAGCTGCAGTGATCCTGCGTCCGAGGGCATATTGCAGCGATACCACAATGGCGGCATTGACGGGCAGAACGACCGCTACCACTTTTTCGGCAAAATCACCGTTGGCGACCACCATCACGTATTGCGAAATACAGGAAGCAAATGCGCCGCCAACAAATGACGCCAGAAATGCCGACAACGTGAACCAACACAATGCTCTGTCGCGCAGGAGCACCGAGGGTGACCAAACCGCGGCGTTTGAACTTTCTGATGCTGCATTGGAACGTTTTACCCACGTCTGGATAAACACCAGTGGTAAAGCCGAGCAGGCGGCCGCCAGCCAGAACGGTAAGTTAATACTTTGCATCACCAGTAGCGTGCCCAGCGGGGGGCCAACGGTCCAGCCGATGTTCAGCACGGTATAGTTAAGCGAGAAAATTTTCGTTTTGTTGGTGGCAGAGAGATTATCGGCAAACCAGGCTTTCAGCACCGTTGCGAAGACGGAGTAGGCGCAGTTGATCAGGGCGAAGAGCAGTACCACCACCACCACGTTATGCACCAGTGGGATCGCAATAAAACCAGAGGCAAAACCGCAGATAGCCAGCAGCATGTAGCGTTTTTTATCGAACTTGTCGGCCAGAATACCAAAGCCAAGGCTGAAAACGACGCCAATAGTCAGGGCGACCGTCATCGCATAACCGATCAGATCGACGCTCAGGTTATACTGCCGACTGAGGTAAATCGTCATAAATGGCAGCGTAGCGCCACGCCCAATGGTTAATAACAAAGATGATGCAAGTAACGCGAGAGTGGACCGTCTCAGAGAGATATTCATTTTCCTGCCCGATAATGCATGTTGTTATGTTTTTTTTAGATATCAGAAACAAATAGCATGGTAAAAGTGTGATGTACACCCAATAAGTTGTCGGAAAATGCCCTCAGCAGCCTACCTGAATTAATGATCTGTTCCGGTACAATGATTTCCGTTACCTTAACTTTTTTACAAAAATTTAATATTTACAAGGGCGGTGGTATGTCACGTAAAGACGGGTTGTTAGCGTTGCTGGTCGTCGTCGTTTGGGGCCTGAACTTTGTCGTCATTAAAGTGGGTCTGCACAATATGCCGCCATTGATGCTGGCAGGATTGCGTTTTTTACTGGTGGCGTTTCCGGCGATATTCTTTATTGCCCGCCCGAAAATCCCACTTTCGCTGTTACTTGGTTATGGCCTGACTATCAGTTTTGGGCAGTTCGCGTTTCTCTTTAGCGCCATCAAATTCGGTATGCCTGCCGGATTAGCTTCTCTGGTATTACAGGCTCAGGCATTTTTCACCATCATCCTGGGGGCATTCGCTTTTGGCGAGCGTTTGCACGGGAAACAGCTGGTAGGGATTGCGCTGGCCGTGTTTGGCGTACTGGTACTGATTGAAGCCAGTCTGAACGGACAGCATGTCGGCATGCTCGGTTTTATGCTGACGCTGGCGGCAGCGCTAAGCTGGGCCTGCGGCAATATCTTTAACAAAAAAATAATGCAGCATACGGCGCGTCCGGCGGTGATGTCCCTGGTCGTGTGGAGCGCCTTAATTCCCATTATTCCGTTCTTTTTGGCATCCGCACTGCTTGATGGTCCGACACAAATTGTGCAGAGTCTGGTGGCGATAGATATGACCACCATTTTGTCACTGGTTTATCTGGCGTTTGTGGCGACCATTGTGGGTTACGGCATCTGGGGGTCTTTGCTCGGACGTTATGAAACCTGGCGGGTAGCGCCGCTGTCGCTGTTAGTGCCCGTTGTCGGTCTGGCAAGTGCGGTGGTGCTGCTGGATGAAACGCTCACGGGTTTGCAACTGCTGGGTGCGCTGCTGATTATGGCTGGGCTGTATATTAATGTGTTTGGCTTTCGTTTGCGCAAGATAGCGCAGGTGAGAGGATAATAAAAAGCCCCGCCGTGGCGGGGCAAAAACGAATTACAGGTTGCGCGTATTATAATAAGGCACACCCAATTCGTCGGACTTATCGCTGCCGGCACCCATATGATTAAAATCGAACGGGGACTGATCGTGCGCAGGGGGCATAATCATCGCGTCACGGCTGTTCTGGGTGGCTGGTTGCGCGGTCTGTTCCGCCATGCTCTGGCCCGAAACAATCAACAGCAGGGCCAGCATCGCATAAGACAGAATTTTCATCATTTCCTCGGTTACGTCGTTTGGCGATTAGCAATTACACTGATTGAGCGGAAGCAAATAGCGTGACTCGCCGTGCATATTGGTCATACGGTATTTATGCGGCGGAACATCAAAATAGTTTTTGAACGTTCTGGTCAGGGTTTGCTGAGACTCAAAGCCGTAACGCTCCGCCAGGTAAAGAATCGGCTCGTTACTTTCTTTTAATTTTTGCGCTATTTCGGTCATTTTACGGCTGCGGATGTATTGACCCAGTGAATGACCGGTTTCTTTTTTAAACATCCGTTGCAGGTGCCATTTGGAGTAACCTGAACGCTCAGACACTTTTTCCAGCGAGAGCGGCGATTCAAGGTTATTTTCGATCCAGTCCAAAATGCTATGAATAGTGATTGTGTCAGTATTGCGTCTGGACATCGTCATACCTCTTTTCTGTTTACGGCAGAATTCTCTTAAGCAAATGCTCAAGCGTGGCTACTTCATCCGCCGTTAAGTTTTTTGTTAGTTCCTGGTGCAGGTCTTGCCCGACTAATTGGTGACACTGCTCGCAAATTGCTGCGCCATGCTCGGTGAGTTTCACCAGCACGCCACGCTTATCGTGTGGATTCGGAAGCCTTTCTATCCAGCCTTTACAGGCCAGTCTGTCCAGCATCCGCGTCAGGGCGCCAAGATCGACAGACAGCACTTTTTTCAATTCGACAGGGGTGATGCACACCGCGCAACGGATGGAGCAGAGCACTTTGAACTGTGATGCCGTGATATCCAGCGGTGACAGATAGTCGTTTAGCAAACGATCTTTTTTCTGATTAACCATGTAGATCAAACGCCCCAGTGGGATGATTTCGTTAAACAGATCACTGGTGCTTTTCACAATGGTTGCCCTGGCAAGTAGTTAGTCACGGCTGATATTATTGCTTAGGCAAATATAAGTCAAATAAATGGGGCGGAAAATGCCACGTTTTGCTAAATCCGCAGGCTCATCAACAGATGTATATAATTTTAACAGTTTGATAATTATGGCTTATAGGTGCAGGTGAAAAATGAATCCTTACACCGTGAAAATGGCTTATCTCTCGGGTTTCACCTTATACTTGCCGTTGACGATTAACGCACAGGAAAGATGACATTATGATGGACTTGTTTAAAGCAATAGGACTGGGGCTGGTAGTCCTGTTACCGTTGGCAAACCCGTTAACCACCGTGGCGTTGTTCCTTGGCCTTGCTGGTAACATGAATAGCGCGGAGCGTAACCGTCAGTCTCTGATGGCGTCTGTGTATGTGTTTGCCATCATGATGGTGGCGTACTATGCCGGACAACTGGTGATGAATACCTTCGGGATTTCAATCCCCGGATTACGAATTGCGGGTGGGTTAATCGTTGCGTTTATCGGTTTTCGGATGTTGTTTCCACAACAAAAGGCGCATGAGTCTCCTGAGGCGAAAAGCAAGTCAGAGGAGCTGGAAGATGAACCGACTGCCAATATTGCATTTGTACCGCTGGCAATGCCAAGCACCGCCGGTCCGGGCACGATAGCAATGATCATCAGCTCGGCGTCAACCGTCCGCCATGGCTCCGAATTTCCTGATTGGGTAATTATGGTTGCGCCGCCGATAATTTTTGCGGTTGTCGGCGTTATCCTGTGGGGGTGTTTACGCAGTTCTGGTGGGATTATGCGCCTGGTAGGCAAAGGCGGCATAGAAGCTATTTCGCGTCTGATGGGCTTCCTGCTGGTGTGTATGGGCGTGCAGTTTATTATTAACGGCGTGCTGGAAATTATTAAAACTTACGCTTAAAAAAACGGGCCCGGTATTGTTTTACCAGGCCCGTTTTTTATGAATGCTGAGGCCGCTCTTCGAGCGATACTGGCCATTTACGAAAGATAATCACCGACCATACCAACGCGACAACGGCAGGCACTGCACCTGTATAACCAATCGTTGACATCGACCAGTGCAAACTCACCTGATTTCCCACCAGCGCGCCAGCGCCAATGCCGATATTAAAGATACCGGAGAACAGCGCCATTGCGACATCGGTGGCATCCGGGGCCAGCGCCAGCACTTTTACCTGCATGCCAAGGCCGATCAACATAATCGCGATGCCCCAGAAAATACTCAGGATGGCGAGGTGCATTTCGCTGTCAGCGGCTGGTAGCAGCAGCACCAGACACAGCGTCAGCAGGGCAATGGCGCTACTGATAAGCATGGACGCATGAAGGTTACCCAGTTTGCCAAATATCACACTACCAATAATACCCGCGCCGCCCAGAATCAGTAGCAGCACGGTAGCAAAGTTGGCACTCAGTCCGGCGACGGTCTGTACAAACGGTTCAATGTAGCTATAAGCCGTGTAGTGGGCGGTGACCACAATCACCGTCAGCACATACAGACTCATCAATGCCGGACGGTGGAATAACACCGGCAAACTTTTAAGTGAACCGGAGTGTTCGCTGGGCAATTCAGGCAGTAACTTAATCAGGCAGAGCAGGGTGACTAACGCCCCCATGCCGATGGCAAAGAACGTGGTGCGCCAGCCAAAATACTGACCGACGATACGCCCGATAGGCAGACCCAGCACCATTGCCAGCGCGGTGCCGGTAGCAATCAGGCTAAGCGCCTGCGCGCGTTTTCCTGCCGGGGCCAGACGAATTGCCAGCGATGCAGTAATGGACCAGAAAATAGCGTGCGCAAAGGCGATACCAATGCGGCTAATCACCAGCACGGTGAAATTCCAGGCCAGGAAAGAGAGTACATGGCTGGCGATGAACACGACAAACAGACAGATCAGCAGCTTGCGTCGTTCCACCTGGCTGGTGAGCAGCATGAAGGGAAGCGACATTAAGGCAACAACCCAGGCGTAGATCGTCAGCATGATCCCGACCTGAGCGGTCTGCATATTAAAACTTTGTGCAATGTCGGACAGCAAACCGACAGGGACAAACTCTGTGGTATTGAAAATAAAACCGGCAATGGCGAGCGTAACTACACGTAGCCACGCCACTTTGCGGGAAACAGTGTCTGTTGTCATAGTGAATCAGTGGATTAGCTGCGAAAAGGTAAGATCGCGATCTTAAAACGTTTGCTGGTGAAAATACAATCATTTCGTGATGCGGATCTCATTTTTACAGCTGCGGGTTCAATACCTCAATAAAGGCTTCCAGTTGCCTCGTCATTGCCCCCCTTCGCCAGACCAGCCACGTATTCAGCCAGCGCCAGTTTTCGCTCAATGGCCAGGCGTTGACCTGATGGTGTCCGGGCATACTCTCCAGCATCGAACGTGGAATCAGCGCGATACCCGCACCGGCAATAACGCAGGCCAGCATCCCATGGTATGACTCCATTTCATGAATGGTACCCGGCATGGCGCGATCGGCATGAAACCAGCTTTCAAAATGTCGGCGGTAGGAACAGTTGGCGCGAAACGCATAAATACTGCAGCCGTTGACGTCGCTGGCCCGCTGGATGGGAGGGTGACCGTGTGGGGTGACAATCATCATCTCTTCACGATAGACCGGAATACCCTCAAGTCCGGGGTGGGTAATAGGGCCATCGGCAAAGGCAGCGTTCAGCGTGCCGTCGAGCACGCCGTCCAGCATGGTGCCAGAGGGACCTGTCGCCAGTGCAAACTGAATTTTCGGGTACCGTTGGTTATATTCAGCCAGCGTTGCAGGAATACGCACCGCGGCGGTGCTTTCCAGCGATCCGAGCGAAAACAAGCCCTGCGGTTCATCCCCGGCGACCACCATTCTCGCTTCCTCAACCAGCGCCAGGATCCGCTGACTGTAGCGTAAAAAGTTGTGCCCGGAGGGGGAAAGCCGCAGGCGCTGGTTTTCACGAATAAACAGATCGACGCCAAGATCGGCCTCAAGTTGGCGTATACGGGTAGTGAGATTGGACGGCACGCGGTGCACCTTCGCTGCGGCCTGCGTAATGCTGCCGGTCTCCGCGACGGCATTGAACATTTCCAGTTGCGTCAGATCCATAATATTCTCTAATCGTGAATGGTGTGGTTAATATTATTCATTTTTCAGAAAGAGTAAATATGCTCATGATATAACCATACCCTGCGATAAAGAGAGGCATCTATGACTATCACAGCAGCAACACATGCTATTTCGGTTGATCCTACCAGCGGTGAAAGACTGACGGCGATGCCGTGGGCCCGTACTGAAGAGATTGCTCAGGCACTGAGTCTTGCAGCAAGTGGCTACAGTGAATGGAAACAGACTACCGTCGCGCACCGCGCGCATACGCTGCGTCATATCGGCCAGGCCCTGCGTAATCGCGCGGAAGAGATGGCGCAGTGTATTTCACGTGAAATGGGTAAACCCATCAAACAGGCTCGGGGTGAAGTCGCCAAGTCAGCCGCGTTGTGTGACTGGTACGCCGAACATGGACCCGCGATGCTGAACCCGGAGCCCACGCTGGTGGAAAATAACCAGGCGGTGATTGAGTATCGCCCGCTTGGAACTATTCTGGCGATCATGCCGTGGAATTTCCCGCTGTGGCAGGTGCTGCGTGGCGCCATTCCGATTCTGCTGGCCGGAAATGGCTATTTGTTAAAGCATGCGCCTAACGTAACCGGCTGTGCTGCGATTATTGCACAGGTTTTTGCTGATGCAGGCGTACCAGCCGGTGTTTACGGTTGGATCAATGCCGATAACGCCGGAGTCAGTCAGATGATTAACGACCCGCGCATCGCGGCGGTCACGGTAACGGGTAGCGTACGCGCCGGTGCGGCGATTGGTGCTCAGGCGGGGGCGGCGCTGAAAAAATGCGTACTTGAACTGGGTGGTTCCGATCCGTTTATTGTCCTGAATGATGCCGATCTCGATCTGGCCGTTAAAGCGGCAGTCGCCGGACGTTATCAGAATACCGGGCAGGTTTGTGCGGCAGCGAAGCGCTTTATTATCGAAGAAGGGATTGCAGAAGAATTTACTGCGCGTTTTGTGGCGGCCGCGAGCGCGCTCAAAATGGGCGATCCGTTAAACGAAGAAAACGACCTTGGACCGATGGCGCGATTTGATCTGCGTGATGAGTTGCATCAGCAGGTTGAAGCATCCCTGGCCGAAGGGGCGAAGTTACTTCTTGGCGGTGAAAAAATAGCAGGTCAGGGCAATTACTATGCCGTGACGGTACTGGGCGGCGTAACGCCAGAAATGACGGCTTTCCGTCAGGAGCTGTTTGGTCCGGTTGCGGCGATCACCGTTGCCAGGGATGCGGAACATGCTCTGGCGCTGGCGAATGACAGTGATTTTGGATTATCCGCCACGGTGTTCACTGCGGATGACGCGCTGGCCCAGAAGATGGCCTCTCGTCTGGAGTGTGGAGGCGTATTCATCAATGGTTACAGCGCCAGCGATGCCCGTGTAGCGTTTGGCGGCGTGAAGAAAAGTGGTTTTGGTCGCGAGCTTTCGCATTTTGGCCTGCATGAATTTTGTAATGTGCAGACCGTCTGGAAAAACCGCCTCTGAAGGTGAGGGTGCCTCCGTCGGGGGCACCTGTCTGGTCTCGGCATATTTTTGTCATTGACTCTTCGTCCGCTGACACCTAATGGTCTGACGCAGCGTATTCAGCTCTGTTATACTCGCAGGCCTTTCATACCTGCGAGCAAGGAGCATGTTGTGGCCAGGGCCATGGACAATTCAATTTTAGAGACCATTGTACAGCAGGTTCGTCCGCTGATTGGTCAGGGTAAAGTCGCTGATTATATTCCTGCGTTAGCCTCTGTCGACGGTTCAAAACTGGGCATCGCCATCTGTACCGTCGATGGGCAGCACTATCAGGCAGGGGATGCACAAGAACGCTTTTCTATTCAGTCGATTTCGAAGGTATTAAGCCTGGTCGTGGCGATGCGTCACTATCAGGAAGAGGAGATCTGGCAACGCGTTGGCAAAGATCCGTCCGGTCATCCTTTTAATTCCCTGGTGCAGTTGGAACTGGAGCAGGGTATCCCGCGTAATCCCTTTATTAACGCCGGGGCGCTGGTGGTTTGCGACATGCTGCAAGGGCGTCTGAGCGCACCACGTCAACGGATGCTGGAAGTGGTCCGGGCATTAAGCGGCGTCCCGGATATCGCCTACGATGCGACGGTGGCGCGATCAGAGTTTGAGCATTCCGCACGTAACGCGGCTATTGCCTGGTTGATGAAATCGTTCGGCAATTTTAACCATGACGTGACCACTGTGTTGCAAAACTATTTTCACTACTGTGCATTGAAAATGAGCTGTGTGGAACTGGCGCGAACCTTCGTATTTTTGGCGAATCAGGGCCATGCCTTCCATCTTGAGGAGCCCGTAGTGACGCCGATGCAGGCCCGACAAATCAACGCGCTGATGGCGACCAGTGGGATGTATCAGAACGCAGGGGAATTTGCCTGGCGGGTTGGGTTGCCGGCAAAATCTGGTGTGGGTGGCGGTATCGTGGCCATTGTTCCGCACGAGATGGCGATTGCTGTCTGGAGTCCGGAACTGGACCCAGCGGGAAATTCACTGGCGGGTATCGCCGCGCTGGAGCAACTAACGCAACAAATGGGGCGTTCGGTTTACTGATGAATACGCTCGATCCTCTTTTTGCCCGGCTGGCGAAATCGACGTTTCGCTCGCGGTTTCGCCTCGGCCAGAAAGAAAGGCAGTATTGTCTGGATAAAGGCGCGCCGGTTATTGAACAACATGCAGCCGATTTTATTGCCAAACGGCTGGCTCCCGCTTTTCCCGCTAATGATGGGAAGCAGACGCCAATGCGTGGTCACCCGGTTTTTATCGCGCAGCACGCGACGGCGACCTGCTGTCGGGGGTGTCTGGCAAAATGGCATGACATTCCTCAGGGTGTGGCGCTTAACGAACAACAGCAACGTTACGTTGTCACGGTTATTTATCACTGGTTAGTGATTCAAATGAACAAGCCATAGATAACATTATCCTATGATACAACCCCTTGTGTTATGTAATTGTTAAAAGCATGCTGAGGGGGTCAATCTAAGGAGAAAAAATGGCTTCCTGCAAACCCTGCTTCGTGCTGAATGCGGCCCAGATTCTGTCGAGAATCGACGAGCTCAGCGATGTCCTTGAACAGTGCGTCAATGATGGCGCCTCCGTCAGCTTTATGCTGCCTTTTAATCGTGAGAAATCACGGCCTTTCTGGATGAACGTCGCGCAAAGCGTTGCCCGTGGGGAAAGACTCGTTCTTGGCGCCCAGAATGCCCAGGGAACGCTTGTCGGTACCGTCCAGCTCATTATCGATCAACCTGAAAACCAACCTCATCGCGCCGATGTCGCTAAGCTGCTGGTTCATACTTCTGCGCGGCGGAGCGGGATTGCCCGGAAACTGATGAACGAGCTGGAAAGTTGTGCGCGTCAAAGGGGCAAAACGTTGCTGGTGCTCGATACGGCGACGGGCAGTGGCGCGGAGTTGTTCTACCACAAGTGTGGGTGGCAAAAAGCAGGAGTGATACCTGACTATGCCAAAATGCCTGACGGGACGCTGACCGGGACCACACTTTTTTATAAAACTCTCTAATTTGTCGCTGGGGATTGATCAAAACAGGGTTTCAATGTATTAAAGTTTGCTAACCTATTGGACCAATTCAATCAGGTTGTATGACTAATCAAAAAGGGAACCCATTGTGCAAACTTTAAATCGTCGCGATTTCCCCGGTGCTCAGTATCCTGAACGCATTATTCAGTTTGGTGAAGGAAACTTCCTGCGCGCCTTCGTTGACTGGCAAGTCGATCTGCTGAATGAGCATACCGATCTTAACTCTGGTGTGGTCATTGTCCGACCTATCGAAAGTACTTTCCCTCCATCACTGAGTACACAGGACGGCCTTTATACCACCATCATTCGTGGTTTGAATGAGAAGGGCGAGGCCGTGAGCGACGCCCGTTTAATTCGTTCGGTTAACCGCGAGATCAGCGTCTATAGTGAGTACGATGAGTTCCTGAAGCTGGCGCATAACCCTGATATGCGTTTTGTTTTCTCCAATACCACCGAAGCCGGCATCAGCTATCATGCTGGTGATAAGTTTGAGGATGCGCCAGCGGTGAGTTATCCGGCCAAACTGACCCGACTGCTGTTCGAGCGTTTCAGCCATTTTAATGGCGCGTCGGATAAAGGCTGGATAATCATTCCTTGTGAACTGATTGATTACAATGGTGATGCGCTGCGTGAACTGGTTCTGCGCTATGCCCAGGAGTGGGCATTGCCGGAAGCATTTATCCAATGGCTGGATCAGGCCAACGCCTTTTGCTCCACGCTGGTGGACCGTATTGTCACTGGCTATCCACGTGATGAAGTCGCGAAGCTTGAAGCGGAACTGGGTTATCACGATGCGTTTCTGGACACCGCAGAACACTTCTATCTGTTTGTTATCCAGGGACCGAAGTCATTAGCCGCTGAGTTGCGTCTGGATAAATATCCGCTGAATGTCCTGATTGTTGATGACATCAAACCGTATAAAGAACGGAAAGTGGCGATTCTCAACGGCGCACATACCGCATTGGTTCCCGTTGCCTGGCAGGCTGGGTTGGATACCGTGGGGGAGGCCATGAATGACGCGGAGATTCGCGCCTTCGTGGAAAAAGCGATCTATGAAGAAATTATTCCAGTGCTGGATTTACCACGCGATGAGCTGGCGTCTTTTGCCAGCGCAGTGACAGGTCGATTCTGCAACCCGTATATCAAACATCAGTTGTTGTCGATTGCCCTGAACGGCATGACTAAATTCCGCACTCGCATCTTGCCGCAACTGCTGGCGGGGCAACAGGCCAGCGGTAAACTGCCTGCGCGTCTGACTTTTGCGCTTGCCGCGTTGATTGCGTTCTACCGTGGAGAGCGTAACGGTGAGTCTTACCCGGTTCAGGATGATGCGCACTGGATGACGCGTTTTCAACAGCTATGGTCCCAGCATCATGACCGCCAGATAAGTACCGAAGAGCTGGTTAAAGCTGTGCTGGCCGTTACAGAACACTGGGAACAGGATCTTACAGAAGTTTCCGGACTGGTAGAACAGGTTACTGCCGATCTGGATAGCATTCTGCTAAAAGGCATGCGCGAAGCCGTTAAACCACTGTGCTAATACGCAGACCCGGCTCAGGCCGGGTTTTTTACAGATCTTACTTAGTTACAACATACTATAGTTTTCTACTTTTATGGTGACAGTCTGCCACTTCAGCGCATTGTCCGTTCAGCAGGAGGAAAGATGTTTAGATAGTGTTGCGATTAGCTTGCAACATTGATCATGTTCGCGTCTAATGTGACGGATTTCACATTTTTCTGAAGATAACCATGATCGTTCGCCCCCAACAACACTGGCTACGCCTGATATTCGTCTGGCATGGGTCGGTATTATCTAAAATTTTTTCACGTCTGCTGCTGAACTTCCTGCTCTCCATCGCCGTTATTATCATGCTGCCGTGGTATACGATGCTGGGCATCAAATTTACCCTGGCACCGTTCAGCATTCTCGGCGTGGCGATTGCTATCTTTTTAGGTTTTCGTAATAACGCCTGTTATTCACGTTATGTTGAGGCTCGACACCTGTGGGGGCAGTTGATGATTGCTTCCCGGTCGCTGCTACGTGAAGTAAAAACTACCTTGCCGGACGACAGCGAACTGGGACAGTTTGTTCGTCTGCAAATCGCCTTTGCCCACTGTTTACGCATGACTTTACGCCGTCAGCCACAGGCTGAACCATTGGCGAAATACCTTAGTGAGGAGGATCTGCGAATAGTATTTGCCTCACAATCACCGGCAAATCGCATTCTGTTGCTGATGGGGGAATGGTTAGCTGTACGTCGGCGCAATGGTCAACTGTCAGACATATTATTCCATAGTTTAAACAATAGGTTAAATGATATGTCTGCGGTGCTGGCAGGATGTGAACGGATCGCGAATACCCCCGTCCCGTTTGCTTATACCTTAATCCTTCATCGCACGGTCTATCTGTTTTGCATCATGTTGCCATTCGCGTTGGTGGTAGATCTACATTACATGACGCCGTTTATCTCAGTGCTGATTTCCTATACTTTTATTTCGCTCGATACGCTTGCAGAAGAGCTGGAAGATCCGTTTGGTACAGAGAACAACGACCTCCCGCTGGATGCGATTTGCAATGCGATTGAAATCGATTTGTTACAGATGAATGATGAAACAAACGTGCCAGCAAAACACATTCCGGATAAGCATTACCAACTCACTTAGTTACATTCTTTTGCCACCATGTAGGCTGCATATCTGAAAAAGAGTGAAATTCCGGCGCCAGGTCTTCATCGTCAGGATCGTCAAAAGCGCCAGCTAACAGCGCAATAACCGGGGCGTCATCAATGGCGCCTACGGAACTGCCACACTGAGGGCAAAATGCCCGACTTGACGTCTCAGAAGAGCGCCAGGTTGTCGGTTTTCCGGCTTTACCCGTCCACGTTACATTTTCTGCATTAAACTCAATCCAGACGACGGTTGGTGCGCCCGTATGTTTCCGACATATATCGCAGGAGCAGGTATGGGAATTATTAGGACTGCTGGCCGCGAAGCGAATCGAACCACACAGACAGCCACCAATATAGACTTTAGACATGACAACTCCTGTCAGAAACACGTTGCCAGACACTAGCAGATGACAGGCTTTGCCACTAGATCCTCATGATAAAAAGGCGAGGGCGCGCATGGCAGATAGTCAGCTCCTGTGATGCACTTATAATAAACGCTTAATCATTACGTCTGGCTACGATAAATAACCGCGGAAAGGCCAGCAAAATTTTACCGTTTTCCTGCAGAGGATATTGTTCCTGAAGCAGTTCATGATAACGTGCGAGGTAAAGATGTTGCTCATTTTCGCTCAAATCACGCAACCAGGGCCGCAGGCCCGTTGAGCTTACCCAGTCGATAATCGATTGATGTGAATCCATAACGTGATAATACGTTGTGCGCCAGATATCCACCTCACAGCCCGCTTCAGTCAAAATATCATAGTAGGCGTGAACGCCAGGAAGCGGCGAGCGGCCCCGGTCAGGGTAACCTTGTTCATAAGCCACTTCACGCATCAAAACATGCGTTGGCTCTAGCCAGTTATCCGGCATTTGTACCGCCAGCACGCCATTGCGAGCCAGTAGCGATACCAGATGCGGGAACAATTCATAGTGATCGGGAACCCACTGCAATGAGGCATTAGCATACAGCAGGTCCAGAGGCTGCTCTGTCTGAAATGAACGAATGTCCGCTTCAATAAAACGGCATGTCGGTAATGCATTGCGCGCCTCATTGAGCATGGCGGGTGAGGTATCAACCCCGGTTATTAAAGCCGAGGGCCAGCGCTGATGCAGTAATGCCGTACTGTTTCCCGGACCACAGCCAAGATCGACCACTGAATGGACATTCTCTAACGCCACTCTGCTGAGTAATTCCGCAGCGGGTCTTGATCGTTCAGTTTCATATTGCAGATAAAGCGCAGGATTCCAGTCGGCCATGAATGAATCTCCAGTATGAGAGAAGAAGGCGGAAAGGGGCACATAAGTCCTTGCCGATGAGCCATTTCTTTTAGAAGATTATATGAAAATACAGGAGAAGGGCAGAAATATGCTGGAAACATCAAGACTGATTTTACGCCCGTGGGAAGACAAAGACAAAGCCCCGTTTGCCGCATTAAATGCCGATCCGGACGTGATGCGTTTTTTTCCGGCTCCGCTGCAACGAACGGAAAGCGACAACCTGGCTGCCAGATTCCAGGAAGGCATTACAGAGCGCGGCTGGGGATTCTGGGCCGTTGAACTTAAAGAAACACAGCAGTTTGTGGGGTGTGTAGGTTTACATCCACAACCTGATAAATTTCACTTTTCACCCTGTACCGAAATAGGCTGGCGTCTTGCTAAATCCTTCTGGCACCAGGGGCTGGCATTGGAGGCCGCCGAGGCGTGCCTGACGTTTGCTTTCGAGGACCTGGCGTTAAGTGAGGTGGTTTCATTTACGTCGGTGCTGAATAAACCGTCAGAGCATCTGATGATACGGTTGGGCATGAATAAAACTGAAGAGTTCGTGCATCCCGCGTTGCCCCCTGATCACCGGTTAGCACAACACATCCTGTATCGGAGGGGGGCAGTTTGATTACCATTTTTCGGAAAGTAAGCGATGTCTCATGGAGCAGTATATAACGATTACCTACTTGTCAAAGCTCACCAGAATTGTCTAATCACTGGCTCGTTAGAAATGTCCAAATGTTGAAAAGTCTGCTTAGTGCTGTGAGTTCAATGAGTCGATGCAACGCCATCTTTAATCAGGGGGGACGTTCATATGAACGGGCATATCCGGTCATCTTCCCCCAGTACATTACGGTTATTTTGATGTCAGCAATTCATATTTTTATGCCCAGGCTTTTGCTATTTCAGATGAGCTGGTAACAAAAGCATGTTGAGGTAGAATTTTTTCAAGTAAAAACACATTGGTTTCATGATCTGGATCTGCGCAGCAATCACTCACAACGATAAGGCGGTAATCCAGGTCAAACGCTTGCCCCACTGTAGAAAGCACAACGCCACTGGTCGTCACACCGGTAAGAATCAGCTCTTCAATGCCTTGAGCACGGAGAACCATCTCAAGTTCGGTAAACGAGAAAGCTCCGACTCTGCGTTTAACGATGACAACCTCATTCTCTGCCGGAGCGACATCAGGATGAATAGCCGTGCTCTCGTTGTCAGCCATAAAAATTCCATTCTCTTTAATCGCAGAAAAGATCGTGTTGTTTTTGCTGACCTCTGGATACCCCTTGCGGAATCCGACACTGACATAAATGACCGGTACGCCTGCCGTGCGTGCAGCGGCTATCAGTGATGCGGTATTGCGGATAACGTTTCCAGCGCTTTCTTGCGGGAGGAAATTGTTAAGGATGATCGTCTGAAAATCCATAACCAGCAGAGCGCTGTTTTTACTGATGTTACTAAGTTGATTTGACATAAAATTTCCGAAGTTTGCAGATGACGTGTAATGAAGTCAGTTAGCGTGTTGCTGACTGGCGATGGATTTTAAAGTTCCAGACCGCTCCGGCTAGCAGGATGCAGCTGGTTGCCAGGAAGACGGCTCGCATACCGATATGCCCGCCGACAAAGCCGCCAATCAGCGGTCCGATGAACTGGCCAGCGAACTGTGCTGCGACGGAATAGCCAAGAATGCTGCCCACCATACCTTCTGGTACGCGGTGGCGTATCACTGCTGCAATACAAGGCAATAAGCCTCCGAGTGCCAGTCCCATAAGGAAACGCAGGGCAATCAGTTGCCACCCGGAGGTGACAAATGCCTGAGGGATCAGCAGTAAACCGGCCGCAGTCAGTGCCAGCGTGATAATGCGTAAATGTCCTATCCTGTCTGCCACTTTTCCTAGCCATGACGCGGAAATAATACTGCCCAGAGCCGTTGCAGCCATCACATATCCCGCTACTTTCGTTATCTGAGAAGCCTCACTGACGAGAGTGCGCACATAGACTGTGATAATGGGTTCTATCGACATATTGGCCAGCATCAGCAGCAGACCGGTGCAAAGCATGCAGATAATTACAGTACGGGCAGGCAACTGCGACCAGCTCACTCCCGTTTTTGCCACTGTATCCTCAGGCTTTTGCACCTCTTCGCGAATGAGAGTGAGGGTCATGATAAAGGACAGAAATATCAGCGCACCTGCACAGAAAAACGTGGTTCGAATACCGATCAGACCAGGAAGCCATCCTCCGGCAAGTGGACCGACAAGATTGCCAGCCATTACACCGGATGAAACAATCCCCAGCGCCCAGGCTGCACGGTCTCTGGGAGCCTGAACTGCGATAAGAATTGTCGCGCCGGATGAGTAGCCTCCTGCCAGGCCAACTAACAACCTTAATCCGACAAGTTGCCATATATTTGTCACCAGCCCCATAAGCGAAACAGTAACTGCCATGCCAAGGCTGGCTCTCACGAGCATCGACTTGCGTCCATATCTGTCACCGAGTTTTCCCCAGACAGGGGCGATCAACCCGGCAGTGATAAACGTTGCGCTAAATGCTACGCCAGACCATTGAACGACCGCGGCATGCCCGCTAACACCCAGTTCTTCGACATACAAAGGCAGGAACGGCAGCATAAGGGTCATTGCGAAGACGGTTGAGAACGAGCCAATGAAGCAAACGAGCAGGTTTCGTTGCCAGAAGCTGTTATACAATTGGGTCATAGAAATACTCTTTCTTGGTATACCATATTGGTATACCATAAAGATAATGCATTTCACTGTCAATTTTTGGGAGATCATTGCCGTCATGAGCCAGGCATCTGAGGTTGAAAACCAATTAAGAAAACTGATACTCAACATGGAGCTGGGGCCGGGAGAGCGGTTAACGGAGCGCTGGGCTGAAGCGACGTTTAACGCGTCCCGGACACCTGTGCGTGCAGCATTACAAAAGCTGGAGTCAGAAGGGCTAGTATGTCGTGACGGGTTACGCTGGATGGTGGCACCGATTGATGTCGCTGAAGTTGAACAGCTGTGTATTTACCGGGAAGTATTGGAAGTGGCAGCATTAAAACTATCCGCCAGCCAAATGACGGAAGAACAACTCAACGGTCTGGAAAACCTGCTTAAAACGAATACTGCTGATGCGCCAGAAGAGGTGATGGACGATGCCGGGACACGATTCCATCTACAGTTGGCCCGTCTTTGTCAGAATGCGTTTATTTTCGAAGGGGTAAGCGATGCCCTGCGCCGACTTTCACGGGCACGATGGTTCGACAAAGCGCCGTCAAATCCCGCGTGGGATGATCATCGAGAAATAATTGCTGCGCTTCGGTCGCGGGATACTGATAAGGCAGCAGAATTACTCGCCGTTCATCTCTGCGAAAGCCGCCTCCGCCTTCTTGAGGCAATCAATTCAAGCAGGCGTAGCCTAAGGGCGAGAGGTATTGCGATATCCTAATATGGTCTCCAGGTCGTCGGGGTCGCAGACCTGTGAACGGGGTCAGTACGTAAAAATTATTACGTATCGGCGCGGTTTGAGTGGATGACCGGACACCATAAAAACCTCTTAACCAGCCAGAATTGGCTGGCTGTTTTCGTCAACGTCTGACGAATCGAAAAAACAGACGTTATACGTAATGATCCGCGCACGAGTATTAAAGGCGTTGTGATGTAGCTGCGGCGGCTGCGGGTGACGTTCGCCAGTTCCGGCGGTGGTGGCCACCACGGATTACGTAAAATTTCACGTAATCCGGTTTATCGATACGTGAATTTGCCATGCTGCGTGAAACGCGCTGTAAGCCGTTCGTTGTGTGATGTGGTTGATTGACCAGGCCGGAACCGTAAAAATGGCTCTCCGTGTCACTGGTGCGCATAATGTATATTATGTTAAATCATGTGATGCGCATAAAGTCATAGAGTTAAGTCCCCATTAATCTTTCGTTTGCTGGCATTTGGACATTGGTTGACACCACTTCTAACTCATCGCTTCTGTTTCTACTCTTGGATACGCAATAATTAAATACGTTGTGATTTCCGACTACCCTATCGATGGGAAGAAATAAAAGCCACCTTCTATGTAGGCGGCTTTTAACTTTGTCAGGCAATCAATCAACTGGCGCTGGTAAACACGCAGCATCACTTCACGAAGGTAAAATCTCGATCGTGGCCGCTCTGGCACGTGTCCCAGTCATTTTTTGATGATCCACTTTTTCGCTTCTTGGGAAAGTTTTATCCCACGTATGAACCAGACGCACTGAAGAATCTGCTGTGCCTGGTGCAGGCTGGGCGCCCGCAGTTTCTGTTGAAATCAGAGCCATTGCTCCGGCAAGGAGTGCGCCATTAAAAAAGCGCGCTGAAGATTTTGGCGACATGATATTAGAACCTTTCATTGTAATTTCAGTGTTGTTATTTTGAGTATCTTTAATGAAAGATGTTATTAAAATACTCTGCATTATTTGCCTGATCCTCTGAACCTGATTTCAAAGCGTATATTTCAATTTTCATAGCTGCTAAGTTGATTACGCCAAAAGACGTAAAAATGTGAGGTATTACAGAATGATTTCTGACAAGTCGGTTGAAAAATTACTTTGTGAGCTTTCGAACGATATTGCTCAGCGTACACCCGGCACCGGTGATTTTCCTACAGCCGTAGAAGGACTCGAATTGTTCCGCCGAAACGAACCCGCTCCTCCGGTGAGCTGTCTGGTCCCTCCCAGTATCGTTCTGGTGGCCGATGGCGCGAAGATCATGTGGGTTGGTGGTGAACCTTATGAATATAGTGCGGAAAAATTCCTGATCACTTCTCTTGACCTGCCAGCCAGTTCGGAAGTATTACAGGGTAACGGATTGCTATACGAGAAAGAGTTCTTCCATCGCGATTAGCCTGAAGTGTCAGGTCTGTCCGCCCTCTTCTTTTTACAGTTTCAGCGAATGTTCCTTGGAAGATCAGTGTCGATTTGGGCCATTGCTGGTCGTTCCGCTTTCTTGTAATCTGTCTCGTTGCACGACTGACAAAATCTGGAAATACCGAACTGGACTTCATATGAATGCTCATACTTCAAAAGACCCTTTACATGGCGTTACGCTAGAAATGCAGGTCAATGCACTGGTCGATCGTTTTGGTTGGGCCGAGCTTGCTCAACGCATTAACATCAACTGCTTTAAAAATGAGCCGAGCGTTAAATCCAGTTTAAAATTTCTGCGCCGTACGCCGTGGGCGCGTGCTGAAGTTGAAGCGCTCTATCTTGATTCGCTGCATGACGTGACCCCGTTCAACAACACTACACCTGCTATTGATCCCTGGGCTAACAGCCGCAACAAGAAAAAATAAGAGCATAGTCTGATGCCAGCATCCGGTTTCTTTTCAGGAAAATATCAGAAAAAACTGGCGAATATCTTCGTCCGTTGCCATGCCAGAGTACCGCGAACCAATCTGAAATGGTTCGCGGTACTTGTGGGCAGTATGTTGTTACTTGGCAGTTGCTCTTCACAGCCGCCCGGTCCCAAAGTCGCCCCACTACCTCCGGTGAGTAAACCGCAACAGAGTAAGGAGCCGGTGCGCGGAATCTGGCTGGCGACGGTTTCCCGTCTGGACTGGCCGCCGATCTCATCAGTGAATGTCAGTTCCCCTGCCATCCGTATCAGCCTGCAGCAGAAAGCGTTGACGGATAAGCTGGATAACCTGAAACGTCTTGGCATCAACACCGTTTTTTTCCAGGTCAAACCCGATGGTACCGCATTGTGGCAATCTAAAATCTTGCCGTGGTCAGATACGCTAACCGGCACGATTGGTCAGGATCCGGGTTACGATCCGCTACAGTTTATGCTCGATGAAGCGCATAAACGCGGCATGAAAGTTCATGCCTGGTTTAACCCTTACCGCGTATCCGTTAATCTCAAACCATCAACGATCACCGAATTAAACAGCACGCTGTCGCAGACGCCCTCCAGCGTTTATGTCCTGCACCGGGACTGGATCCGCACCTCGGGCGAGCGTTTTGTACTGGATCCCGGTATTCCCGAAGTGCGCGACTGGATCACCAGCATCGTGGCGGAAGTGGTGGAAAATTATCCGGTCGACGGCGTGCAGTTTGATGACTACTTCTATACCGAGTCTCCCGGTTCAGCGCTTAACGACAGCCAGACCTTCAGAAAATATGGTCAGGGATTTGATTCCAAAGCTGACTGGCGGCGCGATAACACCCAACGATTGATCGCCCAGGTTTCGCGGGCCATTAAGAAACTTAAGCCTGAGGTGGAATTTGGCGTCAGCCCCGCCGGTGTATGGCGCAATCGTTCTCACGATCCTGCGGGTTCCGACACCCGTGGCGCAGCAGCGTATGATGAATCTTATGCTGATACTCGTCGCTGGGTACAATTAGGCTTGCTGGACTACATCGCCCCTCAGCTGTACTGGCCTTTTGCCCGTGATGCGGCGCGATACGATGTGCTGGCGAAGTGGTGGGCAGATGTTGTGAAATCAACCAACACTCGCCTTTACATTGGAGTGGCGCTGTATAAAGTCGGCGAACCTTCACGAAAAGAGCCGGACTGGACAGTCAAAGGTGGCGTGCCAGAGCTGAAAAAGCAGCTCGATCTGAACGAGTCCGAACCACACATCAACGGCACCATCCTGTTTCGCGAAGATTATCTCAATCAGCCGCAAACGCATGAGGCCGTAACCTATATTCGCAGCCGTTGGGGGCGTTAATGGTTATCTTTAGGTCAGTGTAACGACGGTATCTGCATCACTTGGACAGTAACCGGCGGACATTATCATTAATTTGTTTTTGGATCGTATCCAGCGTGGTTTGCGTTATCTGATCGGGGTATTTGTCACTGGCGATAGCGCTCAGCCCTATCGCAGAGTGGCAGATCTTTTCGATTATGGCGTTCACCTGGTCAGCAGAGAGCTCAGCTTCCTGAACGCCAAGCAACTGAAGGTGCTTTCTTTTGATATCCAGCGCCTCCCCCAGCACGTCCATTTGGTGGTACCCGCCGGGTCCTTCACACCAGGTGACGTCGTAAGCCGGAGCCAGAGTCCAGTTTCCATCGGCTGACATTAAATAAGCAAAGTTCTTCGGATGATCGTCACGATTGTTGAATGCCACGTTGAAAACCACGCGTTCGAACGCTTTCGCCTTTTCTCTGACATCATTGGTACAGATCTGCGTGGCGCGCAGAAAATCCCGGTAATCTAAAGCGCCGGGTAACTGGTAATTTGCTCCGGTAAGTGCCGCCAGACTCTGCATTGGAATACGTATCGACTGGTCACGGTCGAAACGGCGGGTGGCAAAGGCCGCCTGCCCGCCGGGCAGCTCAAAATATGCCGTATCGGGCGTGGTAATCCCACATTGACGCAAGCATTCAGCATAAACCGCTTCGATGGCACATACTTCAGCATGCTCATGCCTGGCGGGAAATTTAATCAACCAGCTTTCGCTCCCGGGTAGCGGCGCAGTAGTAAATTTTGACGTGACACTGTCACGATAAAGTAGCGCTTTTGGCCTTGCCCCTTGTGGCGAACCGCCCATCTGAAGCAATTTTTGCAAGAATTCCCCGCCGTCTCCACTCAGGACTTCCTGCACCTCAGCGGCCAGTTGTTCGAGAGGCACATCCTCTTTTGAAATCTTCTCGACATCTGACTGAACGGGCTGGAAAGTCATGGCGCCCATCGCGTTGTTGCCGACCCAGGTTAAGCGCTCCAAAGGACCTATGCGCGCTGCGTTTAGTCCGCGGCGTTTAAATAATCGGTCCATCAACAGCATACCCCAGCCATCAGGTAACGAATCATAGACTGGTCCAGGTAATCCCAATTGATGAGCCGGGAAATCCCTGCGTAAACGTGGGCCGTTCAGCGGTAACATCAGCCGGGACAGTTCCAGTCCCTTACGTATGGCGTCTTCACTGTATTCAAAGGCGATCAACGGGCGTCCGGTCAGGGCTGTGGAAGACACCAGTTTTCCCCACAGCCATTTTTCACCCCAGCCTTCATAAAAGACATCAACTTGTTCAGGCATCAGAATTTTTCCTTTTCACCCGCTGGCGTGCCGCGCTCTTCTCGTAACGCAAAATATCATCCAGACTGTCTATCCTGGGTTTGAATAAACCCTCCAGCGCATCGCCATAACCTAACACCATTGCGACTTTGACCAGATTCTCAAATCCTACGTTCTTACCTGTTTCCAGATTCGAAACGGTATTCACACCGACACCTGAACGCGCGGCAACCTCAGCCTGCGTCATTTGCCGCGCGAGTCGTTCTTTACGCAATCTGTCACAGAGTAGTTTGACGATATCAGCAGCCGTATTGAGTGTTAAATCCATAATATTGGCCCTTATTTGGATAAATGCCAGTTTACACACAATATTATAGAG
Organism: Citrobacter sp. wls717; assembly: GCF_005280955.1. Classification (NCBI taxonomy): domain Bacteria; kingdom Pseudomonadati; phylum Pseudomonadota; class Gammaproteobacteria; order Enterobacterales; family Enterobacteriaceae; genus Citrobacter; species Citrobacter sp. wls717. The sequence goes on from NZ_SZWW01000016.1 coordinate 438,933, forward strand.
TTAAATTGAGGTTGATACAAAGCGGATAACATATGTTTTGATGGATTTAACGTCATAAATCCGTCATAAGACCCATCATACTATATTTAAATCATGGACGGATGCGGTGGTTAATCTGCCGAAATGCAGATTAAATGCCCGCGATGCAACTGGATCGCCCCCTGTCGTTTTAACCTGGCAAGCGTATCCATAATGGTGCTGCGGGAAAGCCCGGTTCGCTCCCTGATATACTGTACCGCCGGGATTCTTTTTCTGACGTCATCCGGCTCTTGCTGTAAAAGTTCAAGATGTCCCCAAACCATATCAGTTGCGGTTCGACTGGTGATCAGGCGATCGCGCTGGCTCATTACCTGAATAATATACGCTTCAACTATTGCCACAGATTCCCAGAGTCGATCGCGATTAACGATAGTCATGAAATCCGTTTTCTTCACTACATGAGTAGTACATGGGCTGACTGCTTCGATATTATAAAAGTTATGCCCAGTGGGAAGAAAGAACTCGGCCATTCCCAGCATCATTGGCGCCTGCTGACTGGCCAGGATGAGCCCATCAGTGCGCCGGCGAATGACTATTCTACCTTCGGTCAACAACCAGATCCCATTCTCACCCTGAGAGTCCATAATAAAAGAACCGCTGCGATATAGCGACTGGGCTTCAGAAAGTGGCAGTAATGCATTGAAAAGTTTGGTTATATTAGTCGCAAGGAGTTCTTCGCTGCTACCGGTTTGTTCAGTATTGCTGGTCATAGAAGGCTCAGTCTAATTCACTAAATAATCTTATTAATGATTATCGGTAATAGAGAAAAAATCAAACCTGAAAAGTCCATTTTTGGATTTTATTATTAACATTAGCCTTACAAGAAAGTCTGATTTTATACTTGCAATACATTAATACTTTTTGTCAAAAAAAACACAGTGATAATATCAATGAACAAAATGGTTCTTGTGGGCTTTTTCAATGTTAATTAAAAATATCTTGTGGTCGCTATTTATTACTGGATTATGTGTGGGGGTTCATTATATTTTGACGCGATGGGTAACCAGACGCCTGCAATGTGCAACATTGAGAAAGCCGAGAGCAGGATTATTATGCTCTTTATTACTGCTTGCTCATTTATTGGAATGTGGCGTTTATGCAACATTTTATTATATTCATCATTGCTTTAGTTCATTTTACGACTCGCTTTATTTTTCAATTACAAGTTTTGCCACCGTCGGTTATGGCGATTTGCTGTTACCACGATTCTGGGAGATCTCCGGTTCACTTGAAGGCATGACAGGCGCACTGCTAACTGGTTGGTCGGTCGCTTTACTGGTAGCAGTAGTGGTGCTCGAATCCGGCGAAAAACAACGTTAGAGATACCCTCTAATTAAGTTATAAATTCTGTTGGAGTTACTATGTTGCTCAATTATTTATCATTAGCAATACTCATCCTGGTGTTCTTAATTATTTTTTATGGCGTATTAATCTTGCACGACATCCCGTACGAGATTGCAAAGAAACGCAACCACCCTCACCTCGATGCCATACATGTCGCGGGTTGGGTCAGTTTATTTACATTACATGCGATTTGGCCATTTCTCTGGATTTGGGCAACATTATACAGTGATAAGCATGGCTGGCATGGCAATACCTCAGGACATAATATCGCTGAGCTAAGCGCGCGGATTGCGATACTGGAAAAAACACATGAACAAACTAATAGCGCATACAGCCCGCAGGATCCAAAGGTAAATTAATCGTGGAAATATTATTAACATTAACCTACGCCGCTATCGTTTACGTCATTTTTAAAGTATTTAAGGTTCCGTTGAATAAGTGGACATTACCCTCAGCGGTATTGGGGGGCGTGGTCATGCTTGGGGCGCTGATCCTTACCATGAATTATAATCATCCCTATACAGAAGATGCACAAAAATTGGTTGTGGGCATTCCCGTTGTTCCGCAAGTTACCGGGGTGGTTTCAGAAGTAACGGATAAAATTAACACACCAATAAAAAAAGGAGATGTCCTGTTTAAAATCGATCCTGCCCGTTATAAAGCTAAACTGGAAAAGCTTGAAGCGGACATTGTTACGGCAAAACATGACGTTCTGGCCCTTGAGGAGAAACGCAATAGCGCGCGACTGCAGCTAGAACAGGCCAGGGCTGAACGTGATAAATATTACAAAAACTATCAGCGCTACCAGAAAGGCAGTCAGGCAAAAGTGAACCCATTTACTGCCAATGATATTGATACAGCGCGCCAGGATTATCTGGCTCAGGATGCGGCGATGAACGCCGCCAATGCTGAACTGAACAGTATCCAGAAAGAACTCGACAGCACTATTCATGGACAAAACTCGCAGATCGCCAGTCTGCAAGCTCAAATTGATGAGGCTCGATTTAATTATGAGCAAACCATTGTTCGCGCCCCCAGCGACGGTTATGTCAGCCAATTACTGGTTCGTCCGGGAACCTATGCGTCGAGACTGCCTTTTAAGCCTGTTATGGTGTTTATTCCTGCGCACAAAAACCAAATTGTTGCGGCGTTTCGTCAAAACTCGATCTTACGTCTCAATGTGGGTGATGAAGCTGAGATTGTCTTCAATGGCCTGCCGGGACAAGTAGTACAGGGAAAAGTCATCAATGTTGCCCCCGTGATCCCGACCGGGGCTTATTATGCCCAGGGAACATTGCAATCCTTAAACGTCACACCGGGCAGTAACAAAGTGCTGGTCAGTATCGAAGTTGATAATAATCAGGCTGAACAGCAACTCCCAGACGGTGTTGCCGCTCAGGTTGCGGTCTATTCAGCTCAGCATTTTGAAGCATTATCATTGCTACGGAAAATACTCTTGCGCATGACCAGTTGGATGCACTACCTGTACCTTGATCATTAATCGACTGTCCGGGTGCAATGGTTACGCCCGGACCTCACTCGACGCTCAGGCGGTAGCAGGTTCTGGTAATCTAAATGAGGAGACCAGCAACGCCAGTTGTTCCGCCTCTTCTTTCAGGGCCTGGGTACGTGCTGCGGCATCATCAATTAACGAGGCATTCTGCTGAACGGTGCTGTCCATTTCGGTAACGGCCAGCGTGACTTCGGAAACGCCTTTACGCTGTTCTTCGCCTGCAACGCGTATTTCCCCCATCAACTGACGCACCTGCCGTACGTTATTGACCAGTTCTCCCAGCCGTTCGCCTGCATTGTGAATTTGCTGACTTCCGCTACCAACATGAGATACGGATTCATCAATTAATGCTTTAATTTCCTGCGCGGCGGTGGCGCTACGCTGGGCCAGCGTACGTACTTCAGAGGCGACAACGGCGAACCCTCTGCCCGCATCGCCCGCTCTGGCGGCTTCAACGGCGGCGTTCAGGGCCAGAATATTGGTCTGGAACGCAATGCTGTCAATCACCGCGACAATTTCCACCATTCTGCCGGATGACGCGCTGACGTTATCCATTGTTGAGATCACGCCCTGCATAACATCGCCACAGCGGTTGGCCGTTTGCGCGGTGCTATCGGATAGCTCATCCGCCAGTTGCGTATTACTGGCATTTTGATGAACGGTCGCATTTAACTGTTCCATCGCCGCCGAACTCTCTTCCAGCGCAGCGGCCTGCTGCGTGACGCGAGATGAAAGTTCCATATTGCTGTCTGCCAGGCTGACGGCATTATTCGCCACCACCACGCTACTGCTTCTGACGGTGATCAGAATGGCTGAGATTTTATCGACGAACAGATTAAACGCCTCGGCGATAGCCGAAATCTCATCTTTGCCGCGCACATCCAGGCGACGGGTAAGATCGCCTTCGCCCTGCGCAATATCATCGAGCGCCTGGCGGGTATCATCGAGACGCGAAATCAGTCGGCGAACCACCAGCCAGGATCCCACCAGCAATAGCGTCATAATTGGGATCAACACTTCCAGCACGTCCTGCATCATCACTTTGGCGAGACCGACGATGCGTGATTCAGGCGTCACCAGCCCCACGACCCAGCCGGTATCCGCCATCGGGAATAGCATTACCCGGGTCGGCGTATTCAACACATTGTCGTTGGCAAGCGTAATCGTCTTCACCCCATCTGCCGGACGTAAAGATTTAAGACCGTTTTCCACCGGGATAAGCCATTGCGCGCTTTGCGCCAGATCGTTAATGGTTTTGTGTTTTGTCAGGTCTGCCTGCGGGAAATAGAGAATTTGTCCCTGTTTATCCACCACGAACGCGTAACCGCCGGTGCTGTTTCCCTGCTGTTGCATAAAGGTGGCAACGTTATCGAGACGAATATCGGTAGTGGCGACGCCGGCAAACTTACCGGCCAGTTGATAAGGAACGCTGCAGGTTACCATGTTGACCCCGGAACTGGTATCCTGGTAAACATCAGACCATAAGCAGCTGTTTTGTGAATGTCCCTTGGCATGCTGATACCAGCTTTCATTGTGGTATCCGCTTGATCCTTCGACGTTATAGTCGTTGGAGTACATCAGCTTTCCTTCAGCGTTACGCGCCCAGAAAAAGCTGCGTTTTTCTACGCCTGCGGTGAAGGCGTCTGGTTCTGGCCAAATGCCGCCGCCGGTAATGATCGATTCTTTATCTTCACCTATCAAATGTGGAACAACGCTTTGATATAGCGATTCATCGTTGGGCAGCACTTCGGCCAGTCGCGACAAACCGACGGTCTCACCTTCAATTCGCGACAACACGGTACTTAACTGGCGGGTTAAACCTTGCCCCGTTTCTTCGATCAGGGCGGTATTGATTTCAACGACGCGCGGCTGCCCTCGCCAGAGCATAATCGCAACAATAACAAGTGTAGTGACTGCAAGCAGCAGAATGCCGCCAATGGTTAAACGCGTTGAAATACGAGTAGGATACCAGGCCATACAAACTCCTTCTGCAAAAGGCTAACTTTTACCCAGTATCGGCACCGGCGTTTTTATCTTTATAAAGTTTCCTTAAGTATTGCAAAATAAATAAGTGACGGCGTCACAAATAGCAAAACCCAGCACTTTGGCCGGGTTTTAATAACGCTTTAATTTTATTTTGATAATTCTTTTTTGATTTCGTCTTTTATTTTACTTAATTCGCTCTGCGGATGTTTTTTACAAAGTTCTACGGTCAGAGGTACTGCGGTTGTGACGGTTTCGTTATAGTCGACGTAATCACCACCTTTGAAATCTTCGTCTTCATTAAGCACCCAGAAAGCCACCGGAGCCATGGTCTGCGGGTTCAGATCAATGAATTCCTGGCAGCTCATGCCTTTCGGCGTCACTTCAGTTTTCGCGCTATCAGTGGCTGCATTGACGCTAACACTGGTTAACAGCGCTGCGACCAGAATACCTGCTGTAGAAAGGGAGAATTTATTCATTGTAGTACTCCATTTATAATATAGATAATATCTACACTCGCGCTTCAAACCGTTAATGTAGTTCGCAAAAATAATACCCCTACCGTTATAAGAATAAAGATTGCCATTATTGATTTGGCTGAAATTGATATTTCCCATTACCGATTCTGATGTTTGAGGGGGAATGTTGCCGACAATGTGATCGTTCCGACGAAATCAGCAGATTCATACCCCGCTCTCCTGTCGCTGCACCAAAACTGAACTACGCTGCACAAATGTTGATCATTGGTTAATGAATATGGTTTGTGTTTTAACAAAAACAGCCAGCGTATGCTGTTAGCGACCTGGCACGCGTCCTGCATTGTTAATTCACTAACAGTGAGCCGTCATCTGACAGACAACTAACAGCGAGAAGGTAATGACAGCGAAACCTGAATTATTTACCCGCATAGAACAGACCTTCAGCCAGCTTACGCCGAGCGAAAAGCGCGTAGCCGGATGGCTGTTAGCCCACGGTGTACAGATCCCTTTTGAAACCGCGGATGGCATCGCTAAAGCAGCAGGAACCAGCGGCATTACCGTAGGACGCTATCTGCGTAAGCTGGGCTTTCGCAATCTGGAGGATGCAAAAGCCAGCCTGCGTGAGCTGCCCGTCGTCCCCTATCAGCCCTGGGGAATGAACGAACGGCTGGATTCCTGGCACCAGCAGCAAAGCCTGCCGGATCGTGCGCAGCAGTCGCTGTTACTGGAAATCGACGCCATTACCCATGTCTATCAACTCGCGCAAAGCGAAACATTTTTACGCATTGCGCAGCAGCTGGCGCATGCGGAAGCGGTTTACATCCTCGGGATCCAATCTACACGTGGGATTGCCAACGCCTTTTTTAGTCATCTTGAATACCTGCGGCCTAAAGTCAGCTACTCCGAAGGGCTTTCCGGCAGTTGGGTCGAGTCGCTGAATTCGGGATTTAACCAGCCATACGTGGTGATCACCGACATGCGCGCCTACTCCGCTATCTCCCGACAATATTGCCGTGTCGCGACAGAACGCCATATTCCACTGGCGCTGATCACCGATGTGTGGTGTCCGTGGGCCAGAGATTATGCCCTTGATTTACTCCAGGTAAAAACTGACACCGGACATTTCTGGGATTCTCTGGCTCCCGTGAGCTGTCTGTTCAACTTATTACTCTCTGCGGTGGTGGAGCAACTTGGTGATTCCCTCGCAGGACGCCTGCAAACCAATCGCCAGTTACAACAACAGTTTGGTCAATTCGAACAATAAACAGGAAATGTGCTATGTCAGAAACCCCAGAACTGGTCGATCTGTCGGTGATATTCCCGTCACTGCATATCGATCTCAAATACGCCACGGCCGACAACATTACCGGCGCGCCTATCTACCGGGAAGCGCGCTGCCTGTTACACCGCGAGGCGGTAACCGCGCTGGCTAAAAGCATCAGTATCGCGCAACTGGCGGGCCTGAAGCTTGTAATCTATGACGCGTATCGCCCCCAGCAGGCGCAGGCGGTGCTGTGGAATGCGTGCCCGGATCCCCAGTACGTCGTCGATGTGGCGATTGGATCCAATCACAGCCGTGGGACGGCCATCGACGTTACGCTGATGGACGATCGTGGCAATGTTCTTGATATGGGCGCTGATTTTGATGAGATGCACGAGCGTTCTCATGCCTGGCACCCTTCTGTTCCACCAGCCGCGCAGCGTAACCGGTTGTTACTCAACGCCATTATGTTCGGTGGCGGTTTTGTCGGCATTAACAGCGAGTGGTGGCATTTTGAATTACCTGATGCCGCGCGTTATCCACTGCTTGACGACCAGATAGCCTGTTTCCCTGTTCCCCCCATAACAACACAACATCCTTTTTAATTCTGGAGCCTGGTTATGAAGACTACACCTGCGTTAAATGCGTTTTTTCGCCCCGCTCTGATCGCCATTGCGCTGGCATTTGCCCTCCCTGCCGCGCAGGCCGCCGTGCCGAAAGATATGTTGGTCATCGGTAAAGCCGCCGACCCGCAGACGCTCGACCCCGCCGTGACAATCGATAACAACGACTGGACGGTCACCTATCCCTCTTATCAGCGTTTGGTTCAGTACAAAACCGAAGGCGGTAAAGGCTCAACGGAAGTTGAAGGTGATTTAGCCAGCGGCTGGAAAGCCTCTGACGATCAGAAAGAGTGGACGTTCACCCTGAAAAACGATGCCAAATTCGCCGACGGTACGCCGGTGACGGCAGATGCAGTAAAACAATCCTTTGAGCGCCTGCTCAAAATTGGCCAGGGACCCGCTGAAGCATTCCCGAAAGATCTGAAGGTTGAGGCCATTGATGACAATACGGTGAAATTTACCCTCAGCCAGCCGTTCGCGCCATTCCTGTATACGCTGGCAAATGACGGGGCCTCAATTATCAACCCGGCAATCTTAAAAGAGCATGCCGCAGACGATGCCCGCGGATTCCTGGCGCAGAACACGGCAGGCTCCGGTCCTTTCATGCTGAAAAGCTGGCAAAAAGGACAACAACTGGTACTGGTGCCAAACCCGCATTATTCCGGGGCCAAACCAACGTTTAAGCGGGTTTCGGTAAAAATCATTGGTGAAAGCGCCTCCCGTCGCCTGCAGTTGTCGCGTGGCGATATCGACATTGCCGACGCGCTTCCAGTCGACCAGTTGGCCGCTTTAAAACAGGAAGGCAAAGTTAACGTAGTGGATTATCCCTCGCTGCGCGTGACCTATCTGTATCTGAACAACAGTAAAGCGCCGCTCAATCAGGTGGATTTACGCCGCGCCATCTCATGGGCCACCGATTATAAAGGCATGGTGAATGGGATCCTCAGTGGCAATGGTAAACAGATGCGCGGTCCGATCCCTGAAGGTATGTGGGGTTTTGATGACAAGGCTATGCAGTACAGTTTTGATGAAGCCAAAGCGAAAGCCGCATGGGACAAGGTCGCGAACAAACCCGAGAGCCTGAGTTTCTTGTATTCAGATAATGACCCTAACTGGGAGCCGATTGCCCTCTCTACCCAGGCCAGTCTCAACAAACTGGGTATTAAGGTGAAGCTGGAAAAACTGGCGAATGCCACCATGCGTGACCGCGTGGGTAAAGGGGATTACGACATTGCTATCGGCAACTGGAGCCCGGATTTCGCCGACCCGTACATGTTCATGAACTACTGGTTTGAGTCAGATAAAAAAGGTCTGCCGGGTAACCGTTCATTCTATGAAAAAAGTGAGGTCGATAAGCTGCTGCGTAGCGCATTAGCCACCACCGATCCGGTTGCCAGAACCAATGATTACCAGCAGGCGCAAACCATCGTGATTGATGAAGCGGCCTACGTCTATTTATTCCAGAAAAACTATCAACTGGCGATGAACAAAGACGTCAAAGGATTTGTATTTAACCCCATGCTGGAACAGGTCTTCAATATCTCCACCATGAGTAAATAAGCCACGTTGATGCGGAGCCACTCAGGCTCCGCAAGGGGAAGCTAATGACGTTCTGGAGCATTTTACGCCAGCGATGCTGGGGACTTATTCTGGTGGTTATCGGTGTTTGCGTGATCACCTTTATTATTTCGCACCTGATCCCAGGCGACCCCGCACGGTTGCTGGCGGGCGATCGCGCCAGCGATGAAATTGTCGAAAATATTCGTCAACAGCTGGGGCTGAACCAGCCGCTGTATGTGCAGTTCTTTCGCTATGTGAGCGATATCTTTCAGGGCGACTTAGGCACCTCTATTCGCACCGGACGCCCGGTACTGGATGAACTGCGTATCTTCTTTCCCGCCACCCTGGAGCTGGCTTTCTGCTCTTTGTTGCTGGCGCTGGTGATCGGTATTCCGTTAGGTATTTTATCTGCAGTCTGGCGCAACCGTTGGCTTGATCACCTCGTTCGCCTGATGGCGATTACCGGCATCTCCACGCCTGCATTCTGGCTGGGGCTGGGGGTTATCGTGCTGTTTTACGGTCATCTGCAAATTTTGCCCGGTGGTGGACGGTTAGACGACTGGCTGGATCCACCGGCTCATGTCACCGGATTCTACCTGATTGATGCCCTGCTGGAAGGCAATGGCGAAGTCTTTTTCAATGCGCTCCAGCACCTGATCCTGCCGTCACTGACGCTGGCTTTTGTGCACTTAGGGATCGTTGCCCGCCAGATTCGCTCCGCCATGCTGGAGCAACTGAGTGAAGATTACATTCGTACCGCGCGCGCCAGCGGACTGCCGGGCTGGTACATCGTGCTGTGTTACGCGTTGCCGAATGCGCTTATTCCATCAATAACCGTGCTCGGCCTGGCATTGGGCGATCTGCTCTACGGTGCGGTACTGACCGAAACGGTCTTCGCCTGGCCGGGAATGGGCGCCTGGGTGGTAACGTCGATTCAGGCGCTCGACTTCCCGGCGGTGATGGGATTTGCCGTAGTGGTCTCTTTCGCTTATGTGCTGGTCAACCTGGCGGTTGATTTACTCTACCTGTGGATTGACCCACGTATTGGACGCGGAGGTGCTGAATGATGCTCACTCAAGAAACGCCGACCGCCCCACAGACTGTTCGTCGTCGTACGGACTGGGCGAAATTGTTGTGGATGATGAAAAGCAGCCCGCTGACGTTGATAGGCGGGGTCATCATTGTACTGATACTGTTGCTGATGGTGCTGTCTCCGTGGATTACGCCTTACGATCCTAATGCCATCAATTTAAGTGCGCGCCTGCTGCCACCGTCCGCGGCCCATTGGTTTGGTACCGATGAAGTGGGCCGCGATCTGTTCAGCCGTGTTCTGGTCGGAAGCCAGCAGTCGGTCGTCGCTGGTCTGGTGGTGGTGGGAATTGCCGGCGGATTGGGTTCGCTGCTGGGTTGTCTGTCTGGTGTCATGGGGGGACGCGCCGATGCAATTATCATGCGAATAATGGACGTCATGCTGTCCATCCCTTCGCTGGTACTGACAATGGCGCTGGCCGCTGCGCTGGGACCCAGCCTGTTTAACGCCATGCTGGCGATTGCCATCGTACGTATTCCTTTTTATGTGCGCCTCGCCCGCGGTCAAACGTTAGTGGTGCGTCAGTTTACCTATGTCCAGGCTGCGCGGACCTACGGCGCTTCTCGCTGGCACCTGATTAGCTGGCACATTTTACGTAACTCTTTACCGCCGCTGATTGTGCAGGCGTCGCTGGATATCGGCAGCGCGATCCTGATGGCCGCCACGCTCGGGTTTATTGGTCTGGGCGCACAGCAGCCCAGCGCGGAATGGGGAGCGATGGTGGCGATAGGCCGCAACTACGTGCTTGATCAGTGGTGGTATTGCGCTTTTCCCGGCGCCGCAATTCTGATTACCGCCGTGGGCTTTAATCTTTTTGGCGATGGTATTCGCGACCTGCTGGATCCGAAAGCCGGAGGAAAACAGTCATGACACAACCCGTACTGGAAATTGAGGATTTGCATCTGAGTTTCCCCGGCTATAAAGCTGACGTGCATGCGCTGAACCATGTTTCGCTGCATATCAACCGCGGAGAAATTGTCGGCGTGGTCGGTGAATCCGGTTCCGGCAAGTCCGTGACGGCGATGCTTACCATGCGGCTGCTGCCGGAGGGCAGCTATCATATTCACCAGGGACGCGTTTCGCTACTGGGTGAAGATGTGCTCAACGCCAGCGAAAAGCAAATGCGTCAATGGCGCGGCGCACGCGTTGCGATGATCTTTCAGGAGCCCATGACCGCGCTTAATCCCACGCGACGTATCGGCCAGCAGATGGTGGAAGTTATCCGCCATCACCAGGCGCTAAGCCGCACGGATGCTCGCCAGAAAGCCATCGCTTTGCTGGAAGAGATGCAAATTCCGGACGCGGCGGAAGTGATGAAACGTTTCCCGTTTGAACTTTCCGGCGGTATGCGCCAGCGGGTGATGATTGCGCTGGCCTTTTCCTGCGAGCCGGAACTGATCATTGCCGATGAACCGACCACCGCGCTCGACGTCACGGTACAGCTGCAGGTGCTGCGTTTATTGAAGCTAAAAGCGCGCGCCAGCGGGACAGCCGTACTATTTATCAGCCATGATATGGCGGTGGTGTCACAATTGTGCGACCGGTTATATGTCATGTATGCCGGAAGCGTGATTGAGAGTGGTCCAACACCAACCGTTATTCAGCATCCCACGCATCCCTATTCCATCGGCTTGCTGAAATGTGCGCCGGAACACGGCGAACCGCGCGCATTGCTGCCTGCCATTCCCGGCACCGTACCGAATTTAACCCGCTTACCGAGCGGATGCGCATTTCGTGAGCGCTGTTTTGCGGCTGGCCCTCGCTGTGACGAGACGCCGGCATTAAGCAGTCAGGGAGGCGCGGATCAACAATCGGCCTGCTGGTATCCGCAACTGGAGACAACACATGTCTGAATTTTTACTGGCCCTGCAGGATGTTCATGTCAGCTTTCCCGCGCGTAAAAACTGGCTCGGCAAGGTTACCGAACGGGTGCATGCGCTCAACGGTCTGGATTTACAGATTCGACAGGGAGAAACGCTGGGGATTGTCGGTGAATCCGGCTGCGGAAAAAGTACGCTGGCGCAACTGCTGATGGGGATGCTGCAACCCAGTCAGGGAAACTACTCTCGCCGCGATGACAAGCAGCACAATGGTATGCAGATGGTCTTTCAGGACCCGCTTTCATCGCTTGATCCGCGCTTACCGGTGTGGCGAATTATCACCGAACCGGTGTGGATCCAGAAGCGAAGCTCCGAGCGTGAACGCCGCATTCTTGCCGAAGATTTGGCGCAACAGGTAGGGATCCGCCCTGAATATCTCGACCGTCTGCCGCATGCGTTCTCCGGCGGGCAGCGTCAGCGTATTGCCATTGCCCGGGCGTTGTCGTCAGAGCCGGACGTGATTGTACTGGATGAACCCACTTCGGCGCTGGATATCTCCGTGCAGGCGCAAATTCTTAACCTGCTGGTGTCATTGCAGGCACGCAGAAATCTGACCTATGTGCTGATATCGCATAACGTGTCGGTGGTTCGCCATATGAGCGATCGCGTGGCGGTGATGTACCTTGGGCAAATTGTTGAACTGGGAGAAACGCAGCAGGTTCTTACTCATCCTGCCCATCCCTACACGCGATTATTACTCGACTCCGTCCCTAAAACGGGAGCACCGCTGGCGGAGGATTTAGTATTACGGAAAACCGAACTACCGGGGAACCGAACGCTGCCTGAGGGCTGTTTTTTTCGTGACAGATGTCCGTTGGCGATCCGTGGCTGTGAGAATAAACAGATCTTGCTGTCCAGCGAATCAGGATGTGAGGTTCGCTGCTGGCGGGCGGTTAACGTGAGCTGAACGCGGCGGAAAATCAGGCGCAATACGCCTTTTTCAGGGTATCCACCAGCACTTCTGAGGCGGTAGATAACTTATGATGTGCCGAACGCAGAACGCCGATCCGACGCTGGATCACTGGCGTGTCCAGATCGATACAGGTTGCGCCTAATTCAGTCATTTGCGTACGGCACAGCGCGGGTACCGCGCTGCCGCCCAGGCCCTTAGCCACCAGCCGGCCAATGGTCACCAGTTGATGGCTCTCCAGCGCCACCTCCAGCGAATGCCCGCTTTGCACCAACTGTTCTTCCAGCATCAGACGCACAGCGGAAGGTCGTTGCAGAGTGATGAAATCCAGCGTCAGCAGTTCACGCCACGCAATACGATCCCGCCCTGCCAGTCGGCATGTTGGCGGGACAATCGCGATAAAACGATCCACACCAAGCGGGGTGAAATGCAGATGCCCGGAATAGTCCGGTTCGAAGGCAATGCCCATCTCCACCCGCCCTTCACTCACCATCTCAATGACTTGTTCGTTGATCACATCGTGAACCGTTACGTTGATACCGGAATAGGAATCACGAAACGTCTTCAGTACTGACGGCAGGACGTTAGCAGCAAATGAAGGCATGGCGGCAATAGAGATTTTACCGCGTTGCAGCGTGAATCGCTGGCGCATTGCCTCTTCCGTGTTCTCCCAGTCCGCGAGCAACTGTCGCCCCATGTTCAGCAACGTTTCCCCTTCCTGCGTCAGGGTCACCTTGCGGGTGGTTCTCAACAGTAAAGCCCCACCTAACGAATCCTCCAGTCCTTTAATCGCCAGACTTAATGCGGGTTGCGACATATTCAGTCTTTCACTGGCATGAGCAAAATTCAGAGTGTGAGCTACCGCTAAAAACGCGCGTAACTGTTTGATGCTCATTCCCATTTCGCATTCCTTTAACCTGTTGAATACCTTTAATTAACATTAAATTGATAAAAAAACCCAATGAGTGAGTCACAAATTTAAAATTAACAAATCATTTTTCTCCCTCAATGATGTCGGCAAGGACAACAGGAGGGGCAAGTATATGGCTGGACTGGATAAACGGGTCGCCACGTATCAAGAGGCGCTGGAAGGACTGACCGACAACATGACGCTGCTCGCGGGCGGTTTTGGCTTATGTGGCATCCCTGAAAATCTGATTGCCGAAGTACGTCGTCGGGAGGTTCAGGGTCTTACCGTGGTGTCAAACAACTGCGGCGTGGACGGTTTTGGCCTCGGCGTACTGCTGGAAACGCGTCAGGTGCGCAAAGTGGTTGCATCCTATGTGGGTGAAAACGCGCTGTTTGAAAAGCAGGTGCTTAGCGGCGAACTGGAAGCCATCCTGACGCCGCAAGGCACGCTGGCGGAGCAGTTGCGCGCTGGCGGCGCGGGGATCCCCGCTTTCTTCACCGCGACCGGATACGGGACCCCCGTGGCCGAAGGAAAAGAGGTGCGCGAGTTTGCCGGACGTCCGTACATTTTAGAGCAGGCCATAACCGGGGACTTTGCGCTGGTCAAAGGCTGGAAAGCCGACTGGTACGGCAATGTTATCTATCGCCATACCGCACAGAATTTTAATCCGCTGATGGCCGCTGCCGGGCGCATTACCGTGGTGGAAGTTGAAGAGATTGTCCCCCCTGGCGAGTTGGATCCCGCTGCGATTCATACTCCCGGAATTTTTGTTAACCGCATTATTCAGGGGCAATTTGAAAAACGTATTGAACAACGCACCCTGCGCCAGAAAGGAGCCTGACCATGTTAACGCGTGAACAAATGGCAATGCGTGTCGCCCGTGAGCTGCGCGACGGTTATTACGTCAATCTTGGGATTGGTATTCCCACTCTGGTAGCGAACTACATCCCCGATGGTATGGACGTGATGCTGCAATCGGAAAACGGTTTGCTGGGTATGGGGCCGTTTCCCACAGAAGACGAAATTGATGCAGACATGATCAACGCCGGAAAACAGACCGTGACGGCGCGCAAAGGCGCAGCGATTTTCGACTCGGCGCAATCCTTCGCGATGATCCGCGGCGGCCACGTTGACCTGACGGTGCTCGGCGCGTTTGAAGTCGATGTAAACGGCAATATCGCCTCGTGGATGATCCCCGGAAAAATGGTGAAAGGCATGGGCGGCGCAATGGACCTGGTGGCTGGAGCCGACAACATCATCGTGGTGATGACCCATGCCTCCAAAAACGGTGAGTCAAAATTGCTTCCCGCCTGCACCCTGCCGCTGACTGGCGTGGCCTGCATCAAACGCGTACTTACCGATCTGGCGCTGCTGGAGATTGCCGACGGGGCGTTCATTCTGCGTGAACGCGCCCCGGGTATCAGCGTGGATGACATCGTCGCCAGAACCGCCGGCAAGCTGATCGTTCCTGAAAATGTCCCCGAGATGCAATTTAACTGAGGAGCTGACCATGCAGGATGTTGTTATTGTCGCGGCAACGCGTACCCCGATTGGCAGTTTTCATGGCGCGCTGGCGCCGCTTTCGGCGGTTGAACTCGGTTCGGTGGTTATCCGTTCCCTGCTGGAAAAAACGGCCGTGGCGCCTGAGCAAATTGATGAAGTGATTTTGGGTCAGGTGCTCACGACGGGCAGTGGTCAAAATCCGGCCAGACAGACGGCGTTACGCGCGGGCTTACCGGTCACTACGCCAGCGCTAACCATTAATCTGGTGTGCGGCTCGGGCCTGAAGGCGGTGCATCAGGCGGTACAGGCGATTCGCTGCGGTGATGCGCAAATTGTGATTGCCGGTGGACAGGAGAGCATGAGCAATGCGCCCTATTTCCTCGACGGCGCGCGGGCCGGTCTGCGCCTGGGTCATGCCAGCCTGAAAGACAGCGTAGTGCATGACGGTTTATGGGACGCCTTCAACGACTATCACATGGGCATTACCGCGGAGAATCTGGCGGATAAGTTCGCTATCAGTCGTGAGCAACAGGACGCATTTGCTCTGCACTCCCAGCAAAAAGCAACTGCCGCGATTGAAGCCTGTCGTTTTAGTGCGGAGATTACCCCGGTCAGCGTTCCGCAGGGGAAAAAACCGCCGCGTGTTGTGGACCGCGACGAACAGCCGCGCCCGGATACTCAGGCTGATAAGCTGGCTCAGCTCAAGCCAGCGTTTCGGCCAGGAAACGGCACGGTGACCGCCGGGAATGCTTCTTCAATCAATGATGGCGCCGCGGCGGTGATGCTAATGAGCGCCGCCAAAGCCGCGGAACTCAATTTGCCGGTTCTGGGACGGGTTGCGGGCTACGCGGTCTCCGGCGTCGATCCGGCCATTATGGGTATTGGGCCGGTAGATGCGTCACTTCAGTGTCTGCAACGGGCAGGCTGGGCGCTGAACGATGTTGATCTCATTGAAGCCAACGAAGCGTTTGCCGCACAAGCGCTGGCGGTTGGCGAATCACTGAACTGGGACAGCAGCAAAGTTAACGTCAATGGCGGCGCGATCGCGCTGGGTCATCCGATTGGCGCCTCCGGGTGCCGGATTCTGGTGACCCTGCTGCATGAAATGGCCCGCAGCAACGCCGCCAAAGGGTTGGCCACACTGTGCGTAGGCGGCGGTCAGGGTGTCGCGCTGGCAGTAGAGCGTCCGGGGGGATCTCATGAAAAATAAGCAAATTTGCGTACTGGGCGCGGGTTTAATGGGCGTCGGCATCGCCACCCACTTTGCCCGCTTTGGTCACGATATCTGGTTGTACGACACCGATAGCAGCCGAATTGCGGAAATTAGCCATATTGCCAGCGGTATTGTGGATGAGCTTATTGCTACTGAACAATTTGCTCTAAGCGAAAAAGCATCGGTTATGAACCGTCTACACGGTACGACGTCGCTACAGGATATTGCCGCGTGCGGATTGCTGATTGAAGCCATCCCGGAACGCCTCGAACTTAAACATGCGCTGTATGCGCAACTGGAAGAGCTGATCGCACCGGAGGCGGTGATCGCCAGTAATACCAGCGGACTGCCACCCGATGCCCTGGCAGAAAAGCTTGCCTATCCTGAGCGGTTGCTGATTGCCCATTTCTGGAACCCGCCACACTTTATTCCGCTGGTTGAAATTGTGCCGGGGACGGCAACGAAGGCGGAATATCTCCATGAATTACAACAACTACTGCTGTCGATGCAGCTGGAAGCGGTCGTACTCGATCGCGCCGCGCCAGGGTTTGTCGGCAACCGTCTGCAATTCGCCCTGCTGCGTGAAGCGTTGCATATCGTTAAAAGCGGTATCGCCAGCGCGGAGGTAGTGGATCAGGTAATGCGTGCCTCGCTCGGACGACGCTATGCCATGGTTGGTCCGCTGGAGGCGGCTGATATGACCGGTCTTTCTACGGTACAGGACATTTGTCAGCATCTGTTACCCACGCTCGCCACCGGTAGCGACATGATGTCGCTGGTCGCTGACAAGGTTGCCAACGGTGATACTGGTTTGCGCAGCGGCCAGGGATTTTATCGCTGGGATGATTCGCGCAAGGAGTACATCCAGCAACGCAGAGAGCACCAGCTGCGCTTTGCCCTGAAACCGTAACTTCTCTTTCTGTACCCCACTATAACAATGATATTGAGGAGTCATGATGAGTGTATTAATCGCCCTGGCAGCGCTGGGCCTGCTGATGCTTGCAGCCTATCGCGGATACAGCGTCATCCTGTTTGCCCCCATCGCAGCATTAGGTGCTGTATTGCTTACTGAACCCAGCGCCGTCGGCCCTGCCTTCACCGGCCTGTTTATGGAAAAAATGGTCGGTTTTGTGAAGCTTTACTTCCCGGTATTTTTGCTGGGTGCGGTGTTTGGCAAGTTAATCGAGTTGTCTGGTTTTTCCCGCTCTATTGTTGCCGCCGCCATCAATATTCTCGGGCGGCGTCACGCCATCCCGGTGATCGTGCTGGTGTGCGCGCTGTTAACCTACGGCGGGGTATCGCTGTTCGTCGTGGCGTTTGCGGTGTATCCCTTTGCGGCGGAGCTGTTCCGCCAGAGTAATATCCCTAAGCGCCTGATCCCGGCCACCGTTGCGCTGGGCGCGTTTTCCTTCACGATGGACGCCTTGCCGGGCACGCCGCAGATCCAGAATATTATTCCGACCAGCTTCTTTGGGACTAACGCCTGGGCCGCGCCGTGGCTGGGGCTGATAGGCTCGCTGTTTATTATTTTCGTCGGTCTGGTTTATCTCGAACGTCAGCGTCGTAAAGCGCAGGCAAAGAATGAAGGCTATGGCACTGAACTGTTAAACGAGCCGGAAACGCCGGATAACATTAACCTGCCGAACCCGATAATCGCTATCTCTCCGCTGATTCTGGTTGGGGTATTTAACCTGCTGTTTACCCGCTGGATCCCACAGTGGTACGGCGCAACACATCAACTGGAACTGCCAGGCCTTGCCAAACCGATTACCACCGAAGTCGGTAAAATTACCGCTATCTGGGCGGTGGAAGCGGCGCTGATTTCAGGGATCCTGCTGGTGGTGCTGTTCGGCTATCGCAACATTAAAGGTCGCCTGGCGGAAGGCAGCAGAACGGCGGTTGGCGGCGCGATCCTCGCGGCGATGAACACCGCGTCGGAGT
Source organism: Citrobacter sp. wls717 (assembly GCF_005280955.1). Lineage (NCBI taxonomy): Bacteria > Pseudomonadati > Pseudomonadota > Gammaproteobacteria > Enterobacterales > Enterobacteriaceae > Citrobacter > Citrobacter sp. wls717. Next base: position 457,182 of record NZ_SZWW01000016.1, read on the forward strand.
ATGGTTTTGGTGCGGTGATCGCTGCCCTGCCGGGTTTCCTTGTGTTGTCAAAAGCGCTGGCGGCGATCCCCGACCCGCTTCTTAACGAAGCCATCAGCATCACCACGCTGGCCGGGATCACCGGCTCGGCGTCTGGCGGAATGAGTATTGCCCTCGCCGCCATGTCTGACACTTTTATTGCCGCTGCCCATGCCGCCAATATTCCACTCGAAGTCTTCCACCGCGTGGCGTCAATGGCCAGTGGCGGCATGGATACCCTGCCGCACAACGGCGCGGTCATTACCCTGCTGGCTATTACCGGCCTCAGCCATCGTCAGGCGTACGGCGGGATTTTCGCCATCACCGTGATCAAAAGCCTGGCCGTGCTGTTTGTTATCGGCGTCTTCTACACCACCGGAATTGTTTAAGGAGAATCATCATGAACTTAACGGGAAAAACCGCCCTGGTTACCGGCTCGACCAGCGGTATTGGATTAGGCATCGCTCAGGTGCTGGCACAAGCGGGCGCTTCGTTGATCCTCAACGGGTTTGGTGATGTCGAAGCCGCCAAAGACGCCGTGGCGCAGTATGGCAAAACGCCAGGCTACCACGGCGCGGACCTGAGCGATGAAGCGCAAATTGCTGACATGATGCGCTATGCCGCAAGCGAATTTGGCGGTGTGGATATCCTGGTCAACAACGCCGGGATCCAGCATGTGTCTCCGGTAGAAACCTTCCCGGTTGAAAAATGGAACGCGATTATTGCTATTAACCTCTCATCCGTTTTTCACACTACGCGACTGGCGCTGCCAGGCATGCGCGCACGGAACTGGGGACGCATCATTAATATCGCCTCGGTTCACGGCCTGGTGGCTTCTAAAGAGAAATCCGCATACGTGGCAGCCAAGCACGGCGTGGTGGGATTAACCAAGACCATTGCGCTGGAAACCGCGCAGACCGGCATCACCTGCAATGCGCTATGCCCCGGTTGGGTGCTCACACCGTTGGTTCAGCAGCAGATTGATAAACGTATTGCCGAAGGCGCTGCGCCTGACGTCGCACGTGACGCCCTGCTGGCGGAAAAGCAACCGTCGCGCGAATTCGTCACGCCGGAGCAGTTAGGGGAACTCGCGTTGTTTTTATGTTCAGACGGTGCGGCGCAGGTACGAGGCGTTGCGTGGAATATGGATGGCGGCTGGGTGGCGCAATAACATCATCGGGTGCCGGATAAGACGCAGTCGCATCCGGCACGCCACGATTAAGACTTCAGCTGATAATCCAGTGTAATTTCCGCGTTCAGTACCTGCGAAACTGGGCAGCCGGCCTTCGCTTTCTGGATGATGCCGTCAAACGTGGCGGCGTCTATCCCCGGAACGCTTACCTCACTGTGCAGCGCTACTTTGGTTATCGCAAATCCCGCATCCACCTTATCCAGAGAAACATCGGCAGTGGTATCAATGGCGTCTGGCGTAAAGCCCGCATCGCCCAGCATTAACGAAAGCGCCATTGAGAAGCAGGCGGCATGGGCCGCGCCAATCAACTCTTCAGGATTGGTGCCTTTTACCCCTTCGAACCGCGTATTAAACCCATACGGTTGCTGATTCAGCACGCCACTTTCGGTCGATACGGTACCTTTACCGCGTTTAATGTCGCCTTCCCAGTGTGCCTGACCCTTCTTATGGATAGTCATTACCGTTCTCCTGTGTTGTCGTTGAAGTTACAAGTATAGGACGCCTGAGAAAATGCATGATCCATCCGGGATAGTTCTGCATTTACCGCTTAAGCATTGACCTTTCAGACAAAATGACCGACCATCCTGAAAGCCGTTATTTTAAACATCGGCTTTCTATCAGGTTGTATTTCGTCCGTTGTTATACGGGCTCGCCCTTGAAACCAGAAACAGGATTAAGGAGTTAGAATGAAATCGAACCGTCAGGCCCGTCATATTCTTGGACTGGACCACAAAATCTCAAACCAACGTAAAGTCGTGACCGAAGGTGACAAAACCAGTGTGGTCAACAATCCTACCGGAAGAAAACGCCGCGCTGACGGCAAATAGTCTTTCGCAGGTCTGACTGAATAACGAGATAAACACCATTGCAACCGCAGTGGTGTTTTTGCTTATAAAACCCCATACCCCATTCACAATGCTTTATACTTCGCCCGTTTCCCTGGCGGACAGGCCACATACGATCATAAAGAACGCCAGGGACGGTTATTCAAAAAAGAGTGAGTGACATGGAAAACGAAACTAAAAAACTGCGTTCCCTTTACATCCCCTACGCTGGCCCGGTACTGCTGGAATTCCCTTTACTGAATAAAGGGAGCGCTTTCAGTGTGGAAGAACGCCGTAACTTCAACCTGCTGGGGTTACTGCCGGAAGTGGTCGAGACGATTGAAGAACAGGCTGAACGCGCCTGGATCCAATATCAGGGATTCAAAACCGAAATCGACAAGCATATTTACCTGCGTAACATTCAGGACACCAACGAAACCCTGTTTTACCGACTGGTGCATAATCACCTTGATGAGATGATGCCGGTTATCTATACCCCAACGGTAGGTGCTGCCTGTGAGCGTTTCTCTGAGATCTACCGTCGCGCGCGCGGTGTGTTTATCTCTTATCAGAACCGCCACAATATGGACGATATCCTGCAGAACGTACCTAACCACAATATCAAAGTCATCGTCGTCACCGACGGTGAACGTATTCTGGGCCTTGGCGACCAGGGGATCGGCGGGATGGGTATTCCGATCGGTAAGCTGTCGCTGTATACCGCGTGTGGCGGAATTAGTCCGGCCTACACCCTGCCGGTCGTCCTGGACGTCGGTACTAACAATCAGCAACTGCTGAACGATCCGCTGTATATGGGCTGGCGTAATCCGCGTATCACTGATGATGAATACTACGAATTTGTCGATGAATTCATCCAGGCTGTGAAGCATCGTTGGCCGGACGTGCTGCTGCAATTCGAAGACTTCGCGCAGAAAAATGCGATGCCGTTGCTGAACCGCTATCGCGATGAAATTTGCTCGTTTAACGACGATATTCAGGGCACCGCAGCCGTTACCGTTGGTACGCTCATTGCCGCCAGCCGCGCGGCGGGTAGCCAATTAAGTGAACAGAATATCGTGTTCCTTGGAGCGGGCTCAGCCGGTTGCGGGATTGCCGAGCAGATCATCGCGCAAATCCAGCGTGAAGGTTTAAGCGAGGAAGCGGCGCGTCAGCGCGTGTTTATGGTCGATCGCTTCGGCCTGTTAACCGACAAAATGCCGAACCTGCTCTCCTTCCAGACCAAGCTGGTGCAAAAACGCGAAAATCTGCAGCACTGGGATACGCAAGAGGATGTGCTGTCGTTACTCGACGTGGTGCGTAACGTTAAGCCGGATATCCTGATTGGTGTTTCCGGACAGACCGGCCTGTTTACCGAAGAGATCATCCGCGAAATGCACAAGCATTGTCCGCGCCCCATCGTCATGCCGCTGTCTAACCCGACTTCACGCGTGGAAGCTACGCCACAGGATATTATCGCCTGGACCGAAGGTAACGCGCTGGTTGCGACCGGTAGTCCGTTCGCGCCGGTAGTGTGGAAGGAAAAAGTCTTCCCGATTGCCCAGTGTAACAACGCCTATATTTTCCCGGGTATCGGGCTGGGTGTTATTGCTTCCGGCGCATCGCGCATTACCGATGAAATGCTGATGTCGGCCAGTGAAACACTGGCGCAGTATTCACCGCTGGTGCTGAACGGCGAAGGACTGGTGTTACCTGAACTGAAAGACATTCAGACAGTTTCCCGTGCGATTGCTTTTGCCGTGGGTAAAATGGCCCAGCAGCAAGGCGTAGCTGTGAAAACGTCCGCCGAAGCGCTGCAACAGGCGATTGACGATAATTTCTGGCAGGCAGAATATCGCGACTACCGTCGAACTTCTATTTGACGGTTTGCCCGGCAGCAGAGTCTGCCGGGCAATTTTAAGCGTTCGATGAACGAAATACAGTATGTAGATTACTGTTCTGAAAGTTCCAGCTCAGCGATAACCGGCAGGTGATCGCTCGCCGTAGACCACGTAAATTCGGGTGAGTTATGTGGAATTTCCAGATTTTTGACGTTCCACTTCTGCCCTTTAAACGTGAAAATATGGTCTATATCGATCGCAGGGTTAACGGCTGGCCAACTGCGGGTATCAACCCCTTCTTTCGTCACTTCGTTGAAAAAGTAACGTATTTCTTTCAGCGGCTGCTCGTCCCGGGTCGAATTAAAGTCCCCTGCAAGGATTTTAATTGAGGAGGCGATATCCGGGAAATCTGATGTCGCGTCGCCAATGCTGATATCTAAAAGATAGCGGGCTTGTTCCGTACGCATGGTAGGATCTTTTTGCCAGTCGAGATGGGTCACCATAATGATGGGGGCAGAATCAAACCCAGGCACGTCAACCTGCGCCAGTAACGCCACGCGTTGTTCAGCATTACCCGACGGTAATTTTACCACCTGCGTGTGCAATATTTTATATTTGGAAAGCAGTCCTAACCCGTACTCACCGCCATCAAAATCGAGTGCTTTACCAAAGGCGTAATACAGTTTATTGGCATCAGCGATTTTTTTGAGTTGATCGATCTTTTGACTGCGCCCTGTTTTATTATCAACCTCTGGCACTGCTATAATATCTGCATCTATTCTTTTAATAGCTGAATTAAGTGCCGTAAAATCCGCCACATCAGCAGATGCTTCATTTTTACCAATGTTATAGGTGGCAATCTTTAAATGCGGGTTATTCTGCGTGTAAATTTTGTCAGGAACACCACCCTTTTGCACTTTAAGTATCTCATTACCAGCGAGTTTTTCGCTTGCTTGTGCATTTGCAAATAAACATCCCAGCGCAATCATCGTCAATGTCATTGTTTTTTTCATGTCATCTATTCTCCAAATAATAAAATAGTGAGCGACAGCGTACCGGAGAACAGCGATCGTTATTGTGATCCTTAACTCATGCTTTCGACGCGACGAAAATTAACTTTTGCCTGATTTATTTGTCTTGTGATCTGCTGGGCGTTCAAAGCTTGCGCTACCGCGTATGTTGCGATTACACTTTCATCACCGATTAACATTCTGAAAAACAAAAGGAGGATACTTATGCTGTACTGTGAACGTTTTATCGTTTCACATGCTTTTGGCGATCGCCAGTGCTCAAGCGTTATCGGTATCGTGCTGCGATAACTTCTGCTTGAGCGAAGCTAACTTCTCAATCCCCTTCTCTCGGGCTTACCGGGTTATCGTCAGCGATGTTTGACGAGGCGTTTTTACGCCTGTAACTCTTGAGTAAGCAACAATGAGCACATTACTAACCGCACAATCTTTACACGTTGATACGGCATTTGGCACGCTATTCGACGATCTTTCCTTCACCCTGAAAAAAGGTGACCGCATCGGGCTTATCGGTTACAACGGCTGCGGCAAAAGTACGCTGTTAAAACTGCTTGATGGCACGATTTCACCCACCAGCGGGTCTATCGCGCAGGCGAATCACTGTCATCTCGCACGTGTGGAGCAACATTTACCTGACGATATACTGCCGCTTACGTTGCAAGAGGCGGTGCTTGCTCAACTTCCCGAGCATGAACGCGCGAGCCAGCAATGGCGAGTTGAAGCGTTGCTGGCCGAAATGGGTTTCACGCCGGAGAATTTATCTCTGACAGCACAAACGCTGAGCGGCGGACAACACACGCGTCTGTTATTAGCGCGGGCGCTGATGCGAAATCCTGACCTGCTACTGCTGGATGAACCGGGTAACCACCTGGATTTGCCTACATTACTGTGGCTGGAACAGTTCTTACAGAACTGGTCTGGTAGTTTTGTGGTGGTTTCCCACGATCCGCAGTTGCTGGATGCCGTGACTCACGGGACCTGGATCCTGCGCGATCGCACCCTGCATGCCTTCGATCTGCCCTGTAGCGCGGCGCGTCAGGCTCTGGTAGACAGAGACGCCAGCGATGCTTTGCGCCATAAGGCTGAACAAAAGGAGATCGACCGTGTCACCGCCAGCGCCAAACGGCTGGCGACCTGGGGGCGGGTCTACGACAACGAAGACCTTTCCCGTAAAGCCAAGCAGATGGAAAAACAGGTGCTGCGCCTGAAAGAGGTACAGACCGAAGTAACCTCGGGAAGTCAGTGGACACTAACATTGCAGGGTGATGCCCTGCGTGCGGATCGTTTGCTGGAGATGACTCATCTGTCCGTGGCCCCTGCTCCTGGCGCAGATTCGCTGTTTTCGATAGCCGGTATCCGCGTAAAAAGCGGCGATCGCGTGGCGATTGTCGGGCGCAATGGTTGTGGGAAATCATCGCTGTTAAGGCTTATCTGGCAACAGTTTCACTCGCAGCTGGCATCGCCTTCATTGGTGTTACATCCGCGCGTTACGCTGGGGTATTACGATCAGACGCTGCACCAACTCGCTGATGACGACTCGCTGTTTGACGCGCTGGAAGCGTTTGCTCCTCAGCCTGATATTCGCAAAATGGCCTTGATTAGCGCGGGCTTTCCATGGGTTCGTCACGCACAGCGGGTCAGTACATTAAGCGGTGGCGAGCGTTCCCGGTTATTGTTTGTGGGACTGACGCTTGCGCGTTATAGCCTGCTGATGCTTGATGAACCGACCAACCATCTGGATATGGAAGGCAAAGAGGCGCTGGCAGAAACGCTGCAAAGCTATCACGGCGGCGTGCTGCTGGTCAGTCACGATCGCCAACTTATCAGCAAAAGCTGTAACCGGTTCTGGTTTATTGATAACGGCGAACTCAGCGAATGGCACGATCTGGACGCGATCAACGCGCGAATTCGGGAAACATCTGCTGAGATACCCGTCCCGAAAACGGTGGTTGAAGCGAGAAATGAAATAAGCCGCGACAGTGATGCGTTACTGGAACAACTTCTCGAACTGGAGCAGCGGCTGGCCGACGATCTCGCTCGTAAGCCGAAACATCAAAAACCGCTGTTACAAGCGCAATGGCGTCAGGAGATTGCGCGTCTGAACTCAATACTGGAGTAAACCGCATTGCCGGATGGCGCAAGCTTATCTGGCCTACATCAGCAAAATGCGCCTGTAGGCCCGTCATCCGGCATGCCATGTATTACTGCGGTTTTTTCTCTTTCCAGGCATCCCAGGCCTGTTTGATCTCTTGCTTTGCCGTAGCGGCGTCGTTGAAACCGTTTAATTCTACTTTTTTGCGCCCTTCCGGCAGATCTTTGTACACGCGGAAGAAAGATTCCAGGCGTTGCACTTCAATCTTGGGCAGATCGCTCAACTCTTTGATGTCATCATAAGTCGGGTCAATTTTACTGGCCGGAACGGCGACAATTTTGTCGTCCTTTTCTCCGCCGTCGATCATCTTCAGCACGCCAATCGCGCGCAGCTTAATCAATGTTCCTGGGGCCAGTGGCGCACGGGTATAAAAAATGACGTCCAGCGGGTCGCCGTCACCGGCTAAAGATTGAGTCAACGAGCCGTAGTTGGCGGGATAGGCAACCGGCATTGACTGGAAGCGATCGGCAACGATAAAACCGGTTTTGGCGTCGGTTTCATATTTAATCATTCCACCTGCCGGGATTTCAGTTACGGCATAAAACTCTTCCGGGTTATTTTCCGGCTGAGGAAATTCGAGGATGTTCTGCGCCTGAGCGGACGCACAAAGAAACACGCTGACTGCGAGTAATTTTTTTACCAGATGCATTGTCTTTTAACTCTTCTATTATTGAAAAGACAACACCTTACGTTGAGCAGATGACAGAAACATGACGTTTTTTTGGCAAAAAAATGGCGCTACTGATGTAGCGCCATTACGTGGAGGTAACGTCAGGGATTAGTTAACCCCTTCCTCGCTCTCTTTTTTCGCTTCTTGTCTTTCGACTTCGCGATACCAGCGCGGGTGATGTTTCTTCGCCCAGCGACGGCTCACTTTCCCTTCGATCATGCCTTTAATAGAGCCTTTCACCCAGAATGCCATATACATATGGATGAGGATGGCGTGCATCAGGATAATGCCTGCCGCCGCATGGATCAGCAGGCTATAACGCACGACCTGCATCGGGAAGAACTGTGCAAAGTACGGACGCCAGATAATAATGCCGGTAATCAGCAGCACGAAAATCATGCTCATGATCGACCAGAACATCATTTTCTGTCCGGCGTTGTACTTGCCCACATCCGCCACTTTATGTTCATTGCCTTTCAGCACTTCCACAATGTTTTTCAGCCACGGAATATCTTTTTTATCCGGGATGTTGTGGTGAACAAAGCGTACAAACATGAACATTAACGCCACGAAGATCAGCAGCCCGAAGAACGGGTGCAAAATACGCCCCATCTGCGGCGTACCGAAAGTCTGCGTCAGCCATTGCAGAGTCGGGAAGAAAAATGAAATCCCCGACAGCGCCACCAGGAAGAAGCAGATCACCACCGTCCAGTGACAGGCGCGGTCGATAAACTTCGTGCGCACAATCATTTTCGACTTACTCATGATGATCCTCCTCGTCGTCGTCCACTTCCTTATTCGGACCAATACCAACGTAGTGGTAAATAAGTCCGGCGAAGGTGGCGATAAATCCGGCTGCGGCCAGCGGTTTCAGCGCCCCTTTCCACAGATTGATAGAGGTATCAATCTGCGGATCTTTCGGCAGGCCGTGGTACAGCTCCGGCTGGTTGGCATGATGCAGAACGTACATCACATGCGTCCCCCCCACACCTTCCGGGTTGTAGAGTCCGGCGTGTTCGAAACCGCGAGCTTTCAGTTTGGCCACCCGCTGTTCGCCCATTTCCAGCATTTCCTGCTTGGTGCCGAAATGTATTGCCCCTGTTGGACAGGTCTTGACGCAGGCAGGCTCCTGCCCGACGCTGACGCGGTCCACACACAGCGTACATTTATACACGCGGTTATCCTCTTTATTGAGGCGCGGAATATTAAATGGACACCCGGCAATACAGTAGCCGCAGCCAATGCAGTGCTCTGACTGGAAATCGACAATCCCGTTGGCGTACTGAATAATCGCCCCGGCAGACGGGCACGCCTTCAGGCAGCCCGGATCTTCACAGTGCATACAGCCGTCTTTACGAATTAGCCACTCAAGCTTGCCGTTCTGTTCGGTTTCGCTAAATCGCATCACCGTCCAGGATTTGGCGCTGAGATCGGCGGGGTTGTCATACACCCCGACGCAATGACCGACTTCATCGCGGATATCGTTCCACTCTGAACACGCCACCTGGCAGGCCTTACAGCCTATACAGGTGGACACATCGATCAGTTTCGCGACCTCTGCTTTGTAATCACGGGCCTGAGGCGGCGGCGTGATGGAGTTTGTTGCGGACCGTTTGATGATGTCCTGCGTTTCCATAGACATATATTCGCCCCCTTACGCCTTCTCGATGTTTACTAAAAACGCTTTGTATTCCGGCGTTTGCGAGTTTGCATCACCGACATTCGGCGTCAGGGTGTTGGCGATATAGCCTTTACGCGCGACTCCTTCAAAGCCCCAGTGGATCGGGATCCCAACCGTTTCGACCTGCTGACCATTGACGTTCAGGGTACGCAGACGACGCGTAACCACCGCAACTGCGCGAATAAATCCACGCTTGCTGCTGACTTTCACGCGATCGCCGTTATTGATACCTTTCGCTGCCGCCAGCGTTTCGCTGATTTCCACAAACTGTTCTGGTTGAGCAATTGCATTCAGCAATGCGTGCTTGGTCCAGGTATGGAAGTGTTCGGTCAGACGATAAGTCGTCCCAACGTACGGGAAGTCCTGTTTGGTTCCCATGCGTAGCTTATCCGCCTCGTACAGACGGGCTGCCGGGTTGGAGATTACGTTCGGGTGCAGCGGGTTGGTACCCAGCGGCGTTTCCATTGGCTCGTAGTGTTCCGGGAACGGCCCTTCCGCCATCTTATCAATGGCGAACAGACGACCCAGACCTTCCGGCTGCATGATAAACGGATTGGTGCCGCTGCCAGGCGCCGCGGTGTTGAAGTCCGGGATGTCGTTCCCCGTCCACTTCGTACCGTTCCACTGGATCAGCATGCGTTTTGGATCCCACGGTTTACCCTGCGGATCCGCCGACGCGCGGTTATACAGAACGCGACGGTTCAGTGGCCATGCCCATGCCCAACCCAGCGTATTACCCAGCCCTGACGGGTCGGCGTTATCGCGGTTGGCCATCTGGTTGCCCTGCTCGGTCCAGCTACCGGTATAAATCCAGCAGGAAGATGAGGTAGTGCCATCATCACGCAGCAGCGCAAAGCTATTGAGCAACTGGCCTTTCTTCGCAATCAGCACACCGTTGGCATCATAGAGATCTTCCAGCGCATAGCCGTTGTTCTCTTTCGCCACTTCCTCTGAATGCGGTTCGTCCGGCTGCTTATAGTTCCAGCTCATTTTCAGCACGGGTTCAACTGCTTTACCGCCTTCAGTGCGGTACATGTCGCGCAGACGGTGGTAAATGCCGGCCAGAATTTCGCCATCGTTACGGGCTTCGCCCGGCGCGTCCTGACCTTTCCAGTGCCACTGCAACCAGCGACCGGAGTTGGCAATTGAACCGTCCTCTTCCGCAAAGCAGGTTGACGGCAAACGGAAGACTTCGGTCTGGATAGATGCCGGATCAACGTCGTTTGATTCGCCGTGGTTTTGCCAGAACGTTGAAGTTTCTGTCACCAGCGGATCGATAACGACCAGATACTTCAGTTTGCTCAGGGACTGCACCACTTTGTTTTTGTCCGGGAAGGACGCAACCGGGTTAAAGCCCTGACAGATGTAGCCGGTGACTTTTCCGCTATCCATCATATTGAAGTATTTGATCACGTCGTAGGACTGATCCCACTTCGGCAGCCACTCAAAGCCCCAGTCATTCTCTTTCTGCGCCGCATTGCCGTAGAAAGATTTCATCAGGCTAACGAAAAACTTCGGATAGTTGCCCCAGTAGTTAACCTGATCGGCCAACGTCGCTTTTGGCGTGTTCGCGGCCAGATAGGTTTGCAGATCTGTCTGTTTTTCTGACGGTAGCGTCAGGTAGCCCGGCAGACTGGTAGAGAGCAGACCTAAGTCGGTTAACCCCTGAATGTTGGAGTGACCGCGCAAGGCGTTGACACCACCACCGGCCATCCCCATATTGCCGAGCAGCAACTGGATCATCGCCATGGTGCGGATGTTTTGCGCCCCGACGGTATGCTGCGTCCAGCCCAGCGCATACAGGAAGGTGGTGGTACGATCGGCCGCGCTGGTGGAGGCCAGCACTTCGCAGACTTTCAGGAAGTCTTCTTTCGGCGTACCACAGATATTTTCCACCACATCTGGCGTGTAACGGGATACATGCTGTTTCAGCAGGTTCCACACGCAGCGCGGATGACTTAATGTTTCATCGCGTTTGGCGTAGCCGTTTTCATCGAACTGATAGTTCCAGGACGATTTATCATACTGACGTTTTTTCGCGTCATATCCGCTGAACAGACCCTCTTCGAAAGCAAAATCATCCCGCACCAGCAGGCTGGCGTTGGTGTAATGCTTAACGTATTCAGCGTTGATTTTGTTATTTTCAATCAGGTACAGCAAAACGCCGGACAGGAACGTAATGTCCGTGCCGGAACGAATCGGTGCGTAAATATCCGCCACCGAGGCTGTACGTGTAAAACGTGGGTCAACAACAATCAGCGTGGCGTCATTGTTGTTTTTAGCTTCCATCGCCCAGCGGAATCCCACCGGATGTGCTTCAGCGGCGTTACCGCCCATCACCATCACGACGTTAGCATTTTTAATATCAACCCAGTGGTTGGTCATCGCACCGCGACCAAATGTTGGAGCAAGACTTGCTACCGTTGGTCCGTGTCAGACGCGCGCCTGGTTGTCTACTGCCAGCATGCCGAGTGAGCGCACAAATTTTTGCGTCAGCATGCCGGTTTCATTACTTGCTGCAGATGCGCACAGCATCCCGGTTGAAAGCCAGCGGTTAACCGTTACGCCCTGCTCATTTTTCTCAATAAAGTTGGCGTCACGGTCAGTTTTCATCAGCTTCGCGATGCGGGAGAAAGCTTCATCCCAGCTGATACGCTGCCATTTGTCGGAACCAGGAGCGCGATATTCCGGGTAACGCAGACGGTTTTCACTGTGTACGTAATCCAGTAATCCTGCGCCCTTAGGACATAATGCCCCCCGGCTCACCGGATGATCCGGATCCCCTTCAATATGGTAAATCGACTCTTTGGCGTTTTTTGCTCCATCACCCAGGCTATACATTAATAGCCCGCAACCTACGGAACAGTATGTGCAGGTGTTTCGGATCTCTTTGGCGCGTAATAACTTATAGTTTCGCGCCTGAGCCAGTGCCATTTTGGGTGCAAAACCCAGAGCGGCTACTGTTGTTCCCGCCATACCGCCCGCGCAGATTTTAAAAAATTGTCTGCGGCTGACGTCCATTGCTTTCCTCTTTTTTGCAGGGATTCGTACAAGAAATCTCTCAAAGTGCGTAATCGAGGCAGCCTGAAAGATGACATGTACAACTTCGCGACGAAACTATCAGCTATATCCATATTTTTTTTGCGTCAAATCAAAAACGAAACGGTTCCGCTACTAAATAGTGCACTTTGTTTAACCCTTGTACCCATAAGGAGGTATGCAAAAGGTAATTAATTAGCGTGCTACGGTGTAAAAGTGCTATAAATTTCAGCTTATTTTTTGCCAGTGGTATGGACAGAGAAACAGAATGACAAAACAAAAAGCAACGTTAATTGGTCTGATTGCCATCGTACTCTGGAGCACGATGGTTGGGCTTATTCGGGGAGTGAGTGAGGGACTGGGACCTGCTGGCGGCGCAGCGATGATTTTTTCATTAAGCGGCCTGTTGCTCATATTTACTGTCGGATTTCCAAATATCAGAAAAATTCCTGTTCGCTATTTAATCGCCGGTAGCGTGCTTTTTGTTAGCTATGAAATTTGTTTAGCACTGGCCCTTGGTTATGCCGCTACCCGTCATCAGGCTATTGAAGTCGGGATGGTAAATTATCTCTGGCCAAGCCTGACGATATTGTTCGCCATATTATTTAATGGTCAAAAATCAACCTGGCTGGTCATTCCTGGATTAATTATCGCATTGACCGGTGTTTGTTGGGTATTAGGTGGTGAAAATGGCCTCAATCCTGGCGAAATTATCAGCAATGTTGCCAGTAGTCCGCTCAGTTATTTTCTCGCCTTTCTGGGGGCTTTTATCTGGGCCACATATTGCACAGTGACCAATAAATTTGCAAAAGGCTTTAACGGCATCACGGTGTTCGTCTTACTGACAGCCGCAAGTCTGTGGGTTTACTATTTTGTCACCCCTCAGCCGGAAATGGTTTTCAGCACTCCGGTGACGATTAAAATGTTCACTGCAGCATTAACGTTAGGATTTGCCTATGCTGCGTGGAATATTGGTATTTTGCACGGTAATGTCACCATTATGGCGGTGGGTTCTTATTTTACCCCCGTACTGTCCTCCGCGCTTGCCGCCGTGCTACTCAGCGCCCCGCTATCACTTTCTTTCTGGCAAGGCGCGCTGATGGTTTGCGCTGGCTCGCTACTTTGCTGGTTGGCAACGCGCCGCGCCTGAAAAAAAACGGGTTTTATCACAAATAAATAAAATCCGGCTATACTTTAGCCAGGCTGATGGATAATTATTGCGCATTGCACTTGTGTTTTTTGTTTATATTTGTTTAATTAAATGTTAAATGTATGATTATTAGTTAACGCGTGAAAGTATTTCATGTTTATCTATAACCCTCCGCATGTATATATTATACAAGCGAAACTAACGCCATTTAAACCATAGCTGCCATAATAGTCCCCTGCGTAAATATATCTCATCAGATTTGTCACATATTAAGATTAATACAATCAGCTGTATTATGTAGATCTGGATCACACAACTTCAAATATTTCGCAATATTATGAAACTTATTATTGAACTTATACCACTGCGTCATTTAAAAATGGTTTGCCATTGACGAACCCCTTCGTTTAGCAATGGTTTAGGAAACACACCAAGAAAAAATTATAAGGATTATTTAGAATGAAACTTAAATTAGTTGCAGTGGCAGTGACTAGCCTGTTGGCGGCAGGTGCAGTAAACGCGGCTGAGGTATATAACAAAGACGCAAACAAACTGGATATCTACGGTAAAGTTCACGCTCAGCATTATTTCTCTGATGACACCAGCAGCGATGGCGACAAAACCTACGCACGTCTGGGCTTCAAAGGCGAAACTCAGATCAATGACCAACTGGTTGGTTTTGGTCAGTGGGAATATGAATTCAAAGGCAACCGTTCTGAAGATCAGGGTTCCGAAGCAGACAAAACCCGTCTGGCATTTGCTGGCCTGAAATTCGCTGAATACGGTTCTTTCGACTACGGTCGTAACTACGGCGTAGCTTACGACATCGGCGCATGGACCGACGTTCTGCCAGAGTTCGGTGGCGATACCTGGACCCAGACTGACGTATTCATGACTCAGCGTGCTACCGGCGTTGCAACCTACCGTAACACCGATTTCTTCGGTCTGGTTGAAGGTCTGAACTTTGCTGCTCAGTATCAGGGCAAAAACGATCGTAACAATGAAGTAGAAGCAAACGGCGACGGTTTCGGTCTGTCTACTACTTATGAGTACGAAGGTTTTGGCGTTGGTGCGACCTACGCGAAATCTGACCGTACCGACCGTCAGGTTCGTAACGGTAACAACGGTCTGTACGCATCCGGTCAGAATGCGGAAGTATGGGCTGCTGGTCTGAAATATGATGCGAATAACATCTACCTGGCGACCACCTACTCCGAAACCCGCAACATGACTACGTTCGGTAAAATCGACGGTATTGCTAACAAAGCTCAGAACTTTGAAGCTGTTGCTCAGTACCAGTTCGACTTCGGCCTGCGTCCGTCCGTTGCTTACCTGAAATCCAAAGGTAAAGATCTGGGTTATTTCGGCGACCAGGATCTGGTTGAATACGTAGACCTGGGTGCTACCTACTACTTCAACAAAAACATGTCTACCTTCGTTGATTACAAAATCAACCTGCTGGATGACAACAACTTCACCCGCTATGCAGGTGTAAGCACTGACAACATCGTGGCTGTTGGTCTGAACTACCAGTTCTAATTTTGTTGTAGTCTGAATACAAAGCCAGTCCTTTCGGGGCTGGCTTTTTCTCTTGATGTAGTCTCGGTCATAAGGAGTATGCCGTGCAGACGTTCACTGGTCGTTGTCTTTGCGGACAGAGTCATTTTACCGTTGACGTCGAAATGCTGGATGTCTATGCCTGCCACTGTACGTTGTGTCAGAAATGGTCGGGTGGCATCGCTATGTATCTGGAGGCCAGCGCTCATCCGCAGATGTCGCCGGATTCAGCCCAACCCTCACACTTTCCTTCTTCAAATCGTGGTGAACGTTTCTTCTGTTCCGGCTGTGGGTGCCCGCTGTGGTTTACCCTGACGGGTAGCGAACGCTATTTTGTGCCGTGGACGCTACTGGAACTTAACGAGGTAGATCGCCGCCGCCTGGTGTTAGCAGCAGAGATCTATACGGAAACTCAACCTGCATTCTGGAGACTGACGGGGCAATACGCTCGCTTGAGTGGAAAAGAAGTCGAAGAGATGGATTACCCCTGTCATTTAGCCCACTAGTTATTGACGCTGTAGCTTTGCCAGACTGAACCACATCCCTATCGCTAATACGATAAGCATACTGCCAGCGCTGCTTAAGGCCACGCTATGTGACCAGGTAAAGGCTTCTCTGGCAGCCGCCAGCAATGCCTCACTCAGCGACGACGGGAGCGAATGCGCAAGTTGCACCGCTTCGCCCATTGATGATGAGGCGCGCTCTATCTCCTGCGGATTAAGTCCGGCAGGTGGCAGAATCGAGGCAGAAAAGCTACGGCTCAACAGTAAGCCAAAGATAGCGATGCCAAGCCCGGCGCCAAGTTCATAAGCCATCGTCTCAATGGCGCCAGCCGCTGCCGCTTTTTCTGCCGGGGCTGCTGCCATGATTGCCGCAGTTGAGGCCAAAAGCGCACTTGCCGCGCTGAATCCGAGCAAGGCCATCAATATCCACGCTTGTATTTGCTGCGTACTGAAATCCGTCATCGCCAGACCGTAAAAACTGACGGCGCTGAGCGCCATGCCCGCCGTTGCCACACAACGTAATCCCAGACGTGACACCAACATGCCGGCAATGGGGCCGCTGAAACCACTTGCCAGCATCACCGGCAGCATAAACAGACCGGCCTGATACGGCGTCAAACCGTGCACAAACTGGAGCTCCTGAGCCATCAGCAGTTCGAAACCAACCAGCGTAATCATCGCGGTCATCGCCATTACTACGCCGCTTAAGATAATGCGATGCGTAAACAGCCGCATATCAATCATTGGCCGCGAAGCTGCAAGCTGGATACGGACAAACTGCCCCAACAGCAATGCTCCGGTTAACAATGTCAGCACGATGGCAGTGGTCGCCATATGACCTTTCAGGGCGGTTTTGGCGCTATAGACCAGCAGCAGAATAGCGACAATCAGCATTATCGCATGACCAAAATTTAACGATTGATCGCGACGTCCAGCCTGGCGCGGCACGAAACGAGCCGTCAATGCCATTACCACCACAACAATAGGCACATTGATTAAGAACACGGATCCCCAATAGAAGTGCTCCAGCAGTATGCCGCCTACTAATGGCCCAAACGCCGCGCCGCCAGAACCGACAGCGGCCCAGACGCCGAGCGCCATATTGCGATGACGCTGTTCGGCAAAGGTGGCGCGAATACCCGCGAGCGTAGCCGGAACAATCATCGCCGCCCCGATCGCTAATACCGCCCGCGTGGCAATCAGCCAACTGGCGCTGTGGGCAAACGCAGCGGCCAGCGATGCCAGGCCAAATAACCCCCCGCCCAACAGCAGCAGACGTTTAAAACCGATGCGATCGCCCAATGCCCCCATTGGCAACACCATGCCAGCCATGACCAGCGAATAAATATCAATAATCCACAGCAGCTCGTTACCACTGGCACCCAGCGTCATACTCAGCGTGGGCGCGGCAACGTGCAGCACCGTTGCATCAATCGCAACAGGGATGTAGACCAGTACAATAATGACTAACGTTAACCACTGACGAAACATAAAACTCCCTAACGAAACCGAAACTGGACACATGTCCAGCTTTAGCGATCCTACGGAAAATTGAACGTATGTCCAACTTTTTGTTAGACTGCGTGCTATTGAGATACAGGAGGAATGATGAGCTATCTGAACCGGGATGAACGTCGGGAAGTGATTCTGCAAGCGGCGATGCGCGTTGCACTGGAAGAAGGGTTTACTGCCATGACCGTACGACGTATAGCGGCGGAAGCCCATGTGGCGACGGGTCAGGTGCATCATCACTTTTCCTCTGCCGGTGAACTCAAGTCACAGGCTTTTGTGCGCCTGATCCGTACCCTGCTTGATGCTGAACTGGTCAGCGAAAACGCCAGTTTTCGGGAACGGCTGCATGCCATGCTGGGCAGCGAAGATGGCGGGTTCGAACCCCATATCAGGCTGTGGCGTGAAGCACAGGTGCTGGCAGATAAAGATCCTGAGATCAAAAGCGCCTATCTGCTGACCATGCGGATGTGGCATGAGGAAACGGCTAACATCATCACTCAGGGACAGAAAGCCGGTGAGTTTTTATCCACCCCAGATGCCGCCGATGTCGCATGGCGTTTAATCGCAGTGGTCTGCGGCCTGGATGGTATGTATGTGTTGGGCATAGAGGAAATGGCCGATCCCGCTTTCGAGCACCACCTGGATCGTATGATTACGCTTGAGTTATTTAGTTGATGTTATAGATGAACAAACAATACATCATTTAAGTTTACAATTAGTAACACTTAACCAACCTGTAATTCTCCTCTTATCCCGCGTTATTGCGCTTTTTTATCTATTCTTTCAGTCAATATTCCCAAAACCTTTCAATAGTTTCTAAAAAGAAGCCGCGCGGCCTGTATGCTTTTATTTCTTTTTCATGAACGGCATGTGCATGGAGAATAATATGTCATCATCAAATGAGAAAAATAATCGTTATCTTTTGACTGACTGGAAACCAGAAAACCCTGCCTTTTGGGAAAACAAAGGCAAGCACATTGCCCGTAGAAATCTTTTGATATCAGTAAGTTGCCTTTTGCTTGCCTTCTGCGTCTGGATGCTGTTTAGCGCCGTAGCCGTCAATCTGAATAAAATTGGTTTTAATTTCACCACCGATCAACTGTTTTTATTAACGGCATTACCCTCCCTTTCTGGTGCAATATTGCGCGTTCCCTACTCCTTTATGGTACCTATATTTGGCGGTCGCCGTTGGACCATTTTTAGCACGATTATTCTGGTTATTCCCTGCGTCTGGCTGGGATTTGCCGTGCAAAATACCGCTACTCCGTTTGGAGTATTTATTATTATTGCGCTGATGTGCGGTTTTGCTGGCGCTAACTTTGCCTCCAGCATGGGCAATATTAGTTTTTTCTTCCCCAAAGCAAAGCAAGGCAGCGCGCTGGGCGTTAACGGCGGTCTTGGCAACCTCGGCGTCAGCGTGATGCAGTTGATCGCGCCGCTGGTGATTTTTCTGCCCATATTTACCTTTTTGGGCGTCCAGGGCGTACCGCAAGCAGATGGCTCGTTATTGTCGCTGGCCAATGCCGCATGGATTTGGGTTCCACTTCTGCTAATAGCCACCCTGGCGGCAGGTATGGGAATGAATGATATTGCCAGTTCGAAGGCTTCTATTGCTTCCCAGTTACCGGTCCTCAAGCGTTTTCACTTGTGGCTGTTAAGCCTGCTGTATCTTGCAACTTTCGGGTCATTTATCGGCTTTTCGGCGGGCTTTGCCATGCTGGCGAAAACGCAATTTCCTGACGTGGATATTCTGCAACTGGCGTTCTTCGGCCCCTTCATCGGCGCGCTGGCGCGATCGGCTGGCGGCGTCATCTCTGACAAGTTCGGCGGTGTACGCGTCACGTTAATTAACTTCATCTTTATGGCACTGTTCAGCGCCCTGCTGTTTCTTACTCTGCCGGGGTCCGGCGAAGGAAACTTTGTCGCCTTCTATCTGGTGTTTATGGGGCTGTTCCTGACCGCGGGTCTGGGAAGCGGGTCGACCTTCCAGATGATTGCGGTGATCTTTCGCAAAATCACGATTTACCGGGTGAAACTGCGCGGTGGTACAGAGGAACAGGCCCAGCGTGAAGCGGTAACCGACACCGCCGCCGCGCTTGGATTCATCTCAGCCATTGGCGCTGTGGGCGGCTTCTTCATCCCCAAAGCGTTTGGTTCATCCCTGGCGCTAACCGGCTCTCCGGTGGGGGCTATGAAAATATTTTTGGTGTTTTACATCGTCTGTGTGCTGGTGACCTGGCTGGTCTATGGCCGTAAATCACAAAAAAAATAACGAAATGGATACCGCTGGATCGGACATTCAGGCAGGCCTGGTGTGCGATTCATCGTCGGCAATATTATCGAAGCAGGAGTTATGTCATGAGTAAACTGTTAGATCGCTTTCGCTACTTTAAACAAAAGGGCGATACGTTTGCCGAGGGGCATGGGCAAGTGATGCACACCAATCGGGACTGGGAAGACAGTTATCGTCAGCGCTGGCAGTTCGATAAAATTGTGCGCTCTACCCACGGCGTGAACTGTACCGGCTCATGTAGCTGGAAAATCTACGTCAAAAACGGACTGGTGACCTGGGAAACGCAGCAAACTGACTACCCGCGCACCCGCCCTGACCTGCCAAATCATGAACCCCGCGGCTGTCCGCGCGGCGCCAGCTACTCCTGGTATCTTTACAGCGCCAACCGCCTGAAATATCCGTTAGTGCGTAAACGTTTGATCGAACTGTGGCGCGACGCCCTGACCCGCCAGTCCGACCCGGTGCTGGCCTGGGAATCGATTATGAACGACCCGCAAAAATGCCAGAGCTACAAGCAGGTACGCGGTCGCGGTGGTTTTATCCGTTCTAGCTGGAAAGAACTTAATCAGTTGATTGCCGCCGCCAACGTCTGGACGGTAAAGACCTACGGCCCGGATCGCGTGGCCGGATTTTCACCTATTCCGGCAATGTCGATGGTCTCCTATGCCGCAGGCACGCGTTATCTTTCCCTTCTTGGCGGCACCTGCCTGAGCTTTTATGACTGGTATTGCGACTTACCGCCTGCGTCGCCAATGACCTGGGGCGAACAGACCGACGTTCCTGAATCCGCCGACTGGTATAACTCCAGTTATATTATTGCCTGGGGTTCTAACGTCCCACAGACCCGTACGCCTGACGCGCACTTTTTTACCGAAGTGCGCTACAAAGGCACTAAAACCATTGCCATTACGCCAGACTACTCGGAAGTCGCCAAACTGTGCGACCAGTGGCTGGCACCAAAACAAGGCACCGACAGCGCGCTGGCGATGGCCATGGGCCACGTCATCCTGAAAGAGTTCCACCTCGACAGGCCCAGCGACTACTTCCTCAATTACTGCCGCCGCTATACCGATATGCCAATGCTGGTTCTGCTGGAGGCACGCGAAGACGGCAGCTACGTGCCTGGACGTATGATGCGCGCTTCAGACCTTGTTGACGGTCTGGGCGAAAGCAACAATCCGGAGTGGAAAACCGTGGCCTTTAACAGCGACGGTGAGCTGGTCGTGCCGAACGGCTCCATCGGCTTTCGCTGGGGTGAGACGGGAAAATGGAACCTCGAGTCGTTGGCCGCAGGGGCAGAAACAGAACTTTCCCTCTCGTTGCTGGGTCAGCATGATGACGTGGCTGGGGTAGCATTCCCCTACTTTGGCGGCAACGAAAACCCGCATTTTCGCAGCGTCAAACAAGAACCTGTGCTGGTACGGCAACTTCCGGTAAAACGCCTCAGCCTCGCCGATGGCCGCAGTTGTCCGGTAGTGAGCGTTTATGATCTGGTACTGGCGAATTACGGTCTCGATCGTGGTCTGGATGACGTTCATAGCGCGCAAGATTACAGCGAAGTGAAAGCCTACACCCCGGCCTGGGGCGAGCAAATTACCGGTGTGCCACGCCGTCATATCGAACAAATCGCCAGGGAGTTTGCCGATACGGCACACAAAACTCATGGCCGGTCGATGATCATCCTCGGGGCTGGCGTTAATCACTGGTATCACATGGACATGAACTACCGTGGCATGATTAACATGCTGGTGTTCTGTGGCTGCGTGGGGCAAAGCGGCGGTGGCTGGGCGCACTATGTGGGTCAGGAGAAACTGCGTCCGCAAACCGGCTGGTTACCGCTGGCGTTTGCGCTGGACTGGAACCGCCCGCCGCGTCAGATGAACAGCACTTCGTTTTTCTACAACCACTCCAGCCAGTGGCGTTATGAAAAACTTACCGCGCAGGAGCTCCTCTCTCCGCTGGCCGACGCGTCGAAATTTAGCGGGCATTTAATCGACTTTAACGTACGCGCCGAAAGAATGGGCTGGCTGCCGTCCGCCCCGCAGCTTAACCTCAACCCATTGACCGTGAAAGCGAAGGCTGAACAGGCTGGCTTGTCTCCTGTGGAATACACCGCACAAGCGCTGAAATCGGGTGATATCCGTTTTGCCTGCGAGCAGCCGGACAGCGGCCACAACCATCCGCGCAACCTCTTTGTCTGGCGCTCTAACCTGCTCGGCTCCTCCGGTAAAGGGCATGAATACATGCTCAAATATTTGCTGGGTACCGAAAGCGGGATCCAGGGAGAAGCGCTCGGTTCAAGCGAGGGCATTAAACCTGAAGAGGTGGAATGGCAGGCTGCGGCGATTGAAGGCAAGCTTGATCTGCTGGTCACGCTCGATTTCCGTATGTCCAGTACCTGTCTGTTCTCCGATATCGTTCTGCCGACCGCCACCTGGTACGAAAAAGATGATATGAACACCTCGGATATGCATCCGTTTATTCACCCGCTGTCGGCGGCGGTCGATCCGGCGTGGGAATCGAAGAGCGACTGGGAAATCTATAAAGGCATCGCCAAAGTGTTCTCGGAAGTCTGTGTCGGGCACCTTGGGCAAGAAACCGATGTCGTCCTGCAACCACTGCAACACGACTCACCAGCAGAACTGGCGCAGCCGTTTGACATCCTCGACTGGCGTAAAGGCGAATGCGATCTTGTTCCAGGAAAAACTGCGCCTAATATCGCCGTCGTGGAGCGTGACTACCCTGCCACCTACGAACGTTTTACCTCGCTCGGCCCGCTAATGGACAAACTTGGAAACGGTGGCAAAGGTATCTCCTGGAATACCCAGACCGAGGTCGATTTCCTCGGCCAGCTGAACTACACCAAACGCGAAGGTCCGGCGAAAGGTCGCCCGCTGATCGACACCGCACTGGATGCGTCGGAGGTGATCCTCGCCCTGGCGCCGGAAACCAACGGTCAGGTGGCGGTCAAAGCCTGGGAAGCGCTGGGCGCCATGACCGGACGCGACCATACGCATCTGGCGTTGAACAAAGAAGATGAGAAGATCCGTTTTCGCGATATTCAGGCGCAGCCGCGCAAAATTATCTCCAGCCCGACCTGGTCCGGTCTTGAAAGCGAACATGTCTCCTATAACGCAGGCTATACCAACGTCCACGAGCTGATCCCATGGCGCACCCTGTCCGGTCGCCAGCAGTTGTATCAGGATCACGCGTGGATGCGTGCATTTGGTGAAAGCCTGGTGGCCTACCGTCCGCCTATCGACACCCGCAGCGTTAGCGAAATGCGCGACGTTCCGCCTAACGGTTTCCCGGAAAAAGCGCTCAATTTCCTGACGCCGCATCAGAAATGGGGGATCCACTCCACCTACAGCGAAAACCTGCTGATGCTGACGCTGTCGCGCGGCGGCCCCATCGTCTGGATCAGCGAGACCGATGCCAAAGAGTTGGGTATTGAAGATAACGACTGGATCGAAGCCTTTAACGCCAATGGCGCGCTTACCGCCCGTGCGGTAGTGAGTCAGCGCGTGCCACCGGGAATGACCATGATGTATCACGCTCAGGAACGAATCATGAACATTCCCGGCTCAGAAGTCACCGGGATGCGTGGCGGGATCCATAACTCGGTCACCCGCGTCTGCCCGAAACCGACGCATATGATCGGTGGCTATGCGCAGTTGGCGTACAGCTTTAACTATTACGGTACGGTCGGCTCTAACCGCGATGAGTTCATCATGATTAGAAAAATGAAAAATATTAACTGGCTGGATGATGAAGGTCGCGATCAGGTACAGGAGGCGAAAAAATGAAAATACGCTCACAGGTAGGCATGGTTCTTAATCTTGACAAGTGTATCGGCTGCCACACCTGCTCCGTCACCTGTAAAAACGTCTGGACCGGGCGCGAAGGGATGGAATATGCATGGTTTAACAACGTCGAGACCAAACCAGGCATTGGTTATCCGAAAAACTGGGAAGATCAGGAAGAGTGGCAAGGCGGCTGGGTTCGCGATGTCAACGGCAAGATAAGACCGCGTCTGGGCGGCAAGATGGGGGTGATTACCAAAATATTCGCCAACCCGGTGATCCCGCAAATCGATGATTACTATGAACCGTTTACCTACGATTATCAGCATCTGCATAGCGCACCGGAAGGCAAAAACCAGCCCACTGCGCGTCCACGTTCTTTGATCGACGGTAAACGGATGGACAAGATTATCTGGGGCCCCAACTGGGAAGAGCTGCTCGGCGGCGAGTTCTCAAAACGCGCCCGTGACCGAAACTTCGAGAAAATGCAGAAGGAGATGTACGGTCAGTTCGAAAACACCTTCATGATGTATTTACCGCGACTCTGTGAACACTGTCTGAACCCAAGCTGTGTCGCCACCTGCCCGAGTGGTGCCATCTATAAGCGTGAGGAAGACGGCATTGTGCTGATCGACCAGGACAAATGCCGCGGTTGGCGTTTGTGTATCAGCGGTTGTCCATACAAGAAAATCTATTTTAACTGGAAGAGCGGTAAGTCAGAGAAGTGCATTTTCTGTTACCCGCGTATTGAGTCCGGCCAGCCGACGGTATGTTCGGAAACCTGCGTTGGGCGTATCCGTTATCTCGGTGTATTGCTGTACGACGCCGACCGCATCGAGGAAGCGGCCAGTACCGAGCATGAGACCGACCTGTATGAGCGTCAGTGCGATGTGTTCCTCAATCCGCACGATCCGGCGGTCATCGAAGAGGCGTTAAAACAAGGCATTCCACAGAATGTTATCGACGCAGCCCAACGTTCGCCGGTCTACAAAATGGCAATGGACTGGAAGCTGGCGCTGCCGTTACATCCTGAGTATCGCACCCTGCCGATGGTCTGGTATGTGCCGCCGTTGTCACCGATTCAGTCGGTCGCTGATGCCGGTGGCCTGCCGCACAATGGCAATATTTTACCGGCGGTGGAATCACTGCGTATCCCGGTACAGTACCTTGCCAATATGCTAAGCGCTGGCGATACCGCCCCGGTACTACGCGCGCTCAAACGCATGATGGCTATGCGCCACTATATGCGCTCACAAACCGTCGAAGGCGTGACGGATACCCGCGCCATTGAGGAAGTCGGTCTGACCGTTGAGCAGGTGGAGGAGATGTATCGTTATCTGGCTATCGCCAACTATGAAGACCGCTTCGTGATCCCGACCAGCCACCGTGAAATGGCGCGCGACGCTTTCCCGGAGAAAAACGGTTGTGGTTTCACCTTTGGCGACGGCTGTCACGGTTCGGATACCAAGTTCAACCTGTTTAACAGCAGCCGTATTGATGCCATCGACATTACCGAAGTGCGCGATAAAGCGGAGGGTGAATAATGCAAATCCTCAAGGTTATCGGACTGCTGATGGAATATCCGGACGAACTGCTGTGGGAGTGTAAAGACGACGCGCTGGCGCTCGTGTCCAGCGATGCCCCAATGCTTATCGAATTTAGCCAGGCACTGCTCAATGCGCCATTACTGGATAAGCAAGCCGAATGGTGCGAGGTGTTTGATCGGGGGCGCGCCACCTCACTGCTGTTGTTCGAACATGTCCATGCCGAGTCGCGTGATCGCGGCCAGGCGATGGTTGATCTGCTGGCGCAGTACGAAAAGGTCGGGCTCCAGCTTAACTGCCGCGAACTGCCGGATCATCTACCGTTGTATCTGGAGTATTTAAGCGTGCTGCCGGAGGCCCAGGCCAAAGAAGGTTTACAGAATGTCGCCCCCATTCTGGCACTGCTTGGCGGTCGCTTAAAACAGCGCGATACGCCATGGTATCAGTTGTTTGACGCCCTGCTGCTACTTGCAGGAAGTTCCCTTTCAAGTGACAGTGTCACCAGACAGGTTGGCGCAGAAACACGTGACGATACCCGTCAGGCCCTGGATGCGGTCTGGGAAGAGGAACAGGTGAAGTTTATCGAAGATAACGCCACCGCTTGTGACAGTTCACCGTTACAAAACTATCAACGACGCTTTAGCCAGGACGTGGCGCCGCAGTATGTCGACGTCAGCGCGGGAGGTCCGAAATGATACAGTATCTGAACGTCTTCTTTTACGATATCTACCCGTATTTGTGCGGCACGGTGTTTATCCTCGGCAGTTGGTTGCGTTACGACTACGGGCAATACACCTGGCGCGCCTCTTCCAGTCAAATGCTGGACAAACGCGGTATGGTGTTATGGTCAAACTTGTTCCATATCGGCATTCTGGGGATTTTTTTCGGTCACCTGTTTGGCATGCTGACCCCGCACTGGATGTATGCCTGGTTCCTGCCGATTGCGGTGAAACAGCAAATGGCTATGATTCTTGGCGGTGTCTGCGGCGTGTTAACGCTGATTGGGGGCGCGGGGTTGCTGGTGCGGCGCCTGACTAATCCACGCATTCGCGCAACATCATCCACCGCTGATATTCTGATCCTGTGCATTCTGCTGGTTCAATGCATTCTCGGCTTAACCACTATTCCGTTCTCCGCACAACACCCTGACGGTAGTGAAATGCTGAAACTGGTCGGTTGGGCGCAGTCGGTGGTGACTTTCCAGGGGGGCGCATCTGCGCATCTGGATGGCGTGGCGCCGATATTCCGTGCCCATCTGGTGTTAGGCATGACGATATTCCTACTGTTTCCATTCACACGTCTTGTACACGTGTGGAGTGCGCCGTTTGAGTACTTCACCCGCCGCTATCAAATTGTGCGCTCGCGCCGCTAATTGACTCTGATGCCTGGTGGCCTAAGCGCCACCAGGTCTGCATCGCTATCCCGCTTTTTGTACGCTATGATGCTTCTCCATTCCAGGGAGAACGCTAATGAAACCACAGGTTTACCACGTCGATGCCTTTACCTCGGTCCCCTTTCGCGGCAATTCAGCGGGCGTGGTGCTGCATGCTGACGGACTGAGCGAAGAGCAGATGCAGCTCATTGCCCGCGAGCTGCGTCATTCGGAAACTGCATTCCTGCTGACCAGCAACGACAGCGATGTACACATCCGCTATTTCACGCCGACGGTCGAAGTTCCCATCTGTGGACATGCTACCGTCGCCGCGCACTACGTGCGGGCCAAGGTACTGGGTCTGAGCAACACGACCGTCTGGCAAACCTCGCTGGCCGGGCGCCATCGGGTGGATGTTGAAACTGTAGGGAATGACTATCGCATTAGCCTTGAGCAAGGAACACCTGGATTTGAACCTCCGCTGCAAGGCGCGGTTCGCGCTGCAATTATCCACGCCCTGCATCTGAGCGAAGACGATATGCTGCCAGGGCTGCCGATCCAGGTTGCCACCACCGGCCATTCGAAAGTGATGATTCCGCTAAAGCCTGAGGTAGATCTGGACGCCCTTGCCCCAGATTTGCAGGCTCTGGCGACCATCAGCCAACAAATTGGCTGTAACGGTTTCTTCCCTTTTCAAATCCGTAAGGGCGAAAACGCCACCGATGGACGCATGTTTTCACCCGCAATTGGTATTGTGGAAGATCCAGTCACCGGCAATGCCAACGGGCCGATGGGCGCGTGGCTGGTTCACCACCGACTGATGGCGCATGATGGCAAAACGTTACGTGTTCAGGGGCATCAGGGCCGTGCGCTGGGTCGTGACGGTATAGTTGATGTGACGGTCGCTATTCGTGATAACCAGCCGGAAAAAGTCACCATTACCGGTTCGGCGGTGATCCTGTTTCATGCCGAATGGGCGATAGATTTTTAATCTATTTCTATGGGCCGGATATGGCGATTACGCCGCATCCGGCACTATTCCCGATGGTGTTATTTCCCCGCTTCCGGGTGCGTATCAAACGCCGCCATTACCGTCGCCAATTCTTCTTCAGTAAATCCATGCTTCACATCATCCACGCCCAATCCAAACCGTGCCTGCAATAAGGCGTACAGGCTGGCGACGTCAGGCAGATTAATCTGCTCTACCGCATGGCCATCCTGATAATGGGTAAAATGAAAATTGGTTAACGTAAATTTACCGCCGTCTGGCAGATGACGGCACATCAGCAGATGGTGACGAAAATGCGACTGCGGCCAATGCGCCGACCAGAAGTTGCCCATCAGATAATCGCTCTGATGCTGCATAACCAGGTCAAAACGGTACATTGATTGCCAGTGTTCGTGATGAAGGAACTGCAAAATCCAGTCTTCACCTTCCTGAATCAGACGATACTCTCCGTGTGGTGTGTGCTGTGCAACATCTGCCTGCAGACGAATCGGCGCTGTCAGCGTTTGCCCACCGAATCCGACGTCAGCGATCCACTGCTCTCCCTGCAGCTCAACCAGCAGCAGACGATGCGTGCGTGGCGGTAGGCTTGACGGATTCGCCAGTACCACACGTCCAAGTAAACTGCGAACGGTAAAACCGATTTCGCGGAGCGCCCGCTCAAATAACCCATTTTGCTCAAAACAATAACCGCCGCGACGCGCCGTCACCAGTTTCTCTTCCAGCGATGCGTCGTCGAGTTGCATTTCGCGTGGCAGCAGCACATCGAGATTTTCAAAAGGAATGGCGCTGTTGTGCAGTAAATGCAGCGCTCGCAGGGTTTCAATGTTGACGTTGGCCGAACCTGACCAGCCAATACGGGCAAAATAAGCGTTTAAAAAAGGCGTCATAACAGCTTCCTGTTTGTGTAATGTTGTACTTATAACGCATTTTTAATTTTACGCCGTCGATTTTGTGCGTTGTTCTTCCTCACGAGGCGACAAAATCGCTAATACCGTTAATATCTAAGTTAATTGTGGTGTGTTATCTCTCAGCCAAGGAGCATCCATGAGCCATTTTCGTCCTCTCGAACTAAAACATGCCAGTCGACTGCTAAATCACGGCCCTACCATTTTAATCACCAGTCGGGACGATCATACAGAGCGGCGGAATGTGATGGCTGCTGCGTGGTCAATGCCCGTTGAGTTTGAACCACCGCGTATCGCAATTGTGGTTGATAAAACCGCCTGGTCGAGGGAACTGATTGAACGCAGCGGCATGTTTGGCATCGTTATTCCGGGGGGTGCTGCCGCCAACTGGACCTGGGCCGTTGGCAGCGTTTCCGGTCGCGTGGAAGATAAATTCAACTGCTACGGCATTCCTGTGGTGCAAGGACCGGTGTTGGGTTTACCGCTGATAGAAGCAAAATGCCTGGCCTGGATGGAATGCCGTCTACTGCCTGCAACGGCGGCGCAGGAAAAGTATGACACCCTGTTTGGGGAAGTGGTCTCGGCGGCCGCTGATGAGAGAGCCTTCGTGGAAGGACGATGGCAGTTTGATGATGACAAGCTCACTACCCTGCATCACCTTGGGGCCGGAACGTTTGTCTCCATTGGGAGACGCATTACCGCAGGTGAATAATTGTCTGCTAACGAATGGCGGCTCATGCTTTTCATCCCTCACCGTCTTCTTAAAACTTCTGAAAAACCAGTCGGATGAATCGCTGTCCTTCCTTGCTGAATCATTTGCGTGAATTATAGTTAAACTTGCTCTAACTCAAATATCTATTCCAAATCCAATCAGTCAAAGCAGCATCCCCCAACTGTACTTATAAAGTGTCAGAGAGGTTTTACGATGCAACTAAATAGAATCGCACAAAGTTTTATCCTTGCCGGGTTACTCACCTCTGCCTCTGCTCCCCTGATTGCCGCTGAAGCGCCAAAGGACGCAACCGCTTCCACGCAACAAGCGAACAATGCGCTTTTCAATCAACTGCCCTTCTCCGATAACACCGACTTTACCGATGCTCATAAAGGCTTCATCGCCCCAATTCCTCAGGATGTGATCAAAGGTGAGCAAGGAAATGTCATCTGGAATCCGCAACAATATGCGTTCATTAAAGAAGGCGATAAAGCCCCGGATACGGTAAATCCGAGCCTGTGGCGTCAGTCCCAGTTGATCAACATCAGCGGACTGTTTGAAGTGACGGAAGGCGTTTACCAGATCCGTAACCTCGATCTGTCCAACATGACGATCATTGAAGGTAAAGAAGGCGTCACCGTTGTTGACCCGCTGGTATCAGCAGAAACGGCCAAAGTCGGGATGGATCTTTACTTTAAAAACCGCGGTCAAAAACCCGTAGTCGCGGTGATTTATACGCACAGCCACGTTGACCATTACGGCGGCGTACGCGGCGTTGTTGATGAAGCAGACGTTAAAGCGGGCAAAGTGAAGATTTATGCACCTGCCGGCTTTATGGAAGCGGCGGTGGCTGAGAATATCATGGCCGGTAACGTCATGAGCCGTCGCGCGAGCTATATGTACGGCAATCTACTAAAACCTGATGCCAAAGGTCAGGTTGGTGCCGGACTGGGAACCACGACCTCCGCGGGAACCGTCACCCTGATTGCGCCAACCAATATAATTGAAAAAGATGGGCAAAAAGAGGTCATTGATGGCCTGACCTATGACTTCATGTTGGCCCCAGGCTCCGAAGCGCCGTCAGAAATGTTGTGGTATATCGAAGAGAAGAAACTGATTGAGTCTGCTGAAGACGTCACCCACACCCTGCACAACACCTACTCCCTGCGCGGGGCCAAAATTCGTGAGCCGTTGCCATGGTCCAAATACATTAACGAAGCGATTGTACGCTGGGGAGATAAAGCAGAAATCCTGATGGCGCAGCACCACTGGCCAACCTGGGGTAATGACAAAGTCGTGAACCTGCTGAAAAGCCAGCGAGATCTGTATCGTTACATCAACGACCAGACGCTTCGTATGGCTAACGAAGGTCTGACCCGCGATGAAATCGCCGCGAACTTTAAACTGCCGGACTCACTGGCGCATACCTGGGCTAATCGCGGTTACTATGGTTCCGTCAGTCATGATGTGAAAGCGACCTATGTGCTCTATCTCGGCTGGTTTGATGGCAACCCGGCAACGCTGGATGAACTGCCGCCGGAAGAAGCGGCGAAGAAATTCGTCGACTATATGGGCGGAGCGGACGCCATTCTGCAGAAAGCGAAAGCCGACTATGACCAGGGTAACTATCGCTGGGTGGCCCAGGTGGTGAGCAAAGTGGTGTTTGCCGATCCCAATAACCAGGCCGCGCGCAACCTGGAAGCTGATGCGCTGGAACAGCTAGGATACCAGGCTGAATCCGGCCCGTGGCGCAACTTCTACCTGACCGGCGCGCAAGAGCTGCGTAATGGTGTGGTTAAAGGCCCAACCCCGAACACTGCCAGCCCGGATACCGTACGCGCCATGACGCCGGAAATGTTCTTCGACTATCTGGCGGTACATATTAACGGGCAGAAAGCGGGTGATGCCAAATCGGTGTTTAACATCGACCTTGGCAGCGACGGTGGTAAATATAATCTTGAACTGGAAAATGGCGTACTAAACCATACCGCCAATGCCGAAGCAAAAGAGGCTGACGCCACGATCACATTGAATCGCGACACGCTCAATAAAATCATCCTCAAGGAAGTGACGCTGAAACAGGCGCAAGACAGCGGCGATGTGAAGATAACCGGCGACGGCGCTAAACTTGACGCTATGCTCGGCTATATGGATAAGTTCGAATTCTGGTTTAACATCGTTACACCGTAAACCTGTTGAAAACGGGCGGAAAATTCGCCCGTTTTATCTCACATGCTGTAGCCAGGTTTTTTAATTAACGTTGCCATCTGCGGCTTAATCTCCGCATCCCACACGCCCTGCCACGCCTCTGGCTCAACTTGATTCAGCGCCACGCTTACCGAGCTGTCTTTGCTTTGCAAATGACGAATAATGACGTCGGTAATATCCGCCGCCAGCGCGGATTTTTGCTCGTCGCTCAGATCGCGGGGAAAACATTTAATATCAACGTGCGGCATAGCAGGTTCCTTATTGTTTTGGTCAGAAAGTGTGTTTTCTCAAATAATCTTATTGTTTTTCAGCACGGAACGTAGCCGTGGGTGCTGGCAAACCGCATCAGCGATAGCGCTAATATTCGGCGTGTTGTCCTGGAACCAGTCATGTCCCGGCCCCCAGCTACGCATCACACAAATATAGACGTCCAGCAAGGTTAGCTGCTCTCCGAAAGCGTACGGCTCGGCGCTTAGCTGGTCATTCAACCACATATAGAGAGATTTTCGGTACTCAATACAATTTTTTTTCAACTGCGTCGGAGCATCCGGCACCCAGCGTTCAGGATAATCGGCATAGGTAAATGTGGGATAGACATTTGCTACCAGCCATATCAACAGACGCTGGAACTGCTGACGCTCGCTGCGCCCAACGGAGGGCGACAGCTCGGGACAACGATCGAGGATCATCAGGGCGATCGCCGCAGTTTCCGTCATGACTTCGCCATTTTCCAGTACCAGTGTGGGCACCTGGCATAGCGGATTCATTGTCTTAAGCAACTCCCGCGAAGGACCATCGCTGTCAAAACCGTCGACATTAATAAAACTGTAAGGGATCTCCGCCAGTGTGAGCATCACTTCACTGATGGCCGATCCCCAGCCCGGCACCCCATAGACCTTAATCATGCTGTAACCCTCAACGCTAAAACACTAAGTGTAGAGCAGCATTCAACAACCTATGCAGGCATGATTATTACTCTCATAATAACAATGATCGGATATCGGGAGAAATAAGCGATGCGTTCCAGTATGTTTGAATATATGACCATTTTTATACAGGTTGTTGAGCAAGGTGGATTTGCCAGAGCTGCAGACGTATTACACCTGCATCGCCCCGCAGTGACCAAAGCCATCCAGCATCTTGAAGACGAACTGGGGGCAAAGTTGCTTAACCGCACAACCCGTAAAGTGACGCTGACCGATGAAGGTGACGCTTTTTACCAACGCACAAAAATACTGCTCGGCGACGTTGATGACATCATGGCCTCTTTCTCGCCAACCCGCCCGCCACGCGGAAAACTCAGGGTTAATGCCCCTCTGTCGCTGGCGCATTCCGTGTTAGTTCCTGCGCTGAAAGATTTCCAGTCGCGATATCCTGACATCGAGATGGTACTCACCTCCACCGACCGTAAAATCGATATGCTTGCCGAAGGCATCGACTGCATGATCCGTATCGGCGAATTACAAGACTCTTCCCTAATATCCAGGCGACTTGGTGAAGTAAAGATGGTGACCTGCGCGTCACCGGATTATTTGCAACAACATGGCGTACCGCAGACGCCAGAGGATTTATCCCGACACCAGGCGCTTAACTTTTTTAGCGAGCGTCACCGGGAAGCGCTGGAGTGGTCCTTCATTAGCGGAGGTAAAACTTTATCGTTCACGCCCACCGGGCGGATAAGCGTTGATAACTCCGATATATTGCTGACCGGCTGTTTATCTGGACTCGGCATCATACGTGGTGTTCATGCCGTTCTGGCCCCCTACCTCCAGTCGGGTCAGCTCGTTGAGGTGCTGGCCGATTACGCCGGAGAATCAAAACCGGTTTCTGTGCTTTACCCCGACAGGCGTCACCTCACCCCTCGCGTACGGGTATTCATTGACTGGCTGTGCGAACTTTTTAGCCAACAAAAACCGCGGCTTCAGGGATTGTTACGAAATGAGTAATAGTGAAGTTCCGCAACTGCGGTTTTTCACTCTCATCTGAATCGTTAAATTGTGCGGACCCAATACAGAACAATTTACTGAGGTCTGCTATGTCTAAGGTCGTAGTTTTTAATCAAATTGGTGACGCTGACGTCTTGAAGATTCAGGACATGCAGGTTCCCGCGCCTGATGCAAATGAGGTTCAGATCCGCGTACGGGCAATTGGTATCAACCGTGCGGAGATTATGTACCGCACA
Source organism: Citrobacter sp. wls717 (assembly GCF_005280955.1). Classification (NCBI taxonomy): domain Bacteria; kingdom Pseudomonadati; phylum Pseudomonadota; class Gammaproteobacteria; order Enterobacterales; family Enterobacteriaceae; genus Citrobacter; species Citrobacter sp. wls717. The sequence continues at coordinate 490,374 of NZ_SZWW01000016.1, forward strand.
GGTCAGTATATTTACCAACCTAATTTCCCGGCACGGTTGGGTTATGAAGCTGCCGGAGTCGTTGAATCCGTAGGAGACAACGTAGGTGAGTTTGCACCAGGGGATTACGTTAGCGTCATTCCGGCTTTCAGCTTTCATCAATATGGTATGTATGGAGAAGTCGTTAATGCCCCGGCGCACGCGGTCGTAAAACATCCGCAAAACCTTAGCTTTGCCGAAGCCGCCGCCAGTTGGATGATGTATGTGACCGCATTCGGTGCGCTGGTTGAATATGCGGATATTAAACCTGGAGATAATGTGCTGATCAATGCTGCTTCCAGTAGCGTCGGACTGGCGGCAATTCAGATTGCTAATATGCTCGGCGCAAAGCCTATTGCGATGACGCGAACCAGCGAGAAGCGAAGCCAGCTTTTGCAGCTTGGGGCAGCAGATGTTATCGCCAGTCATGAGCAAGATCTTGTCACTGAGATCTCACGCATTACTGATGGCAAAGGAACCCGTGTAGTCTTCGATCCGGTCGGTGGCCCGGGAGTGGCAAAAATTGCCCAGGTGATGCCGGCCGGTGGGATCTTTTTCCAATATGGCTCGCTTGATGCACGAGACCTTTCTATACCGGTCATTGAGATCCTCGGTCGCCATTTGACTTTCCGTGGTTATGAAATTTTTGAAATCACCTCGGACGCAGAAAAACTTTCGCGAGCGAAACGGTTTATCTTTGAAGGATTACAGTCCGGGCAGCTCAAGCCGCTGATTGATAAAACCTTCGCCTTTGATGATATCGTCGAGGCACATCAATACATGGAAGCCAACGGTCAGGTAGGCAAAATCGTCGTCACTGTATAACCCCTGTGCGGCACACCCTTGTGCCGCAATGTGTCTCAAAGCACTTTCGACAAAAACTGCTGGGTACGCGTGTGGCGTGGATGATTCAGCACCTAATATTGTACGTTAATGCTGTTTTTAACCATCAAGAAATGAGAAAACTTGTCTCTGAGCGGGTTCTCGTATCTTGATGGGCTATGCTGAGAGCGCCTCTCAAACGATCTTAAGAAGCTCCTTCTGAATCTTTGACCGTAATAGTATAGGTTTTATCGAACTCTCCTGATTTTGAAAGCATTCCGCCACCTAAGCCCCCATGTACTCGCACTTTAGCTATGCCTGCTTTTGTTGGTGTCCCTCTAATCTGGATACAATTATTGAATTCATTATCATCACAATACTGTAAGTGAAGCCCTAAATTATCTGGATGAATATCTCCAGCAATGACTTGTTTACCATAAAGATCATAAGAAAGAACTACTCCACCAAATATATTTATTTGGTTATAATAGGGAATGCCAACAGTTGCATCATTAAGCACCTCCCCTTCTGGAGTGAATTCTGCCTGCAACGAACAGGCAGACAGTAAAAATAAAGGCAGAACCAAAAAAATTTTTCCCATTTTATTTCAATGATTTGAAAACCATCCCTCCAAAAAACCTGTTGATAAAAAATTGCAAATCTTTGTTTGGTTTTATCCAGTTTTTTTCCTTTCCCCAAGAAAACAATTCTAAACTAATATATCCATCAGGATCTTGCATGACTGAACCATTCCAAACAACCCAGTGTGTAGGTAATGTTGTTTTATTTGTACTATTTACAAGAAGTCCATCATTTATCAATGTTACGACTTTATAATCTTGCTCAATATATTTATTTAAATCTCTGATTCCCTGAACACCCGCCTGAGTAATACCGACATTACTGAAAACCATTTTATAGCCGACTTTTTCAAACCATTCTGCCAAAATTTGCCAAATGGTGATACCAGCAACTGGAGAATCAAGAGCATCAAAGCTCAGCATTGTATTCTCTGAATCTCTGAGTCCAGCAAGTGTCATCCAGTCTGTACCGGCTATCTTCGGTCTGCCGTCATCATAGTAAAATGCACCTGTAGAATGCCGACAGCCTTTACCTGGCGAAATGATTAAATTACCTATTTTAGTTTTTCCGTATCGCCAAAGTTCACGGGCAGCTTGCGCATACACATCAGGGCGATCCTTTTGCAGGCAGTAAAAAAATGCTGCAGGTCCACATACACTTGCAGCTATTTGATTAGGGAAATCAAATCCGTTAAATCTTTCTTCTATTTGACGTTCTACTAATTTTTTATCAAAAGGATCCCTGGAATTACCAATGGGATATTCTTTTGCTATAAATGGTCTCTCCTCGCGGGTTATGGTAATTATTTTCGTTTCACCGCCCTGACTTTCAGGTTTAGGTGTACCTGCCGATTCAAAATAACAGAGATTTTCACGTTTAGCCTCAGACCATGCTTTACCTGTACTAAATTCTGCAAGCGTATACATCTTTGTGAAAGGCTTTGGAGTAACACTATGAGTATGCAGCATCGTCTTACGATAAAGCGTCATTTCCATAATGTAGATAGTTGATAGAGGCTCATTTATATCTTCAGACATATGTATCTGAGTTTGGTAGTTATCCTTAAATTTCTGCTGTCTCACATCTATCAGATAATATTTATTTCTGTCAGCATTCATACGATAAATAGATAGATCATATAATAAAGAGTTTGCAGGAACATTAGAGCGAATACGGGTGCTGAGCGGATAAACAGCCATAATTAATCCATTAATATGTGCAGGTTAATATTTTCAGCGGATTCAGCATAATGCCACTCTGTCATCCCTTGGCTATCTGTATTCCCCGTTTCTGTATGGCCGTCCGGGAGTATGGGAAGATACCGGCAATCCACCATCAGTCTGCCGTTATCATCTGCACACTTAAAACGAATACAGTTTCTGCTGCTGACATCCTGTGAGTTCTGCATCATTATCGATAATTGACTGGTGTCGCGGGTGGTTAAAGTACCCGCGCCACTGCTGGTATATTGTGTGGCTGTACCAAAAACATAGTGATTGGAGCAGCCACACAACACCCTGTCGCCAGTAGCTACATATGCTTTACCATTTTCCATCCTGTCCACTGCAGAAGCGAAAATTGGAAAATGTCCATTGCATTTCCGACAAATTGCCCTGTCACCGGTTTGGGCAATAGCTCTATCACCATCATACCAGGATGCAGAAGCAGTAATAATTTTTCCATAACTTGTTTTATCGCCGAGACAGGCCAGTGCTCTTACCATTTTCAATTCCTTAGTTAAAAAGTGGTAATACTCAATGGCATGATACATAACACATGATTTAAGCAAAGTTTTACTATGCTTGCTCACAACTTTACTAAGGGTGATATATTCCAGATCCAAGTCATTATTCACATGATGATAAAGTGATTTTTTGATAATTAGTCACTAAGTTTGTTACTCGAAAGGAAAACTAATTTAGGATTAACGGACGTTCATATTTTCTTGATAATTTCACTCTTTGGACGCAGTACTCAAAGCACTTTCGACAAAAACTGCTGGGTACGCGTGTGGCGTGGATGATTCAGCACCTGCTCGCTGCTGCCCTGCTCGACAATTTTGCCATCGACCATAAACACCACCTGATCCGCCACTTCCCGGGCGAAGCCAATCTCGTGCGTTACTACAACCAGCGTGGTTCCCGACTGCGCCAGCGCTTTGATAACATCCAGCACTTCGCCCACCAGTTCGGGATCTAGCGCTGATGTGGGTTCATCAAACAGCATGACGCGCGGATTTAATGCCAGTGCACGGGCAATGGCGATACGTTGTTGCTGTCCGCCGGATAAGTGACGCGACCAGGCATCGGCTTTATTACGCAGTCCTACCGCATCAAGCAGGGTTAATGCCCGCTCGGTAGCGGCTTTACGTGTTGCCAGACCGTGCGCAATGGGCGCTTCAATCAAATTCTCCAGCACCGTTAAGTGCGGGAACAGGTTAAAGTTCTGGAACACATAGCCGACGTTAACGCGCTGGCGCAAAATTTCCGCCTCTTTCAGCTCATACAGCTTGTCTCCCTGCCGACGATAGCCAATGTAATCGCCATCAATTTGAATAAACCCTTCATCGACGCGCTCCAGATGGTTGATAGTCCGCAACAGAGTGGATTTCCCGGAGCCGGATGGGCCAAGAATAACGGTTACCGTACCGGACGGGATCTCCAGCGATACGTTATCCAGCGCTTTATGGCGGCCGAAGTATTTGCTGACGCCGGTAATAGAAATATGGCCTTCAGGCGAGTGGGACATGGGCGGTCTCCTGCTGTGGACGTTGACGACTGCGTTTTTCTGCACGACTCACCCGGGCGGTATTGATCGCTGAACGTCGTTCGCTACGTGCCAGCGCGCGTTCGACCAGGTGCTGAATTAACGACAGGACGCTGGTGATCACCAGATACCACACCGCGCCGACCATCAGCAGCGGGATCACCTCCTGCGTGCGGTTGTAGATCATCTGGATGGTGTAGAACAACTCAGGCATGGCCAGCACGTATACCATCGCCGTCCCTTTCGCCAGACTGATGATTTCATTGAACCCGGCAGGCAAAATAGTGCGCAGCGCCTGCGGCAGGATAATTCGCAGCGTACGTCGCCATGCCGGTAAGCCCAGCGCCGCAGCAGCCTCGTACTGACCGTGATCAACCCCCAAAAATCCACCACGAATAATTTCAGCGGTATAGGCGCTTTGCACCAGCGTCAGGCCGACTACCGCAGTGGAAAACTGGCCGAGTACATTGATGGTCTCAAAACTGCCCCACTGAATGGGAGTAAACGGAATACCAATCGTCAACGTGTCGTACAGATAGGAGAAGTTGTACAGAACGATTAGCACTACAATCAGCGGTAACGAGCGAAACAGCCAGATGTATCCCCATGCCAGACCGTTCAGCAGCCAGGAAGATGAAAGTCGCGCCAGCGCCAGCAGACCGCCGATGAGAATACTCAACAGCGTACCGATAAGCGTCAGCAACAATGTTTGCCCGAGACCGGACAAGATAACCGGATCGAAGAACCAGCGGGCAAACACGGCCCATTCCCAGCGCGGGTTAAACGCCACGGACTGGATAATCACCGCCAGAACAAACAAAGCAATGACCGCTCCGACGGTACGCATGGGATAGCGCGCCGGTACGACTTTAATGCTATCAGTCGTTTTCATTTTATCTCCTCAGGCTATTCTGGCCTGACCGGCGATGGTTAACAGTTTGGTAAAGCGCAGTCGGCCATCAAACGGCGGCTGGCTGTACTCTTCGGGATCGCGCGCCGTATCAAACTGCGGATCGTAGCCCTGACTTAAATACAGCCGGACGGCCTCCGGCTGGCGAAATCCGGTGGTCAGATAAATCCGGCTGTAGCCCGCGAGTAGCGCCCTACGCTCCAGCTCCTGCACTACGCGCGCCGCCAGCCCCTGCTGTCGCAGGCTACTTTTCGTCCAGATACGCTTAATCTCGGCGGTATCTTTGTCGTAAGGTTTGTAGGCCCCGGTGGCGATGATCTCACCGTTACGTTCCAGTACTACGAACAGCCCCTGCGGCGCCAGATACCATTCGGTCAGTTCCACCTCTGCGTCGCGAGAAAAATAATCGCCATAGCGGGCGGCATATTCACCAAATAGACCGTTTAAAATGGGTTGCAGCTCGCTGGCTTCAGGTGAGACCACGCGAAATTGATCGCTCACGATAACCTCCTTAGTCGCCTAACCCGGCTGGGTTGATCTCAGATTGCGGAATGCGTTCCACCCCTTCCCCCCAACGGTTCAGTACCTTGTCGTAGTCGCCGTTGCCAATCACGCCGTTGAGGGCGGTTTGCACAGGCAGAACCAAACCGCTGTCCTTTTTCAGCGTCACGGCGATATGTGCCGCTTTTGGCCAACCGCCATCAACGCTACCCACCAATTGTGTTTTACCGTTGAGCGCGGCTTTCCACGCGCCAATAACGTTAGGACCGAAGTAGGCATCAGCGCGACCTGACTGCAGGGCCAGAGTCTGGGCGGCATCGTCTTTGGTATACACTGGCGTAAACGGCTGTAACCCTTTCTTCACGTTTTCATCGTTCCAGGCCAGCAGGATGGCTTCCTGGTTCGTCCCCGAACCGACGATAATGCGCAGACCGGCGATATCTTCCGCCTGCTCGATTTTCTTCAGCTTGCTGCCGGTTTTGACATAAAAGCCCAGGGAGTCCTTACGATAGGTCGCGAAATCGAATTTCTCTTTCCGCGCTTTTGTGACGGTAATATTGCTGATCGCGGCATCGTATTTGCCGGAGGTGACGCCCAGCGGCCAGTCTTCCCATGATGTGGGCACAACGTTGAGTTCCAGCCCCAGACTGTCTGCCACCAGACGGGCAATGTCCGCCTCGCTGCCGATCAGTGTTTTATTGTCATCGGCAAATACGGTCAGCGGCGGCTGACTGAGCCCGGCAATCGCCACGGTGAATTTGCCCGGTACGGCCAGGTGCAGGTTCGCAGGTAATTGCGCAATCGCCTGCGGATTTTTTGCCGTATTAATCGGCGTTTTATTGGCTTCCAGGCTTACGCCCGTGCCGTTAATAGTCACGTCATTTGCCCAGACGGTCGCGCTGAAGGCCAGCGACAGCGCGAGGAAGACTGATTTTTTCTGCATAGCGTTTTTCTCTTATTGTGTGAATTGATTTGCAGGTGTCGCTAATCCCAGGCTTGCGCGCAGGGTCGTACCGGGATATTCATGGCGGAACAGGCCACGAGCCTGAAGCACGGGGATAACCTGTTCGACAAAACGTGGGAAGGTATCCGGCGTTCCTCCCTGAATGATAAAACCGTCAGCCGCTTTCTCGTCGAACCACTGTTGAAGGCCGTCGGCTACCTGCTGCGGCGTGCCGCTAAAACGCGGACGCGGGCTGGCGGCTTCCAGGGCAACCTGACGTAGCGTTAACCCCCGTTCGCGCGCATTACGCTTGATCTCATCGGTCGTGCTGCGAAAGCTATTTTGTCCGAGGGAACCCAGATCCGGGAACGGTGCGTCCAGCGGATATTGGGCAAAATCATGATGTTCGAAGTAGCGGCCAAGGTAGTTCAGTGCGTCAGTAATGGAAACCAGCGCAGCGGTAGTCTGATACTGCTGCTCTACGTCCTCTGCACTGTCGCCAACAATTACGCTGACGCCCTGGAATATATGCAGTTGTTCGGGACCGCGCCCGGTGGTTGCTAATTGGCTTTTAACATCCTGATAGAACGCTTTAGCCTCCGCCAGCGACTCCTGATGAGTAAAAATGGCATCAGCATGCTGCGCTGCTAATTTCTTGCCATCGGATGAAGCCCCAGCCTGAAATATAATTGGACGGCCTTGTGGTGTTCGCCCGATATTTAACGGCCCGGCAACCTGAAAATAATCCCCATGATGGTTAAGCGTGTGCAATTTTTGCGGATTAAAAAATTCTCCGCTTGCCTTGTTACGGGTAAAAGCATCATCTTCCCAGGAATCCCACAGTCCTTTCACTACCTGTAAATATTCATCGGCAATACGATAACGTTGGGCATGCTCTGGATGCTGGGCGCGGGAATAGTTTTTTGCCGACCCTTCCAGAGGCGACGTCACCACGTTCCATCCGGCACGGCCCTGGCTGAGATGGTCGAGGCTGGCAAACTGCCGGGCGGTGGTAAAGGGCTCGCTGTATGACGTGGAGACAGTGCCAACCAGCCCCAGATTGCGGGTGATGCTGGCCAACGCAGATAATACCGTCAGCGGCTCAAAGCGATTTAAAAAATGTGGAATTGATTTTTCATTAATATACAGACCATCGGCGACAAAAATAAAATCCAACTTCCCTTTTTCCGCAATAAGCGCTGTTTCTTTAACAAAGTCAAAATTAATACTGGCATCGGCCTGCGCCGCCGGATGACGCCATGCAGACATATTTCCCGATGCGCCATGCAGAATAGTGCCGAGCCGTAGTTGCCGATTTTCAGCCATAATAACCCCTACCCAACAGGTAAAATTAAATGTGTGCGAATGCCGTTTTTGCTAAATGAGCAAAGTAGTGCGCGGCGGGTTCTATTAAGCGTTCATCCGGATTAAATCCCGGATGATGTAATCCGTATTCGCTGGCGCTACCAATACTGACGAACGCTCCAGGCGTATTTTGCAGGTAGACGGCAAAATCCTCCCCGCCCATATGCAGGTCGGCATAGTGGGTGGCGTAGCCTAATTGTTTCGCCACGGCGGTGGCGATATCCGCCCAACGATCATCGTTCACCAGCGCGGTCGGTCCCGCATGCCAGATAACATCAATTTGTGCGCCAAAAGCGTGGGCAAATCCGGCGGCGATGTCATTTACCCGGGCTTTGACCTGCTGCTGCACCTCAATGCGATGCGTTCTGAGCGTCCCTTCCAGCTCTACGGACTCCGGCAGTACGTTCCATGTGTTTCCTCCCTGAATACGGGTCACGCTGAGCACCACTGAATCCAGGGTGTTAACATCGCGACTGGCAACGCTTTGCAAAACTGTTACCAGTTGGCTGGCGAGCAGGATGGCGTCTTTGCCTTCATGCGGACGCGCCGCATGTGCGCCTTTGCCATTGATACGTAACACAAAGCGATCAACATTGGCATAGAATGCACCGCCGCGCGTGGCGAACTCCCCTACCGGCAAACCCGGTTCATTGTGCATGCCAAAAATAGCCGCGACGTTTTGCAGTGCACCGGCGCGAATCAGTGTTTTGGCGCCGCCAAAACTCTCTTCCGCGGGCTGAAACAAAATACGTACTCGCCCCGGTAAGTCTGCTTCCTGCTGCTTAAGCAGCAGCGCGGCGCCAAGCATGACGCTGGTGTGAATATCGTGCCCGCAGGCGTGCATCACCCCCGGCGTGAGTGAGCGAAATGGAACATCGGCGCTTTCTTCTATCGGGAGGGCATCAATGTCCGCCCGCAAGGCGATGATCTCTTCTCCCTGACCAATTTCCGCGACCAGACCAGTTTTCAGGTTGAATGGCAGAATCTGGACATCAGCACTGCGCAACCAGTCGCGAATACGCGCCGTCGTCGCCACTTCCTGCAGGGAAAGTTCCGGGTGTTGATGCAATTCACGACGCCAGTTGATAAGCGTTGTCGCCAGTGTCATCAGACCACCTCCACGGCGTTATGGGCTTGTGCCAACAACCGTAGCGACGTCAGACGCGCGTGCCCCTCTGCCACTGGCGTGTCGATAATGAACTCATTAATGCCAAATTGCGTATGCAGGGCATTCAGTTTTGCCAACACGTCGTGGGCAGTACCGTGTAACAAGGCCTGTTCACGACGCGCGATTTTGCGGGGTGGACTGCCAGCCTGCGCAGCGAATGCCAGCGCTTGCTCTTCGCTGGCAACCGTGACGCGTTGCCCATTTTCGAGTTCCACGCCCCAGATCTGCACGTTTTCCGCAAGCTGCGCGGCGGTGTCGTTACTGTCAGCCACAATCACCTGGACGGCGACTATCGTCGGGCGTGTGCTGTGGGTCTGCCAGAAGGACAAAACGTCACGCAATAACGCTCTGTCACCGTTGAGGTGTGCCGCGAAGATGAAATTCCAGTCGGATTGCGCTGCCAGTTGAGCGCTTTGTACACTGGCTCCCAGCACAAACCCTTCTGGCGGTCGCGGTGGGATTGGCGTCGGGAAAACCGTTTCCCCGCTTTCCGTGCCGTTCAGCGCCAGCCAACCGTTAAGCTGAGAAAGCTGGTCAGCAAAACTGCCTTTTTCATCCTGATGAAGTCCCAGCTGTAACGCCTGAGTCGACAGGGGTAAGCCGCCAGGCGCTTTTCCGACGCCAAGATCGACACGTCCGGAGGCCAACGATGCCAGAAGATTAAAGTTTTCCGCCACTTTGTACGGGCTGTAATGCTGCAGCATCACGCCGCCGGAACCGACGCGGATACGCTGGGTTTGCCCAAGGATCCAGGCGATCACCAACTCCGGCGACGGGCTCGCCAGCTGTGGTGTATTATGGTGTTCCGCGATCCAGAAACGATGGTATCCCCACTCTTCTGCCAGTTGCGCCAGACGCAAGGTCCGGGCAAGCGCCATCACGGCAGTTTCTCCTTCCCCAACGGGGCTTTTATCCAGAATACTCAGGCGATATGACATGTTACAGGCCCATATTTGTTAACATGTCTTTATTATTAAATTATCAAATAACCATAATGAAACACTTAATTCACATTTGCTCAGCAAAAAAGTAGATAACCAGCCCTGTTGCTGTCAGGGATAAGATTCGGCTTATCTCTCACGGGCGAAACACGCCGCAAAAACAGCCTGCACGTATTACCTACAAAATATAATAGGGGTGTTGTTACTACAGTAATACCCTCTTTATCCTTTCTGCCAGTGAGCTTTTTATGGTGATTTTTTTAGCGTGATTTACATTAAGTCAGATTAAATAGCTTGCCACGTTATATATTTGTATTAGATGTTTCACTTTCATGACAATTAACAACTTTTATACGTCGGGATTTTTATTATAACTACTTCCACCGAAATCATGATTAGTAGAGAATACAGCGTTTCTTATTAAAATGGTTTAAACAGTTTTTAATATCCCTTGGCTTTATTGCGGGGATTTTTTATGGCTTATACATACCACCTGGGGCCTCTATGAAAAGTAACATGCCTGTTACACAAATTGAGTACGCACTTAACGATAAAGCGACGCTGCTTTCGACAACAGATAAAGAAAGTCATATTACCTACGCCAACTCTGCTTTTATTGACGCCAGCGGATTCAGCGAACACCAGTTAATGGGCGAGCCGCATAATATTATTCGCCACCCTGATATGCCCTCTGCCGCTTTCGCCGATATGTGGTACACGCTACAGCAGGGGGACAGTTGGACGGGAATGGTGAAAAACCGGCGGCAGAATGGCGATCATTACTGGGTGCGGGCCAACGTGACGCCGGTCTGGCACAATGAAAAACTCACTGGTTACATCTCGGTACGCACTGTTCCTTCGCGCGATGAAATAACCCAAAGTGAAAACTTATATCAAAAAATAAATAGTCAGCAGCTTAAAGGCTTTCGTCTGTTTAAAGGTATTATCATTCGTCGCGGCATAATGGCATGGGTTTCAATGTTTAAATGGCTGAGTATTAGCCAACGCATTAATTATAGTTTAGGGGTAACTGCCCTGCTGGCGTTGTTATTTATCTTATCCCCTGTGAATTCTATTATTCAGGCGGGTGGGCTGTTGATGCTGTTTCTGGCACTGGCTATTTACCTTAAGTATCAAATTTGTCAGCCAGTTAATACGCTACTGACGCAAATGAAGAAAGTGGTGTCTGGTCGTAAAGCCGATAACTGTCATTTAAACAGGGTTGATGAAATAGGAATGTTGATGCGTCTGGTTAATCAATCCGGGCTTAATCTGAATTCACTGGTCGATGACGTCAGTACGCAAATATCCGGTATTCGCGCCATCAGTCAGCGGGTATCAAAAGAAGGTACTGCGTTGCACAAGCGTTCAGAAGAAACCTCCGCTGACCTGCAACAAACGGCTGCCGCCATCGAAGAAATTGGCAGTGCGGTACAGCAAACCGCTGAAACGGCGGCGCAGACCATGACCATGGCAGATAAAACCAGCGCCAACGCGGCAGCAGGCGGCGATATCATGAAACAAACCATTGCCATGATGCAGGCAATCTCGCGTGATAACGGACAGATAGTCGACATCATTGGCGTTATCGATAGTATTGCCTTTCAGACCAATATCCTAGCGCTCAATGCCGCGGTTGAGGCCGCGCGAGCCGGAGAATCCGGGCGCGGCTTCGCCGTTGTCGCAGCAGAAGTTCGCAATCTGGCGCAGCACTCAGCGTCGGCGGCAAAAGAGATCAAACAGTTGATCGAGAAGAACGTCGCCAACGTTAACAGCGGCGTCAAAATGGTGGAGCGAACGGAAACGCATCTCACCGGGATGATTGGTGATGTCCTGCAGATGTCGATGATGATCAAAGAGATTAGTTTGGCCACGCGAGAGCAAACCCAGGCGCTGGATCTGATTAACGATTCAATTTCACGCGTGGGCGCCATGACACACAATAACGCCGAAATGGTGGAACGTGTTACTGATGCTACCGCCGATCTGACCCAGCGATCATCACGCTTACAGCAGGCCGTTCAGGTCTTTGGCGTATCAGCATAACGTTACGGCGCTTATCGGGCGAATGTCTTAATAAGCGCACTCCTCTCCCTGGTTAAAACGCCCCTTTCTTTTATTGGCTGAATCGAGGCCACACCGCGCCAGTTCCGGCTGCACAAAAATGCTGAATTCTTGTTATCGGGGCTTTGCGCAAGTGAACAATTGAATGTAGGATGCTCGGCCGGCAGTTTTCCCCCGTAACACAATGAAGGGTAACGCTGTTTTCGCCGCAGCAGGTGCGGCAAAAAGGATTTTGTAAATCAGTCAGGTCAACAGGAAACGTAATGAACACACACAACACGCAAGCCGCGGAACAACATGCGGCGAAACGACGCTGGTTGAATGCTCACGAAGAGGGGTATCACAAGGCGATGGGCAATCGACAGGTACAAATGATCGCCATTGGCGGCGCGATTGGTACCGGGTTGTTTTTAGGGGCAGGCGCACGTTTGCAGATGGCTGGCCCCGCTTTGGCGCTGGTCTATCTGGTGTGCGGTATTTTTTCGTTCTTTATTCTTCGCGCGCTCGGCGAACTGGTTTTGCACCGCCCTTCCAGCGGTAGCTTTGTCTCCTACGCCCGCGAATTTTTAGGTGAGAAAGCCGCCTATGTGGCGGGCTGGATGTATTTCATCAACTGGGCGATGACCGGTATTGTCGATATCACCGCAGTTGCGCTGTATATGCATTACTGGGGCGCATTTGGCGACGTGCCGCAGTGGGTGTTCGCCCTCGGGGCGCTGGCCATTGTCGGCACCATGAACATGATCGGCGTGAAGTGGTTCGCAGAGATGGAGTTTTGGTTTGCGCTGGTCAAAGTGCTGGCGATTGTGATTTTCCTGGTTGTGGGTACCGTTTTCTTAGGTAGCGGAAAACCGCTGGATGGCAACGCCACGGGTTTTCACCTGATAACCGACAACGGCGGATTTTTCCCGCATGGCCTGCTGCCAGCGCTGGTACTGGTTCAGGGGGTCGTCTTCGCGTTTGCCTCCATCGAACTGGTCGGCACTGCCGCTGGTGAGTGCAAAGATCCGCAAACGATGGTGCCGAAAGCGATCAATAGCGTTATCTGGCGTATCGGTCTGTTTTACGTGGGTTCGGTGGTCCTGCTGGTTCTGCTTCTGCCCTGGAACGCCTACCAGGCGGGGCAAAGCCCGTTTGTCACCTTCTTCTCCAAACTTGGCGTGCCATATATCGGCAGCATCATGAATATTGTAGTGCTCACCGCGGCGCTTTCCAGTCTGAACTCCGGCCTGTACTGCACCGGGCGTATTTTACGTTCCATGTCGATGGGCGGTTCCGCGCCAAAATTCATGGCTAAAATGAGCCGCCAACAGGTGCCATGGGCCGGGATCCTCGCCACACTGGTCGTGTATGTCGTAGGGGTATTCCTGAACTATCTGGTGCCGTCGCAGGTGTTTGAGATCGTGCTTAATTTCGCCTCGCTGGGCATCATTGCGTCGTGGGGATTTATCATGGTTTGTCAGATGCGTCTGCGCCGGGCGATTAAAGAAGGTAAAACCGCAGACGTCAGTTTTAAACTGCCGGGTGCGCCATTTACCTCCTGGCTCACGTTGCTGTTCCTGCTGAGCGTGCTGGTGCTGATGGCGTTTGATTATCCAAACGGCACTTATACCATCGCATCATTACCGTTAATCGCCATCCTGCTGGTTGCGGGCTGGTTCGGCGTGCGTAAACGCGTAGCGGAAATCCACCGCACCGCGCCGTAAGGATAAAAAGGCCTGATAGCTTACCCCTTCAGGCCTTCTTTTTTTAGTCTGCTTCAATGAGCTGCGCAACATCGTTGCTATTAATTTCCCGCGCATTCCCATCCTGATCGGTATAGCTGGTCATTCCCGTGTCTTTATCCAGCTTTGGCTTGCCCTGGGTGGTAATCGTTTGTCCGCTTTTGGTCGTCATAACGTAATTGGTTGTGCAACCTGCCAGCGTAAACAGCATGACGCCTGCACAAAGACACATAAATGGCTTTTTCATGGTATTCCCGTGTTATTCAGTTAGCCGTTGAGGGCGTAGTGTAAGTCCCTGAAGTTAGTCAGGCTACTGGCGGGGTGTAACGAGGCGTATCGTGAGATTTAGAGAAATGACAGGAGGGGTTTCCCCCTCCGGTTAATTACAGCGCAATACGAATCACATCGTCCGGCTGAGTAGCTTCCTGCTCGCGGGTAGATTTCTGTTTCACGCTAACGTACAGCGTTTTACCGTCGGCGGAGAGCGCCAGGCTGTTCGGGAATGTTGGAGTCTCGAACGTTTTGACAACTTTGTAGCTTTTCGCGTCGATCACGCTTACTTTACCGGCCTGACGATGGGTCACATAGGCCTCGTTGCGCGCCGGGTTGAACAGCACGGCCAAGGATTCCGGCGCGGCGACTTTCGCCAGTACATTGCCGTTGCGGGTGTCGATAACCAGCACTTCCGCAGCCTTAGAGTCGGTAACAAATGCGCGGTTACCCGCCGTGTCCAGACTTAGGTTGATAAAGAAGTGCTCTTTTCCATCATCCAACAGCTTTTTACGGCTGAGAATTTTGTTATTGGTGGTATCGATAGTGATAAATTCGCCGTCCGCATTGGCGGTGTACAGGCGTTTAGCCTTGCTGTCGACAGCCAGAGCGGTGCTCATTTTGCCAGTATTTTGGATTGTGTCCTGAAGTTTGATCGTCTCACCGTCCACGACCCAAATTACGCTCTCTTTACCAATACCGCTAATGTAGACCGTGTTGGTCGCATCATCGGCGACCAGCTCACGCGGCTGCAGCGGGCGCACATCTTCAGAACGCTTACGCGCATCCAGCACCAGGCGCCCTTTCACCGCGCCTGTTTTGGCATCCATCGCCGTCACCGCGCTGTTTACCGTATTACCAAACCACAGCGTTTGCGTGGTGTTATTGATGGTGGCGCCAAACGGTTTGAGATCGTTATGGATAACCTGAGTCACTTCGAGCGTCACTGGGTCAAGACGGTAAACCACGCCCCCGGTATCCAGTTTGCGGCTCTGTGAGGTCGCCAGCCACAGCGCGTTCTCTTGCTGGCTGTACGCCATTTCATAGGCACCTTTGCCCACGGCTTTGCGCAGCAATTCTTCCGCAGCCTGTGTCGTAAAAGATGATGCCACGAGCAGTGAACCTAACAGTAAAGAACCACGCAGGCGCGGCGAAAACAGATGACGTAAAGACATGACGACTCCCTTTGATAAATTCGTTTGTTACTGCTTCACATAGCTTCAATGAGCAAAATCATGGTTTTGCCTTTTTAAGAATGAGAATAGTAATCATTATTCATCGCAAAGTGGAGCACTTCTTCACATATTGACTACACTCGTTTTCATTGCCCGAAAAATTACCGCAATTCAGTAGCGCTAAAATTCATCTTTTTTATAAAAAAATTCACATGCTTACCGTCCGTTTTCCGGCGTCAGCATCCTAAACTGGCCTTATTCATGACGATTTTTTCAGCCCGCTATACCGTCTTTCCTGTTTCATTACTGCCTGTCTTCCTCTCGACTTTTGCCGCGGCAGACAGTGAGATAAACGAGCAAACGCTGATCGTTAGCGCGACGCCACAATCCGTTTCAGAGCTGGATACGCCTGCCGCCGTCAGCGTTGTTGCCGGTGAAGATATGCGTCTGGCAACACCGCGCATTAACCTGTCCGAATCGCTGACCAGCGTCCCTGGACTACAGGTGCAAAATCGGCAGAACTACGCGCAGGACCTCCAGTTGTCGATTCGCGGTTTTGGTTCACGCACCACGTATGGTATCCGTGGCATTCGTATGTATGTAGACGGAATCCCAGCCACCATGCCGGATGGGCAAGGCCAAACATCCAATATCGATATCAGCAGCGTACAAAATATTGAAGTCCTGCGGGGTCCCTTCTCTGCGCTGTATGGCAATGCTTCCGGCGGTGTGATTAATGTCAGTACTGAAACAGGGCGTGAGCCGTCCACCATTGAAGCCAGCAGCTATTACGGTAGTTTTGGCACCTGGCGCTACGGTTTAAAGGCCACCGGAGCGCTGGGCGACGGTACTCAGCCAGGCGATGTGGATTACACCGTTTCAACGACCCGATTTACTACCCATGGGTATCGCGATTACAGCAGCGCGCAAAAAAATCTGGCTAATGCCAAACTGGGCGTACGCATTGATGACGCGAGTAAACTGACGCTGATTTTCAACAGCGTGGATATTAAGGCCGACGATCCCGGAGGCCTGACGAAGTCAGAGTGGGATGCCAATCCGCAGCAATCGCCCCGCGCCGAGCAATTCAATACGCGAAAAACCATCAAGCAGACCCAGGCGGGATTGCGCTATGAACGCCAGCTTAGCGCGCAGGATGATCTCAGCATCATGACCTATGCGGGGGAGCGCGAAACCACCCAGTATCAGTCGATCCCAATGGCCCCACAGTTAAGACCCTCCCATGCCGGAGGCGTTATCACTCTGCAACGTCATTATCAGGGGATAGATAACCGTTGGACTCACCGTGGCGAATTGGGGATCCCGGTAACCTTCACCACCGGCATAAACTATGAAAACATGAGTGAAAACCGTAAAGGCTATAACAACTATCGGCTTGATAATGGTGTGCCTGAGTATGGTCAGAAAGGCGACGTGCGACGCAATGAACGTAACCTGATGTGGAACCTCGATCCCTATCTGCAAACCCAGTGGCAATTGACGGAGAAGCTTTCGCTGGATGCTGGCGTTCGTTACAGTTCCGTGTGGTTTGATTCCAACGATCGCTACATTACGCCGGGTAACGGCGATGACAGCGGGGACGCCAGCTATCACCAATGGCTCCCTGCCGGATCGTTGAAATATGCGATGACGGACGCCTGGAACGTCTATCTGGCTGCGGGGAGAGGATTTGAAACGCCGACAATTAACGAACTCTCCTACCGTTCCGATGGCCAAAGCGGGATGAATTTTGGTTTACAGCCGTCCACAAATGACACCATTGAAATCGGCAGCAAAACGCGCATCGGAGATGGGCTGTTTACCGCGGCCCTGTTCCAGACCAACACGGATGACGAAATCGTCGTTGATAGTAACAATGGCGGTCGTACGACCTATAAAAATGCCGGGAAAACCCGCCGTCAGGGAGGCGAGCTATCCTGGGACCAACGCTTTGCCACAAACTGGCGCGTAAAAGCGGCATGGACCTGGCTGGATGCAACCTATCGCAGCAATGTCTGCGGCGATCAAAACTGCAACGGCAACCGACTGCCCGGCATAGCGCAAAACATGGGATTCGCGTCACTGGGCTACGTGCCTGATGAAGGCTGGTATGCGGGAGCAGATGTGCGTTATATGGGGGACATTATGGCTAATGATGAAAATACGGCGAAAGCCCCGTCATATAGCGTAGTCGGCCTGAATACCGGCTATAAATTTTATTACAGCAACCTTATGATCGACCTGTTTGGCCGGGTGGATAACCTGTTTGATAAGACCTACGTCGGTTCGGTGATTGTGAATGAATCAAATGGCCGATACTACGAACCGGCGCCAGGACGAAACTATGGCGTGGGTATTAATCTGGCCTGGCGTTTTGAATGATACTGGCGGGAATCGCTCCCGCCAGCACTCTTTACGCATCGTCTGCTACGCGAATAACCACCTTGCCGAAGTTTTTACCGGTCAGCAAACCGATAAAGGTCTGCGGCGCATTCTCCAGACCGTCAGTGACCTGCTCACGGTAGTGGATTTTACCCTCTTTAATCCAGCGCCCCATCTCCCGCTGAAACTCATGAATGCGGTGACCATAATCCTGACCAATGATAAAACCCTGCATCCGGATACGCTTTTTCAGTAAGGTTGCCATCAGCAACGGTAATCGGTCAGGGCCGGTCGGAAGCGATGTCGCATTATAACCGCTGACCAGTCCGCAAAGCGGAATGCGCGCCGAGGTATTGAGTAACGGCAGCACAGCGTCAAATACCTTACCGCCAACGTTCTCGTAGTAAATATCAATCCCCTGCGGACACGCTTTTGCCAGTTGTTGTGCAAAATCGTGCGCATGGTGATCGAGACAAACATCAAAGCCCAGCACTTCGGTAGCATGCCGGCATTTCTCTGCCCCGCCCGCTACACCGATCACCCGACACCCTTTGAGCTTACCAATCTGTCCAACCGTTGCGCCCAC
The DNA here is from genome assembly GCF_005280955.1 of Citrobacter sp. wls717. NCBI lineage: Bacteria > Pseudomonadati > Pseudomonadota > Gammaproteobacteria > Enterobacterales > Enterobacteriaceae > Citrobacter > Citrobacter sp. wls717. The sequence goes on from NZ_SZWW01000016.1 coordinate 508,591, forward strand.
CGGGCCAGTTGCAGCAGCAACAACCAGCGTTTCCCCTGATTTCGGCTGGCCAATGTCCAGCAAGCCCATATAGGCGGTAAATCCCGGCATCCCCAAAACACCCAGCGCCCAGGAGGGATGTTCAGGATTATCGCCAAGCTTCACCAGCCCGTTGCCGTCCGAAATGTCATAGTCCTGCCAGCCACTGTAGCTCAGCACCCATTCGCCAGGCTGGTAATCAGGATGGTTGGAGGACACGACGCGGCTCACAGTGCCGCCGACCATCACACCGCCAATCTCAACGGGAGGCGAGTAAGACGGTTCATCGCTCATGCGCCCACGCATGTAAGGATCGAGAGAAAGGAAAACGGTGCGCAGCAAAACCTGACCTTCTCCCGGCGTTGCGACTTCATCTTCTTCAAGACGGAAGTTATCCGGGATTGGCGCGCCATGTGGGCGGGAAGCCAGTACCCAACGGCGGTTACGATTAGTCTGTTGACCCATGATGTGCTCCTCTGCTTTTGGCATGAATCCATCAATAGTAGCAGCCTGCGCCAGCATTTAGCTCGCGACATGGTTTAATCGCACAACCAGATAAACGCAGGTTTGCGTGGTTTCATTGATAAACCGACAGTCATTCGGCGGCCCCAGTTCCAGACAATCGCCCGCTTTCATTTCATGACGCACATCGCCTTCCACAAAGACTAACTCCCCCAGCTGTAGCCAGATAAGCTGTCTGGCCTGCACGTAGGAGGATGCTGGCATTGGGATATCGCTTCCGGCGGGCAATTCGATTTGTACCAGGTCGATGGGGAGATCGCTGCGCGGTGAGACATGGCGTCGCAGATAGTGGCTCTGCGGATCGTGCCAGACGGGCTGGTCAGCGAGGCGCAGCAGCTTGCCCTCCTGCATTTCGGCTCGCGCAATCAGCATCGACATGCTGATGCCAAACGCCCCGGAGAGCCTGCCCAGCAGCGTGGCCGTGGGGCTACTCTCACCACGCTCTATTTTATGGATCATTGCCCGCGACACGCCTGCACGCTCGGCGAGTTCCGTCAGAGACCAGCCGCGAGATTCTCGTTCAAGGCGAATTCTTGCACCGATCCGTTGATTTATGCTGTCTTCAATAGTATTCATATTGTAATACTATAGTGAACAATCCCTGAGGTTCAACATGTCAATTCGATTTGCCAGCAAAGCAGACTGCGCCGCTATTGCTGAAATTTATAACCACGCGGTACTGCATACGGCGGCTATCTGGAACGATCAAACGGTCGATGCCGAAAACCGTATCGCCTGGTTCGAAGCCCGCCAGTTGATGGGCTATCCCGTGCTGGTAAGTGAAGAAAACGGCGTAGTCACTGGATATGCTTCGTTCGGCGACTGGCGTAACTTTGACGGATTTCGTCATACCGTTGAGCATTCGGTGTATGTCCATCCTGAGCATCAGGGCAAGGGCCTGGGACGAGCGCTGCTCAGCCGACTGATAGAAGAAGCGCGCACGTGCGGAAAACATGTAATGGTGGCGGGGATTGAGTCTCAGAATCAGGCGTCGCTGCATCTGCACAGTACGCTGGGATTTAACATCACGGCACAAATGCCGCAGGTTGGCACCAAATTTGGTCGCTGGTTGGATCTGACCTTTATGCAACTGCAGTTAGACGATCGTCGCGATCCGGATGCCGGCAGATGAACCAGACGCTGACCCTCTCCTTTCTGATTGCCGCAGGTATTGGTCTGGTGGTGCAAAACACCTTAATGGTGCGTATCACGCAGACCTCCTCGACGATCCTGATTGCCATGCTGTTGAACTCACTGGTTGGGATTGTGCTGTTTGTCAGCATTCTGTGGTTTAAGCAAGGCGCCGCGGGGTTTGGCGAACTGGTCTCCAGCGTGCGCTGGTGGACGCTGATCCCCGGTTTGCTGGGGTCTTTTTTTGTTTTTGCCAGTATCAGCGGCTATCAAAATGTGGGGGCTGCCACCACGATTGCGGTACTGGTCGCCAGCCAGTTAATTGGCGGACTGGTGCTGGATATTGTGCGCAGTCATGGTGTATCGCTCCGTGCGCTGGTGGGGCCTGTTTGCGGCGCGGTGCTGCTGGTCGTCGGGGCCTGGTTGGTCGCGAGGCGCTCATTTTAACTGCCGGATGGCGCTTCGCTTATCAGACCTACGGAATTTATCCAGCCTGAACATACAGGCCGGATAACAGTAATAATGAATTAAAGGATTGTGCCGCCTTTGGTCAACTGTTCGCGACGGGCTTCCATATCCTCTTTATGCTGACGACCATGATGTGCGATAGCCGTACGCAAACGCTGTTGCTGGGTGTAGCGATCTTCCCGGCTCAGCGCGGCATCATCGCTGAGTTCAATCAGCAATTCATTCATATGCGTAATGACGCTCTCTTCAATGGCGGCATCAACACGTGCGCTGACCTCATCCAGATGCGACATAACCTCTCCTTAACTCATTAATTTAATTTTGCTTTTGAAAAATCACTGCCCATCAGGCTGACGCTGTATCCGCTGACGTTGCTACGCGTAGCATAGAACGTTTTGCCATTTGCCAGGGCTATCCACGGAGCCTGCTGGTAGAAAATCTCTTGCGATTGCTGGTACAGCGCGGCGCGTTCTTCAGGTTTGCTCACCAGTTTCGCCTTTTGAACCAGAGAATTATACTCTTTATCGCACCAACGCGCGGCGTTAGATCCGGTTTTAATGCTGTCGCAGCCCAACAGTACATCCGCGAAATTATCCGGATCGCCGTTGTCTGACATCCAGCCGAACAGCGCGGTGTCATGCTCGCCTTTGCGCATTCCGGAGAGATATTCGCCCCACTCGTATGACACTATTTTTGCCTTTACGCCGACTTTTGCCCAATCGCTCTGGATCATCTCGGCAATACGCCGGGAGTTCGGGTTGTATGGACGCTGAACCGGCATTGACCACAGCGTCGCTTCAAATCCGTTTTCCAGCCCAGCCTGTTTCAGCAGATCTTTCGCTTTTTGCGGGTCGTAAGCGTAATCTTTTAGATCGTTATTGAACCCCATCATATTCGGTGGAATCGGCGATTTTGCCACCGTACCGGAACCTAAAAAGACGGCGTTAATAATGGCTTTTTTATCGGTCGCGTAGTTCAACGCCTGACGCACCAGCACGTTATCAAACGGTTTTTTCTCGGTATTAAACGCCAGATACCCGACGTTCAGCGCTTCAACCGAATGCAGCGTCAAATCTTTATTCTTGTTGATCTCGTCAAACTGGATTGGCGCAGGCGCAGGGATAATCTGGCATTCGTTAGTTTGCAGTTTTGCCAGTCTGGTCTGTACATTTGGAGTGATCGAGAATATCAGGTGCTTCGTCGGGACGGCGCCATCCCAGTAGTTCGGGTTGGCCAGATAACGGATTTGGGAATCCTGTTTGTACTGCTGCAACACATATGGCCCGGTGCCAATCGGCCAATTATCAACGTTTTCCGGGGTGCCTTTTTTCAGCATCGCGTCAGCATATTCCGCAGAAAGAATGGAAGCGAAATCCATCCCCCAGTCGGCAAGAAACGCGGCGTTAGGTTCATTCAGCACAAACTGAACGTGATAATCATCCACCTTCTTCACTTCTTTGATCAGTTTATCCAGACCGACATCGTTAAAGTATTCGTAGCTGCCCTGAGAAACCTTGTGGTACGGATGATCGGCATCTTTCTGGCGTAATACCGAGAAAACCACGTCATCGGCGTTGAAGTCGCGGGTGGGTTTAAAGAATTTATTACTGTTGAATTTCACCCCCTGACGCAGGGTAAACGTGTAAGTCTTCCCATCGGGAGAAATTTTCCAGTCCGTTGCCAAAGACGGTATTGGGGTATTCTTTACCGGATCAAAGTTAATGAGTCGGTTGTAGAGCACCTGTGAACTTGCCACAAACGACGGACCGGAACTGGCGATTTGCGGGTTAAATGACTCCGGCGACGCTTCTGAGCAGTAGATGATGGTGTCAGTGCTGGCCGCGAACGCAGCGCCTGAGGGTAAGGCGGCGCTGAGCGCCAGCGCGAGTAACGTTTTCCTTGCAATCATGGTTATAAGCCTTCTTATTTTATTATTAACCGGAATATCAGAGCATAGCTGACAAAAACTGACCAATAACAAATCACTATCAGGTTATTCTAATCCGGTGGTTTTCGCTGAATTATTCATCACCACAAGCGAATTAATTTCCCTTAAGTCTTTTTCAAAACGTCAAGATTTTTCCCGGCACTCTATGCCATGAAAATTCGCCCCTTTTTGCCTCTCTTCCGTCGTTTGCTCGTTTTTATAAACCGTAAAGTAGATGTGTGAAGAAGTCTAAGGGGTAACAACGTGGCAAAAACTCTCTTGCGCAGCGGCAATTTGGATGACTATCAGGCCGTAGGTGGCGGTGGTCAGGCCGTGTTTGATTCAGCACTGCAAATTCGTGAAACGCTTCGCTTGCGTAAACAGCAGGCGATGGTGGATTGTCTGGCGATCCCACAAATTAACGACAACGGCGATCGGGTTGACTGGTATTCTCCGGTTGAAGGAAAAGTCGTTGCGTGGAAAGCCGCTGATGAAGAGGCTCGTTTTCGTGCGCTGCGCTATCTGGGGAGCACGCTGGAAAATGCGGCGGCCCTGAGCCGTAAAAGCCTGCAATCGGGGAAAACCGCCCTCCAACTGTTTGGTTCATTGCTCGAAAAAGCCATCCAGTTTCCTGGCGAGAATCACGTGTTTCTGGTTGATGGTAAACCCGTTATTACGTTCTGGGGCTTCGTCAATCTGAATGAAAATCCCCGCGACGATGTGCTCGATTGCCTGCGCCTTGCCGATATACCACCGGTTGTCACTGTGACAGAGCCTGACCCGGAAGAAGAGACTTCACCTGAAATCACCTTCACTGAGGCCGATGCCCCTTTACTGATGTCGGTCGTTGAACCGCCAAAACCGGTTGAACCCGAACCACAACCGTTGGCCATGATCAACGAACCGGAAGTCACACCGCCACCGGTACAGGTGAAGCCCGCACGTCGCCTGCCGCTGTGGAGTCTACCCGTTGCCGCCGTAATTATCGCAGCCATTGTCGGACCGTTGTTATGGAAACAACAAGCCGTTATCCCTACCCCCTCAGTTGCCCCCATTGCAGTGGCTAAAGCAGACATGACGCCGTTGCCGGAACTGAACTCCGCACTACCTTTGCATCGGGCTGAAGTCATTCCGGTAGCGAAAAAAGAGAAACCTGACGCAGGACCGGTAGTGATTGCCGCTATTCCCAAAGATGCGCTGGTCATGGATGCCAGCCAGATGAAGGCAGGAACGACGCGTTTCCTCAACGGTAACTGGCGCGTCATGGTCGACGTGAAAGATCCGGTCAGCGGCAAAGCGCCGTCGCTGCGTTATCAGATCCAGACGAATAAAGGCACTGCACGCGTCGTTCATGGCGACAATATTGTTTGTCGTGCCGAGATTTTCTCTGGTTTGCATCAGACTGGCGAATTAATGATTAAGAGTCGCGGCAATGCCCGTTGCACGGACGGATCACGTTATCCGATGCCTGAAATTACCTGCAAAGCGGGAACCAATGACGTCGCCACCTGCACCGCACGATATGACGATCACGCGGAAATCCCTCTGACGATCAAAAAGATAGGTGCCTGATTTTATGTTGGTGAATCTGTGTGACTACAAACAAAGCGTGACGCTCATTGCCAATAGCGGTGTGCAATTTCTGGATTTTGGCCTGACGCCGCAGGAATCTGCGCATCATGGCCGCTTTGTGCGCAAAACGGCCAACGGTCCCCTGCTACGGCTGGACTTCGATCTGACAACGGGACGCTATACCTTGCCGGGTAGCACCGGCGGTCAGCCCGAAGTGGTGAAGCCGGAAAGCACCCAGACGCTGCATTATTCTCTGGACGTGCTCGACGGCATCTGGCTACCGCTGCCGTTCCTGCGCTTTAATCCGCCGCGTACGTTTGTTGAAGGCCCGGATAACTGGGCGCGTGTACAGGTGCGAAAACTGGCGCAACCAGACAGCGCGGGCAACACTCACCGCGTTACCCTGGCGCTGGACAGCCAGCTCACTGAAAATGCCCCGGCAGCGTTAACCCCCAACGAAAATGACCTGCTTAACGGTACGCGATTTGCACTGGCCTGGCATGATAGCGAAATTGCCGATTTCCTCGACCAGACCTGGATTGACGGCTGGCTGCGCGAATCCTTTATGCATCATGTCACGCAGCATGAGAATCGCTCAGAACATGAGATCCAGCAGGCGCTGCGTAATTTTGAATATCAGGCGCACTGGTTAAATTTGTTAACCCTGTTAGGCGAACAGCTTTCTATTCCTGAAGTCAAGCTGGTCACACATACGCTCAGCACACCGGCGATTCCCGTCGATCTGATCCTGGACATTGGTAATACCCATACCTGCGGCGTCCTGATTGAGGATCACGGCGATGCCAATGATGGACTGCGCCAGACCGCTGAATTACAGGTGCGGTCATTAAGCGAGCCGCAGTTTCTTAACGATCCGCTATTCACCAGCCGACTGGAGTTTTCCGAAGCGCGGTTCGGTAAACAGCACTTTTCCGTTGAGAGCGGTCGTGATGACGCCTTTATCTGGCCGTCGATTGTTCGCGTGGGCGATGAAGCCCGAAAGCTGGCGATGCAACGTATGGGTACGGAAGGCAGCAGCGGGATCTCCAGCCCGCGCCGTTATCTGTGGGATGAAACGCCGGTGCTCCATGACTGGCGCTTTAGCCAGATGAATGGCAAAACCCAGCGCGAACCGCTGGCTACCGCCTTCCCGCTGATGAATCTCATGAATGATGACGGACAACCGCTGTTCAGCCTGCCGCAGGATGACCGTCTGCCGGTGTTCTCACCGCAATACAGCCGCAGCACGTTGATGACGCATATGCTGTGTGAGATCCTGGCTCAGGCGCTGGGTCAAATTAACAGCGTGGCGACGCGTTTGCGCCTTGGTTTCCCGGCCTCTCCTCGCCAGTTGCGCACATTGATCCTGACCCTACCCTCAGCGATGCCAAAACAGGAGCGCGAGATTTTCCGCCTGCGTATGTTTGAAGCCATTGCACTGGTCTGGAAAGCAATGGGCTGGCACCCGCAGGATGAAGACTTCACCACCCGTAAGCAGCAGGAAAAGAGCGTGGTTCCCGTCCCTGAGATCCAGATGGAGTGGGATGAAGCCAGCTGCGGTCAGTTGGTGTGGCTGTATAACGAGGCGATTTCCCACTACGATGGTCACACGGAATCGTTTTTTAATGCCCTTGCCCGTCCGGACCGTCTGCCGGAACCTGGTGAGATTAAAGGCCGTGCACTGCGCGTGGCATCCATCGATATTGGCGGTGGGACCACGGATATGGCCGTCGTCCATTACCAGCTTGATGACGGCGTTGGCGCGAACGTCAAGATCACCCCGCATTTGCTGTTTCGCGAAGGCTTTAAGGTTGCGGGCGATGACATGCTGCTGGACGTGATTCAGCGTTGCGTACTACCTGCCCTGCAAACCCGCTTGCAGCAGGCTGGCGTGACCGACGCCGCCGCATTACTGGCTACGCTGTTTGGCGATTCCGGGCGCATCGATACTCAGGCGATCCTGCGTCAGCAAACGGCATTACAACTCTTTATGCCGCTCGGTCATGCGGTACTCTCCGCCTGGGAACAAAGCGATATTAACGATCCGGTAGCCGGACTGCATGCCACCTTTGGCGAGCTGCTCAGCCAGCAACCCACGCGTAACGTGATGAACTATATCCAACAGGCTATCGATCATGCGTTGCCGTCTGGTTCGCCAGCGTTTGATGTTTTGAGCGTGCCGTTACAGGTGCAGTTCAGGCAGTTACAAGAAGCGTTACTGGCGGGGCAATTTACCCTGACCTCGCCGCTGCACGCGGTTTGTGAGGCTATTTCACATTATCGTTGCGATATTTTATTAGTGACCGGCAGACCCGCTTGTTTACCGGGCGTACAGGCGTTGATCCGCCATCTTCAACCCGTTCCGGTTAATCGTATGATCTGGATGGATAACTATCGGGTGCACGAGTGGTATCCGTTCAGTCAGCAAGGGCGGATTGGCAACCCCAAATCCACCGCAGCAGTCGGTGCAATGCTATGCAGCCTGGCGCTGGATCTGCGTTTACCGCGCTTCAATTTTAAAGCTGCCGATATCGGCGCTTACTCGACCGTACGTTATCTTGGCGTGCTGGATAATACGGTCAACACGCTACGCGATGAGAACATCTGGTATCACGATATCGATCTGGATACACCCGGCGCGAAGCTGGATACCCGTTTGCACTTCCCGCTGCGCGGCAATGTAACGTTAGGCTTCCGCCAATTGGCAAACAGCCGCTGGCCTGCCACGCCGCTGTATACGCTGAGCATAAATTCTGCCGAACTGGCAAAAAGTATCGCCGGAGATGGCGTGTTAAATGTACGGCTGCAGTTACGCGGCGGCAGCAAAGAGAGCGGCCCGGAATGCTTCGTACTCAGCGATGCCTGGTTACAGGATGGCACCCCCGTTGCCGCCAATGCCTTAACGTTAAAATTGAATACCCTGGCGGATCGTCGCCATAGCGGTAGCCATTACTGGATTGATAGCGGGAGCGTGTACCTGAAATGAGTAAGATGTTAAACACCGCGCAGGCCGTCATCGAGTGGGTAACAGAGACCCGCCAGCGTTCCGTACGTCTTGATGATGAGGCGGATGCCCTGCTGACACAACTTACGTTAGCCGCGGTTAATGAATCTGCGCTGACAGCGACCTTTTCAGCACGAGGCTGTGTTGGGTTATATGGGCACTCACAATCAGCGAAAGCGCATCTGCTCGCGGCATTGTGCAGCAATGCCAATGGCAAAGTGAATATCGTGACCCCGGATCGCAGTTTTGATTATTTTTCGCATATTAATCCGGGGCATGCACCGACCAAAATGGCGATTCGCTTTACGCGTGAAGATAATCCGCTCAATAGCGAATGGCCGCTGCGCTTACGCTTACTCAGTGAAGCTGAACTGGTACAGCTGTTTATCACACAGTTCTGTGCGCTTCCGGACAACCGCCAGGTTGAGAAATCGATTATTGAGGCGCGCCTGGAAAAATGGCAAACCCTGCGTCAGCGTCATCCGGTGCAAGGCATCACGGCTCAGGATGTCGCGGCAATCGGTCGTTTCTGGCGCTCCTGCGTACCGGCTAATCAGCAGCAAATTGACGATGCGCTATGGCATCAGTTTGCTACGCTTCTCCCCGCTCTGGATCTGACGACCCGGGCAAACGCCTGGGCATTATTGTGGGGAGAACAACCAGAGCTAACGCAGCAGTGGCTGGCGCTGGCGCATACGCTGCAACAAACCGGGAACGCGCAAGAACTGGCGGCTCCGCTGAGCCTGTTGGTTGACCATTTTGGTTTACCTGCTGAGAGTTTTCTCACTCAGGTGGCATTGCACGGGAGTGAGGCGCAAAGTGATGTGGTTGTTCATCCAATAGAAAACCATCAGTTGCTCAATGCGGTCAGTCTCTCACAGGCTTCACTAGCGCTGTTGACGCGCGAGCTGATCCTGACGGTGGAAGATGCTGTGCTGGAGAATGTCGATCTGCTCGATATCCCTCTCGCCCCGGATGCTCATCCCCATCCGCTGTGGCAGGCAAAATTAGGCTGGATGCTGGAGCATTATCGCCAGCAACTGCAACCGGATGTGCTCTTAATCTGCAATGCGGTATCTACCCGAGCCCAGACGCCAGCCATTACCCGCAAGCTGCTGGGCTGGGTCAACGATACGCAACCCGTACATGACGCCGCATTACCGGGCGTAGTCTGGGCCATCACCCCACAGGATGCGCGTTTTAGCACCCAGCAAAACCTGGATGAGTCCGTACAGCAATTAATGGGCAAACCGGGACTGCACTGGGGTACGCTGCAGGCGCTGGATAACCACAGCTTACAACGCCTTGTCGAATGGCTGACTCAGGCGACTTCACCACAACAGCGTCAGGCCAGGCTGACCTCTCTGCGCGAACAGCACCAACAGCGCATCCGCGAAACGCTGATGAGTTGGATTAACACCCGCGATGATGAGTCAGGTAGCAGCGAGTCGGTGATCCGCCAGTTACAATCCCAGGCGGCAAAACATGGCGAGCTACTGGAGGGTTTACTGCCGCCAATGCGCCTCTTTGAGTCGCTGCTGCGTGTTCATCAGCCGCGCGAGGAACAGGTGAACGGGCTATTTAATGAAGAGATCGACCTGTTTGCTGAAGTACGTGACATACCGCACTCGCCGGAGAGCAAAGAAACTGGTTATCTGGCACACAAAATGTGGGTTAATCACGTACGTCAGTGGTGTCGCGATGAAAATAATGCGCGCCGTTTAGGTCTCGATCCTCGTACGCTAAGACAGGTGGCTGACATTCTTGTGACCACCAGTTATCGCCTGGAGATGCCGCAACGCTTACAGCGCATGATGCAGCGCGAAAACGTCTGTGCGGCGCAGCTACATGCCGATATTGGGGATTTTATTACCTGGCTTGGATTTACCAACGTTGCTGAGGAACAGCGCCCTGCCAGCAGGATCCAAAAAGGCGCGGCTATTTTTAGCGCGCCGAAGCAACAACCGATGTCGCGACTGGCCAAACTGGAAGAACAGCCCTCGCACGGCGCAAGCCGCTATGTTTACGACTGGCTGGTTGCTTTGTATACCCGCGCGAATGAGAACGTGGGATATCAGCACCCACAGGATGTTACTGAAGTCGACAAAAAACGTTTAGATGCCCTGCTTTCCGTCTGAAACGGCCTCATCAGAAAAGTGAAAACATCAGCGCGACGGGAAAGCTCATTGGCCAGGTCGCCCCGACTAATACCGCGCTGAGAAAACGAATCCGCTTTTTCTCGCGTGACAGAAACCAGGTGATGATTGCCGTAATAGCGGCCATCACCGCATAAAAGACCAACATTTTTTGGTACAGAGACATGTAAGGCATCCTGGCCGGAAGGTAAAATCGCGCGCAATATGCTCTTTTTCATGACTCACATCAAGTTTTATTAATTATTTTAAGAGAAACGGCGGTAAAACAACCCGTTTTCATTATGTTCAGAATTCGTACTATTGCGGATAGTTATAACCCGTACTATACCCATAGGGGTTAAAACGAAAGGTGGCACAAATGAATGTTTCCAGTAAAACTGTGGTGCTGATAAATATATTTGCTGCTGTAGGACTTTTCAGTCTGATTTCCGCAAGGTTCGGCTGGTTTGCTTGATGTGACTCTTCTGAATTAATTGCAGCGTCCACTGGCAGAGAGGGTTTTCTCTCTGCCATTAGCCAACGATCTTCCCACTCTACCTTCATCCGGTAAATCATCCTTAGGATGTAATATCCCTAATCCTTCTGCGGCATTATTTGCCTGTAAAGCGGGCTGGCGTGGTGCCGGTATGCTGACGGAAAAATGCAATAAAAGCACTGTCACTGACAAATTCCAGATGTTGCGCCACCTGACTACCAGGACTCCCGTCAGCCAGCATTTCCATGGCTTTTAACAGTCTAAATTGCTGCCGCCAGTGCTGATAATTCATCCCGGTATCTCTGATGAAGATCCGGCTGATGGTCTTCTCACACGCCCCAACCCGTTGGGACAACTGATTCAGTCGCGGTGGCAACGCCCCCATGCGCAATTGCTCAAGCCATACGTCCAGCCGTGGATCTGAGGGAAATTGTAATGTCCAGTTTTCACTACGCGCGGCCCGCAATTCCTCACAAAAAACGGTGATGAGGCTGGCCTGTTGCACCGCAGGCATATCCCATGACCAAAATGCCATGCGTTCTATGACTTCGAAAAAAAGTGGATTAACCTCGACGATATGCATGGGCAGATCGGATAACGGCAGCGAGGTTGAAAAGTACAAAGAACGATAAGCCATTACGCCACGCATGATGGCGCGATGAACCGTACCGGCCGGGATCCAGACCGCACGCCGTGGCGGCAGCAGGCACAGGGCCTGCTCCAGTTCAATCGTGATGCTCCCCGCCGCCGAAAAAAGGAGTTGATGACGAAGGTGGCTATGGCGTCCGGAATCGTGTACGCCCATATCGGCGGCAATCCCAATTACCGGGTTATCAAAGCTATCCGCATCGAAAATTTCATCGGGGGCAATTTTCATTATCTGTCCGATATTTGATATATAAAGTCCTGATAATAGTAATAAGACAGCCCCCTTTCAGCAATAATTCCCGCCTGTTTTCGCTCTCTTCGGATATTGCTATGAATATTCTTCGTCGTCCGCCGCTTTGGCTGCTCACTCTGTTGATAATGTTTCCGCAACTGGTGGAAACCATTTACAGCCCGGCATTGCCAGGTATCGCTACCGCTTTTCACATAAGCAGTGAACATGCAGCTCAAACACTCTCCGTTTACTTTGTGGCCTTCGCCGTCGGTGTGGCGATGTGGGGCTGGCTGAGCGACAGTATCGGACGACGGCGGGCGATGCTGGCAGGACTAATCTGCTACGGCACAGGTTGTGCATTGGCTATTGTTGCCACCAATTTCAACATGTTGCTGCTGGCGCGGATGGTGTCAGCCATCGGAGCGGCTGCCGGGTCAGTCGTGGTACAGACCATATTGAGGGACTGTTATGAATCAACCACGCTATCCCGCGTCTTTTCTGTGATGGGCGCCGCGCTGGCCCTGAGTCCGGTTTTCGGCCTGCTAAGCGGAGGTTGGCTGGTAAGCCTGTATGGTCATATCGGTGTATTCGTTGCTCTTGTTTTGCTGGCGATATTACTGCTCATACTGACAGCAACCCGTTTGCCGGAAACAAGGCCGGAGAATACGATCCGCCCGCGGATGGCTGTGCTCCTGCCCCGCATGGCTCGGGACGATGAGCTGTGGAAAAATGCTATGCTGGTCGCCCTGTTAAATACCATGCTGTTTAGCTATTACAGTCTGGCGCCATTTCTTTTCAGGCAGTTGGGATGGAGTTCCAGAGCCTTTGGCTGGACGGGGGTGTTACTTGCGCTTGCTTCGCTGTCGGGAAGCCTGTTGAATCGGCGTCTGTTAACGACAGGTCTGACGCCGCAACAGCTGGTACGTCATGCCTGTGTGCTGGCCATGTTCTCAGGCCTGGCGGCGTGGTGGCTACAGCATACTGCATGGATCCTGATACCGGTGTTTGGGGTGGTACTGGCCTATGGTATCGCCATTCCCAATGTATTGAGCCAGGCACTGCGTCGCTATCGTGAACAAGCCGGGGCCGCTGGAGCTTTGTTCGGGTTAAGCTATTACCTGTTGCTGGGAATGATGCTGGGATTGGCTGGCATGGTGCAACAACTGGGGCTGGTGCTGAGCGTCTGTGCGCTACTTGCCTGGCTTTGCAGCTACCGCCGCTGATAACTGGACGGTATACCTGAAAGCACAAAGCCCCGGCGTTAAGCTGGGGCTTTGTCGTATCAATTAGCCTGACCTCGCGGATATTTCCAACTTACCGCCGTCCGATGGCGACGAGGCCAGTGGCGCGAATAGTATAGAGACCCGTTTGCTAATTTTTAGCTATCCGTGCCTCATTAGGTGTTCACGTCTAAATTGTTACTCATGCTTGATCATGACATGGCGAACAATCGTGTAATCCTCAAGCCCGTACACCGACATATCTTTGCCATAACCAGACTGTTTTTGCCCACCGTGCGGCATCTCGCTGACCAGCGTGAAGTGGGTATTGACCCAGGTGCAACCATATTGCAGACGAGCACTGAACCGATGCGCGCGGCCGACGTCCCGGGTCCAGACAGAAGATGCCAGTCCGTATTTCGAATCATTCGCCCATGCCAGCACCTGGTCTTCATCATCAAATACGGTCACGCTGACCACCGGACCAAAAACTTCCCGCTGCACGATGGCATCTTCTTGCTTCGCCCCGGCCAGCAGCGTTGGGGCAAAGTAGTAGCCTGCGCCGTCCACTTTTTTACCCCCGGTGATAACCTTGATATGCCCCAGGGCTTTGGCCTCATCGACCGCTTTGGCCACGCGATCAAGATGTGCCTGCGAACTTACCGGTCCCAGCTCCGTCGATTCGTCGTTCGGCGCGCCAATTTTCAGGCTGGCAACCGCCGCGCCAAGTTTCTCAACCAACGCGTCATAAATGCCTTTCTGGGCATAGATTCGACAAGCGGCGGTACAGTCTTGTCCGGCGTTGTAATAACCAAAGGTTCGCACGCCGCTCACTACCGCATCCAGATCCGCATCATCAAAAATGATGACCGGGGCTTTGCCGCCCAGTTCCATATGTGTGCGCTTAATTGAAGACGCGGTATGCTGGATAATATGTTCGCCGGTGGCAATAGAGCCGGTCAATGAAACCATGCGGACCTTTTCATGTCCGGTCAGCGGATCGCCCACGGTTTTTCCACGGCCAAACAGCACGTTGACAACGCCTGCCGGATAAATATCTTTGGCAAACTCGGCCAGTTTAAGCGCCGTTAATGGGGTAATTTCCGACGGTTTAATCACCACGCAGTTCCCCGCCGCCAGCGCCGGAGCCAGTTTCCACGCCGCCATCATCAGCGGATAGTTCCACGGGGCAATAGAGGCGACCACGCCCAGCGGATCCCGGCGAATCATTGACGTATGCCCTTCCAGATACTCTCCGGCGGCCTGTCCTTGCAGGGTGCGGGCCGCCCCGGCAAAGAAGCGGAAAACATCGACGATGGCCGGAATTTCATCGTTGAGCACACAATGCAGCGGCTTACCGCAGTTGAGCGATTCCAGCTCAGCGAAGGTTTGCGCATTATCCGCGATAGCATCCGCCAGTTTCAGCAGTAACTCGGAACGCACTTTCGGTGTGGTTTGTCCCCAACTGGCAAAGGCACTGTCGGCCGCACGGACCGCGGCATCAACCTGCGTGGCTGAGGCCTCGGCAATCTCCAGAATGCATTCACCAGTTGCAGGGTTATAGACTGGCTGCTTTTCACCTTCACCGTTGACCAGCTCGCCATTAATCAGTAATTGATGTTGCATAGCAATTTCCCATATCGTCGTTTATTTACCGTTTCCGGCGAGAGTGTCGCCTTCACGCGTTAGCCACCAGGCCCCTAAAATTGGCAGTGTAGTCACCAGCATTACCAGCAATGCCACAACGTTGGTGACAGGCACATCCCGTGGACGACCCAGTTGATTGAGCAGCCACAAAGGAAGTGTTCTTTCATGTCCGGCGGTGAACGTTGTCACGATGATTTCATCAAATGACAAGGCAAACGCCAGCATTCCGCCCGCCAGCAGTGCTGATGCCAGGTTCGGCAGCACCACGTAACGAAAGGTTTGCCAGCCGTTGGCGCCAAGATCCATAGACGCTTCAACCAGACTCCATGAGGTACGGCGAAAACGCGCCACAACGTTGTTAAACACCACCACCACGCAAAACGTCGCATGCCCCACCACGATCGTGAGAAAACCCGGTTCCAGGTTGATGGTTTTAAACGCCGTCAACAGCGCCAGACCGGTGATGATCCCCGGTAACGCGATTGGCAACAGCAGCAACAGCGATATTGCACTCTTGCCAAAAAAGTCCCTGCGCCACAGCGCGGCAGCGGCCAGCGTCCCCAGAACGAGAGCAATAGCCGTTGACAACGCAGCGATTTTAAGTGACAACGTCACAGACTCCAGAATATCGCTACGCTGCGCCGCAACGCTAAACCACTTCAGCGTCAACCCCTGCGGTGGAAAACTAAAAGCAGCCTCCTCAGTATTAAAAGCATAGGTGGCGATGATGAGGATGGGAAAGTGCAGGAAAATAACCCCGCCCCATGCCGCCAGTTTGAGTAACCAGGGTGCGCGTTCAGAGTGCATCGAAAGCTCCCAGACGCTTCACGAACGCCAGATACAGTGCGATTAACACAATCGGCACCAGAGTAAATGCCGCCGCCATCGGCATATTGCCGATCGCCCCTTGTTGCGAATACACCATGTTGCCGATGAAATACCCCGGCGGTCCCACCAGTTGCGGCACGATAAAATCGCCCAACGTCAGAGAGAAAGTAAAGATAGATCCCGCCGCGATACCGGGTATTGCCAGCGGAAGAACCACATAGCGGAAGGTTTGACGCGGGCGCGCGCCCAAATCAGCGGAAGCCTGTAACAGTGACGGCGGAAGCCTCTCCAATGCGGCCTGTACCGGGAGGATCATAAACGGCAACCAGATGTAAACGAACACCAGAAAGCGCCCTAACCCTGAGGTCGACAACGTATTGCCGCCGACAGCAGGTAGCGTCAGGAACGAAAGCAGCAGCGGCTCCAGCCCAAGATGGGTTAAAAACCACTGCGCCACACCGTCTTTCGCCAACAGTAACGTCCACGCGTAGGCTTTAACAATGTAACTGGCCCACATCGGCAGCATCACCGCAATGTAAAAAAAGGCTTTCATTTTGCCGCTGGTATAGCGCGCCATATACCACGCCATCGGAAACGCCAGAATCGCGCTGGCAATGGTGACCGCTATCGCCATCGTCAGAGTACGTAAAATGATGTCGTAGTTGGCGGGATTAAACAGCGCCTGCAGATTCGCCAGCGTCAGGTCCGGCGTGACCGACATGGTGAAATCGTCGAAGGTATAAAAACCTTGCCACAACAGCGTCAGCAGTGAGCCAAAGTAGACGATGCCAAACCACATCAGCGGCCCGAGAAGCAGTAAAAACAGCCCCAGCCCCGGGTTACGCCAGAAGAAACCGGAAATCTTGTTCAGATTTGTCGGTTGCGATGGCGAATGTAAGACGTTCATAGCCATTCACCTCTCCTCAACCAACGGCACCATCACGTCGCGTGACCACGATGCCATCACCTGCTGACCCGGCGACAGCGTTGACGGCAGCATTTCTCCCGTCAGGTTCGCCTGGCTCACCAGTAATTTTTCACCGCCAGCCAGTTTCAGTTCAAACCGTGTCGCCGCGCCCTGGTACTGCACCGCCTGGATGACTCCCGGAGCCTGGACGTCTCCCCCGGCATCATTCAACCGAATGTATTCCGGACGCAGGGAAAACATTCCATGTAGCCCGCAAACGTTCGCTGACATCGTGGCATCAAAGACATTGGACGTCCCGACGAAGCTCGCCACAAACGGTGTCCGTGGACGCATGTACAGTTCACGCGGAGAATCCACCTGTTCGATACGACCGTTATTAAACACCGCCACACGGTCAGACATCGACAGCGCTTCGCCCTGATCGTGAGTGACAAAAATGAAGGTGATACCGAGAGATTGCTGTAACTTCTTCAGCTCTAATTGCATCTGTTCGCGCAACTTAAGATCCAACGCCCCGAGCGGCTCATCCAACAGCAGAACGCGCGGTTCATTGACCAGCGCCCTGGCAATCGCCACGCGCTGACGTTGTCCGCCGGAAAGCTGTGACGGTTTGCGCTCATGAACAAAACCGAGTGCGACTTTATCAAGCGCCTCACGGGCTTTGGCGTGACGCTGTTTTTTATCAATCCCTTTGACCATCAGCCCGTAAGCGACGTTGTCGAGGATCGACATATGTGGGAATAGCGCGTAATCCTGAAATACCGTATTAACGTCCCGCTCCCAGGGGGGCAATTCGCTGGCCTGTTTTCCAAAAATGGTGATTGCGCCGCCTGAAAGCTGCTCGAACCCGGCAATCAGGCGCAGACAGGTGGTCTTGCCGGAGCCGGATGGCCCCAGCATTGAGAAAAACTCCCCGTCGTTAATCGCAATACTCACTCCATCAACTGCACGAACATCCCCGTACAGACGCGAGACGTTATGAAACTCTACTGCGTACGTCATAAAACCCCCAGCGGAATTAACGACCGCCCATAATGGCGATGTAATCCTGCGTCCAGCGACTGTAAGGAACGAATTTGCCGCCTTCCGCAATTGGCGTTTTCCAGAAAGCGATTTTGTCAAAGTAGCTATAGCCGTTGGTTTCACAGCCCTTTTCACCCAGCAGCGGGCTGGCTTTACATCCTTCAGGCACCACTGGCAGAGAACCAAACCAGGCCGCTACGTCGCCCTGTACTTTCGGGGTTAATGACCAGTTCATCCATTTGTAAGCGCACACCGGGTGTTTCGCTGCACTGTGCAGCATGGTGGTGTCAGCCCAGCCGGTAACCCCTTCTTTTGGGAAAACCGTGGCAACAGGCTGCCCTTCGGCTTTCAGGGCGTTAGCCTGATAAGGCCAGGCGCTGGATGCCACCACGCCTTCGTTTTTGAAGTCACTCATTTGCACAGTGGTATCGTGCCAATAACGATGAATTAGCGCATGTTGATCGCTCAGGACTTTGATAACCGCCTGGTACTGTTGTTCGGTGAGTTGGTAGGGATCGGTGATGCCTAATTGCGGCTGGGTGGCTTTAACGAATAACGCGGCATCGGCAATATAGATCGGACCATCATAGGCCTGCACGCGTCCTTTATTGCTTTTTCCATCCTCGAGTTTTTGCTCAACAAACACCACGTTCCAGCTATCCGGCGGCGTTGGGAAGGTTTTGGTGTTATACATCAGCAAGTTTGGTCCCCACTGATACGGGGTGCCGTACACTTTTCCGCCAACGTTAAACCACTCGCCTTTCACCACGCGTGGATCGATAGTTTTCCAGTTTGGGATCAGCGCGGTGTTAATCGGCTGCACGCGTTTACCCATAATCAGACGCAGTGAAGCGTCGCCGGACGCGGTCACCAGGTCGTAGCCGCCTTTTGCCATCAGGCTGACCATCTCATCCGATGTGGCCGCCGTTTTCACATTGACCGCGCAGCCGGTATCTTTCTCAAACTGCGAGACCCAGTCATATTGTTTATCGGTTTGTCCGCGTTCGATATAACCCGGCCAGGCAATAATATCCAGGCGGCCTTCTGGTTTATCTAATGATGTCGGGGGTTCGGCTGCCTGTGCAGTCATCAGCGTCATACTGAGCGCACACAGGCTACTGAGGGCAAATTGCTTGCTCATAACATCTTACTCCTGTCTAAAAAATATTGAGCGGCAGCCTTGCCGTAAATATATGTCCTTTCCTAAAAATAGTCGGGGTGTGCTAAGCGTTCCTGCTGGCGCAAGGAAATTTAATCAGGTTGTGAGCTAACGCTCATTACGCTACTGATTCAGACTGGGTGTTTTAATCTTCTGGAATATAGACAAGGAGTTAGGTGCAGAGGTGGCAATAGTTAGAACTATTGATTTTTTGTATGGTAGCACCCGATATAAATAACATCAGAGTTCGGTATTCTCTATTTCGAAAATAAGAACGCACTATTCTTTTATATTGAATAGCGCGTTACATTTTATTTCATCATGTCGCGAATTAATTTTCCAAGCTGTTTCACCGCCAGTTCCTCGCGTTCTCCCCAATGCCATGCGGTATTAAAGCGAAAGAAACGTGTCCAGCTCCCCGAGGTTGAGAACATTTTTCCCGGCGCAATGCTGATGTGGTGCGCCAGCGCTTGCGTACTGAGCTCTCCCGCATCCAGCGGTTCCGGCAGTTCGAGCCACAGAAAATAGCCGCTGTCGTTGTGGTGAATTTTGACCTCCGCCGGAAGATGGCGCAGTAGCGTTTGCCAGGCCTGCTGTTTGCGTTCCGCAAGCTGACGGCGTAAACGACGCAAATGCGCGTCATAGCGTCGTGTTGACAGATAGTCGACGAGTGCAAGCTGCATGGGAGAACTGGTGGATAAGGTGCTCATTAGCTGGAGTCGTTGAATGCGCCGGGCATGTTTCCCTGCCGCCACCCAGCCAATGCGAAATCCGGGCACCAGGCATTTTGAAAATGATGAACAATGCAGAACGCTATCGCTGCGATCCCAGGCTTTAGCGGGGAGCGGTTTTTCCCGGCCAAAGTAAAGTTCGCTATAAACATCATCTTCAATCAGCATCACATGATATTTCTCCAGTAATGCAACCAGATGCGCTTTTTTCTCTGCGCTGAGCGTAAACCCCAGCGGATTTTGGCTGTTGGTCATCAACCAGCACGCTTTTACCGGATACTCCTGCAACGCCTGCTCCAGCGCGGCCAGATCGATCCCCTCTTTGACATCAGTGGCAACAGACAGCGCCTTCAGACGTAATCGCTCCAGTGCCTGCAATGCGCCATAAAAACAGGGGTTTTCGACAATCACCCAGTCCCCCGGTTCAGTGACCGCCTGCAGACTCAGGTTGAGAGCTTCAAGCGCACCGGTGGTGATCACAATTTCGTCAGGTGAAATGGTCATTCCCTGTTGGGCATAGCGACGGGCAATGGCATGGCGCAATTCATGATTCCCCGGCGGCAGGTTTTCAATCACGCTCATAGCCGTGGCCGTTTTACTCACCTGCGCCAGCGAGCGGTTTAACTGCTGAAGGGGAAACAGACGCGGGTCAGGGAATGCAGAGGCAAATGGCATTACTGACGCATCCCGGCTGGCCTGCAGCATATCAAAAATGTAGGTGTTGATATCCACCGCTTCGTCGCGCATCACCTGCACCTGAGGTGCTGCAGAATGACGTTCAGGGCGCGCGGCAACATAATAACCCGACTGGGGGCGGGCAATAATCCGCCCCTGGCTTTCCAACAACTGATATGCGTGGCCAACGGTCATAAAACTCATCCCGCTACTGACCACCTGCTCACGCAATGAAGGCAGACGATCGCCGGGTTGCCATACGCCAGACGCGATTTGATCGCGAATTTGCTCTGCCAGTCGCTGGTACTTTTTCATCTTTCGTCCTGATTACCGGTGTTGGTGACAACCACTATATATATCAGTTTACATAATCAAGACATTTTTTATAACTGTTATAGTTAACAGTTTTACAACATCGTTACCGACAGTTCTTTTCCTAAAGCGCGGGCAGCTATCTGCACAGCATCAATTTTTGTCGCGTGCTTTAAATCGAATAAACGGGTGATTTCCTGCTTAGGCCTGCCGATCCTGTTTGCCAACTCCTGCTGGGTAATATTCGATTCAAGGAAGGCATTTAACAACAGAACCTTAGACGCAACGCTCAGTGGTATTTCTACATAGTCAGCGCCAGCGACAACCGCTGAAGGCAAAGGAATCGGTTCGTTATCGTCGAAATAGAATTCAAAAGCGGTGACCAATGCGGCCTGCGCAGCCTGCAAAGCATCATGGCGAGTTTCTCCCTGAGTCAATGCTTCAGGAATATCCGGAAAAGACACCATGAACCCACCTTCCACGGCGGGTATTAGATTAACGGGATAACGCATAATTTTCTCAAAATTTCTCATATAGTCAGCCTTATAGAGATGATGATTACTGTAAGCCAGGCTGCTTTTGGATCGCTTTTCGCAGGGCCTCTTTTATCTCATCACCAGGATGCCTGGGCATAACGCTACGCCTTCCCTGATACCTCAACTTCAGATGATTTGAGCCGTTTGTAACTTTAACTCCCTGAGATTCAAGCCAGCGTCTGAACTCACTTTGCTTCACTGCGCCTCCCTGTCGTCTATTATATACACAAAGTAAACATTTATGATTACTTTTTTGATTGTGTTGCTATTAATAACGCAACATCACTAGCGTGGGGAGGACGCTATTTAATAACAGGAATCCAGTTTCCAGATTTCATATCAGCCATGCCAACCTATAACAGAGCGACAACTGTTATGGTTAAAAAGAACTGTTCTGTTTCTGCCCTCCATTGCTTCCCAGGCTTAGAATTGCGCCAAATCAATTTTGCCTGCGGAGTTAAGCATGTTCGGTCTTGACGCGTTTCACCTGGCGAGGATCCAGTTCGCGTTTACGGTATCCTTCCACATTATCTTTCCGGCCATTACCATCGGCCTCGCCAGTTATCTGGCAGTGCTCGAAGGGCTGTGGCTAAAAACGAAAAATCCCACCTGGCGCTCGCTATATCATTTCTGGTCGAAAATATTCGCCGTAAACTTTGGTATGGGCGTGGTTTCCGGGCTGGTGATGGCCTATCAATTCGGCACCAACTGGAGTGGTTTTTCCGAGTTCGCCGGGAGCATCACCGGACCGCTGCTGACCTATGAAGTGTTAACCGCCTTTTTCCTCGAAGCGGGTTTCCTGGGCGTAATGCTGTTCGGCTGGAATCGCGTGGGGCCAGGCCTGCACTTCTTCGCGACCTGTATGGTTGCGTTGGGTACCATTATTTCTACCTTCTGGATCCTCGCCTCCAACAGTTGGATGCAGACGCCGCAAGGCTATGAAATCGTTAATGGTCAGGTTGTTCCCGTCGACTGGTTCGCCGTTATTTTCAATCCTTCATTCCCTTATCGTTTGCTGCATATGTCCGTTGCCGCCTTCCTCAGCAGCGCGTTATTTGTCGCCGCTTCTGCGGCGTGGCATTTGCTGCGCGGAAACAATACGCCGGCTATTCGCGCTATGTTTTCGATGGCGCTGTGGATGACATTAATCGTCGCCCCGCTCCAGGCATTGATTGGTGATATGCACGGTTTGAATACGCTGAAACACCAGCCGGCAAAAATTGCGGCGATTGAAGGACACTGGGAAAATCCGCCCGGTGAACCCACTCCGCTATTGCTGTTCGGCTGGCCGGACATGGAACAGGAGCGTACCCGCTATGGACTGGAAATCCCGGCGCTGGGCAGTCTGATCCTGACCCACAGTCTGGATAAACAAGTCCCGGCCCTGAAAGAGTTTCCTAAAGAAGACCGGCCCAATTCAACCATGGTGTTCTGGTCGTTTCGCATTATGGCAGGGCTAGGCATGCTGATGATCCTGCTGGGCGCGATCGCCCTGCGGCTACGTTACAAGCAGCGGCTATACACCTCACGTCCTTTCCTGCGTTTTGCATTATGGATGGGGCCCTCCGGTCTGATTGCCATTCTGGCTGGCTGGGTAACCACTGAAGTTGGCCGTCAACCTTGGGTGGTCTACGGTCTGCAACGTACCGCGGATGCAGTTTCCGCGCATGGCGATTTACATATGAGCATCAGCTTGCTGTCATTCTTTGTGGTGTACAGCTCCGTATTTGGCGTCGGTTACAGCTACATGATCCGCCTGATCCGTAAAGGGCCACAGGAACATGATCCGTCAACGCCGCCATCCGGCACGCCTGCACGACCGCTTTCTGCTGCAGTTCTCGATTCTCAACCGGAGGCTCACCGCTAATGGGTATCGATTTATCAGTTATCTGGTTTGTCATTATCGTGTTCGCCACGTTGATGTATATCGTGATGGACGGTTTCGATCTCGGTATCGGCATTTTATTTCCTGCTATTCAGGATGCGGATGACCGTGATGTGATGGTGAATAGCGTCGCCCCCGTGTGGGACGGCAATGAAACGTGGCTGGTACTGGGCGGAGCCGGACTATTCGGCGCTTTCCCCCTGGCCTATGCGGTGATTGTCGATGCGCTGACGATCCCGCTCACCCTGATGCTGCTCGGCCTGATTTTTCGCGGCGTCGCTTTTGAGTTTCGCTTCAATGCCACGCCGGCACATCGACCATTCTGGGATAAAGCTTTTCTCGGCGGTTCAATTCTGGCGACATTCACTCAGGGCATCGTAGTAGGTGCAGTGCTTAACGGATTTTCTGTCACCGGACGCAGCTACAGCGGCGGCCCTTTCGACTGGCTGACCCCGTTCACGCTGTTCTGCGGTGTTGGCCTGGTCGTGGCTTACGCCCTGCTGGGGGCCACATGGCTGGTGATGAAAAGCGAAAATCCGTTGCAGGATAAAATGCGCCGCGTGGCCAAAAAACTGCTGCTGGCGATGCTGGTTGTTATCGCCATTATCAGCCTATGGACGCCGCTGGCGCACAGTGCGATTGCCGAGCGCTGGTTTAGCCTGCCTAACCTGTGGTACCTGATGCCGGTTCCGCTGCTGGTGGTGTTGATCAGCATGTGGTTGTGGCGCTCGCTGGACCAACAGCACAGCCATGCACTGCCCTTTGTTTTGACGCTGGGATTGATCTTCCTTGGGTTCAGCGGTCTGGGGATCAGCATATGGCCGCATATCATTCCGCCATCCATTACGCTCTGGCAGGCGGCAGCGCCTGCGCAAAGTCAGGGCTTTATGTTGGTTGGCGCACTACTGATTATCCCGATAATCCTGGTGTATACCTTCTGGAGCTACTACGTTTTCCGCGGCAAAGTTCAACATGGTGAGGGGTATCATTGATGCAACAATCAATCTGGAAACGCCTGATGTGGCTGGTGATCCTCTGGGGCGGCAGCGTGCTGGCCCTGGCCGCCGTCGGTATGTTCTTTCGTTTACTGATGACGGCTGCTGGCTTTAAGTCCTGATTCCCTCCCTGAAAACAACCGGGCAGAGCAATACTACCCGGTTGTAACAAATCCCAACGTTGACCAAACAAAAATGCAAAAAACATCTCATTGGCAAAACAGAGATTGCCATTTCCCCGATTAAAATATTGAATAGTCACCTGGCGAAATTATCGCCACTTCCGCTGCTAACGTACCAGAGGGTTCATGATGTTTAAGAAAGGGTTAACGGTGTTATTGCTGGCCAGCGCGCTTTTTTCGGGTCAACTTCTCGCAACCAATCAGGGACATGAGTATCTTCAGGTGCAGGATGCCGATCACGTATTACGGCACACCGCCGACAGCGATGAACTGCGCGTGACGGCGGAAGAATCCGCCGCCGATCTTCGCGAACATCATTACTGGCAAAAATCACGCAAACCCGATACTCACCAGGGTTAAGGTTTACGCTTTGGCAATGTTTTCATCAGTTCTTCGGGACTGACGGAAGCGACGATGCTGCCCGGCAACGGCATTTTCAGAATATGATGTTTCATCTTGCCGATTACATGCATTTCGCACGGTCGGCAATCAAATTTCAGCGTCAGAACTTCATCGCCGTTTACCAACTGCATCGGTGTCGCTTTCCAGCTCTTGATGTTTCCTTTCGCCTGTTTCGGACACAGGTTAAACGCAAAACGCAGACAATGTTTGGTGATCATCACCGGCACATCGCCCTTTTCTTCATGCGCTTCATAGGCCGCATCAATCAACTGAACGCCATAACGGTGATAAAACTCACGCGCTTTATGGTTGTAGACGTTTGCCAGGAAGCTCAGATGCGTTTGTGGATACACCGGCGCCGGCTGTGACACCGGTTTGCGACTGCCGCGCTGATAGTTTTGCAAACGCGCCGCATCCAGCATGTCGACAGCTTCACGTCGCAGTTGATTGAGTTGACCGTTTGGCACAAACAGCGCCCCCGGGAGATTAACCTGAATATCGCGGGCGTAATAAAGCGTTTGTCCAAGTTTGGCCAGACCATCCTGCAGGTTGCTTAACGCTTTTTCCGCATTGTTCGCTTCGTCAAAGTGGCCGTCCAGCGTATGCGTGATGCTCACCCCCTCTTCACTGGTGAGCGTCAGGATCAACTGCTCCTGCCAGCCGCCCAGTTCAATATCAACCGCGATACGACGTTCGCTGGAGGTTTTGGTTAACGCCTGCTGCCAGTTATGATCGAGATTACGGTTCAGCGGATGATGCGCACGCACTTTGTGCAAATCGGCTGGCATTTCATTCGGCCACACCCGATATCGATTGTGCCCCGTTTTTTCAACGGTATTGGCACGGAAACCAACCACCTCACGCTTGATTAATACGTTCAGACCATCGCCGTTCGCCAGCGGCTCGGTGACCTCAACATCCAGATGATCTTTCGCGACCTTCAGGACTTCACCAACCGGCAGACCAATGAATTTTGGCGAGTCAAACGCGCCGATATCGCCCTTACGCGCATTGACAAAATAATCGGTGCTACCGCGATGGAAGGTTTTTTCCGTGGAGGGGGTAAAGAAATGTTCGGTGCGTCCGGCTGATGAACGGGCAAGGTCGCCGCGCTCTTCAATGATGGCGTCGAGCATCTGACGATAATGCGCGGTAATATTCTTCACATAGCTCATGTCTTTGTAGCGCCCTTCGATTTTGAAAGAGCGCACGCCTGCATCAATCAACGCGCCCAGGTTGGCGGTCTGATCGTTATCTTTCATCGACAGCAGGTGTTTTTCATAGGACACCACGCGCCCCTGATCGTCTTTCAGGGTATACGGCAGACGGCAAGCCTGGGAACAGTCGCCGCGGTTAGCGCTACGTCCGGTTTGCGCATGTGAAATATAACACTGACCTGAATAGGCAACGCACAACGCACCGTGAATGAAAAATTCAATGGTCGCGTCCGTGGCCTGGTGGATGGCGTTAATTTGCTCAAGGCTCAGTTCCCGCGCCAGGACAATCTGGGTAAATCCGACATCAGACAGAAACTTCGCCTTCTCGACGCTGCGAATATCACACTGCGTGCTGGCATGCAGCTCAATGGGGGGAATATCCAGCTCCAGAATCCCCATATCCTGCACAATCAGAGCATCAACACCGGTCTGGTACAGATCGGTAATTAATCGCTGTGCGGGCTCCAGTTCATCATCGTGCAAAATCGTATTCAGCGTCACAAAGATTTTCGCCCCGAAGCGATGAGCGAATGGCACCAGTTCGGCGATATCTTTCAGGCTGTTGCTGGCGTTATGACGCGCGCCAAATCCCGGTCCGCCAATGTAAACGGCGTCTGCGCCGTGCAGAATGGCTTCGCGCGCAATGGCGGTATCCCGAGCCGGACTTAACAATTCAAGGTGATGAGGTTGCTGGCGCATACAGTTGTTACCATCCACAAGCGGTAAAAATGGCGGCTATTGTAGTCACAAGCGCGGCATTTCGGAATAGTTTTCCCGATCAACTGCGCGGGTAATGGATCAGCGAATGAAAGTGAACCGTTTGTTCACCGCTGTTACGGTAACTATGGGCCGTATCGCCGGCAAAACGGACACCTTCACCGGCTTTAATGGTACGCCATAGACCATCAATGCACATATCCAGCAGTCCACTAATCACCACTACGTGCTCTATAACACCGCTTTCGTGTGGCGTGGATTCACTAAGCGCGCCGGGCGCCAGCAGTATCGAAAAGTGATCGAAACACAACTGAGGATCCCATGGGAACAGCGGCGTGACGACCATCGCCTGGTGTTGGGGATCGAAAGACGGCGTGCCGTCTGACTCAGGAGGCGAAATAAACGTTGAAAATGGGACATTCAGCCCGGTGGCGATTTTCCACAATGTCGCCACTGTAGGGCTGGATTCATTGCGCTCAATCTGCCCCAGCATCGCTTTTGACACGCCGGTTTCCTCCGCCAGACGCGAGAGACTCCATTCCCGCTGGTGGCGCAGCGTTCTGAGCGTCGTCGCCAGATAGTGAGTTAAGTTATCCATATTTCTCCTCCTTCGCCCTTCCTTCTCAAGGCTACAGCTTAGCACTTGTACGCTATAACGCACAGTGCTACAGTGACTGACCGTTATAACGCACACGGAGTTGCTATGCGCACATTTTCAATCCCTCTGCCTACCGTGCTATCAGGTTTTGTCGCGGTGCTGGTCGGTTATGCCAGTTCGGCAGCCATTATCTGGCAAGCGGCGCTGGCCGCAGGTGCGACGACAGGGCAAATTGCGGGTTGGATGACCGCGCTGGGAATAGCGATGGGCGTTAGTACGCTGGCGCTGACATTATGGTATCGCGCCCCTGTTCTCACTGCATGGTCAACGCCCGGCGCCGCACTGCTGGTTACGGGCCTGCAAGGGGTAACGATTCAGGACGCGATCGGTATTTTCATCGTGGCTAACGCCTTAATTGTGCTGTGCGGCGTAACCGGACTCTTTGCCCGACTGATGAAAATAATCCCCCACTCGCTGGCGTCAGCCATGCTGGCCGGGATCCTGCTACGCTTTGGCCTGCAGGCGTTCAGTAGCCTTAATAGTGAGCTTATCTTATGCGGTAGCATGCTGGTGGCATGGTTAGCGTTTAAAGTCATTGCCCCACGGTATGCGACAATCGCCGCGATGCTGATAGGTATAATCATCGCGCTGATAAAAGGTGACATTGTCACTAATGAGGTAAGTTTATCTCCAGTGTTACCTGAGTTTATCGCCCCGCAGTTTTCATTTGCCCACAGCATTAGCATCGCACTGCCGCTGTTTCTGGTCACCATGGCCTCACAAAATGCTCCTGGTATCGCCACCATGAAGGCGTCAGGTTATGCGTTACCCGTTTCACCGTTGATTGTTTTTACCGGTCTGCTGGCGCTGCTGTTTTCCCCTTTTGGCGTCTATTCCATTTGCATTGCCGCCATAACCGCGGCAATTTGCCAAAGTCCCGAAGCGCATCCTGATGCAAAGCGACGTTGGCTTGCCGCGGCGGCGGCGGGTGTCTTCTATCTTTTGGCAGGGGTTTTTGGCGGTTCGGTCACCGGACTGATGGCGGCCTTGCCCGTAAGCTGGATCCAAATGCTGGCGGGCCTGGCGCTGCTTGGCACGATTAGCGGCAGCTTATACCAGGCATTACATCATGAATCCGAGCGTGATGCGGCTATCATTACTTTTCTGGTCACTGCCAGTGGCCTGACGCTATGGGGGGTTGGGTCTGCATTTTGGGGGCTGATCGCCGGAGGTGTGTGCTACGCGGTTTTTGCTTTATTTCGCCGCACGTAACTGCGTTGGCGTTTTACCCGTCACCTGCTTAAACCGGTTGCTGAAATGGCTCGCTGAACTGAACCCGCAAGCCATCGCAATATCCGACAAACTGCGGGAAGAATGACAGACCAGATGCTGGGCTAATACCATACGTCGTTGCATAACGTACTGATGCGGCGCCATATTCATTGACTGGCGAAACATTCTGGCAAAATGGAACTCACTCAGCGCCGCCTCACTTGCCAAATCGCTCAGGGTAATGGGGTATGCCAGATGCGCTTCTATGTAGGCCAGCACATTGCGCAATGTGGCAGGCGCAAGTCCCCCGGTGACAACGGGCAACTGCCATTGGACGTTGCTGTAATGCTGGATCAGATGCGTGAGCAGTAGCGAAGACGCGGCGCTGAGCGTGAGATGGTTGGCCGGTTGTTGCCAGTCATTCCCGAGTAAAAACTGACGATAAACCGCTGTTATCCCCGGATCGCTGCCAAACGTATGCTCATCCAGCGTGAAGCTATAAGGGCTTTTGTCCCAGACTTTTTCACCCACTTCGCGCAAATGGCCGTCCGTACAATAGAGATGAACAAAGGAAAGATCGTCACGAATATCCCAACTGGATTCGCTCTCTTTCGGCATCAGGCAAAAACGGTCCGGCCCACCGCCATTCTTCCAGCCGCCGGCCGTCTTGTGGTAACTCTCGTAACCATCGGCGATGTATAAGCTGAGGGTATGGTGATCGCAATACTGGGTAATGGTATCACGCTTATTTGACCAGGCCGCCAGTTGGATCCCTGAATGTAACGCAACCGACTCGTGCAGCACGGCATTGTGTTTGCGTAAGTTTTCAAAGGCACCGTAGGGCTGAGACATACCATCACATTCAAAATAAGTTAGCAGGCTTTCAGTCTATATCAGCTACATATTGTTAACAGCTTCCTTTTCACATTTGCGCGAAAAAAAGCGCAAGATTTTGCAAGTCCACCGCAATCTGATGAAAGCCCCCTGCTACCCAACGTGACACAGTGTGCGCCTGAAGACCAAAAAGAGAGAGTTGTATGAACGCGCTATTGTATTGCCTGGTGGTTGTGATTTGGGGAACGACATGGATTGCCATTTATCTGCAACAAGGACCGGTTTCAGCGCCGGTTTCTATCTTTTGGCGCTTTGCCGTTGCCAGCTCGGTAATGATAATAATCCTGTTGGTTAGCGGTAAATTACGCAAACTATCTGGTCGTGACCATCTGTTTTGTCTGTTACAAGGCGGATGCGTTTTTTGCTTTAACTTTTGGTGTTTTTATACGGCTGCGGCGTGGATTAACACGGGCCTTGAATCGGTGATTTTCTCGATGGCCGTCCTGTTCAATGCGGTCAATAGTTTTCTGTTTTTCGGCCAAAAACCGCCGATGCGCTTTTATATTGCCGCCGGTCTCGGTCTGACTGGCATTGTCACCCTGTTCTGGCAGGACTTACTCAACAGTGGGTTCAACCATTCACTTCTGCTGGGCATCGGCTTAAGCGCTCTGGGAACCTTTGGTTTTTCATTGGGCAACATGATAAGTCTGCGCCATCAGAAAAAAGGGCTGGAAGTATTGACCACCAATAGCTGGGCCATGTTGTACGGTACATTGCTGATCGCCGCTATTGCGCTGGTGCGTGGCGATGACTTCACTCCGCAGTGGACTTTCAGCTATCTTAGCGCACTGCTGTACCTGGCTATTTTTGGTTCGGTGATTGCCTTTGGCGCCTATTTCACACTGGTCGGTCGCATTGGTCCCAGTAAGGCCGCATACAGTACGCTGCTTTTTCCTCTGGTCGCACTGACGCTGTCAACATTGTATGAAGGGTATATCTGGCAGGTAAATGCGATTGTGGGATTAGTATTGATTTTGCTGGGGAACCTGGTGATGTTTGCCCGACCAGAAGCGCTGATGGGTAAGCTCGTATATCGTCGCCGAACGGCATAAAAAAAACGCACCATCCTTAGATGGTGCGTTCATCATTATTATTGTGTTTTTTTGTTCACGTCAAACATGGAAGCATCAGTCGCCATGTCATCAACAACTTTCTTCAACGTTTCGAACGCCATCGGCGTGCTTTCGTTGTTCAGATCTTTACCTTCACCCTTACGTACAACTTTAATGACCGGTTTATTGGTCGCCGCATCAATCAACTCACCCTCGAAGTAGAGGTTGGTATCCATGGTACGGTGGCCCGTTGCCATTTGCGTTCCCGCAACCAGCAGCGCAACCGGGATCACTTCGTAGAACTGCAGCCCTTCTTTACTGGTCGCTACACCGGTAATTGCCCCGCGGAAAATCAGGCTACGTGGCCCAGGGGTAGTCACCAGGGGTTTACGTTTACTGATTGCGGATTTCAACTGTGTATTGGTGTAGGTCAGTAGTTGATCAAGAACCTTCTGCCCTACCTGCGTTGTAGGTTTAGGAACCGGATAATACGTTACCGGGTTATATACAATGTTGTCATATTTGGATTCGTTGTAGTTCGGGTCAACCCAACGGAGTACCGTTTGTCCGGTTGCCGATTTTGTTTCCTTCAGATCAGAGTAATTTTTTAAAAACCCAGAATATTTATCCGGTTCGGTCACTTTTGACGCACAGCCGGATAATGCCAACAAGCCAGTAAGCACTGCAACTTTAAATAAAGTATGAGTACGCATGAAACGATCCCTTTAGTTTTCGCAATGATGCCTAAAAAGAATAGCAAAACAGATTCATTTTGGATGCACTAAAAATGGTAAGGACCGCACAATTTTATCTTTGCGCTCAACATAAAAAATGCTGAACGCAGAGAGAGTTAACCCAGACAGGAGCTTCAGACAGTTTTGCGTGCCAGCATAGTGGCAAAGCGCAGTTTAATGCGATTACCATTTTCATCCGTACGATGAAGTTCACCCACGTCTTCGTTGTATTTCAGCAGATCCCACCCGCTGTAATAGTTGCGTAATTCACCCGCTTTAAACGCAAACGGAAAACCAACCGTGCACGGGAAATCATCAGTGTCCATTGCCGCAACGATTAAATTATATCCGCCTGGCTTAGTGCAGCGCTGCATATTATCTATCAGTCCCGGGATAGTTTTAGCCTCAAGGAACATCAGCACAACGGTAGAAAGAATAAAATCATATTCGCCATCAAAGCGTAAGGCGTTAAGATCCGCGACTTGCGCATGCAGGTTGGTCAGCCCTTCCGCCGCTTTAATGCGCTCAAGGTTCGCTATGCTCATGGGGTTTTTATCCCATGCGGTAACGTCATAGCCGTTTGCCGCAAGGTACAGGCTGTTACGACCATTACCGCAGCCCAGATCTAATGTTTTACCTGGCGCGACCACTTTTGCCGCTTCAACAACATCGGAATGCGTACGGGTTAAATCGTATTTCTCAGTAAAGTAGTTTTCGTCGCAATGAGTCATCATTTATCCTCAGATTTCAGTAGTGCTGCACGTTCTGTGCGGATAAGCAGCTTTCCCTGCAGCAGCAAAGCAAGCGTACGTATCAGTAATAATGCAATGATAAAATTGGTAAAAATAAACAGAGGGATAGACAGCGTATGAAAAAATCCTGATTCGCTGCCGTGTCCCAGATGCAGGCCCGTCGTCGCCAGGGCCGACACGCCAAACGAGAAGCTCCAGAACGAGGCATTAAATGGTTGCGACAGGTACCATGGCATGAGACGCAGCATAAACAGAAGTTGCAGCAGACCATAGCCGAACAGCATTTTGGCTAACGTATCCCCCTCACCGCCGTTGACGCTAAGCCAGGCGCTGCAAGCGACCAGCGCGGGCGCCAGTTGAATGCCAAGCGAAGTCCGTAAGACCGCTGGCAGTTCCCCGCAGCTACGTAAACGTTGCAGGATCACCGGTTCCAGGCTGAGCCAGGAAAATACGCCTGCCCCCAAAAACACCATTCCGGCATCATTGAAACCAAGCGCACCACAGGCCATTGCGCTGATAAAGTTATTGGCGACGGTCGGCAGATACAGACCCGGCGTGGTGGCTTCCTCTGGATGCGCTCCACGCCATAATCCTGCCGTTTGCCAGGCCGCGTACGCCAGCTGTATCACCACGCCAATGCTGAATAACCCGATCGCCAGCGGTCGATACCAGGGAACAAAACCAATTGCTACCAGCATGGTTGTGGCCGGAAACAGACTGACAAAGCTACTCATCACCGGGTGACGAATTTCAGCCAGTACGCTGTGCGGGAAGTGCAGCAAGCGATACATAAAAGCCAGCGTCAGCAGCCCCCAAATGGCCATGGCGAGAATCACTAAACCGTCGCCAATCCAGTGGCTCACCGGCCAAATCTGGCTGGCATAGCGCCAGGCGAATCCCATCCCGATAGTCCCCAGTACCATGCCAAAATAACCGGCCGGAAGATTGAGGACCCGTTCACTCTGTTTGCTCTTACTCATTTTGTTTATTTTTTAAAGTATATTTGAAATGCATTTTATGGAATTTCAGCGGGTTTAGCCAGTACGGAAAACTTTGCTACGTTTAACTAAGGTGCGCAACATGGAAATGAGCAATGACCAAATATCGACTCAGCGATGAGCTTCGCTCCTTTAGTTACCAGGATAATGGCAATAAAAAAAGCGTATTACTACGCCAAATCATTGCGCTCATTGATTTTAATGATGTTACCGCCGGTACGCCTGGCGGCTGGATTGATGACGAAAGCGTCTTGTCGCAAAGCGGTGATTGCTGGATTTACGATGAAAATGCGCTCGCATTTTCCGGCGCATCGATAACCGGAAACGCCCGGGTTACTCAGGCAAGTGTCGTCAGAGATGGCGCGCAAATAGGCGATGCCGTGTGGATTGACCGGGCAGAAATCAGCCATTACGCACAATTACGTGACAACGTCACGATACAGGATTCGGTTATTCGCGGCGAGTGCCTTCTCTGGGGTAATGCACGCGTTGTATGTGGATCCGAAATCATTGCCGCCAGGGGACTCACTGTTGAAAACGACCAGTTGCTGCAGATTTACGATCGGGCGACCATCAGCAACTCACGCGTAGTGCATCAGGCGCAGATCTATGGCGATGCGAAAATCAACTACGCCTTTATTGAACATCGGGCGGAAGTTTTTGATTTTGCCCAGGTGGAAGGTAATGAAGAGAATAATGTATGGATTTGCGATTGCGCCAAAGTCTACGGGCATGCGCGCGTCATCGCCGGAACCGATGAAGATGCTATTCCTACCCTGCGCTACAGCTCACAGGTGGCAGAACACGCGGTAGTCGAGGGTAATTGCGTGCTGAAGCACCATGTGTTGGTCGGGGGACATGCTACATTACGCGGCGGACCAATCCAGCTTGACGATCACATCCTGGTTGAAGGTCACGCCTGCGTTCTTGGAGAAGTGTTGGTCGAGAATCACATTGAGATAACCGGCCAGGCGCACATTGAAGCATTTGATGGCGATGCTATTCATCTGCGCGGGCCGAAGGTGATCAATGGTGAGCAGCGCATTACGCGCACACCTATCGCAGGCTTATTCTGAGGGACTATCAATGATGCGGGCATAGAGATTCACATCATAGTAATCGCCATTGAGGAACTCTGCTTGTCGTAAACATCCTTCCAGTTGGAAGCCATTGCGCAATGCCACCCGGTTGCTCTCAACGTTTTCTACGCGGCATTTAATCACAAAGCGGCGAATTTCCTGGCGCTGCGCATAATGATGAATCAATGCCTGTAGCGCCAGGGACATAATGCCCTTACCCTGGTGAGCTTCATCCAGCCAGTAACCAATATAGGCTGCTTTGTTCAGCGGCTCTATCTGGTTAAACGCGATGACACCCACCAGATTCTGTTGTGCAAAAATCAGGAACATTTTGGCGTAGCCGCGCTGGTGCAACATCATATTTCCCTGCACGTTTTTGCGCGTGTCGTCCTCGGATTCGACAAACTGCGGCCAGTTCAGCGACTGCTGGAGCCAGGTTTTATTTTTCAGCACCAACTGATGCAGAGGGGTGACGTGTTGTTCTTCGACGGCACGCAGTTCCAGCGAATCATTAATGGTTATCACTTCTGGCATTTTCTTTCCGTTACGATCGTTAAGCAGCTAATTCTGCTCATCATAAAACAGGAAGGGCTTCCCTTTTGGAAGCCCTTTTACACAGCAAGCGCTGTTTTACTTAGCTCTCACCGACACTCTCTTTTTGCAAAATTTTGAGCAGATCTTCCTTCAGGTGGAGTTTCTGTTTCTTAAGGCGAACAATGTCCAAACTATACCCCCGACCATCCGCACCTTCCAGTCTGGAGATCTCATGATCAAGGCTGTTGTGTTTTTCGAATAAGGACAGAAAGCGAGGGTTCTCGGTTTTCAGTCGGGAAATAAGGTCTCTGTATTCTGGAAACATACTTTCTCCCTGTTAGTGGACAAGAACGTGTATAAGAAATACACAGCTCCAGAGTACCCATTTCCCATACAGAAAAATGCGAACAGGATCGAGTAAATAGCGTACAGACTATTTTCAGAAAGATTGCAGATACGGCTCCCCCTCAGGAGAGCCGTAAAAGGAGTGATTAACGCATCTCACGGTCGTCAACGTACTGACGTTTATCCGGCGCTGGCGGGAAGTACTGATACAGCCAGGTTTCGCTGATGGCGTCGCCCTGGCAACGCAGGAACATACGCATATCTACCGGGTCGGTTGAGTCAGACGTCGGATACCAGTCAAACTGGATACGGTAGCCGTCGATAGGCTCCACGTAGAGGA
Source organism: Citrobacter sp. wls717 (assembly GCF_005280955.1). Lineage (NCBI taxonomy): Bacteria > Pseudomonadati > Pseudomonadota > Gammaproteobacteria > Enterobacterales > Enterobacteriaceae > Citrobacter > Citrobacter sp. wls717. The sequence continues at coordinate 543,799 of NZ_SZWW01000016.1, forward strand.
TCTCAATTTGTTTTGCTTCACCGCTGGAGAGCGTTATCACCGGCTCAATGCCTTTCGGCGCAGCGGCTTTCAGATCGCCACCGACGAAGTCAACGGCAAAACGACGCGCCCATTTCTCCGGGTAGTGCTCGCCCGGCGCCCATCCTTCCGGGAAGCCGCCCATGCCTGTACGGGTCGCCATCACGCGAGCCAACGGCGAACGTACCGGCGGCTGCGCGCTCCAGTACAGACGATATTTAAATTCCAGCTCATCGCCGGCTTTAATCGACTTCTCCGGCTGCCAGAAGCAGACGACGTTATCCAGCGTTTCGCCAGTCGTCGGGATCTCCATCAGGCCGATGGTCCCCTTGCCCCACTGGTTACGCGGTTCGACCCACAGGCTCGGACGCTTGTTATACCAGCCCATGATGTCCTGGTAATGAGAGAAGTCGCGATCGAGCTGCAGTAAACCAAACCCTTTCGGGTTGTTATCGGTATAGGCATTGAACTGCAGTTTTTGCGGGTTATTCAGCGGACGGCAGATCCACTCGCCGTTGCCCCGCCACATCGCCAGACGATCGGAGTCATGAATCTGCGGGTGAATGGTGTCGCACATCCGGCGTTCATTGTTGCCGCAGCTGAACATGCTGGTCATCGGCGCAATGCCGAGCTGCTTGATGTCTTTACGCGCGTAGATATGGTTTTGTACATCCATGATCACCTGCGTTTTCTCGCAGTGGATCACGAACTTAAAGGCACCTGTTACGCTTGGGCTATCGAGTAGCGCATACACGGTAAAGGAGGTCGCGCCCGGTTTAACCGTTTCGAACCAGAAAGCGGTGAAATCAGGAAACTCTTCTTTGCTGTCGGTATAGGTATCTACCGCCAGACCACGCGCCGATAAACCGTACTGGTAGGTGTCATCCACTGCGCGGAAGTAGCTGGCGCCGAGGAAAGAAACCACATCACGACGAGCCAGTTCTGGCGCTTTAAATACGCGGAAACCCGCGAACCCGAGGTCAGTTTGCCCTTCCAGTTGTTTGGTATCCACACCCGCGTCGTTGTATTTAAACAACTCCGGACGGAAGTGGATTTCACGCGCCATATGCGTACTGTCATCGACCGAGAACATGCGAACCCGGCGGCGGAATCCCATTCCCACATGGAAGAACTGCGCATCAAGCTGACGATTTTCAACATTGTTCCACAGAGACTGCTCTGCGTCATATTGAATGCTGTTGTAGGCCTGCGGCGTCAATTTCGCCAGCGTGTCGGGTAACGCACGCGGCTCGCCGCCCCAGGGTTTCTGTGCTAAGTCGTGGGCCATCGATTGCAGAACGGAAAAATCAAAACGTACGGTTTTTCCGTCTGCAATGTCAGACTCTGCCGCAAAGGCGGCGCGGGAAAAGAGTGATGCAATACCACTGGTTCCGCACACGGCGGCCATTGCCATTGAACCTTTAATAAATCGTCTGCGATTCATGCCTGAAAGTGAGTCCTTCTGGTCGTGTAAATGGTCCCGCGCCGGTCAAAATCTGCGGCAAGAGAGTGCACATTTCTGACCGCTCACTCTAGACAAAATTCATTAATAATCCAATTGTTGGTCGCCGATTATCTGTACAAAATCGAAAATATTTTATGTCGATGGGAACAGACTGAATCCCGTGTAAATTCTGTTAAAGTAAACCACACCGCCGTTTACTTCGCTCTTCAGCCTCCTGATACAGCATAAATTCGTCATATACCTTGCAACCCAGTGCCTCTTCAAACGCGTCGCGACTGGAATTCCCATGGCTGCGAGCCTGAGTTTCATTACCCAAATTTGACTGGAAAATCCCTGCTGCGCTAACCGGTAAGAAATCTTCGTAGGTGATAGGTTGCGCAACCAGCCAGCCGCGCTCAATGAGCGGTTGCGGATCGTCATCCGGGCGAATGGCCTGGCGATGCGCTTCACCTGATGGCGTCAGTCGATAACGAAACCAGGCGAGACCCTGTTGGCGCAGCAGAAACTCGCTATCCGGGAATGCCTTGAATACCTCCTGAAGATGCAGCTGGTGCGTCAGATTGTCTTTTCCCGTTCCCGCTTTATTCAACAGTTCGTCATACAAGGCTCTGCCTTTCGGCGTGAGCGCTACGCCGCGCTGTTCAATCTCGCCAAAACGCGCCGTGTGAGTGCCGCGCATTTCACCGGCAAACAGCACCGGTTCTTCCAGCGCTTTGAAACTGGTCTGACGTAATAAAATCGGCACCTCACGGCGCGGCGGCCCTTCAATCAATATTTTCGGCTCTATGCCGCATTCCGGCATCATGGACTGTACCCGGTCAATATCCAGCGTGCGCGGCGTCAGATGGTTGATGTGACAACCAGGGAAACACACCACATCAGCAATCAGCCGGTGTTCGTTGTGTAATGCATGATAGGTCGCTTCATCTACCGTGGCGTGCTGATGCCAGCGGAAGGTTTCCAGTGCTTCATGGACAAACTCCTGCGCCTGCTCAGGCGTAAAACTGCCCTGCGCATCAAACTCATCCAGCAGTTCATGACAACGACGAGTGAAAATGTCGCGTTTTGCAAGGATCTCCGCAGCCTTTTGCCGCAGCGCTACGTTCTCGATTAATTCGAGCCGTAATAACGAGGTGAATACCCGAAACGGGTTGCGCGAAAGCGAGGCATCGTCGATGGGCCGAAAAGCCGTGGAATGTACAGGGACGCCGGCCTGAGAGAGGTCGTAGTAACTCACCGGATACATGCCCATAATGGCAAACATCCGGCGCAGCGTAGCAAGTTCCTGCGCAGTGCCCACCCGGATGGCGCCGTGGCGCTCAACGTTTAGCCGGGCCAGTTCATCCGCATTAGCCAGTTTTTCATGCAGCGTCGGATTATTTTCCAGTACCGCCAGATTCACATCAGCGACAAGTTCCAGCAACGTGCCATACTGCGGGACTTCCTGCTGGTACATTGCTGACATTGCCTGCGAAAATTGTTCCCGAATCTCATCTGCCGTGATGGTGTTCGCCATAATGTCATGCCTCCAGTGAATATTACCTGGAGTGTAGAGAACGCTGCAAAGTCCGGTGGGAAGAATTTACAAAGTGTGACCCCGCGTAAGTTTCCCACCCCATACAGACGGCGAACCGAACCTACTGGCGTGGTTTTAAATGACTTTCCAGCCAGGGGAGCATCTGTTTTTTACGGCTGAGCATACCTTCCACCTTGCAGGGCTGCGGGATGTCAGAAAGCTCAGAACCGGCAAACCACAGACTGGTGTCGCCCAGATTAATATCGGTGAGCATGAGCACAACCAGTGCGGCATTCTTTTCCTGCGCATAGCGCGTCATTTCCTGGCGTAATTCATCCAGCACTGTATCAACCTGTTGCAGCGCGTACAGTTCAAGCTGCGCCACACAGACCTGATGCCCCTGGATAGTGAAGGTTTTAATGTCTTTCAGCAGGAGTTCGCGGGCGCTCATCCCTTCCACGCTCGTTTTGGCAGACAGCAGGTCGCGACTGAAGGCGTCCAGGTCTACACCGGCCTTTTGAACCAGCGCATCGACCGCCAAACGATCATCAGCGGTGGTCGTGGGTGAACGAAGCGTGACAGTGTCACTCAGCACAGCACCCAGCAACAAAACGGCCTCCGCGGGTGATAACTGGCTACGCTCATCTTCCGACATCAGTTGCCATAACAGCGTCGCGCTACTGCCGACAGGCTTCACCCACACTTCTGGCGGCAGACGGGTGACTAATCCACCGAGTCGGTGGTGATCGATAATCCCCACGACGTTACTGTCTGCCAGCGATTGCGGCCCCTGGGCAGGTTCGGTGAAATCAACCAACCAGACGTCACGATCGGTCAACTCAAACGTCAGCCGTTCAGGAAGTGCCAGCCCCGCTTGCGCAAAGATAAACTGCGTTTCGCGGTTAGGTTCACCCAGACGCCATGCCGTGGCCTGCTTACCGCGCAAGGTAAGCCAACGCGCCGTCATTGCGGCAGTGCAAATAGCATCGCTATCGGGATTAAGGTGTCCTACTACATGTATCATTAATCAGTGCCTTGTGAGAGAAAGGGTGCAAAAGCAAACAATATTCAAAGTATAACGACTGGGTGCATTCCCTTCCATGATCCCACCCCCCTGCCTGGCTGTACAAAACATGAGCAAAATAAATAAGTTGTAAGTAAAACATGATAAATGTTAATAATATTTTGCTATCAAGTTATCAAAAACGAACAACTTCACTTGTCACCGACACGGCTCTGTTTTTAACATCGCTTATGGAAAAAAATGTTCTGTTCAATCAGCGCATTCGCTTGCGCCACCTGCATACTTTTGTCGCCGTTGCACAACAGGGAACGTTGGGGCGCGCGGCTGAAACCCTTAATCTGAGCCAGCCGGCCCTCTCCAAAACACTGAATGAACTGGAGCAACTGACCGGTACCCGGCTGTTTGAACGCGGTCGCCTTGGCGCGCAGTTAACATTGCCCGGCGAGCAGTTTCTTACCCACGCGGTGAGAGTACTGGACGCGCTCAATACGGCCGGACAGGCGTTAAACCAGCGCGAAGAGTCGCAGACTGACGTCGTACGGATTGGGGCCTTACCCACCGCTGCGCTGGGTATTCTTCCGGCGGTAATCGGTCCGTTCCATAAGCAGCAAATGGAGACGACGCTGCAAGTTGCCACCATGAGTAATCCCATGATTCTGGCCGGTTTAAAATCGGGAGAAATCGATCTCGGTATCGGTCGGATGGCCGATCCGGAATTAATGGTCGGTCTGAATTACGAGCTGTTGTTTCTTGAGTCGCTCAAACTGGTAGTGCGGCCTAACCACCCGTTGTTGCAGGAAACCATCACGCTGAGTCGGGTGATGGAATGGCCCGTTGTGGTGTCACCAAAAGGAACCGCTCCTCGTCAGCACGCGGAGACACTGCTGCAAAGCCAGGGCTGCAAAATGCCGCCGGGCTGCATCGAAACGCTGTCAGCATCGCTTTCCCGCCAACTGACGGTTGACTACGACTATGTATGGTTTGTGCCGTCAGGCGCGGTCCGGGAAGATTTACGTCAGGCGACGTTGGTATCATTGCCGATTCCCACCCACGGGGCGGGTGAACCTATTGGCATTCTTACCCGTGTAGACGTGCAGCTTTCCTCTGCCGCGCAAATCCTCATTGGCGCGATACGCAAAACCATACCGTTTTGATACCCAAAATTAAGGGACCATCTGGTCCCTTATAGCGTGTTAAAACGTTTCCCAGTTATCATCACTGACCGTTGCTGCCTGCAGACTTGAATGGCCCGATATTTTGGTACCAGCAGCGCGCTTTATTGCGCTTCCCCCATTTAAGCGGAATGTACCGACGGCTTCAGTTAAACGTGCCGCCTGTTCTTCCAGCGATGCCGCTGCGGCCGACGCTTCTTCAACCAGAGAGGCGTTTTGCTGCGTCACCTTATCCATCTCCGAAATCGCCTGGCTCACCTGCACAATGCCCCGGCTCTGCTCATCAGAGGCCGCCGCAATTTCCAGCATGATATCGGTCACGCGTTTTACCGCATCGACAATATCCGTCATGGTATTACCCGCCGCGACCACTTCATCGGATCCCTGGTCAATGAGTCGTACCGATTCGCTAATCAACCCCTCAATCTCTTTTGCCGCCTGCGCGCTTCGGCTCGCCAGCGTGCGTACCTCACTGGCGACCACGGCAAACCCGCGTCCTTGCTCTCCCGCCCGCGCCGCTTCTACCGCCGCGTTCAACGCCAGGATATTCGTCTGGAAAGCAATGCTGTTTATAACGGCTGTGATTTCAGAGATTTTCTTCGAACTACCTGAGATATTGCCCATGGTTTTCACCACGCCAGAAACCATCTGACCGCCACGACTCGCCTTGCCGGAAGCGTCTTCCGCCAGCTTGCTCGCATGGTGCGCGTTGTCAGCGTTTTGCTTCACCGTAGCCGTTAGCTCTTCCATACTGGCCGCCGTTTCTTCAATCGCCGCGGCCTGTTGCTCTGTACGTGAGGACAAATCGGTATTCCCTGCAGAAATCTCACTGGTACCGCGATAAATTTCCTCTGCCCCCTGGCGCACCGTGCCCACGGTTTTCACCAGCGAATGCTGCATAGTTTGCAGATGACGACTCAGGCGACCAATTTCACTGCGCCCGGTCGGTTCCTCCGGCATGGTCAGGTCGCCTGCCGAAATTTGCTCGATGCGCAGGGCTGCACGTAACAGAGGATGGATAACGGTGCGGCGCAGAACGATAAACGTCATCACGGTGAGCACCAACGCGAGGGCAAATGCGCCGAGCATAAACGCCATACCAAGTTGCGTACGTTGGTGCGCCTGCTCGCTAAGGTTATTCGCCCTGGCAGTACGAATCTCAATGGCTTTCAGCAGCACCTTGTTGTAAGCGGAATCCAGCGGTCTGGCCTGTTCATTTTCATGGTTGATAATCGCTTCAAACATGCCGTTTTTAGCGTATTTCAGCATCGGCTGTAAACCGTCGGTATAGGCTTTGAAACTGGCGCTTAATTCGGCGTCTAACGCTTCATCAGCAGACGTTTTCACCGTACGCGACATATAAGCATTGAAGCCGTCCTGCGATTGCTTAATCCGTTTTTCCGCCTCGGCGATATTGGCCTTCATGTCATCCATTTCGGCAATACGGCTCGCCGCGCCGGCATGGATCATGTTGATACGTGCGGTGCGTAAGTGGTTAGAGCTGTTAGATAACCCCATCCTGACCTGAATCTCGTCGGTCACGTCGCGCTGATCGCGATCGGCCTGCATAAGAAAATAGCTTGCCAGCCCTGAACTTAAGGCGAACAACAGAAGGATGCCACCGAGAATGGAGGAAAACAGCGGAACCAGTCGGATTTGATGCAGAAATCCCAGTTTATGCTGGGCCTGCATCGATGTTGTGTTGTCCATGACCGTCGACTCTCTTGTAGGGTTTATGCGTGAAAACACGCCCGTTAGATAGTCATCGGCAATCCGTGAGGTTTACTTACCGTAAAAAGCGCCGGATTCGTCACACTTTCACAACATAATTCTAAAAAATTCAGGAAAGTGCCAGCGGATAAATCCGCTGGCCAATGAATCAGTTATCGCCAAAGTGGATAACGGTACGGATGGACTTACCCTGATGCATTAAATCGAATGCTTCGTTAATCTGCTCCAGCGGTAAGCGATGGGTGATAAACGGATCCAACTGGATTTTTCCGCTCATCGCTTCTTCGACCATTCCCGGGAGTTGAGTGCGCCCTTTCACGCCGCCAAACGCCGAACCGCGCCAGACTCGCCCGGTAACCAGTTGGAACGGACGCGTTTTGATTTCTTGTCCAGCGCCTGCCACGCCGATGATGATGCTCTCGCCCCACCCTTTATGGCAGCATTCCAGCGCCGCACGCATTACGTTAACGTTGCCGATACATTCAAAGCTGAAGTCCACACCGCCATCGGTAAGCTCAACAATCACATCCTGAATCGGTTTATCGTAATCATTCGGGTTGATGAAATCCGTCGCGCCCATTTCACCCGCCAGTTTGAATTTCTCCGGATTGGTATCAACGGCCAGAATACGTCCGGCTTTCGCCTGCACCGCGCCCTGAATCACCGCCAGGCCGATGCCGCCAAGACCAAATACGGCCACGGTATCGCCTTCTTTCACTTTCGCGGTGTTATGTACTGCCCCGATCCCGGTAGTGACGCCACAGCCCAGCAGGCACACTTTGTCCAGCGGAGCCTGCGGGTTAACCTTCGCCAGTGAGATCTCCGCGCAAACGGTATATTCACTGAAGGTACTGGTGCCCATATAGTGATAAATCGGCTCGCCGTTATATGAGAAGCGAGTCGTGCCATCCGGCATCAACCCCTTGCCCTGGGTGGCGCGTACAGCCTGACACAGGTTGGTTTTCCCTGATTTACAGAACTTACACTCACCGCATTCTGCCGTGTACAGGGGGATGACATGGTCGCCCGCTTTCAGGCTGGTGACGCCTTCACCCACTTCAACCACAATACCGCCGCCTTCATGGCCAAGCACCGCCGGGAACACCCCTTCCGGATCGTCGCCTGAGAGCGTAAAAGCGTCAGTATGACACACGCCAGTGTGGGTAATTTTAACCAGAACTTCACCTTTCTTTGGCGGTGCGACGTCGATTTCGACAATTTTTAGCGGTTGGCCGGGGCCAAATGCAACTGCTGCACGTGATTTCATTTGTCTCTTCCCATTATTGCGAGGTGATGGTGTTATTTTAGATAAGCGCGAAGAAGATGGCCGATTTCAGCCATACGCACGGCTCGCTGGTCTGGCGTTGTCTCGCCGCTGACCAGTTCGTCTTTCAGGTGGATCTCCACCATTTCGCCCATCAGGCCATTGGATGCGCCGCGTACAGCGGCAATTTGTTGCAGGATCGCAAGGCACGGTTCGCCGGACTCCAGCGCCCGCTCAAGCGCGTCAACCTGACCGCGAATACGGCGAACACGGGTGAGGATACGTTTTTTATCTTCAGGTGAATGTGGCATACGCCCTCCAGATACTATAGGGGGGTATACTATCAGAATTTTTACATATTTGTAAAATATAAGAATTATTAAATATCATAGACTTATGTTAAGTCGCTATCAGCCATATGCGGACATATGCTGTCTTTTCTATGCCCCCATTTATGCCCCCTAGGGCGTTTTTGCCCCTAAAATCTGCGCCCCGGATTCCTAAAAATGAGGTTAGTCGGAAATCACCGTCCCCAGACGAACGCCCGTTACAGCAGCAGTTGTGCCGGTGCTGATAATAACATTCCCGTTGGCGTCAGGTTTTTTGCCGTTTACCGTGAGAGTTAGTGGGTATTCCACGCCGCCGACCACAACAACCAGATCGTTTGCTGTTGTACACTCAAACCGCCAGCGTGATTTACTCCCACTCAGGAGTAGAGGCTGGTTAATCGCGACTTAGCAGACAAACGTGGGAAGCATAGCACCCACCATAAATAGGAGTTGAAACAACTAGTTACTTTTGTAAAATTAGCAGACACGCCCAGGGAAGGTACAGCAAACACAGAAGCCTCAGTGCTACATGGAACTATATAATAACCATAAAAAATCGCGCGTTAGTTAACGGTTTCCTTCATTAAAGGTGTTGTCATGTCTCAAGAGCCCACTGCAGGCCAATTTTTTTGGGGTATTATTCTTTTTGTTATCACTGCTATTCCTCTTGGATGTATCGGAGTTGCTATGCTGGTGATGGCGCAAGGGATAGAGCGTTGGTCTGGTCTTGTTTTCTTAGCTGTTGCTTTTGGCATTAGCCAGAGTATCTGGAGAAAACTGTCTGGAAAATAACTAAGAAACCACAGATCAAAGCAGGATTATTATCCTGCTTTTTTATTGTGCTATGTATCTGCGAACACGGCGCGGGTGTCCAGTTTGTTAAACCAGAACATGCGGGGGCCGCAACACACGTCCAAAATGGTTTGCTGTAACATCACTCCCCCCTTAATGGCTATACCAGAGGCGTGGCAAGCGTTCTTAAATTTCACCTCACACTTCAGGCGACACACGTTATAAATTGCAGCCAAGTCAGATGGGTCGAATTCATTGTTGATATAATCGTCGAGTGTTTTTCTGGGTGGCATAATTAGCGAAATACTTCTCGCCTCCAGTTCGGTTAGCCCCCGGAACGACCACCAGCTCTTTATCTTTACTACCAACGGCCTTAAAAGCGTCTTCGGCAAAATAACGTGAGTGCGCTTTTTCACCCATTAAGATCAGCACAGGAACAGTAATTTCATGGGCGTATAGCAGCGGCATATTCATAAACGACAGGGGCATTTACGCTGGTCGCAACGGTCTAACACGTGTATCCATTGCTGCGTCATTTAATGCCATCCCGCCCCAACCGCAGATATCAAGTAAGCCGATGCGATTGCGATCCACTTCTTTTGCACGCTTATCCGGGTTCTGCAACGTTACAGTCAGCGTCTGGATGGTTCATTTCTGTATTACCCGCACCGTAACGTGTCACCTGCCTTGCGAGCCGTCATCGATACATTAAAAATTTGAATCAGCAGGTATTAAGACTCACCTGACGCGCAGTAAATCAGTAAAACGCGTCGTATAGCGAGGTGAGAGCATCTCTCGTTTCATTTGCCACGGCTGTTCAATCCCCTGCCCGGCAAACCAGATTGTCCCACGTCCCTTTTTATTCAGCCGATCAATCACCATCATTAATTCCGCGCTGTTGCTCCGTGGGGCGTTGCCATCAAACAGATTCAGTTGCGCCACGCCAGAACTGAAAAAATCGCCCAACATCACACCCGCTTTTTGATAATGTTGCCCCTCTCGCCAGATAGCGTCCAGGCTGCGCGTTGCCGCACTCATAATTTCCCGGGTGTCCTGGGTCGGGATCAGCAGTTTTACCGACGCGCTGTTAGCGTAATATGGTTCCTTCAGGGCAAATGGACTGGTTTTGATAAACACAGAGATAAACCGACAGAACTGATGCTCCCCGCGCAGCTTTTCCGCCGCACGTGAGGCATAGGTGCAAATCGCCTCACGCATCGCGTTGTAATCCGTGAGTTTTTCACCAAACGATCGTGAACAGACGATTTCCTGTTTAACCGGCGAAAACTCTTCCAGCGCCAGGCACGACTCACCGCGCAATTCCCGTACGGTTCGTTCAAGAACTACGTTGAAGTGTTTGCGAATAAAGCGAATGTCGGTATCAGCCAGGTCACGGACGGTTTTAATCCCCATCGCGTCCAGTTTTTTACTGATACGGCGGCCCACGCCCCACACTTCACCGACAGGGAGTGCGGCCATCAGCTTACGTTGGTGGTCAATATTTGATAAATCCACCACTCCGCGAGTCTGTTGCGGCCATTTTTTGGCGGCGTAATTCGCGAGCTTTGCCAGCGTTTTGGTCTGGGCGATGCCAACGCCAACCTGAAGGCGTGTTTTCTGTAGAATTGTGGCCCTGATTTCGAGACCAAAATCCGTCAGATCCCTACAATTTCTTACTCCCGTCAAATCGCAGAATGCCTCATCAATACTGTACCTTTCCACATGTGGAGAGAGGTCTTCCAGGATAGACATGACCCGACTGCTCATATCCGCATACAGTTCATAGTTGGAACTAAAACACACCACGCCGTAGCGCCGAAACAGATCTTTCTGTTTGAAGTACGGAGCGCCCATTGTGACGCCAAGCGCCCGAGCCTTCGCGCTACAGGCGATAACACAACCGTCGTTATTGGAAAGAACGACAACCGGTTTGTCTTTCAGATCGGGCCGGAATGCCATCTCACAACTGGCGTAAAACGAATTAACATCCACCAGGGCAAACATAATCAGCCAGCCGCCTTAACGATAAAGGTCACAACGCCAAAGATATCCAGCGAGTCCTCGCTGCCGATGATAATGGGCGCGTAGGTTCTGTTCTCTGGCTTGAGCATCACAATTGGATGCAATTGCAGACGTTTAACGGTGAACTCTCCCCCAATGGCGGCAATCACGATGTCTCCATGAGCCGGGTTTCTGGCGCTGTCGACAATCAGCAAATCACCCTCACCGATCCCCGCCCCGACCATAGAATCACCCGATGATTTTACAAAATAGGTTGCGCTGGGATGCTGTACCAGCAGGTCATTGAGATCGATACCTTTCTCAACGTAATCCTGCGCCGGAGAAGGAAAACCACAGGGCACAAGGTCGCTGAACAGGGGAAAATTTTTCGTTTGTCGACGTTTTGCAGGCTGGAAAAACAACATAATAATCTGCCTCTCACTTAACTGTATTTATATACAGTAGTTTTAATGAGGACGGCGATCAAGTGACGAGAGTAGCGAACTGGGTATTGTTTAATCATCTCGTCGGTAAGCTTTTATCGTGTCTGGAAAAATAATTTTTTGTTTTATTCCGCAGAGGAAGATGTTCATTTAACCGGAACGATAAGGACGGTATTGGCGTAGGTAATAAACATGCTATTTCAGGGAAAGGGTTCCGTTCACCTCAGCCGTATCTCTTCTCTGTACACTGAACGCCAGTGAACGTGTTAAGGGTACTATCGCCGTACCCTTAACAATCCCGGCTCCCGGCGGGAAAATTGCCGCTCCGCGGTCCCCTCCGTTTATTCCTCCAGGCGACCGGGCCGGGCGCGAGGTAGCGTCCCTGCAAAGC